>JAZPYL010000073.1:0-24308 GCA_045544175.1 Acutalibacteraceae bacterium | reverse complement strand
ATCGGTTCTGTAAAAATAATACCCATATCCAATATTACAGTACAAAAATATATGTTCAGAATATCCTTCTACCCCTTCAAGTGTATATTTATTAAATATTGATTGAAAATACGAATTATTGTCATACACCCTTGCCAATGTACACCAATTACCCACAATATGGTACCCTTCATACTTACTGTCATAAGACGTATCCATCCTTGCATATTCGTGCCCTCCATACCTGATTGCTATCATATCATTATTAGCTGTATCACCATAATAATCGTATTCTGCACTAAAGTACGGTTTTTCATAAATTATAAATACATTAAACATCAATGAAGCAATGAGGATAATAACCATAATAGTAAATAAAATCTTGTTATTTACACGAATACGAAAGTTCATTGTTTATCCATCCTTTTCCAGTAAATATTGTTCAACACAAGAGACGGTTATATGTGTTAATAATGTTTCCTTCCCAAGCCAAAATAACACCCGTCAACCTACTTGCTTACCTTATATACAGCCCTTGTTTTAAAGTTTTTTCAATAAACTTCTTTTGTTCAGTTTTTTTGCAGCCTGAACACAATTCAATTATAGTTCTTGCTTTCTCCTCTGTCAAGGAAACTTTTATGCAAGTGCATGCATTTGCATTTTTTGCAATGCAAACGATGCTATAAATATAAATAAAAAATAAAAATAAAGATAGAAATAGATATATAAATAAAAATAAAAAGGGAAGTTTTCCACAAAATGCTCAAAAAGAGTTTTTCCACATACTTTTCCGCAGAGTTTTCCACATTTCAGCCCCCAAAAAGCAACAAGCACCTGCCGACAATAACAGCAGGTGCCTTTTTACTAAATATGCTCTTATTTCTTGTGATATCTGAGGTGGCAGATGTCGTCACCGTTAGCGATAGTCTTGGGAAGGTCAAGCTCTGCGCCGTATCTTTCACCGATACCTCTGTCGCCGCACATAGCAATATCGCAGAGAGTAGCGATTTCTTCATCACTGCAGCCTGCCTTCTGCCATGCCTTTACAAGAGGACAGTAGTGGAAGTGAATTTCAAGCTCATCATCGGTGCTGTTTTTAATATCCATTTCAAAAACCCACTGTGCAGGCTTTGTGAAAAGTGTCTTTCTCAGACCTACAAGTGAATCTGTCTTACCCTTTTTAATGAATCCCTCACCCTGCATAAGACCGCAGCGCTTAACGGCAGCTGAACCGAAATCCTTCGGGTCAAGACCTCTCTTCTGTGCTTCGTCACAAAGAAGATAAAGCCATGTTGCTCTGTGCTCAAGCTGCTCACGGACAGCTACGATAAGAGGATTCTTGATTTTTGCTTCGTTTTTTACTTTACTCATTTTTATCACCCTTTTTATTTTATATGCAGCTGCATATTATTCCTTAACCGTATTTTTGAAATAGAGTATCTCTCCGCTGACGTTATGAACTACGCCGCTGACCTTTTTTCCGAGGCCGTAATAATCGGTGCTCTTATAAAGAGGAAGAATAACACAGGAGTCAATAAGATACTGCTCCGCCCTCTTGGCTCCCACGGAATAAGAGGCAATACTGTCAGCCCTTCTCATATGGGAAAGAAGCTTATCATACTTTTTATCGCTGAATGAGGTGAAATTCTCCTTACTTCCCGAAGAGAAATTACCGAGAACATTATAAACCCTGTTTCCCGTAAAATCAAGATCTGTAAGCGCAATCTGAAAATCGCCTTTTTTAACTCTCTCCTTAAGGGTTACCTCGTCGGTGGCTTCGGCATAAACAGTAAAGCATACGCCTAAAACCGACTGCCATGACTGCATAAGAGCTCTGACGGTGTTTTCGTTTTCAGCCGAGCAAAGCACCGTAACCTCAACCCGTGACACATCAAGCTCTGATAGTCCTTTTTTGAAAACAGTAAGAGGACTTCCGCTGAGATATTTATCGGCTGAAGCTCTGTACTCGCTGAATTTTATTGAGCCCGTAAGGAATGAATCGGGAATTATGCCTGCCGCATCGGGTTCACCCATAGCCTCTTTAATTACGGAATAGTCAAAGGCCGAAACAATACCTCTTCTCACATTGGCATTCTTAAGTCCTTCATCACTGCAGTTAAATACAAGCGAGAATGTAGAGGACGGGAAAGAATTCACACTGTAATTCTTCTTATTTTCAAGCTCCTGTGCCTGCTCCTTTGTAAGAGGAGTAACCGAGTAGGTTTCATCCGTAAGCTTTTTAAGTCTCGTAGGCTGCTCGTTGTTCATAGAATAATAAACGGAGGCAGGCTTTACATTATCCTTATCGTAATATGCATCACTTCTTCTTACGGAAACAGAGGAATCATCCGCCCAGTTATTGATATAGAAAGGTCCGTTGTAGATAAGATATCTTGTTGCAAGGCCGTATCTGCCGCCGGTCTTTTCAAAGAACTCCTCATTACAGGGCATACAGCAGCTTTCAAGAAGAGTGTAGAGAAAATCCGGATCAGCGTGAGAAAGAGTTATCCTGAGAGTATAGTCATCAACTATTTCAACTCCCAGCTTTGAGGGAGACATTTTTCCCTTATATACCTTTTCCGCATTTCTGATACTGAAAAGACTGTCTGCTCCGGGAGATTTCGTTTCAGGGAGAAGTGCTCTTGTGATACCGAAGGCGAAATCCTTTGCCGTTACTCTGAAATCGAAGGTTTCTTCGTAATTCTCACCGATAACATTTCCTGCCGCAGAGGTGACCTTCCATTTCATATCCTTTCTTAAAAAGAAGGTGTAAACAGTGCCGTCAGTATTGGTTTCCCACTTTTCAGCGGCGGCGGGAATTATATTCCCCTCACCGTCAAGGGCTACGAGTCCCTCAAAGCAGTTGGCGATAATATTCTTGGCGCCGATGTCATATATAATCTGCGGGTCAAGGTACTGCGGATCTTTATCAATAGGGTAAACGAGCTTTGCATCAACGCCCTTTTCACCGCCGCAGGCAGTAAGAGAAAAGAGCATAAGAGCCGCAAGAGATAAACACAAAAGTTTTTTAAGCATTTTTTTCATTCCTTATATAATAAATAGAGTTAATTTTCTAAAATCGAAATAATCTTTTATCCTTTACTGTTATAATTAAGAGTGATATATATTATATAATATAAAGGGAGAATTTAATATGAACTCTGACCTTTCCTTATTACTCTCAGCAGGAATACTTATATTACTTATTATATGCGTTGTTCTTTTAGTTTTGTTGCTAAAAAAGAATAATAATCAAGAATATGACGCTCTTTTTACCCAAAATGAAAAAACTGCGGAAAAAATCGAAAAAATTGCGCAAACTGTAAATACCAACATCCGTGACGAGTTCAGCAAGAGCCGAATGGAAAATGCTGCGGCACAGAGTGAGCAGAGAAAGGAAATCACTGCCGCCTTCGCCGATATGAATACGGTTCTTCGCAAGATGACAAAGGATAACTACGAATACAATGTGAGAATGAGTGAGACAATCTCTTCAAAGCTTCTTGAAATGCGTAAGGGCAACGAAGAAAAGCTTGAGCAGATGCGTCTTACCGTTGATGAAAAATTAAACGAGACTCTTACAAAGCGCCTTGACTCCTCTTTCAAAACTGTCAGCGAGCAGCTTGAAAATGTTTATAAGTCTCTTGGCGAAATGAAGGTGCTTTCAAGTGGCGTTACCGAAAACGTAACCTCACTTAACCGTATTCTTACCAACGTAAAGGCAAGAGGCACCTGGGCTGAGGTTCAGCTTGAAGGCCTTCTTGACCAGACTATCCCCGCAATGTACGAAAAGAACGTAATGACCAATCCTTCTTCAAGGAATATCGTTGAGTTTGCCGTCAAGATTCCCTCAGGCGAGGACAAGAACGTTATCACCTATCTTCCCATTGACTCAAAGTTCCCCGTCGAAGCCTATATAAGACTTTGCGAGGCCGCCGACAGAGGCGACACAGCAATGGTTGAGGCAAACAGAAAGAGCCTTGAAACAACGGTTCTCAATCAGGCCAAAGAGGTAAAGAAATACATCAACGAGCCTATGACAACTCCCTTTGCGATTATGTATCTTGCAACGGAAGGTCTTTACAGCGAGATTATCTCTTCCAAGAACGGAATTGCCGAAAAGTGTCAGAATGACCACAACGTAATGCTTGCAGGTCCAAGCACAATCACTGCTCTTCTCAATTCCCTTTCAATCGGCTTCAGAGCTATGGCTATCAACGAAAAGGCCAAGGAAGTAAGAACGGTTCTTGCCGCCGCAAAGGTCCAGTATGAAAAGTTCGGCACAGTTCTTGATAAAGCGAAGAAAAAGATTGACGAAGCGGGAAGAAGCCTTGAGGACGCACAGAGCAGAAACGATATTATTCAGAAAAAGCTCCGTACCGTCGAAACCATTGACGCAAACGAAGGCGCAGAAATCTTAGGTCTTGAAGACTGATTTTCAAGTCCCTTTAATGTATAATCGGGCACTTTTTCCCCGGCCCTCGGCCCTTGGCCCTTATTCTCGGCCCTTGGCCATCAACAACAGAAAGGTGTGATATCTGTGTATCACAGAGCTTACAGAGAAATAGACCTGAAGGCTATTGACCATAACTTTGATGTTATTTCAGGTCTTATAGATAAAGACACAAAAAAATGTGCAGTAGTAAAGGCTGACGCCTACGGCCACGGTGCCGTTGAGGTCGCTATGCTTTTACAGAATAAGGCTGACTATTTTGCTGTGGCAAGTATAGGTGAAGCAATTGAAATAAGAAATGCGGGAATAACTCTTCCCATTCTTGTACTTGCTTACACCTCGCCCCTTTGCTACGGCGACCTTATTGACTACGATGTAACGGCAACAATTTATTCCTATGAGGATGCCTGTCTTTTAAATGAAGAGGCAGAGAAAAAAGGCAAAAAGGCGAAAATTCATATTGCCGTTGATACGGGTATGAGCAGAATAGGCTTTGACCTGAGTGACAAATCGGCAGACACCGTAAAGAAAATCACTTCTCTCCCCTATATTTTCACTGAGGGTATTTTCAGCCACTTTGCAAAGGCTGACTTCAAGGATAAAACTCACGCTCTGGCTCAGAGAGATATTTTCGACTCCTTCCTTAAAAAGCTCACTGACAGAGACGTAAATATTCCCATAAAGCATCTTTATAACAGTGCGGCTGTTGTGTCCTTCGGAAGCAGATACGATATGGTAAGAATGGGTATTGTCCTTTACGGCATCAACCCCTTTGACCACGAGGCTGAAATTCCTGATCTGTGGCCTGCAATGACGGTCAAAACCAATGTTATTCATCTTCACACCGTTGAAGAGGGTGAGGGTGTCAGCTACGGCCATCTTTATGTGGCAGACAAAAAAAGAAAAATAGCCACTCTTTCCATGGGCTATGCCGACGGACTCAAGAGAAGACTTTCAAACGTAGGCTATTTTCTTATTAACGGCAAAAAGGCTCCCATTACAGGCAGAGTCTGTATGGATATCGTAATGGTTGACGTAACGGATATTGATAATGTAAAAATCGGCGACGAGGCTGTCCTTGTAGGAAAGAGCGGTGACGCAGAAATCTCTGCCGAGGAATACGGCAAAATGTACGGCTCCTTCGCCTATGAGGTTCTTTCAACCTTTATGCCCAGAGTCAGAAAAATTTTTAAATAACAGGTGATGAAAAATGATAAGATTTGAAAGTGATTATACGCAGGGCGCAGTACCCGAAATAATAGAAAAGCTTGTGGAGACTAATCTTGAACAGACTCCCGGCTACGGCACAGACAAATACTGTCTCTCTGCCGCAGAGAAGATTAAAAAGGAAATCGGCAACGAAAATGCTGACGTGCATTTTCTTGTAGGCGGAACACAGACTAATTATATTTTTATTGCAAGTGTTCTTCGCCCTCATCAGGGTGTTATCTCCGCTTCGACAGGACACATCAATGTTCATGAAAGCGGCTCCGTTGAAGCTGTGGGACACAAGGTTCTCCCCCTTCCCTCCGAGGACGGAAAAATCACTGCGGCACAGATTGCAAAGACCGTAAAGGACCACTATGAAGACGAGACCTTTGAGCACACCGTTCAGCCGAAAATGGTCTATATCTCCTTCCCTACGGAAAACGGCACAATCTATTCAAAGAAAGAGCTTACGGACATTTACACCGTATGTAAGGAAAATGACCTTATTCTTTTCGTTGACGGTGCAAGACTCGGCTACGGCCTTGCAAGCGAAAAGAATGACCTTACTCTCGCTGACCTTGCTTCTCTCTGCGATGCCTTCTATATCGGCGGCACAAAGGTAGGCGCTCTCTTCGGTGAGGCTCTCGTTATCACCAACGACTTATACAAAAAGGATTTCCGCTACATAGAAAAGCAAAAGGGCGCAATGCTTGCTAAGGGCAGACTTTTAGGCATTCAGTTCGACGTTCTTTTCACCGACGGCCTTTATCACAAGATTGCCCGCCACGCCTCTTCTCTTGCAATGAGAATCCGTGAGGCATTCATCTCAAAGGGTATCGACTTCCTTTACGATTCCTACACCAATC
Organism: Acutalibacteraceae bacterium; assembly: GCA_045544175.1. GTDB lineage: Bacteria > Bacillota > Clostridia > Oscillospirales > Acutalibacteraceae > UBA6857. The sequence continues at coordinate 17,801 of JAZPYL010000073.1, read as the reverse complement.
AGCAGTTCCCTCTTCTTACAGACGAACAGCTCGAAAAGCTGAATAAGGACTTTGTATCTTCCTTCTGGGGCAGAAAGGACGGCAAAACTGCCGTAAGATTCTGTACAAGCTGGGCAACACCGGAAAAGGACGTTGACTTCCTTATAGAAAAGATAATGGAGCTGTAAAACTATGAGAATGAGAAAAAAGAAAAACCTCGCCACAAGACTTGACGGGGTAAGAGAATATATACTTGACCTTCCCTTAGGTGAGGAAAGGGATTTCAACAAAGCTATTGAGGAAAAGGCGCTTATTGACTATACGGAGCTTTTCGGGAACAGTAATCCCGTAAGAATGGAAATCGGCTGCGGTAAAGGTCAGTTTGCCGCTGAGATTGCAAAAAGACACCCTGATATTAATTTTATCGCCGTTGAAAAGGCAGTGAATGTTATTGTTCTCGCCTGCGAAAAAGCAAAGGAAGCAGGTCTTACAAACATTAAGTTTATCTGCGGCTCTGCGGAATATCTCCCTAAGTTCATTCCCGAAAAGAGCATTGATTTAATCTATCTTAATTTCTCCTGCCCCTTCCCCAAGGCCAAGTATGCAAGACACCGTCTCACACACCGTTTCTTCCTTGATATTTACCGTAAGCTTTTAAAGGACGGCGGAGAAATTCATCAGAAAACAGATAATATGCATTTCTTTGAATTCTCTATTGAGGAGTTTTCACACAGTGCTTATAAAATAAAAAATGTCTCCCTTGACCTTCACAGCAGTGACTTTGAGGGAAACATCGTAACGGAATATGAAAAGAGATTTTCTGATTTAGGTCAGCCTATTTACAGACTTGAAGCAGAGGTGTAAAAACATCTCCCAAATGTCACCCTGAGCATCGCGAAGGGTCTTAAGATTCTTCACTGCGTTCAGAATGACAGAGCAGAAAAACAAAAATCCCTCTCGCTTAAAGCGAAAGGGACACTGTGGTGATCCATCGGAGATTCGAACTCCGGACACCTTGATTAAAAGTCAAGTGCTCTGCCGGCTGAGCTAATGGATCATCTTTGACAGCTGAACTATTCTACCCTAAAAAAAGGGAATTGTCAATAGTTTTCCCGAAAATATTTGCCGAATATTATTTTTAGCAGTTTGCATCCCTTTATACTAATGAATATTGAATAACGAATAATACAAAGCAAAAATCCGACAAAAAAGACAGGGGGATTTTTGTTTTGATGAAAGGACGGAATATAATGAAATACGTAGTTCTTCTCTGTGACGGTATGGCTGACTACGCCGTACCTGCCCTTGACGGAAAAACTCCCATGATGTGTGCGGACAAGCCCAATATGGACTTTCTTGCAAAAAGAAGTGAGGTTGGTCTTGTAAAGACCGTCGCTGACGAATTAAAGCCCGGCAGTGACGTTGCCAATATGAGCGTAATGGGCTTCGACCCCAGAAAATACTATACGGGCCGTTCGCCTCTTGAGGCTGTAAGCATCGGTGTAAAGCTCAGGGATGACGATGTTACTCTCCGCTGTAACCTTGTTACTCTCTCTGAGGAAGAAAAATTTGAAGACAGAACAATGGTTGACTACTCTGCAGGCGATATCAGCTCCGAAGAAGCAGCTGAGCTTATAAAAGCAGTTCAGGAGGCCTTCGGAAACGAAAAATATACATACTACAGTGGTGTCAGCTACCGTCACTGCCTTGTTGTAAGTAAAGGCACAACGGACCTTGGCGATATGACACCTCCTCACGATATCAGCGACAGAGTCATCGGCCCCTATATTTCAAAGAGCGAAAACGCAAAAGAGCTTATCGAAATGATGAAAAAGAGCTATGATGTTCTTAAGAACCACCCCGTCAACCTTAAGCGTATCGCTGAAGGCAAAAGACCCGGCAACTCAATCTGGCTCTGGGGCGAAGGCAATAAGCCCATTCTCCCCTCCTACAAGGAGCTTTACGGCATTGAAGGCTCAGTTATATCTGCTGTTGACCTTCTTAAAGGCATCGGTATCAGTGCAGGAATGAGCACTCCCGACGTTGAGGGTGCTACAGGCTATATTGACACAAACTTTGAGGGCAAGGCTGAATGCGCTCTTAAGGAGCTGGAAAGCGGCAAGGACTTTGTCTACATTCATGTTGAAGCTCCCGACGAATGCGGTCACAGAAATGAGCCCGAAAACAAGGTAAAGGCCATTGAGCTTATTGATAGGAGAATTCTTGCAAGGCTTATTGAAGAGCTTGAAAAATACGGCGACTATAAGCTTATGATTTTACCCGACCATCCCACACCCATTGTTACAAAAACTCACGCAAGAGATCCCGTACCCTATCTTATCTATCACCACTCAAAGCACGTAAAGGGTGTTGATACCTTTACAGAGGATACGGCTAAGGCAACAGGTATCTATATTGAAGACGGCCCGTCAATTATGGGTAAGTTTATCAAAGAGATATAAATTCAGGGGGAAATAAAAATGGCAGAAATCAATAAAGAAAGAGCCATCGAGCGCTTTCAGACAGTAGTAAGACAAAAGACAATCTCCGATAAGGACGGCAATTTTGACAGAGAGGTATTCGGTAATTTCCTGCCTCTTTTAAAGGAAATCTATCCCGACCTTTTCGCCACCGTAGAAGCACAGCTTATAAATGAATTCGGTATCCTTCTTCGCTGGAAGGGTAAGGACAGCACAAAGAAGCCCCTTATTCTTATGGGGCATTATGACGTTGTTTCCGATAAAGGACAGGACTGGGTTCATCCTGCTTTTGAAGCTGAAATCCACGACGGCGTTATGTGGGGCAGAGGCACAATCGACAACAAGTGCATTATCTGTGCTGCCTTTGAGGCTATGGAAAGCCTTATCAAAGAGGGCTTCACCCCCGAAAGAGACATCTACTACGCTTCAAGCAACAACGAAGAGGTTGCAGGCGACACTATGCCCAAGATAGTAGAATGGTTCGAAGAAAACAACATCACTCCCTGGTTCGTTCTTGACGAGGGAGGCGCTATTATGCAGGAGCTTCCCATGGGCATCAAAAAGCCCCACGCTATGATTGCCCTTTCGGAAAAAGGCTGGGCAACAATTACCCTTAAGGCCCACAAGAGCAATTCCAAGTCAAAGAAATCTCCTCCCGACAGAATTATCGAAGCGGTTAACGCTATTAAAGAAAATCCCACCAAGGCTACCATCACACCTGCCCTTGAAGGTATGCTCGGTGCATTCTCCGACTGTATGGATGCACCTCTCAAGCAGGTGTTCAGAAACCTCGGCATCTTCGGCCCCGTTGTTAAAAAGGTTATGGCTACCATTCCCGATGCAGCGGCAATGATCCGTTCCGAGTTCGTTCTCACGAAGCTTGAAGCAGGCAATGAAAAGGGTTCAGTTCCCGATGTCGCTTCAGCTACCTTCAATTTCCGTCTTGCACCTCAGGACACCTACGAGGAAATTCTTACACACATAAGAAATGTTGTAGGCAGTGATATTGAAATTGAGCTTGTAAAGAAAAAGGATGCACCGCCCTTCTCCGATTACAAAACAGACTCCTTCAGATATCTTGAAAAGACAATCAAATCTGTTTTCCCCGATGTAGGTGTTGCCCCCTTCGTGCTTAATGCAGGTACTGATGCAAGACACTTCTCAAGAATGTGCAAAGAGGTTTACCGTTTCGGTGCATTCTCAATAAACAACGAATTATTCAATTCCGTACATAACGCAAACGAAAGACTTCCCGTTGATGTTTACCTTAAGGCAATTGACTTCTACGGTGAGCTTTTAAGGAATCTTGGATAAAAACCGACTGTCGGTCAGGTGACGGATTTACCGTCAGGTGAGATGTAAAGGCAATGACGTAGAGGAAAGGCAGAGCTTTGCCGTAAGATGGCGGTAGGGGCGGCGGCGAGCCGCACCTGTGTGAAGGCGCAATGCGCCCACGCAGGTCAAATGTGTGCCTTGGCACACATTTGGAAAATGCCCCGACTCCGTCGGGCATTTTCGCGGCTCGCCGCCCCCGCCACCGCCACATAAAATTAAACCTCCGCTTCCCCTCCTGACAGCCTTCCCTCTTTATCCCCATAAATCATAAAGCAACCCTTTCCCCGCCTTATCCCCACCGCCACCTACCCGGGCGGAATATATAAAAACCGAAAATAATACTTACCCCGCGATTGCGCATTGCGAATTGTGAATTGCGAATTGAAGGAGACTACTATGTATAAATCCCTTAGCGGCGAGTGGCTTTTCAGAGAAAAAGGCACCGAAAAATTTTTACCTGCAACGGTCCCCGGCTGCAACTTTCTTGACCTTATGGCAAATAAAATTATTCCCGATCCCTTCGACGGCCTTAACGAAGAAAAATGTGCCTTCGTAGGCGAGAAGGACTGGGAATATTATAAAAAAATAACAGTGTCGCAAAAAGAGCTTGAGAGTGACGAAATATATCTTCACTGCAAGATGCTCGACACCCTTTGTAAAATCGCCGTAAACGGCAAGGAAATCGCTTATACTGACAACTGCCATATCGGTTACACCTTCCCCGTAAAAGAGTATCTCAGAGAAGGCGAAAATGAGCTTTCCTTCCTTTTCCTTTCACCTGTAAATTATGTTAAGGATATTGCTAAAAAGACTATCGTTCCCCCTAACTCAAACGGTATGAACGGTATCGTCTTTGTCCGTAAGCCTCAGTGCCATTTCGGCTGGGACTGGGGCCCCGTACTTGTTCCGAGCGGTATTTCCGGTGAAATCGGTCTTGAATTCACAAAGGGAGGCAGAATCGAAGGCCTCACTGTTACACAGGAGCATAAGGACGGCAAGGTGAGAATCGACTTTTCCGTAAAAACTGGGGAATTCAAGGACGGACTTACCTGCCTTGTTACTCTCACCCACCCCAACGGTAAAGAGGAAACACTTAAAGTAAAAGAGGGCAGCTTCCTTGTTGAAGAGCCTGAGCTCTGGTGGACAAAGGAGCTTTCGGGCAAGGACTCACAGCCTCTTTATAAAATCACGGCACAGCTTAAGGATAAGAGAACCCTTTTAAGTGAGGCAGAGAAGAAAATCGGTCTTCGTACCCTTGTTCTTGACAGAAGCAAGGATGAATACGGCACAAACTTCTGCTTTGTTTTAAACGGTGTTCCTATTTTTGCTAAAGGTGCAAACCTTATCCCCTCTGACAGCTTTATTACAAGATTTGACGAAAATAAAACAAGAAAGCTTCTTGAAAGCGCCCTTTATTCCAATTTCAACATCATTCGTATATGGGGCGGCGGCTACTACGAAAGTGATACCTTCTATAATCTCTGCGACGAGATGGGTATTCTTCTGTGGCAGGATTTTGCTTTTGCCTGTCAGCCTTACCCCTTCTTCAGAGAAGACTTTCTTGAAAATGTAAAAAAAGAAATCGAATATAACGTCACAAGGCTTTGCCATCACGCCTCACTTGCTCTCTGGAGCGGCAACAATGAAATTGAAACTATGTCAGGCGGCTGGATGCACCTTCGTGACTACATAAAATGGACAGAGATTTTTTTCTACGAAATTCTCGAAGATGAAATTCGCAAATATGATAAAACCACCTCATTTATTCCCGGCTCGCCCTGCGGTGCAGGCTACGGCAAGGGTATCAACTCCGACAATGTCGGTGACACACATCTGTGGAGTGTATGGCACGGAATGTCATCTATGAAGGAATACCGTAACCGTATGACACGCTTCTGCAGCGAATTCGGCTTTGAAAGTCTCCCCGATATAAAAACGGTCCGTTCCTTTGCAAAGGAAGAGGACTATGACCTTGAAAGCGATGTTATGAAAAGTCACCAGAAATGCAATTCAGGTAATGCAAAAATGTTTTACTACATCCGTTCAAGATTCAATCTTCCCAAGAACTTTGAGGATTTCATCTATCTCTCACAGGTGACTCAGCTCAAGTGTATTGAAGATGCAACGGAGCACTGGCGCAGAAACAAGGGCAGATGTAACGGTGCTATCTGGTGGCAGTTTAATGACTGCTGGCCCGTATGCTCCTGGTCAGGCGTAGATTTCTACGGCAACTATAAGGCTCTTCAGTACGGTGCAAAGCACTTCAACCGTCCCCTGACTGTTTCCTTTGAGGATACAGAGGAAGACCTTAAGGCATACCTTATCAATGACCTTACGGAAGATAAAGAGGTAAAAGTATCCCTCAGCTTCTTCTACTTTGAAAAGGGCATTTTTTCCTCAGAAGAGCAGACCGTAACTGCAAAAGCTCTTACAAACACCGTACTTTTCAGAAGAGATATGCCTACACTGAGAAAGGCCTATGACACAAAGCGAACAGGCCTTGTTCTCTGTCTTTATGAGGACGGAAAAGAAACTGCAAGAAGAATTTTCCTCTTCGGTGAAGAAAAGGACCTTGACTTACCGAAGGCTTCTCTTGAAATGAAAAAAGAGATAGCTGATGACGAAATCAGAATTACTCTTAAAAGCGACAAATACGCCCGTCTTGTCCGTCTTGAAAGCGAAAGCACGAATCCATTCAGCGATAACTGCTTTGACCTTTTACCCGGCGAAGAAAAGGTAATTACTCTCCCTCTTGACGGGACAATTGACGATATCCTGCTTCTCGAAAGCATCAAGGCTGTCTGCCTTACGGATATCCCCACAAGAAAAATTACAATAGGTGAAAGAATAAGTCAGACAAAAATGATGCTTTCACCCGTAAATATAGGTAACTGTGCCTTCCACAGACAAAAACCCAAGGATGTGAAGATATGAAAAAATGTTTAAAAGATACTGCAATCACAGCTGCTGCCATAGGTGCTGCAGCATACGGAATCTGCACTCTTGCAGATGAAGTGCTTTTCAACCGGAAGCTGACTCCTCCCGAAGAGGTAGGTCAGAAAATCTCAGGCTGTGATAACAGCCATTTAGGTGAATTTCTCGAAAAGAATCTTCAGTGGCTTGAAAGCTACGGCTACGAAAGACACTATATCTGGTCCGCAAGAGGAGAAAGACTCACAGGCTATCTTATGAAAGCTAAGGAAGAGTCTGACGTTTACCTTTTCGGTGCTCACGGCTACCGAAGCAGCGGTAAGAGAGAATTTTCAAAGTTTGCACAGTACTATCTTGAAAAGGGCATAAATGTTTTTCTCCCCGACCATATTGCCTCAGGTGAAAGTGAAGGCAATTTCTGCACCTTCGGCTACTACGAGCAAGATGACTGTATGCAGTGGCTAAGATACATGAAAGAAAAATTCGGTAAGGATATCAGAATTATCCTTCACGGCGTTTCAATGGGCTGTGCTACCGTATGTATGATGTCAGGCAGAGAAGACCTTCCCGAAAACGTAAAATTCACCGTAGCCGACTGCGGCTTTACAAAGGCTGACGATTTCTTCACCTGGAAAATTGATAATATGGGCCTGAAGGGTGCCTATATCATAACCAAGGGGATCTCCCTTGTACACAGAATCAATCACGGCTTAAGGTTCAGTGACATCTCCCCTGTTGACAGTGTAAAGAATGCAAAAATACCTATGTTCTTCGTACACGGTGCCGATGACGGACTTGTGCCCTCATCTATGTGTCCCGAGCTTTACAATAACTGCGGCAGTGAGAATAAGGATATTCTTCTTGTAGACGGCGCCGATCACGCTCAGGCTTTCATAAAAGGCAGAGAAGAATACGAGGCAAAGCTTAACGAATATATAGAAAAATTTATATAAAACTGAGGTTATAAATGAAAAGAATATTCAAATCCCTGTTTATCGGCCTTAGTCTGTGCCTTATGACGGTCTGCTTCTCTTTTATCAGCAGCGCAGCTGACTTTCCTGCTCCGGAAATGACTGAAATCTCTACAACAGAAGCAACTGTTACAATCACCTGGGATAAGGTTGAGGATATGTACGGATATCAGGTCTGGAAAAGAGCTGTCGGAGAAAAGAAGTTCAGATATGTCAGTGCAACAAAAAAGACCGAATACACCGTCAAGGACCTGACACCCGACACAACCTATGAATTCCGATTAAGAGCATATATAAAAAATGAGGACGGCACTAAGGAATACGGCAACTACTCTGAGGTTTTCTCTGCCGAAACGAAACTGCCGACTCCCGCAAACCTTGCTTTTGTAAAATCCACTGCTGACAGTATAACAATAAGCTGGGATAGCGTTGAGGGTGCAGAGCACTACAAGGTTTTCTACGGAATTTCAGGCAAGGACGGTTATACCGCTGCGGGAACAACGGAAAAAACTACATTTAAAATAAAAAATCTGACCACCGAAAACAAATACAAAATAAAGGTAGTTGCAAAAAAGAAGGGCAACCGTTCTCTCTACAGCGACCTTATAAGACTCTACACCTCTCCCCCGAGAGCCACCACCCCCAAGGTTAAATCAAAGGACGGCGGAAGCATTACTCTCACGTGGGAGAAGGCAGGTAAGGCCAATCTGTACTACATATATGTTTCCTCTGCCTCTGACGGAAAATACAAGAAGGTGGGCTCAACCAAGGAAACAACCTTTACCTATGTAAAAAAGACACCGAAAAAGACCTGCTATTTCAAAATTGTCCCCATTATTGAGAATAAATATCAGTTCTCCAAGGGGCAATCCTCTAAAATAAAAAAAGCCGATACAGGCAACATAACAATCATTGTGCCTGATGTGATACGAAAAGGCGAATACCCCGAAATAACCGTGCCCTACTATAATTCAAAGGTCAAATGGTCATCTTCGGACAAATCCGTAATAAAGGTTTCCGATTCAAGACTTTATGCCAAAGGCACGGGCACCGTCACTCTTACGGCAAAGTACAAAACCTTCAAGGCTAAGGTCAAGGTAAAGGTCACCTCTCCTACGGTAAAATATATGTCTGCCGTATATAATGTCACAGACAAGGAATATATGTTCAAGAATAACATCAACAAGCGTTGTTATCCTGCAAGCATCACCAAGCTTATAACGGCCCTTGTTGCCCTTAAATATATGGACGAGGACGATATAATTACGGTAGGTAACGAGCTTAATATGGTTGAGGCCTACTCCAGCCGCTGTGACATACAAAGAGGTGAAAAATTCAAGCTTAAGGACCTTCTTTACGGTCTGCTTCTGCCCTCGGGCGGAGATGCGGCTTACACCATAGCCGTAAACTGTGCGAGAAAGGTTTCAGGCAATCCCAATATGGGCTATGTTGCGGCAAAGAACTACTTTGTCTCTCTTATGAATAAGTATATGAAATCTATCGGTGCTACGGGTACTAACTGTGTAAATCCCCACGGCTACCCCGTTAAAGGCCATTATTCAACGGTACATGATCTTGTTCTTGTAGCAAGAAAGGTTTTAAGAAATGACACACTCAAAGCTATAACCTCCACCCCCTATAAATACGTCAAATCACTCACGGGCCAGAAGCACTCCTGGGGCACAACAAACTCACTTATCGCCTCTTATGCCTATTACTATTCCCCCTACGCACACGGTATGAAAACAGGCACCGTTGACGATGAATATACGGGAATTATATCGGCGGCTACAAAGGACGGAAAAACTATTATCACCGTTGTTATCGGCTGTGAAAGCTACAACGCCCGCTATGACGCCACACATAAGCTTCTGAGAACCTATCTTTAAAAAACGCTTTATAAAGAAAAAAATGCAACACTTTCCAGTGTTGCATTTTTTATATCAATATTATTTTTTGAGCTTTTCTGCAGCCTTCAGATATTCATAATCCTCATCCCAAAGATACTTTGCAATATGCTTATAATAAGCCTTGCAATCTTCATCCCAATCTGCATATTCTTCTGTGCCGCGCTTATCTTCAAAGCCATAATTCTCAATAAGATAATCGGAAACATAATCAGTAACCAGAACTGAGCCGTGAATATTAGTGTGCTTATTATCGTAATAATGCTTACTGTAGTCGATACCTATTTCCTCTACCTTCTTACGAAGGTCAAGAACATCAAAGCCGTTATCCTCAAGAATCTTTACAACTGTGTTCTGTCTTAGATTGCTTGTCTCTCTGCTGAGAGCCTGAGGCATAAGAAGGAAAAGAGCCTTTACCTCTTCATCTTTACAGTAATCCATAAGCACCTGGAGTGTTTCCTGCATTGTGGGGGTAATTTCTTCACAAGTCTCAAAATCGTATACAACAGGCTCCTGGGGATTTGATTTCTTAAGATATTTTCCGTATTTACTTGCTGATTTGTACTGCTCTGTACCAAATGCCAGATCAAACTGCTCAAGCTCTTTCCATCTTGAATGGAACTGAATAATGGGGAAATAATAATTCACTCTGTCTTTAAGAGGAACGTTTGTAATATCAAGCATATAATCAAGAGCTTTATATTTGTTAGCCGTCAGAGGATAGTTATTCACATAACGGTAAATCTTTGCATCATAGTACTTTTCAACCTCAAGCATACGGGTAATATTAATAATATAAAGAGCATCAGGCTGTTTCTTTCTGATATCTTCAATAAGAAAGTGAGAGATTTCGACAGGTTGAGATGCGTTAGACATTGAATATACAGCAATCCCCTTTTCTGCCCACGCAACAGCGGGATTCCAATAAGCATAGGTTGAGCTTGAACCGAGAATAACTGCATCAAAAGAGTTTTCAGGCTCGTCGAAAATAGCACGGAGCTTCATATAGTCTTTGCCTTCCTTGTCTGCAAGAACAGTCTGCACTCCTACAAGACACATGCACAGAACCAAAGTAAAAATTATGCATCTTAAAATTATTTTGGTTTTTTCCTTCATTTTTTTACCTCAACAATCTTTTTTAATTTCTGACGGAAGCTTAAACAAATTACGATACTGTAATATTCCGATTGTATTTCATTATAAAAGTTACTGCAACTGCAATTGACACTGAAAGCCAAAACAAGACACAATAACACATTATCGTCTATGATAATACAATTAAAATGTGAATAAAGTATGAAATCTCAATTATTAGTGTATTATGTTTTCATAAATATAGCAAAAGTCTCACTTATGACCACATCCGACAAGGAAGCATTTCTTTAAAATGTGAACTAAGCACACAATAATGCGTTAAAATCACCGATATGCGCCGGCATTTCATCAGATACTTGTTTTTTCAGCAGTGCAGAATGAAATGAAAAACAGCCACCGGGTTCATTTGCACCCGGTGGCTTCCTATCAATTAATAATGTGCTGCTCCGCAAGCACAGATCTTATTTGTTTTGAACAGCTTATAAAAGAAATTGATAATTCTCCATATAAATGCCATAAATCCGTTCTTATGGCAATTACAGCTGCAGTTACCTGAAGGACTCATTGCAGTACCGCATTCATCGCAGGTGTGATCAGCATTATTGTCGCTGTGTCCCTTAGCAGCAATGTAGTTATCTCTGTAAGAATATGCACAGTTGTTACACTCATAAAGTGTGTAGCCTCTCTCTGTGCAAGTGGGGGCGATAGCTGCGGTTCTGAGACTATGGCCTGTTTTTGCAATCTCCTTATAATCCTTGCCACCGCAGATTGAACAGCTTCTCTCAGCCTTACCCTTTTCTGTACAGTCAGGTGCCTTTATCTGTGACCATTGACCATAAGAATGTCCGGAGGCGGCAACTTCATCAGCTACATAGTTATCCGAGCATACTGAACAGGTGTAGGTTGTATAGCCCTTTGCAGTGCAGGTAGGTGCAGTTATTTTCTTATTATAGCTGTGACCTGCTGCAGCTATTTCCTTATAAGTTGTATAATTACAGTTTACACAGTATTCGTACTCCTCGTTACCCTTTTCGGTACAGGTAGGAGCCTTTGCAGCTACATTTCTGACTGAGTGACCTGTTGCAGCTACATTTTCTGTATAACTGTCACCGCATTTTCCGCAGGTGTAAGTTTTAGTTCCGCCTTCTGTGCAGGTGGGTGCAGCTGTAACCTCAGAAGAATAGCTATGGCCGAGTGCGTCTACCTCGTCTGCCCGGTATGTATCACCGCAGGCACAGATGTAGGTTGTATAGCCCTTGTCCTCACATGTAGGCGCTGTTGTCTTCTTTTCATAGCTGTGACCTGTTGCGGAAACTGTTTGCGTATATGTATCTCCGCAATTTACACAGGTATAAGTTTTTACACCGTCCTCTGTGCAGGTAGGTGCAACTGTAACCTCAGAAGAATAGCTATGGCCGAGTGCGTCTACCTCGTCTGCCCGGTATGTATCACCACACGCACAGGTATAGGTTGTGTAGCCCTTGTCCTCACAGGTAGGAACCGTTACAGTCTTAATGTAATCGTGCTTTTCAAGCTTTGCAACAGTCTCTGTGTAGCTGTCACCGCAGACGGAACAGGTGAAGACTTCAATACCTTCCTTAAGATGTGTTGCAGGAGTTGTGATTTCAGATGTATATGTGTGCTTACCTGTTGCAGATATAACTGTATCAGAGCTGCGTACAGCATCGCAGATACTGCACTTTTCATGCTTTTTACCCTCGGCTCCGCAAGTTGCTTCCCTGTCAATGATCCAACCGAAGCTGTGACCGAGAGCAGCTACCTCGTCCTTCTTCTCTTCTGTGCCGCATACAGAGCAGGTATAAACTGTATAGCCTGCTTCAGTACAGGTAGGCTCTGTCGTTGCTCCCTTTACAAGTGAATGCTCGCCTGTAGCGGGAACTGTCTTGTATTCAAAATTACCGCACTCACAGATTTTAAAGGACTTGCCTTCATTGTTACAGGTAGGATCTTTACTCATTTCGCTGACAGTTGTACTGAAATTATGAGCAGTATGAACCACTGTACAGTTGTAGCTGTTTTTGTCAGCGAACTCCTTGATTTTTGCAGTTTCGCTGTCAGTATAGAAGTCGGGGATGTTGTATGAGCTGCTGCCTCCCGTTGTAAATGGTGGATCCTGATAAGAGGTAACCGTAGAAGGAACATAAATACTGGCTATTTTTGTACGGTAGAAGGCCTGATACCAGATGTTTGTAGTTGTCTTGGGAAGATTTACATTTGAAAGAGTTTTAGTCTGATTAAATGCTTTATCCTTTATGATTTTTATTGAGCAGTCGGACATATCAAGATACTCAAGTCCGTTGATATAGCTGAAAACGTAATAGTCCATTTCATCAACAGTTGAAGGAACCTTATAATACCTGTCCGGCTTTGTTGCGGGATAAGCGTAAAGAGTTGTCATATCCTTACTGAAAACTACACCGTCTACACTGCAATATACCTTGTTGTCAGGTGAAACAGTATATTTGTCAAGATGTGCATAGTTCATAAAGGTAACACTTGTGGCTGTTGACGGAATAACAAGCTCTTCAAGCTTACTGTTGCCGTATTCGCACCATACCTGATATGAGAAGCTGGTTACGCCCTCTTCAACAGTTATTTTGGTTACATTCGGGCAATTATAGAAAAGATATTTACCGACAGATGTAAGGGTACCGGGAATAATGACCTCAGTGAGTGAGCTGCAGCCCTTGTAAGCGTAGCTGCCGATAGTTCTGATTATATCATTGTAATTGATTTCCTCAAGTGATACTGCACCGTTAAATGCATAGGTACCGATTTTCGTAAGGCCTTCAGGGCAGTCGAATACCTCAATTGCCTTTGCACCGCTGAAGCAATAATCGCCGATTTCAGTAATGCTGTCGGGCAGATTAAGCTCACTGAGTGCAGGAAGACCGCTGAACAAATAGTCACCGAGGTAGGTGATTCTGTCTCCTACTGTAAGCGTTGTAATATCGTTAAGATATGCTGACCAAGGAGTTTCGGAGGCAGCAGTAAAATCAGGCATTTTATATTCCTCTGCAGCAAATATACAAAGGTTGCCGTCTGTATACTGCCACCAGAAGCCCTCCGACTGACCGCCTTCGGCGCCGCTGAGAATATTGATATCACTGTAAATATACTCTTCGCAGACATTACAGGTGTTCACAGTATATCCGATATTTCTGACAGTTGCGGGAACCACCTCAGAGCTGAAGGAATGTATAACAACATCTTCCTTCATTTTCTCACCGCAATAAATACACTCATATACTGTTGTGCACTCGTTGTCTTCTGAGGTTTCACCGTTTGTAGGATAGCAGTGCATATTTACTGTACAGTCCTGACTGATACCTGTACCCGTGAACTCTGCATTATTGTAGGTGAGAACATAAGTGTGACCTGCCTTCTGAGGAAGGGCTACAGTACCGTCTGAAGCAACAGCGGTTTCACTGTGCTTGTTACCGTCCTTAAAGGTTACCTTATATGTATCGCTTTCTTTTTGATACTTTGCAATGGCTCTTATGCATACATTGCCGTAGCTTGAACCTGCAGTATCAACCCATTCACCGGCAGCAGAATCGTAATAGAAGCTGTCGCCTTCATGGCAGGTTGTGTAATGGTCGGTCTCATAATAAATTCTATCCAGTTCAAGAACAACAGAGAAACGGTCACCTTTGCTTATTTTAACGTCACCGTTAACTGCGATATATTCATCACCGTAGGTTTTTCCTCTCTGAGTATATACCAGCGTGCCTGCAGTAGGATCTGTACAGTTTTCGTCAAGACCATTGTATATTTTAAGCGTATAATCTATATTTGCTGCTGAACCGCCATAGCTTATTTTTGAAAGATAAACATCGTTACGGGCAGTAAAAACGTTTGCGGAATCCGTATATTTGTTTGAACTCAATACGTTGCTGAAGCCGTTATGAAGATATATGTCCTCATAGTCACTTGGGTCACTGACCGTAACAACATAAGAGTCGTATAACTTGATACTCGAATCTTCATAGGAAATCCAGAAGTAACCGTTATTACCCCAATGTGAGCTCCAGCTGTTCTTTATAAGCCATGCACCGTCGCTCTGAGGCTTGTATGTGCCGAAATTTTCACGGCTGAAGTTATCATCCCAGCCTACAAGAGTAACTGCATGGTTAGTATCGGTTGCCGAAGGATGATAAAAAGCTACAGGATAATCGTCTCCTACATACCAGCCTCCGGTATAGTAGGCATCGTCTGAATAATAAAGAACCATAGCAGCACCGTAATCGAGAACAGCCTGCTTGAGTGCACTGATGCTGTAAGGAATTGCTTTAATTCCTTCAACAATAGCATCCTGATGATATCTTGTTTCATAAGTGAAGGTGTTCTTCATATCCTCAGCAAGCTGAGCCGTGCCGACACGTGAGGAGTTATCTTCTGTGTTAAGCGGGTAACGGCTTTCAAGCACTGCACCTGAAAAGTTACCTACTGCTCTGAAATATTCATACATATTACCGCCTGCATCAAGCACACCGCTTACTATATCGGTTTTTGAAATGCCGTCATTGGCAGAATCGGTTATGCCTTCATAATAACTGTTTTTAGCAAACCATGCGGCATGGTATTCGGAAAGGTCATAAGCGGTTCCGAAGTTTTTGAGATATGCTGTTTCAACACAGGCTGTTGCAGCGTGTGCCCAGCAGGTACCTCCGACCTGATACTCAACAGGAGTAATAAGTCCGTCATTCCTTGCGTCATACTCGGAAGGAAGAGTATCTCCCTTTACAACAGGTTCACCCTCTTCATTAACGGGATATGCAAGTGGAACCTCAGGATTCTGCACCTTATTACCGGAAATATCGATCCAGATAACATTTACAAGACCGTATTCACTGGCTTCACTTTCAGCCTCCCATATTGTTTCTCCGCTTTCGTTAACCTCAGTTCCTCCCGTAAGGTGAAAACCGTCAGGAACAATCGGGCCGACAGTTTCCTCAAAAGCAAAAATGGGCTCATCAGCTTTGAAGGCGAAAGCTGTAGGCCCTGTTGCGAATAATGTTGAAAATGTCATTAATACCGTCAAAAGAATTGCAATCGGTTTCATAATGTGTTTCATTAAAATCACTCCGTTTTACATTATTATATCTCTGACTCAGTCATAATATCATATAAAACAAAAATAATCAACCAAATCTATAAATTTTGTCTATTTTTTCTGTGTAAAACGAAAAAAATCACCTGCTCATCAAATTGAACAGATGATTGATTTTGAAGCAACTGCACAAAGGCAGTCATACCAGCCATATAGCTGTTATATAATTTCATCACCATAGGGTGACGAATATAATCCGAACACGCCTGAAAGTGTGACTTTCAGCGGCTTTTCGGCGATTCGGATTCGAAAGGCGTCACCCTAAGGTAACGGTAGTCGAACCGTACAAGGTTTAATGGGGCATATTTTCCCCGTAGCATCGTTAAAAGCCTCGGAAATACGCAAGTATTCCCTTCACCTTTTGCCTTGCTACAAGAAAAATCTTCACCCATTAAACTCAAAGACCGTAAATGCCCGAGTTTTGGTGCATTTGGGATTTTCTTCGACGAAACAATACTCGCGTATTGCGAGGAGAAAAAATTACAAAGGTGCCGGAAATCGGACATTTTGGCTTGTTCGTTTCGATTACCGTTACCTTAAAGTAAAAAAAGAAGGTATATTTTTGCACTTTTTGTCATTTATTTTTAAGTGAAAATACTATACAATATAGTCACAACAAAAAAAGGAGAAAACAAAAATGAAAAAGAAAACAAAAATCGCCTTATCAATCCTCGGAGTATTTATTGTACTCCTTGCAGCAACCACAGTCTTCCTTGCAAGTCAGGGCTTTTTCAGGTATATAGAATCACCTGAAATTGAGTATATCAAATTTGCTGACGACACCCCTGTTTCCTTCAAGGATATGCAGGCTGCCTACGAAAAGAACAAAGAGATGTTCAAGGATTCCCCCGAAGTATATGAAGATTCCTATCTTGACCTTGGTGAAAGCGGTATCAACTACACATACGAGGTTACCTTTGAAGACGGTACAATAGAGGAGTTTTCCTCACTTGATAAATACCCTCTTACCAAAGACGGAATGCACACTGTATATATTTCTTCCTATGTAAGCTACAAGGAATTTGTCGCTGCAAAAAACGAAGGCAAAGATAATGTCACCGTCTATGTAGAAGCAGAAATTTACAAGGCCGACTATGACCCTGCTCCCGTTGATACTTATGAAGGTAAGACAGTAAAAACATATACCGATGCTGTTGTTCTGGAAATTGAACCTCTTTTTGACGAAGCTCTTTCAGAGGACAGATTTGCTTATGAACTGGAAAGCAAGGAATTCAGAATAAAATATGCTGACGGTACAGAGAAGACTCTCTCCCCCGAACCCTTCAGAAATAAAGATTTAATCGGTTATGAATACTATCGTTATAAACTCGACGGCTCTCCCTTAATCTACACTCTTACTTACCGTGAAAAAAGCCGTACAATTGCTGTAAGGTTCCTTGACTGCAGAATGGAGTTTCCTTTGGAAGAAGCCAAAGAGGAGCCTGAAATAATAATAGAAAAATTCAAGCTTAAGGATTATGAGTTCAATTCCGAAAACAAGCTCTGCAAAATCACATACACTGCCGTAAAGACTGACGGCGAGACTGTTGAACTCTCAACAGAGCTCAATAAAATGGGCTATTTCAGTGTATGCTATGTAGACGGATATGCCGTTACTGTCCGTACCGGAACCAACCATAAAGCAGATAAGGTGATCATTGCTTTCCAGAGCGATGTAGCAGCTACAACTCAGACTGAAGAGATTGATGCCCCGGAAAAAATCTCATTCCTTGATACTATTAATTTCGAATATTTCGGTGCCGTATTCTTCGCCTTCCTTCAGGGTATATTTGATTAAGCCTTACAATTAAAAATCAAAAGACAGACTGCCGAGAATGTTGCAAGATGCCCTTTTCTTCACTCCGAAGGCGTACACAGGTACTCCGAGAGGGTGAAAAAAGGGCAAATATATGCGAAAATCCGGGGGAACTCGATGTTCCTCCGGATTTTGTTGGCAATATTGTTATTA
>JAZPYL010000072.1:0-14311 GCA_045544175.1 Acutalibacteraceae bacterium | reverse complement strand
GTGCCAAGGCACACATTTGACCTGCGTGGGCGCACAGCGCCTTCACGCAGGTGCGGCTCGCCGCCGCCCCCACCTTAAAGAAAAAGCACAACTTCCCCTCCGCTTACAATCGACGGTCCTACCCGTCATATTCCCGTAATTCCCTGCGGAAAAGAGCAAAAAAAGAAAAGGCCGCGGAAAACCCGCGACCACAATTCTGCATTTTGCATTCTGCATTCTGCATTTAAAAGGGCATCAGCCCTTTCAATAATTATGCTTCCTTTGCTGCTCTGCGTCTCTTCCATACCTCTTTATAAATAGCCTCAGTGGCAAGAGTAATCTTCGTTACGGAAAATTCGCAGTTTTCAGGAAATACATACCATGTATCATGCAGTGTGTTAAGGTCAATACAGTCTCTGCCGTTGCCGAAACGGTATTTATACTCAACGTGAACGGAATTCTGCACGGCTGAATCAATTTTCATTTCGAATTTTTCTCCGTCATAATCCCTGATACCTTCAACCTTAAAGCCGTCCAAATCGTGAACCATTTTACCTCTTCCGAGACGGACAAAGCCCTTTGCGTTGGGAAGGTCGTTTACGTGACAGTCACATTCGAAACGGTATCTGCCCTCAGCAACTTCTTTTTGAACCTGCTCTCTTTCCCATGCATACCAGTCAGACGGGAATTTGAATTCTGTCTCTCCCTCTTTAGCCTCAAGCTCACCGTAATAGTTGAGCCACCACTCTTTTCCGCAGTGCTCGCAGAAAATTGTATCGCCCTTTGAGTTCATTTTGTATTCCGTCATACAATGCGGACACTGATAGAGAGGCTTGTGGAGTCCTTCTGCACGTTTTTTGTAAGTAATTTTAAGGCGTCTCTCACTCTGCCACCGCCAGTCATCATTGTAAATATGCTCACGGATTTTTGCGTTGATTTCATCTACTGTAGCTTCCTTTACCTCTTCAGCAGTAAAAATCTGCTCAAGAACAGCCTCATTGTACTTCATATGACGGCTTTTGTGGTTGCCCCAGAACGGATCATAAAGGTGATGTCCCTTACTTGTAAAGGTGAGACAGGGTACGCCCATCATTTTAACGAGCTGACCTATGGAGTCCGTGAGTGCATCCATTTCCGTGACACCGCAGAGAGAGTATCTTGCCTCAGCAAAAATACCGAAGCTTTCTCCGTCCTTGATTGCCTTAAAGCACTGTCTTACGGTATTCATATCGGAAGTGTACTTTCTCTTCGGAAGGCAACCGCCCATTCTCAGAAACCATTCTCTTCCGATAAAGTCATCAACCGCAGCGGGATATACACCCGTATGCGGTCTTGTTGCTGCAACCATTATATAGAAATCATAAAATGCGTTATGGTTTGCTACAAGGATATATGGACCCTTAAGTCCTTCTGTTCCGATTCTTGTAATCCTTGAATGCGAAATAAACCTTCTTATATTCGCAACAGGAAAAGCAAGAAGGTGCATAAGGATTTTATTCTGATAAATCATTGGCTTATGAAGGTCAAATCTTTTAGTTTCGGGTGCACCTGATCTGACTTTCTTGCCGAGCTTTTCTTTCATAAATAATTTCCCATCCTGACATACAAAATTATAATAGATTGTAACACATCTATGTCTACATCAACATTAAGAAAATGTAAATAAAATAATACAATGCAGGAGACAGAGTTTGCGGTTTTGTCTTTTTTGCAACAAAAGTTAAAAATCTTTCTCAAAAAACCACCTTCAACGTTCTCCTTAAGGAATTATCTCTGTAACGACAGACAAAATATTTCTTTATCTCGTCAATTACAAAAATCTCCTTACCGGTAACGCTGGTTTTTATGAGATTTTTTACATTTAAACAATTTATCTGCAAAAATTCACTTCTTTTTCAATATTATATTGACTTATCGGTGAACTTAAGATATAATTCATAATTAGGCTAGGTATTTGTTTCTACCTAAAAATAAAAAGAAGGAGAGATACTTTATGAAAAAAGCAATTTCACTTTTACTTTCAATCATTTTAGTTTTCGCAATGTGCATTCCCTCTTTTGCAGCAAATGCAGCTGATAATGCTATTCCTCAGGACAACGAAGATCCTATCCTTGTTGTAAGAGGTATCGACTTTGCAGGTCTTGTACGTGAGGACGGCTCCAAGGCACTTTCATTTGATGCAGGTCTTGTTTTCGACGTTCTTTCAGCTATCGGTACAAATATGTTTTCCGGTGACAAGCATCCTGTTGTAAACGGTATTCTTGACGTCGCTGTTAAGGTTTTTGATCCCATTTCCTGCGATAAGGAAGGCAATCCCAAATACGCTGACGTACATATCCCCAAGTTCCCCGAACCCGCAAGCAAATATGACCTCAGCGATGACGCAGCATGGTCTGACACAGCAGTCGGCCTTTACCGTTCACTTAAGAACAAGTTCGGCGGCGAAGACATTTATCTCAATACTTTTGACTGGAGATTAAGTCCCAAGCAGCTTGCTGCTGAGCTTAATGATTTCATCGAAAAGATCAAGGCAGAAACCGGTGCAGACAAGATTGATATCGCAGCCTGCAGCATGGGCGGTATGATTACAACAGCTTATATGTACTACTACGGTACAGACAGCATTGACAACCTTGTATATTTCTCACCTGCTCTCAACGGCGGTGACCTTGTAGGCTCAGCTTTCTCAGGCGACCTTGTAATCAATGCAGATGCTCTTGCAAAATTCCTTCTTGAAAAGACAAACGGCTTTGTTAATTTCTTAGTAAGAACACTTAACGGTATCGGCTTTATCAAGAGCCTTACAAACACCGTTAACGATATCATCAGAGACAACAAAGAAGCAATCTATGAAGATTTTCTTCGTGTAAGTGTCGGTACTGCTTACGGTCTCTGGGCTATGATTCCCGACGAATATTTTGACGGTGCAGTTGAATTCTTCTTCAATGACGATAAGGGTGAATATGCAGTAGCTCTTCAGAAGATTGAAGAAATCGAAACTTTCGTACGCAGTACAGAATCAATCGTTGACGAGGCAATAGCTGACGGCGTAACAGTAAGCTTCGTTTCACACTACAATTCAAAGCAGCTTCCCATCTATTCAAACTACAGAATGCACGGTGACGGTGTTCTTGAAAGCAAGCGCACATCCTTCGGCGGTACTTTCGCTGACTACGGCTCTACTCTTTCAGATTCATATATTGCATCTAAGGATGCTCAGTTCATTTCACCTGACAGAGTAGTTGATGCTTCAACCTGCCGTTATCCCGAATCAACATGGATTGTCAACGGTGCTAAGCACGTTGGTTGTAAGGATGGCAGCCAGCATACAGAATTTGCTATCTGGCTTATCACAAGAAGCGAACAGCCCACAGTTACAATGAATCCCACATACCCCAGATTCATGAAATGTGACGCAAACGAGAACTTCATCTCCTTCTGATTTAAAAGTTAATTACTCAGCCGACGCTTTTCAGCGTCGGCTTTTTTTCTCAGACTATCTTTTTATTTACCGGAAAGTTACAGTTTCTTTAATATTGTTCTTGATTTATTGAGGATATTGGTTTAAAATCTAACCATATTAATAAAAAAGGAGAATTAAAATGCGCAGACTCAAAAAAATTACCGCTCTGATTTTAGCTGTGATTATAACACTATCCATGATTATGTTTACCGCCTCAGCAAGCTCAGACTACACTCCCGACTACGACACAGACACACCCGTAATTTTCATTCACGGTATGGGACAGAATGACACCTACCTCCTTGACGAAAACGGCAACAGAAAGCTCAACGATAAAGGCGAGGTTATGACCGGCTGGCCTCTTCAGATTGACATTATGGCTCTTATCCGCAATGCTCTTCCCGGTTTACTGACCTCAATTCTGACAAGAAGAGATACAGGCTTTTCAGAAGGCATTGAAAAAGGTGCTTATGCTGCTCTTGCCAATGTTGCAAAAGACAGTGAGGGTAACTATCTTACTCCCGTCGAGGTTCCCTGCTTCCCCTACTCCTTTGCTCAGATGAATGAAGAAGAGAAAGCACAGTGCTATTCACATATTCCCGTTCAGGAGCTTACAGATATTATAGGCGAAGAGGATGTTTACTATTTCGGCTATGACACCTTCGGAAATGTCTCCGACACTGCCGACAAGCTTCACTGGTATATCAACGATGTTGTCCTTGCCCAGACAGGTGCAGATAAGGTAACAATCTGCCCCATCAGTCTTGGCGGAACGGTTGCAGTTCAGTATCTTGAGAAATATCCTCAGGACTACAGCCTTATAAAAAGAGTGCTTTTCTTTGTGCCTGCTATTGACGGCTCAGATATTATCGGTGATATTCTTACATATAATCTTAGCATTATTCATGATGACGAGGCTCTCTACGAAAGCTTTCTCGTAAAGCTTCTCGGTGACAGCTTCGGCACTTATCTTATCAATATGGCACTTCGGATTCTTCCCTCCGAAGTCCTTAAGAGCGGCCTTAGAGGTCTTGTGAACGGTGTTGTAAATGTTGCTATCCGTTCCTGCACACAGATGTGGGCTCTCTGTCCCGACGCATATTACCCTGAAGCAAAAGAGCTCTGGCTTTCCGATGATACCTATTCATCAATAAGAGCCGAGGTTGATGCATATATGACAGCAAGAGCAAACATTGAAGAAAACCTCAATGAGCTTCAGGCTGAAGGTGCAGAAATCTTTAACCTTGTTGCCTACGGCTCAGAGCTTTTCCCCATATGCAAGGATTACAAGACCACCAACGCTGACGGCATCATAGATTCAAATTCAACCTCCTTCGGTGCAACCTTCTCTGACCTTGGAACAACCTTCCCCGAAGACTACTCTCCCGCCGGCACATACTGTACCGAGCACAACCACATTTCGCCCGACAGAACAGTTGACCCCTCGACCTGTCTCTTTCCCTGCAGAACATGGTTCATCAAGGGTCAGCCCCACGAAAGACTTGCAAGTAACGATGCTGCAATTAATCTTTCTGTTCAGCTTCTCTGTGATGACAATATGAAGGATGTTTATTCAAATCCCGAAGCATATCCCCAGTACAACGGCTACAGACTTACAAAGGATTACAAAGCAAGCCGCACTCAATGGGAAAATGCTGATAAGTCAGGTCTTTCCGAGGAGCAGATAAATGCGGTAAATAATGCTGTTGCAGCAGCTGATGCTCTTCTCGGTGAAACTGTAGTTGATACAGAGGCCTGGGAAAAGGCAGAAGCAGATTTCAATAATGCTCTTATCGGTGCAGATCTTCTTGAGGATACTACACCCTCCGTTATTGAAAATGCTTTGACATCAATTACTAAAACAACTAACAGATATGTAAATGCGTTTTATGCAAAGATTGGTAAAAAACTGATATTCAAACAAAATTAAAGCCGTCCGTAAAGGGCGGCTTTTTTGCACATACTTCTCAGAAAAAAGAAAAGACACCGCTGATGCGATGCCTTGTTTGGTGGAGACGGCGGTAATCGAAACCGCGTCCGAAAATCTATTCACAGGGGCTTCTCCGGGTGCAGTCAGTCTTTTAAAGTTCCCTCAAAGGTACGCCGAGTGACAGGCTTACCTTCTCAGTATCCTCTGATACATGACGGCATACGAGGATGCTCTGCCGTTCACGTTCACTGCTGATCGACGCCTTAAGCTAAGCCGCAGTACTCAAAGCTCAGACGGGCCGCAATTAGGCAGCCTTTAAAACTGTATTATTGTCGTTTATTATTTAAAGTTGTGACTTTTAAAGTGGTGCCACTCCACTACCCGCTTACCATGCTTCAAAATCCCCGTCGAAATCCTTTCGTCCCCATATAAGAATTGTGAAACACAATTACATTGCTATTATATATTTTCTTTTTTATTTTATCAATGGTAATTTTATCTGTCCTTGAAGGCTCTTTCCATATCTCTCTTTGCATCCTTCTGTGCAGCTACCTCACGTTTATCGTAAAGCTTCTTACCCTTGCAGAGTCCTACCTCAACCTTTGCTCTGCCCTTAAGGAAATAAACAGATAAGGGTATGAGCGTCAGCCCCTGCTGCTTTGATACGCCGTAGAGACGGTTGATTTCTCTCTTATGCATAAGAAGACGCTTTACTCTCATAGGATCACGGTTAAAGATATTTCCCTGCTCGTAGGGACTTATGTGCATACCGTTTGCAAAGATTTCTCCCCCGTCAATACTGCACCAGCTGTCTTTGAGGTTCACTCTGCCCTTACGGATAGATTTTACCTCTGTACCGAAAAGCTCAATGCCTGCTTCATAGGTTTCAAGAACAAAATAGTCGTGCCTTGCCTTTTTGTTCTGCGCTATTATCTGTCTGTCTTCAAGTGCTGATACTGCCACAGCAAAGCACCACCTTTCTTTCATAAATTCGCAATTCACAATGCGCAATTCGCAATTGCGTGCGACTGTGAACAAACCAAAAAAATATATCCCGCCAAAGAAACTTTATTTAATGAGTATAATGTAATTTGCCACTATTTTCATTTGAGTCTGAGTATTCTGACTTAACCTTTCTTACACAAGCCTGAGCTTACCTCAACAAACTTTGGCGGCAAGAAAGTTCATTTTAAACAGGAGCTTCCACGCAATTGCGCATTGTGAATTGCGAATTGCGAATTTTTACAAGCTTCTTCTGCCCTCAAGTGCACGTGTGAGAGTAACCTCATCAGCATACTCTAAATCTGCACCTACAGGCACACCGTATGCAAGACGGGAAACAGCTACTCCCATAGGCTTTAACAGCCTTGAGATATACATAGCTGTCGCTTCACCCTCAACGGTGGGGTTAGTTGCCATAATTACTTCTTTAATTTTACCGTCGGAAAATCTTGCAATAAGCTCCTTGACGGTTATGTCCTCAGGCCCTACACCGTTCATAGGTGAAATAACACCGTGAAGGACGTGATATGTACCCTCGTATTCGTGGGTTCGCTCAAAAGCCATTACATCTCTCGGGTCCTCTACAACGCAGACAACACTTTCATCTCTGTTGCCGCTTTTGCAGATGGGGCAAAGCTCCTCTTCAGCGAGATTACAGCATCTTGAGCATTTTTTTATTTTTTCGTGAGCATTCAGAATTGCATTTGAGAAAGCTTCAGCCTCTTCCTTTTTAAGTCCGAGAACATAAAAGGCCATTCTCTGTGCCGTCTTATGACCGATACCGGGCATACGCTCAAACTGTTCGATAAGCCTTGCAAGTGAGGCTACATTATATCCTGCCATCAGAAAGGAAGATTAAGTCCGCCCTTGGCAGCATTCATAGCCTGCTCCATAGCGTCGTCAGCCTTTCTCATAGCCTCATTGGTTGCAGCGATAATAAGGTCAGAGAGCATTTCGATATCTTCGGGATCAACAACATCGGGCTGCATATTGATAGCCTTAACCTCGTGAGCACCTGAAACTGTTACCTCAACTGCTCCGCCGCCTGCTGATGCTGTGAATTCGCTTGCTTCAACCTCAGCCTGCTTCTGTTCGAGTTGCTGCTGCATTTCCTGAATTTTCTTCATCATATTCATCTGGCCGCCGCCTGCGCCACCGGGAATTCTTGCTTTCATTTTAAAAGTCTCCTTTATATTAATATTATCATTTTTATTATAAACTAATCAGTTTACATCAACATTTATGCCCATGCCCTTTGCCTTTGAAATAAGGTCTTCAAGTGGATCTTTTTTCGGTTTTGCAGCCTCGGGTGCATGAGCCTGACTGTTGTAAAGGCCGAGTCTGTAGGCTCTTCCCATAACACGCTTGATTGCCGTTTTTACATCTCTTGCATTTGTGCCCGTTTTAATGAAGGCACTGAGGGTGGGATTGTCGCTCTTGATAAGAACAAAGTCACCCTGAATAACAGCCGATGAGCCGTTAAGAACACCCCACAAGGGCATATTGATAGAGGTGAGCTCCGAGAGGACCTCTGCCCAGGGAATACTTTCCTCAGCTGCAGGTGCTTCTTCCTCATAAGGAGGGGGAGCTGTCTCCTGCTCTTCTTTAGCTTCTGCCTTTTCCTCTTTTTCTACGGGTGCAGTTTCCTGTGTATCAGGTGCTTTTTCTTCCTTTACGGCAGGGGCAGATTTTACGGTGAAGCTGCCGCTTTTAAGATTCGCCTCAAGCTCGGCAACTCTTCTTAAAAGAGCCTCATTATCGGAAGAAAGAGAAGGTGTGGAAAGCTTTATAAATGTCATTTCCATTTCTATTCTGCGGTTAACACCTCTTTTGATATTAGCCATACATTCCTGCAAAAGAGAAATAGAGTAAAGTATATTTTCGAGAGTAAAGCTGCTGCTCTGAGTCTTGTACTGCCGGAGCTCCTCGTCAGTGCAGACAAGAAGATTTTCGGCGCTTTTTACGGTTTTGACAATCATAAGATTTCTGAAATGATTTATCATATCCGAGCAAAGTCTTTCCATATCGCAGGACTTACCGTGAAGGTCACTGATAATTTCAAGTGCTTTTGCCGAATTCTTATCGCTTACAGTACCTGCAAGGGAGAAAAGATGGTCTTTTCCCGTCATACCTGCAACAGAGCAGACAAGATCTCCGTCAACATTTTTACCGTGGCCTATACACTGGTCAAGAAGCGAAAGAGCATCTCTCATACCGCCGTCGGCAATTCTTGAAATAAGAGAAAGTGCCTCGTCTGTTACGGTAAAGCCCTCTTCATCAGCTATATATTTCATTCTCTGCGCCATAGCTTCGGGAGAGACACGCCTGAAATCAAATCTCTGACAGCGGGAAAGAATGGTAACGGGAAGCTTATGAACCTCCGTTGTTGCAAGAATGAATTTTACGTGTGCAGGCGGCTCTTCAAGAGTTTTGAGAAGAGCGTTGAAGGCACCGATTGAAAGCATATGAACCTCGTCAATGATGTAGACACGGTACTTGCAGGATGCGGGAGTGAAGTTAATCTCCTCACGGATATCACGGATATTATCAACGCCGTTGTTACTTGCTGCGTCAATTTCGGCAATATCAAGAATTGCGCCCGACTCTATACCCTTGCAGACCTCGCATTCATTACAGGGGTTGCCGTTTACGGGATGAAGACAATTGACTGCCTTTGAAAGAATCTTTGCGCAGGTGGTCTTGCCCGTACCTCTTGAGCCCGTGAAAAGATAGGCATGAGAAAGCTTACCCGTTTCAATCTCTTTTGAAAGGGTTGAGGTAATATGCTCCTGACCTACAACGTCAGAAAAAACCTTAGGTCTGTATTTTCTGTATAAAACCTGATACATTCTTTCCGCCTCCTTAATACGAGCTGTTTTCAGGGAGATTAAACTGTCATTCTGAATGAAGTGAAGAATCTTAAAAGGATTAAAGAAAAGATCCTTCGCTATGCTCAGGATGATATTGGATTTTCGCCATCCTATAAAAAAAGATACTTTCCCTTGGTCATACAGCAGCAGGCTGACCTGTGTCGCACAGACGAATTGCTTAATGCTGCTCGGTTCCCCGCCTGACATGGTTCACAGTGTACTGTCGCACAGAACCCACTGCTGCATGACCAAATTAAAGTATCTTCGGGGCTTTCCCCGTGTATATACGTGTATAGCCTGATTATTATAATATAAATACTGAAGAAAATCAAGTGTTTTTTATAATATTTTTACTTCCCGGCTTTATGTCCGGGGACAGAAACCTTGTTTGCAGGCACACAACGAGCCGGCACCCTGAGGATGATTATAATTTTTCTTTCGAGACAATAATAAATTAATATTTATTTTTCCTATAGACATCCACTCCGAAATATGCTATAATTTCTTTTAGTTTTTTAAAATGGAATTTTACTCTGCGAGGTATTTATATGAAAATAACTGACAAAATTGAAAGAGCCGCTGCAGGTGTTGTTCTCGACAGACTTATCAAGTATGTTGACAAGGACCCTCAGGGAAATATTTTAAAGCTTATCAATATTTCCGAAAAGCTTTTAGGCGGCACCTTCCCCAAGCATTATATCGACAGCTTTAAAAAAGCCGTTATTGAAGGTGACAGTGTTTATTACGATTTCGGTATGAGCATTCTCAGAGACATTGACAGAGGTGTTCTTAAAAAGATGCTTCTTGCAATGGGTCTTGGTGCAGCTATAAAGGGTACAAAGGCAGTAAGAAAGAACAGAGAAAAATATAAGTGCAACATCCCCTTCCAGATTCTTATTGACCCCACAAGTGCCTGCAACTGCAAGTGCGAAGGCTGCTGGGCTGCAGAATACGGCCACAAGCA
Organism: Acutalibacteraceae bacterium; assembly: GCA_045544175.1. GTDB lineage: Bacteria > Bacillota > Clostridia > Oscillospirales > Acutalibacteraceae > UBA6857. Next base: position 4,103 of record JAZPYL010000072.1, on the reverse strand, counting down.
CAATCTCACCTTTGAGGAAATGGATTCTATCGTAACTCAGGCTAAGGCTCTGGGTACACATTTCTATATGTTCACCGGCGGCGAGCCCCTTATCAGAAAGAATGACATCATAAAGCTCTGCGAAGCTCACCCCGACTGCGGCTTCCTTTCCTACACCAACGGTCACCTTGTTGACGAAAAGTTCTGCGACGAAATGAAGAGAGTAGGTAATATTGCTCTTGCTCTTTCTATTGAGGGCACAGAGGAAACCACCGATGCAAGAAGAGGCGAAGGCAACTATCAGAAGGTTATCGACGCTATGAAGCTTCTTAAAAGCAAGGGCTGTCTTTTCGGTATGAGCGTATGCTATACAAGAAACAACATTGAGCAGGTTACAAGCGACGAATTCCTTGACAAGATGGTTTCTCTCGGTGTAAAGTACGGACTTTATTTCAACTTTATGCCCGTAGGTCACGGTGCATCTCCCGACCTTATTCCCACCCCTGAGCAGAGAGAATATATGTACTACTGGCTTAAGAGAGTAAGAAACTCCAAGACCGGTAAGCCTATGTTCTTTATGGACTTCCAGAGCGACGGCGAATATGTTGGCGGCTGTATTGCAGGCGGCAGAAACTATTTCCATATTAACTCTGCAGGTGATATGGAGCCTTGCGTTTTCATTCACTTCTCTGACTCCAACATCAGAACTCACACCATTCTTGAAGGTCTTAAGAATCCTCTCTTTATGGCTTTCAGACATGACCAGCCCTTCAACGATAATCATCTCCGTCCCTGCCCCATGCTTGAAAATCCCCAGTGCTTAAGGGATATCGTCAAGAGAACAGGTGCAAAGTCCACTAATTTCTTGGGTGAAGAGACAGCAGATATGCTCTGCAGTAAGTGCGACAAGTTTGCTGCTGAATGGGCTCCGAGAGCTGAAGAGATATGGAAGAGCAACAAGCACCCCAACCATAAGACTCAGTACTACAGAGATACTGAAGAGGGTAAGAGGGAGTTTGCGAATAAATAATAATGCAAAATGCGCAATTCACAATTCGCAATGCGCAATCGCGGGGGGAAAACGCCGAAGAGCCAAAGGCTGTACCGCCCCTCAGATTTCAATAAAAGCAAAAATTTTAAGGTCGCAGGTATGTGGCCTTATTTTTTTATACTGTTCAGCTTTATTTTCACACAAAAAAGGCACCCTTTATGAGCGCCTTGAAAAGTATTAAGTTTTATCCCGCTTTTCCCGGCGGGCAGAACCTGAAATACAGCACTGATCTTGCCCGCGATTGCGAATTGCGCATTGCGAATTGCGAATTAATCAATACACCATATAATCAAACATAAAGTCTGCGCTTTCACCTGCTATTCTCAGTGCTACATAGCCGTTGGGGTTTTCGAGAGTGTAGTCCTGCATAAGCTCGTTGAGCTTGAATTCATGCACAATCTCATCATTATGTACAAGGACCATTTTAAAGTTGCCCGAACTTACAGCGGCGTGATTGATGCTGATATCAAATCGGTTACCCACAATATTTTCACCGAAAATTTCATAAACGCCCGTAAACTTATCTGAGGAATAGGTTGTAGTGCCGGTGATACTGCTCTTGGATTCCTTGACATTCAGTGCACCTATATCACGGTTAATGATATTATCGTCGGTGATTGTCTGAAGCTTATAATTATCTGCGCCGTTGGTATCTTCAATATGCTGAGTATTATCAGTCAGAAACCATATTCCGCATACTGCAACAAGCACCACTGCCATAATGCCGAAAAGTATTTTCTTGGTTTTTTCACTCATAGTTTTTCTCCTTTCGCAAACAGAATTTTTCTGCTTCTTCCGTCTTTATAATACAATGTTTCAGGGTACTGTGTCAATATTTTTTTATGGTTGACTTACCTTTGTCAATAAGCTATAATAAGGGATGAAATAAAAATACAGGAGGACGAAAACATTGGCATTTTTAAGCGATATTGAAATAGCACAGCAGTGCGAAATGAAGCACATTACGGAAATTGCAAAAAAGGCAGAGGTTGACCTTAAGTACATTGAGCAGTACGGCAACTACAAGGCAAAGATTGACCTTTCCATTTTAAACGATTCAAAGGATAAAAAGGACGGCAAGTTAGTTCTTGTTACAGCTATCACTCCCACACCTGCAGGTGAAGGTAAGACAACCACAACAATCGGTCTTGCTGACGGTATGAGCCGTATCGGCAAAAAGGTTACCGTTGCTCTGCGTGAGCCTTCTCTTGGTCCCGTTTTCGGTGTCAAGGGCGGTGCAGCAGGCGGTGGTTATGCTCAGGTTGTGCCTATGGAGGATATCAACCTTCATTTCACAGGTGACTTCCACGCAATCACAAGTGCAAACAATCTTCTTGCCGCAATGCTTGACAACCACATTCAGCAGGGTAACGCCCTGGGTATTGGCGTAAGAAGAATTACATGGAAGCGCTGCGTTGATATGAACGACAGACAGCTTCGCTTTATTACCGACGGTCTCGGCGGCAGAATCAACGGCACACCCAGAGAAGACGGCTTTGACATCACCGTTGCAAGTGAGGTTATGGCAGTTCTCTGTCTTGCTTCTTCAGTAACAGACCTTAAGGAAAGACTTTCAAGAATTATTGTAGGCTACAACTACAAGGACGAGCCCGTTACCTGCGGTCAGCTTAATGCTGCAGGTGCTATGACTGCTCTTCTCAAGGACGCTCTCAAGCCCAATCTCGTTCAGACTCTCGAAGGCACACCCGCTTTCGTTCACGGCGGTCCCTTTGCTAATATTGCTCACGGCTGTAACTCAGTTATCGCTACAAAGACTGCTCTTAAAATGGGCGACTATGCAATTACAGAGGCAGGCTTCGGTGCAGACCTCGGTGCAGAAAAGTTCCTTGACATCAAGTGCCGTATGGCAGGTCTTACTCCCTCAGCCGTTGTTATGGTTGCTACTATCAGAGCTCTTAAAATGCACGGCGGTCTTCCCAAGACAGAGCTTGGCGAGGAAAATATCGAGGCTCTTGAAAAGGGTATTCCCAACCTTTTAAGACACGTTTCAAACATCAAGAATGTATATAAGCTTCCCTGCGTTGTTGCAGTCAACCGTTTCCCCACTGACACAGACAAGGAAATTGAATTCGTTATTTCCAAGTGCAAGGAGCTTGGCGTAAATGTCTGCCTTTCAACTGTATGGGCAGAAGGCGGTAAGGGCGGCGAAGAGCTCGCAAAAGAGGTTGTAAGACTCTGCGAAGAAGAGGATAACTCAGGCTTCTCCTTCTCCTACGATGCAAACGACACAATCGAAAACAAGATTAAGGATATCGTTACCAAGGTTTACGGCGGTAAGGATGTGGCAATTCTTCCCTCTGCACAGAAGCAGATTAAAAAGCTTGCAGATATGGGCCTTGACAAGCTTCCCGTATGTGTTGCAAAGACACAGTACAGCTTCTCCGACGACCCCACAAAGCTGGGCGCTCCCGAGGGCTTCACTGTAACCGTAAGAAATGTTAAGGTTTCAGCAGGTGCAGGCTTTATCGTTGTACTCACCGGCGATATTATGACAATGCCCGGTCTTCCGAGAGTTCCCGCAGCTGAAAAAATCGACGTTGACGAAAACGGAAAGATTACGGGACTGTTTTAAGATATGAATATGAAAAAAGCACAGGGTCAGCAAGCGAGCTGAACCCTGTGCTTAATGCTATTCAGATGTGAGAGGGGAGCTGTCAGCAGAGCTGACAAAGGGAGGGAGTCAACGGACGGCGGAGACAGACCACCGCCCGTTAATCATTCTTCAACCGAAAACAGAGAATCTCCCTTGTCTTTCAAAATTTGTGCAATTCTCAGCATTAAATCGGCATCTTTTTTTTCAGTATGATACGAAATGCTAATTTTACCATCACAAGTATATACAAATACTCGGTTAAGAGCATATTTATTAATCGGCATAGTATCCACATCGATTATTCTCTTAATTGGATTTATAATTACAAGTGTGTTTTCATATTTTTTAAACTCACAAAATAGTTTTTCTCTAAAAACCAAATCTTCTAATGGATTATCTTTAATTTCTTGAAAGCTTTTTTTATAAAAATTTATATCCACATAAGTTCCATCCACCTCA
>JAZPYL010000071.1:0-8667 GCA_045544175.1 Acutalibacteraceae bacterium | reverse complement strand
GATTTTGCATTTTACGGATTTTTGTAACTAAAAAAAGCCACACTGTTGTGCGGCTTTTTAACTGGAGCGGATGACGAGGCTCGAACTCGCTACCTCCACCTTGGCAAGGTGGCGCTCTACCAGATGAGCTACATCCGCAAAGTTGGTGCCTCCGGTCGGAATCGAACCAACGACACGCGGATTTTCAGTCCGCTGCTCTACCAACTGAGCTACAGAGGCATACAGAGAACTCTATTGAATTCCCCAATTTAAATGGCGACCCGGAACGGGCTCGAACCGTCGACCTCTAGCGTGACAGGCTAGCGTTCTAACCAACTGAACTACCGGGCCATTTGGTGGGAACAACAGGGCTCGAACCTGTGACCCTCTGCTTGTAAGGCAGATGCTCTCCCAGCTGAGCTATGCTCCCATCTGACGCCACTTGCGTAGCGACTCGTATACTATACATCAAAAAAAACTTTTTGTCAACACTTTTTTGAAAGTTTTTCAAGTTTTTTTCTATTATTTTTTTGCTTTATTTATGAGCTTCTTGATATCGTCGGGGGTGAAGACATAAGTGGTGTCGCAGAACTGGCAGGACACTTCGGTTTTTTCGTCATTCATCATATCCGTAAGCTCCTCTATGCCTGTGCTGATGAGGGCACTTTCAACTCTTTCCTTTGAGCAGTAGCACTTATAAACGGGCTCTGAGGAGTCAAGAATGTCGAGGTCAAAGAGGTGAAGTGCGTGGTGGCATATTTCCTCAGGTGTCATACCCCGGTCAATAAGAGTGGAGATAGGCTCAAGAGTTTCGATGCACTTTTCAACAAGGTCAATTGTATCGTCAAGAGCAGTGGGGAGAAGCTGGATAATCAGTCCGCCTGCAGCTCTTACAGTGAGGTCAGGGTTTACGAGCACACCCAATGCGCAGACAGTTGGTGTCTGTTCACTTGTGGAATAGTAGGCAGTGATGTCTTCGGCGATTTCACCGCTTATAATAGGAGTCTGACCCACATAAGGCTCCTTCATACCAAGGTCCTTGATAACCGTAAGGAAGCCGTCCTTACCTACGGCACCTGCAACATCAAGCTTGCCCTTTTTGTTAAGAGGAATCTCCACAACGTTCTGTGTAACATAGCCTCTTACATTACCGTCACTGTCTGAAACGGCAATAACACTGCCGATAGGACCGCCGCCGTTGAGACGGAGGGTGACTGAATCGTCCTTGCCCTTGAGCGCACAGCCCATAAGCGATGCTGCAGTCATAAGTCGGCCGAGAGCGGCAGAGCAGACGGCAGAGGTCTTATGTATGTCCTGTGCTCTGTTTACAATATCGGTGGAATTTACAGCCATAGCTATAATAGTTCCGTCCTTTGAAATACATCTTACGGCTTTACCCATAGTTTTGTTCCTTTCATTGTGTGCCGTGCTTTTTTGCTATGAAGACTGCCCTCTGAGTGTCGCTCTTTACGGGCTGTTTTGTCATTTCTTCATATACGGCTAAGACTTCAAATTTATTTTCGGTGAGTATCTTCTTAAGAAAGTCAAGGTCATAGCCTCTTTCAGAGAATTCCTCACTGTATCGGTAGTATACCTCGTCGTCTTCGGCTTCCGTATCCTTTTCAAAGATATCGAGACTTACTTTTGTCAGAAGCTTATCATCGGTGGAATTCTGCCACACACAGTAGACCTCGTCCATATCATATATGAAGGTATTGTCACCGAGAATCTCTTTATGCTTGTAGGGGGTGTTCACATCGAAAAGGAAAATGCCCTTATCCTCCATAAAAAGAGAAACCCTGCGGAAAATCTCCCTTACAGTATCTTCGTCAGTTACATGATTGATACTGTCGAGGGTGCAGACAGCGGCATTTATGGTGCCGAAAAGGTCAAGCTCCTCCATTTTCTGACACAGGAAGATAATATCAGCCTCATTTTCCATTTTCTTTTCCTGAGCCTGAGAGAGCATTTCCTCCGAGGCATCAACGCCGATAACATCATAGCCTTTTTCGCTTAAAAGAAGGGACAGAGTACCCGTTCCGCAGGCTAAATCAAGCAAAATCCCCTTGCCGACACCGTTTTCAGCAAGGAGAGTAGTGATGTAATTGCATCGGCTTTCATAGTCAACATTTTCCGTCAACAAATCGTAGTAGTAGGCAAAATCGCCGTAACCGGCCATAAAAATCAGCCCTCTTTACCAAAGATTTTATCGTAACCGCCGGCACCGAAAGCAAGTGAACGGTTAACACGGCTGATGGTTGCGGTTGAAGCACCGGTTTCAGCAACGATTTCACTGTAAACCTTCTTGTCATTGAGCATTTTTGCAACAACAAGACGCTGAGAAATGGAAGCAAGCTCAGTTTTTGTACAAAGGTCATCAAAAAGAGCCTCACACTCTTCCATTGTTTCAATCTTAAGAATAGTTTCAAAAAGATATCTTATGTTTTTGTTTGTTTTCTCATTCATACGTTCTGCCATATTAAAATATTCCTTTCAGCACAGCGGCTTTTAAGCTTTTATGTTTTAAACCGTATGTTATTTTAACACATTAAAAGGAAAAAGTAAAGAGCTTTAAGTTATTTTTATATGAGGTAATTAATAAAAAAAAGAACGGACCGCCTCAGCAGTCCGCCTCGCTTTATTTAATTATTCAGCGTCTTCAGCCTTTTCTTCCTCAATACCGAAGATAGCCTTAATGAGATCGATGAATGCCTTGAAAAATGCCATAATATCATCTTTGTACTCTTTGATAAAATCCATAGTAAATTCCTCCGTTAATAAATTTAAGAACTTAATCTTATTGGTATAATTATACCAAAAGGACAGCTGCAAGTCAATAGATTATTAAAAAACAGTTCACGAAAAGTTAAAGCCATTCTGCCTTCAGGGGAACAAGCTGATTATAATTTTGTTGTACATTAATTAATAATTAATTAATGAGAAATATTTTTCGTTAAATTCGGTTGACGGATTGACATTAAATATAGTATTATATATATGTTGAAATTTGGTTTTTTTAAAACAGATAAAGGAGGAACTATTAAATGAAAACAGTATTTCAACGCGCTTTAAGCGTAATTATGTGTGTAGTTATGATAGCTTGCACAATGTCAACTATGGCTTATGCAGCTACAGACTTTACATACGACAAGTTTTTTGACAATTCAAAAGAATCCATATCTTATAACACTTTGGCTCTTATGGATTCTGTTGACGAAATGCTTAAGGAAGAGAACATTAAGGAAGAGATTAAGCTCACTGACTCAATCGGCTTTACTCTTGACCTTACATCTGTCGATAATATCCTTAAGACCATTGACGATTTCCGTGGGGTTATTACAGTCGGAAAGGGTCTTCTCGGTGACCTTAAAGCTCTTGAGCTTGGTATTTTTGATAAAAATATGAGCAGAGCAAAAAGCGGAGACGTCAAGATTATTTCTGAGCTTCTTGGACTCGTCAGTGTAAACAGTGGTCTTATCAGTAAGTTTATTGACGGCTCTCTTGATTTAGGTGTGCTTGAAGACTTGCTTAAGGACGAAGAACAGGGTGATAAGAGCTTTGCTTCTACTGTCTTCGGTGAAGACGGTTTTGCAGGTTTATTAAAAGGTGTTTTAGTAAGTGCCGTATATCCTGATGAAGAGAGTCAGGAATATAAAGATGCTTATGCGCTTGCGCTTAATAATTTCGACGATTTCCTCTTCGGTGACTTTATAGCAGGAGCTGTTTCAATAGACGGCTTTGAAATTGATACAGATGTTAAGGTGACTAACTTCCTTTCTGATATCTGCGCAATTCTTGTTGACGAATATGTTATCGATTTCATTAATTCTATTTACGTAGAGTTTAATTCTCCTGAGCTCAAAAGTGTACTTAATCTTGACCACTACACTTATGCTCCTGAGGATGTTGCAAAGGTTACAATTGATCCCAATAAATCTATTACATCACAGATTAATGACTTTGTAGGTGCAATATTCAAGCTGTTAGTTCCCGGCTATACATGGAATGCCGGCGAGGATTATAAGAAGCTCGATGCAAACATTGTCGGTGTTTTCTGCCATATTGCAGAAAATGTGGGTATAGCTAATGCAAGCAGCCTCAGCAAGGATGCTCTTATTACCTCAGTTGCTAATAAAATTATCGGTTCAATCGATGACTTAGGTAAATCTGCAAAGTATTTTGAAAACTTTGACTCGTGCACCACAATCGAAAGAATGGTAACAACATTCTTAGCTAATTGTGCAAAGGATATGGGCATAACAACAAGCTATAAATCTTCTCAGAACTATGAGCATGTTGTAGGCGATATGCTTATCAATGCACTTCAGGATGATGTTATTATTGCCGATCCCAGCGGTAATGTTATAGAAATCGGTGACGGTAAGACCGGTTGGGAAGTATGGAACTATATTCTTAATTTCTTCTTCAACGATAAGAATCTTGACGAACTTATCAATAAGGACGGCAAGCTTGGCAATAACACTACCGCATTCGAAAAGATGAACATTATCTGCGATATGTTTGCAGGTGACAATGATTCCGCATTTGATACAAAAACTTATTTTACAGGTCTTATCGATGCAATAGTTACCTTAAACTTTACATCATTGATAGAGCATACATCTAAAAAGCTCGAAACCTTCGGCGGTAATACACCCGTTGTCCAGTTCGTTTATCAGGGCGTTTATGATTTCACAAAGAACTGGATAGGCCTTGAGGGCAAGTATTTAATTCCTCCCTATGATGCAAACGGCCCATTCCAGAAGGCTTTGTCAAATGCAGAAATTGGCAATATGGTTGAAAATCTTCTTACTGCATTCGGCGGATATGAGGCTGTAGATACAGCTTGGGGTACTCCTGAGCCCGTATGCAAAGGCAGAGTTAATTCCTTAATCTCATTGCTCGGTCTTCTTCTTGCACCGGATACGGCAACGCCTACAATTTCTGTTTCAGATACCGTTTATATCGGTTCTTCAACTAAAGTAAAGCCTGTGGTAAAGACCAAGAATAAGACTCTTGTAGAAGGCAGGGATTATACTGTTCAGGGTACATACAAGGGCGTAGGAAAAACACAGGTTACTATTGTAGGTAAGGGTGCTTATGAAGGCGAATTTATCAAAGATGTTAACTTAGTCTTCGGTAAGCTTTCCGGCCTCAAAGCTACTCCTGCATCAACATCTTCAATTAAGCTTTCATGGACTAAGCTTGCAGGCGCAGCATCCTATAATATCTATAATGGCTCAACACCCGTCAAGAAGGGTGTTACAGGAACATCTTACACAGTAACAGGCCTCAGCGCAGGTAAGAAATACACCTTCAGCGTTGAAGCTGTAAGCGACGGCACCACGTCAAACAAGGTATCAGTAAGCACTGTTACACTTCCCGGTAAGCCCGGTACACCCAGTGCATCTGCAACTGCTTCTTCCGTAACACTTAAGTGGAGCGCAGTTTCAGGCGCAACAGGCTATTATGTACAGCAGTATAAATCAGGCAAATGGACAACTGTTGCAACAGTAACAACAAACTCTGCTAAGTTATCTGCATCAGCGAACACAGTTTATAAATACCGTGTACTCGCTTATACAGCTGTATCTTCAACAAAGTACAGCGGCTCGGCTTCAGCTGAGGTTTCCGTAAGAACAAAGCCCGCTAAGCCTTCATCACTTGCTAAGAAGAGCGCAACCGCTTCAACGATTACTCTTTCATGGAAGGCAGTTTCAGGCGCAACAGGCTACGAGATTTACGACAGCAACGGCAAGAAGGTTGCAGCTACAACAAAGACCTCTTACACAATTAAGAGCCTTGCAGTCAATAAGTCATACAAATATAAGGTACGTGCTTATGTAACAGCAAGCGGTAAGACATATTACAGTGATTTCACATCTCTCGTATCTGCCGCTACATCCTTTGCTACACCTAAGAGCTTAAAGGTTAATACTAAGACAGCTTCAACCATCGCTCTTACCTGGAAGGCAGTTTCAGGCGCAACAGGCTATGAGATTTACGACGGCAACGGCAAGAAGCTCGGCTCTACAACAAAGACCTCTTACACAGTTAAGAAGCTTTCAGGTAATAAGAAATATAAGCTCAGAATACGTGCTTACGTAAAGGAAAACGGCAAGACCTATTACAGCGGCTATACATCATACGTATCAGCTACAACACTCTATGCCGCTCCCAAGAGCTTCAAGGTTAAGGAAGCAACTGCTACCTCACTTACAGTTTCATGGAAGAAGGTTACAGGTGCTAAGAAGTATCAGGTATACTATTCAACCAACGGCGGTAAGAAGTGGAAGAAGGCTACAACCTCCAAGACAAGCTACAAGATTATGGACCTTAAGGCTAACACAGCCGTACAGATTAAGGTAAGAGTATACAACAGCTCTAGTACAGTAGGCGAATATACATCTGTACTTAAGACCTCCACAGCTCCTTCAAAGGTAGTTATCAGCAAGCTCAGCGCAGGCAAGAAAAAGCTTACAGCTACCTGGAAGAAGGTTACCGGTGCAGAAGGCTACGAGGTTCAGTATGCAACAAGCAGCAGCTTCAAGAAGGCTAAGACTGTTACAATCAAGAAGGGTTCAACAGTTAAGACTGAAATCAAGAAGCTCAAGAAGGGTACTAAGTACTATGTAAGAGTAAGAGCTTACAAGACAGTTAACGGCGAAAAGCTTTACGGTAAGTACAGCGAGTACGAGGCAGTAAAGGTTAAGTAATTAACTTTAAAGGGCGGAGCAGAAATGCTTCGCCCTTGGTTTTTTATGGGGGGGAGACAGACAGTAATGTGTCATCCTGAGCATAGCGAAAACAAATTGTCATCCTGAGCATAGCGAAGGATCTTTGTACAGTGAGTCTTTAAGATTCTTCACTGCGTTCAGAATGACAGTAATTACGGTTATAAATGAACAGACAAAGAAAAAAGAGGCTGCTTTTAAAGCAACCTCTTAACTTTTTTACTGACGATTATGCTTCTTCGCTGCCGGTGTCAATACCGCCGATGAAAGACTTAACGTCTTCGATAAAGCCGTTTCCGTCACCGCCGAATAATGAAACGATAACGCCGATAACAGCTAATAAGTAATCAAAAATATCGCCTACAGGTATACCGAACATTTCAATTTCCTCCTTGTCAGATTTAGTAACCGAACATATATATTTGTTTAACCACATTAATTGTATACTAAACACACTCTTTTGTCAATGTGTAATTCATAATTTGTTAAAAAGATTTTGTGAACTCAGAGAAACAAGGATTTATTTTCACTGCAGAAGATAAGTATACAAAACGAAAAAAACCTGCCCTTACGGGCAGGCTTTATACGATTTAAATCATATAAATGATAATAAGGCTTAGCCTTCTGTTTCTTCTTCAACCCAGCCTTCTGACTTGCGGATGAAACCGAAGATTTCGTCAAGGATGATGTTTAAGAGTTCAACGATTGTCTTTGCATTGAGTTCAAAGTCTTCAGCGTTGATGATTTCCTTAATCTTTTCAAGCATGATTATGTTCCTCCTTCTTTAGTAATAAAAATTAGATAATATTAGTCGAGAATATCGCCAGCTTCGGGGAATTCAAAGTTAAGAATATCCATAACAAAAGCGATGATTGTGTTAAGGATAGCTGTGATGTTAACTTCGTACTCTTCACCTTCAAAAAGGATGATGTCTTTTTCGATCATTACACTGTTCCTCCTTGTTAGATTTCCTAATTTCTTAGGTTGGCTTAATTATATACTATTGAGATTAGTTTGTCAATAGAAAATTCACAATTTAGTAAAATTTTTCATTAAAAAAGATTAAAACGCGTAGGGGAGACCCTGCGTGGTCTCCCAAAATACATCCGCGTGAAAAAAATTGGGGACGCCACACAGGGCGTCTCCTACGCGAAAATTTTTAGAAAAATATACAAAACGCGTAGGGGAGACCCTGCGTGGTCTCCCGAAATACATCCGCGTGAAAAATATTTGGGGACGCCACACAGGGCGTCCTCAACGCAAAAATTTTGAGAGAAATATATAAAACGCGTAGGGGAGACCCTATGTGGTCTCCCTCAAATTATCGAGCGAAATTTTATTATATGCTTTCATTTTCCTTAATGGGATTATTTAATATGTATTGCCGTTTTTCATTCAAGTCTTCATCATTTCTGATTATGTGATCATTATAGCTTCTTTGCCAGAATTTCTTTTCAAAGGGCTTATAAATACCTTGTCTGACACCTCGTATGTATTCATTGGTTGTCATTGTTTTAAACCAATCCATTATATGAGCAAGATTGGTTCCGTTTTCTTCATTTATAAAAATGATTATATGGATATGGTCTTTCATTACAACATAACAATCTAATGTTACATTTTTAAATTTTTTCGGTATTTCGGATAGCCATTTTTCTACCATTTGCTTTGCTTCATTGTTCTTAAGCAAAGCAGCCCTGTTCTGAAGGCAAACCGTTACAAAATATGCCCCTATGCTTGAATAATTATAATTTTCTAATCGCAAAGGCTTTCTTTCGGGTTTTAACATTTTATCAATCCTTGTTGTTCTTTTTTTTGCGGACGGGACGCCACACAGGGCGTCCCCTACGCGAAAATTTTGAGAAAAATATATAAAACGCGTAGGGGAGACCCTGCGTGGTCTCCCGAAATACATCCGCGTGAAAAATATTTGGGGACGCCACACAGGGCGTCC
>JAZPYL010000070.1:0-18326 GCA_045544175.1 Acutalibacteraceae bacterium | reverse complement strand
CTGCTACCGTTACGAAAAGCCTCAGGCAGGCAGACTCCGTGAGTTCCATCAGTTCGGCTGCGAATGTCTCGGTACGGCTTCACCTGCCGCTGACGCTGAGCTTATTTCCCTTGTGAATGATATCTTCACCTTCCTCAATGTGAAGAACATTGATATTCAGATTAACTCAATCGGCTGTCCCGAATGCAGAAAGAACTACCACGAGGCACTCAAGAAATACTTTGAAAGCAAGAAGGGCGACCTTTGCGGCACCTGCCTTGACAGACTTGAGAGAAACCCCATGCGTATTCTTGACTGTAAGAGTCCCGTATGCTCTGAGATTGCAAAGGAAGCTCCCAAGGTAACGGACTATCTCTGCGAGGAGTGCGAAACACACTTCAAGTCAGTTCAGGCTTATCTTGATGCTATGGGTATTAATTATACGGTCAACCCCTCAATCGTAAGAGGCCTTGACTATTATACAAAGACTGTTTTCGAGTTCGTTTCCAATGAAATCGGTGCTCAGGGTACAGTCTGCGGCGGCGGACGTTATGACGGTCTTGTGAAAGAGGTTGGAGGCCCCGATACACCTGCTCTCGGCTTTGCAATGGGTATTGAAAGACTCCTTCTTCTTATGGATGCACAGGGCACACCCTTCCCGCCTCAGAGCAAATGTAATCTCTATATAGCATCAATGGGCGAAAAGGCAACGGTAAAGGCTGCACAGATTGCATCTGACCTTCGCGGCGAGGGAATGCACGCACAGTTCGATATCGTCGGCCGTTCAGTTAAGGCACAGATGAAATTTGCCAATAAAATCGGTGCAGAATATACTGTAGTTTTAGGTGACAGCGAGCTGGAAGAAGGCAAGGCCAAGCTTAAGAATATGGCTACGGGCGAAGAGACTGAAATCGCACTTGAGGGCTTTGAGGATACCTTTATGCGTATCTCCATTAACGAAAGCCTTAAGGAGCTTGAAGACCTGGGCTATGAAAGTAATATAGATATCAATTCAATATTAAACGGAAACTTATTCTAAGGAGGACAATAAAATGGATTTTATGACAGGACTTAAAAGAACCGACTACTGCGGCACCTTTACCGCAAAGGATTGCGGCAGAGAGGTTGTAGTTGCAGGCTGGGTACAGAGACAGAGAGACCTTGGTGCTCTTATCTTCGTTGACCTTCGTGACAGAACAGGTATTGTTCAGCTTGCTTTTGACGATAACACACAGAAGGAAATCTTCGACAAGGCTTTCACCGTAAGAAGCGAATATGTTCTTATGGCTAAGGGTGAGGTAAGAGAAAGATCCTCAAAGAATATGGATATTCCTACAGGTGAGGTTGAAATTTTCGTAACTGACCTCAGAGTTCTCGGTAAGAGTGAGACCCCTCCCTTTGAAATTGTTGAAAACTGTCAGACAGCTGAAAACACAAGACTTAAGTATCGCTATCTTGACCTTCGCCGTCCCGACCTTCAGAAGAACATCATTATGCGTCACAAGATTACAAAGATTATCCGTGACTATTTTGATGAAAACGGCTTTATTGAAATTGAAACTCCCATTCTCGTCAAGTCTACTCCCGAAGGCGCAAGAGACTTCCTTGTTCCCTCAAGAATCCACAAGGGCAGCTTCTATGCTCTTCCCCAGTCTCCTCAGCTTTACAAGCAGCTTTCAATGGTTGCAGGCTTTGACAGATATATGCAGATTGCACGTTGCTTCAGAGACGAGGACCTTCGTGCTGACCGTCAGCCTGAATTCACTCAGATTGACGTTGAAATGAGCTTTATTGATATGGAAGACATTCTCGGTCTTATCGAAGGCTTTATGAAGAGAGTGTTCAAGGAAGCTATCGGTGTGGATATCACTCTTCCTCTCCCCAGACTTACCTATAAAGAAGCTATGGAGCGTTACGGCTCAGATAAGCCCGACACAAGATACGGTATGGAGATTACCGATATCGGTGAAGAGGTAAAGGGCTGCGGCTTCGGCGTATTCACAGGTGCACTTGAAAACGGCGGTAAGGTTGCCGCTATCACAGCAAAGAAGGCATTCTCTGTTCTTACAAGAAAAGAGGTTGACAAGCTTACAGAGTTCGTAAGAGGTATCGGTGCAAAGGGACTTGCATGGGCAAGAATCGGTGAAGACGGAACAATCGCTTCATCCTTTGCAAAGTTTATGACCGAAGACGAAATGAAGGCTATTATGGATAAGTGCGGTGCTGAAAACGGCGACGTAATTCTTATTGTTGCCGACAAGACAAGCACAACTCTTTCCGTTCTCGGTGCCCTTCGTCAGACAGTAGCAAAGAAGCTTGATATTATTCCCACCGACAAGTACAATCTTCTCTGGGTTGTTGAATTCCCGTTCTTTGACTGGGATGAAGAGCTCGGTCAGTATGTTGCTATGCACCATCCGTTCACATCTCCTCTTGAGGAGTGTCTCGAATACCTTGAAACAGATAAGGCTAAGGTAAGAGCAAATGCTTACGACCTTGTTCTCAACGGTATTGAGCTTGCAAGCGGTTCAATCAGAATCACCAACCCTGACCTTCAGAAGAGAATCTTCACACTTCTCGGTCTTTCTGACGAAGAAGCACACGAAAAGTTCGGCTTCCTCACCGACGCATTCAAGTACGGTGCACCTCCTCACGGCGGTATCGGTCTCGGTCTTGACCGTCTTGTTATGCAGATGTTAAGACTTGAAACTCTCCGTGATGTTGTGGCTTTCCCGAAGCTTCAGAATGCAAGCGAGCCTATGACTGACTGTCCCTCAAGGGTTGACGGTGACCAGCTCGAAATGCTCGGCATTTCAGTAGCTGAGTAAAGCCTGAAAGGCTTTACAGTGCCAAGGGCCAAGGCCGACAAACAGCGCTGAGACAAAAAAAGTTTTGCCCCGCACAGTAAAACGGACATTAGAATAATAAAAACGCAGGACTTTATTATCCTGCGTTTTTTATGTTTAAATATAAGAACTTTAATATGCGGGCACAGTCTTATTTCTTTCTGCATTTTCAAACGGCCTCGGCCCTCGGCCCTTGGCCCTTGGCCCTCAAACAAGTCCCTTGGCCCTCAAACAAGGAACTTTTCCTTGAATATTCTCACTGCATCTTCCTTGGTAAATCCGCCGGGAGAGAACTTAAAGTTGTTGGGGATTGTGTCAAATCGGCTGCAGTAATTTTCGATTTCCTCTTCGGTCATTCTGATTTCGTGTAAGGCTGTAAGCTCCTCAATGATTTTCTTGAACTCCTCAGCGGTTACACCCACAATTGAAAGAACTTTTTCTGCCTTTTCTTTTTCAAATCGGAGGCTTCTGTCAAAGAATTCACTCATAAATGCTGTACAGGCCCTGCCGTGAGGAATATCATAGTTTTCAGTAAGAATATATCCTAAGGGGTGGGGGAATGCGGTTCCGCAGTAGGCAAGGGTGATGCCTGCATAAAGGGAGCCGTAATAGAGAGCCTCTCTCATTTTTTCGTCGGGTTTTTCCTTCGTTTCATAAAGATAAACGAGTCCCTTCCAGATAAGGTCAATTGCCTTTTCGCCGAAGAGGGTGGGAATGTCTGTACACTTAGATGACATATAGCCCTCCAATGCGTGAGCAAGGGCGTCAAGTGCCGTTGAAACAGTGACGGCATAGGGCATTGAGTGGGTATATTTCGGGTCGGCATAGGTAAGAGCAGGGTAGCAGTCGTTATATGCGATGCTCTTTTTTCTTCCCGTTTCGTGATTGGTCAGAACACTTACTCTGCCTACCTCACTGCCCGTTCCTGCAGTAGTGCCGATAAGGACAATGGGAAGAGCCTTGTTTCTTTCTGTAACCGAATAAATTTCAAAAATATCAAGGTCGGGATTTGCGCTGTAAAGGGCTACTGCCTTGGCTGCATCAAGAGGTGAGCCGCCGCCGATGCCTATAACGAAATCCGCACCGAAATCCATGGCGATTTTACCTGCCTCATAGCAGTGGTCAAGACGGGGGTTCGGACCGATTTTATCGTAAATAACACTTGCGATATTTTCTCTTTCAAGTGCACAGAGAATATCATCAAGAGCACCGCTCTTTTTTGCGCTGCTGCCACCGGTTACGATAATGCATTTTGAACCGAATTTTTTCATAAGGGAGCTGTTTTCCGTCACACAGTTTTTTCCGCTTATTACATTTATAGGAATATTAAAATTGAAGTCCAATTAAAACACCTCCACAATTTTCCGATATTGTAGAATAATTATATCAAAAGTGTAACTTTCCTGCAATAATTATTTGCAAACTCTTGAAAAATTCGTCGTTATGGTATAGAATGAATAAGATATAAAAGTATTATCGGATATTATTGTATATTTTTAATGAATTACGGTGTTTATATGCAGAATAAATCAAGAATACTGAAAATCTTATCAGCAGTTTTCGCTGTGATTATTGCCCTTTCTCTTGCTCTCTTTTTCAGTGACAGAAGCAAGAGATTTGAAATGACTGAGAAGAATATTATCGCTATGGATACGGTTGTTACGGAAAAAATCTATGCGAAAAAAGGCAGTGCCAACTATATAAAAAGTGTCAGCGATATTATAACGGGACTTGAAGATAAAATCTCCCGTTTTGAAAGCGGCTCTGCAGTAGCTCTGCTTAACAGTGATAAAACTGTTACGGATAATTCCGTAAGTACCGTTGTTACAATGCTCAGTGAAATCAGTGAGGCAACGCAGGGTGCTTTTGACATTACCGTCGGTGAGCTTTCTGACCTGTGGGGAATAGGCAGTGAAAAAGAAAGAATTCCCGAAAAGGAAGAAATTGAAAAGGCTTTAAAGGAAATCGGCTATGATGCCCTTAAGGTTGACGGTGCCACAGTCACACTTGAAAGTGAAGCCTCTGTTGACCTTGGTGCAGTGGGTAAAGGCTTTGCCTGCGACCTTATAAAAGCCTACCTTGCCACTACTGAGGCTGACGGTGCCATAGTTTCCGTCGGCGGCAGTATTCTCGCTTACGGTGATTATAACAAAAAGGGTGATGACTGGAGTATCGCAATACGCCATCCGAGAAATGAAAGTGAATTTTTAGGCGTAATTTCTCTCAGTGAGGGCTTCGTTTCCACATCGGGAGACTACGAAAGATATTTCGAGAAGGACGGCAAGCGTTATCATCACATTTTTGACGCGACAACGGGCTATCCTGCTTCATCGGGCCTTGTCAGCGTAACCGTAGTTTCCGACAGCGGTATTTTAAGCGATGCACTTTCCACAGCCTGCTTTATTCTCGGTGAGGAAAAGGGCAGAGCACTTATTGAAAAATACAATTCATCGGCAATTTTTGTTGATGAGGATATGAATATCATTACGGTGGGAGATATTGATTTTGAAAAGCAGTGAGCTTAAAAAGGTACTCAGAAAAGGCGACATAATTGTTTTTCTGTCTCTCATTGTTATTACTGTTATATGGTTTCTTGTTCCTCTTTTTTCCTCAGGGGAAAGGACAGTGAGAATTTATACTGACGGTGAAATATACGGTGAATATATTCTTTCTGCCTTGGACGGAGAAGAGACCGTTTCCCTTAACGGATGTCAGATTAAAATAAGCACTGACGGTGCAGAGTTTATTTCCTCCGACTGTCCCGACGGTCTGTGCGTAAAAAGGGGACTGCTTCATAACATCGGTGATGTAATGGCCTGCGTACCGAAGGGCATTACGGTGGAAATCAGAGGCAGTGAAAGTAAAATTGACGGTATTTCCTACTGATTTGGAATGATGAAAAATGAGAATTAAAACAGGTAAGCTTACGCTTCTTTCTCTCTTGTCGGCTCTGGCTCTTGTGCTGAGCTTTCTTGAGAATATGCTTATTCCCGATATACCCTTTCTTCCCGTGGGCGCGAAGCCCGGTCTTGCCAATATAGTAACAATGTATGTTGCGGGAACAATGGGCTTTCCGGGAGCGATTTATATAACCTTGGTAAAAGGACTTTTCGCTCTTTTTACAAGAGGTGCCACGGCAGCTGTAATGAGCCTTTGCGGAGGAATTCTGAGCACAGCCGTTATGTGCCTTACGGTAAAAAAAGAGGGTAAATTCTTTTCATATATGGGCATCGGTGTCTTGTCGGCAGTGATGCACAATATGGGACAGCTCGGCGCTGCCTGTGTAATAACGGGTACTGCAGCTCTTGTGTCCTACGGTAAGTACCTTATGATTTTCGGCATCGTTACGGGCTTTGTGACGGGTACGGTGCTTACGGTGCTTATGCCGAAGCTGGCGAAAATCAGCCCAAAAAAAATAGGGCACGGATAATATCGCCATCCTTAGCAAGAAAACATTATCCGGTAAAATATGTAAAGGAGAAATAGATATGAGCAAAAAGCTGAACGGTGTCCTTACAGCCGTAAAGCGCGGACGCGGCGGTGTCTCTGTTTCACACAACAAGAACACAGCCGAATGCCCCGTTGAAAGAATGCCTGTACCCGATAAGGTAGTCATTTCAATGCAGCAGCACATAGGTGTACCCTGTACTCCTGTTGTGAAGGTCGGCGACGAGGTTGCTGTGGGACAGATTATCGGTGACAGTGATAAATTTATCTCTGCACCCATTCACGCGACAGTTTCGGGTAAGGTCACAGCCGTAGGTGATATCAAGCTGGCCAACGGTATTATGACCAAGGGTGTTACTATTGAGAGCGACGGAGAAATGAGACTCTATGAGGGTATCAGGCCTCCCGTAGTAACCAACAAGCAGGAGCTTTGTGCTGCTATAAGAGCCTCGGGTGTTGTAGGTCTCGGCGGTGCAGGCTTCCCCACTCACGTTAAGTTCAATATTCCCGATGACAGCAAGGTTGATACTCTTATTATCAACGCCGCTGAATGTGAGCCCTATATTACCGTTGACTACCGTGAATGTATTGAAAATACAAAGTATATCATCAAGGGCGTTGAGCTTCTCAGAGATATTTGCGGCTTTAAGCAGATTATTATTGCTATTGAGGACAACAAGCCTCAGGCATTCAAGGAGCTTATGGATTTCGCCGAAAGCGATGACGATGCAGATGACACAATCAAGCTTATGACTCTCCGCTCAAGATATCCTCAGGGCGCAGAGAAGATGATGGTTCTTTCTGCAACGGGCAGAAAAATCCCGCCCGGAAAGCTTCCCTCAGATGTCGGCTGTGTGCTTATCAACGTAGCTTCTCTTGCCTTCATTGCAAGATATGTTGAGACGGGTAAGCCCCTCGTTTCCCGTTCAATTACCGTTGACGGCAGTGCAATCAAAGAGCCTAAAAACCTCCGTGTTCCCATCGGTACCAATATACAGGATATTATTGACTATTGCGGCGGATTTAAAGCCGAGCCGAGAAAAATTCTTTCAGGCGGTCCTATGATGGGTATTGCTATCTGTGATACCAATGCACCTATCTGTAAGCAGAATAACGCAATTCTTGCTTTTGCTGACAGAAAGGATTTAATCAAGAAAGAAAGAGAATGTATCCGCTGCGGCAGATGTGTTGACGTTTGTCCCATGAGCCTTATGCCTACCCTTATTGAAAGATACGGCAGAGTAAAGGATGCAGAAAAGCTTAACGATATCGGCGTTATGGTATGTATGGAGTGCGGCTCCTGTGCTTACGCCTGTCCGTCAGGCAGACCTCTTGTTCAGTATATGAGACTTGCAAAACAGGTTGCAAGAGAAGGGAGTGGTAAATAATGGATAGAAAGCTTACGGTAAGCCCGTCTCCTCACGTGCGTTCAAGAGAGACAACAACGGGCATTATGCTTGATGTTATTCTTGCCCTTATTCCTGCTCTTGTAATGAGCGTAATATATTTCGGCTTAAGAGCTCTCACTCTTACTGCTGTATGTGTAGGTACTGCTGTTTTGGCTGAGTATGTATGCAGAAAGGTTATGAAGAGAAACAACACTCTCGGTGACCTGAGTGCAATTGTTACGGGACTTATCCTTGCTCTTAATCTTCCCTCCACACTTCCCTTATGGATGGGTGCGATAGGCAGTATCTTTGCTATCGTTGTAGTTAAGCAGATGTTCGGCGGTATCGGTCAGAACTTTGTAAACCCTGCCATGACAGCAAGAATCGTTCTTATGGTTTCATTCCCCACAGCTATGGCAAGATGGGTAGTACCCTTTGCAAACAGCTGGCACGCTGATGCAGTTACCTCTGCAACACCCATGGCAACCCTTGCAGGTGCTGAGGGCGGCGATATTTCTCTTGTTGCCGCTTCACTTCCCACTCTTTCACAGATGCTCTTCGGTATGCACGGCGGCTCAATGGGTGAGGTATGCTCCATAGCTCTTATTGCAGGCGGACTTTTCCTTATTATCAGAAAGGTTATTTCTCCCATTATTCCCGTATGCTTTATCGGTACGGTTGCTGTAGTAATGCTTATTGCAGGCGGCAATTTAGAGTTTATGACCTATCAGCTTCTCGGCGGCGGTCTGATGCTCGGCGCATTCTTTATGGCAACAGACTATTCAACATCTCCCCTTAACAAAAAGGGTAAGATTATCTTCGGTATCGGCTGCGGTCTTATTACCTCAATTATAAGACTTTTCGGCTCACTTCCCGAAGGCGTTTCCTTCTCAATTATTCTTATGAACATTCTTGTTCCTCATATTGAAAATCTCACAACACCCAAGCCCTTCGGCGCAGTGAAGGAGAAAAACAAGAAGGAGGCTGAAGCGAAATGAAAAAATTAAGCTTAAAAGCAGTTCTCATTCCTACAGTTGCTCTTCTTATAATCTGCCTTGTGGCAACAACTCTTCTTGCTGTAACAAACAGCATTACTGCAGAAAAGATTGCTCTTAATGCTGTTGAAACCGAAAATGCAAGCCGTGTGCTTGTTCTTCCTGACGGTACCTCCTACAGTGAGGTAGTATCAATGGAAAACGGTATTACCTACTGCACAGGCTATGATAAAATCGGCAACGAAATCGGTTATGTATTTACTGCAGGTGCAAAGGGCTACGGCGGTACGGTTTCCGTTATGGTCGGTCTCAATAATGAGGGCATAATCACAGGTCTTGAGATTCTCTCTCACAGTGAAACTCCCGGCCTTGGTGCAAACGCAACAAAGCCTGATTTCAAGGGCCGCTTCATCGGTAAAAGCGGTGAGCTGGTTGTTGATAAAACAGCTAACGACGGTCAGAACGTTCAGGCAATCACAGCTGCAACAATTACCTCAAAGGCAGTTGTTTCAGCAGTCAATTCAATTACAGAAGCCTTTGAACAGGTGAAAACAGGAGGTGGCAACTGATGGCTGAGAAAAAAGGTCTTATGAAAGAATTTTCCAAGGGCATTATTGCCGAAAACCCGGTTTTAAGACTTGTGCTTGGTACCTGCCCCACTCTTGCAACTACAACATCAGTTGAAAGTGCTCTTGGTATGGGCCTTGCCGCTTCAATTGTTCTTGTGTGCTCAAACATTGTTATTTCAGCACTGAGAAAGGTTATTCCCGATAAGGTGAGAATTCCCGCCTATATCGTTGTTATCGCTTCATTCGTTACAATTGTACAGATGGCAGTCAAAGCCTTTATGCCCTCCCTTGACGAGCAGTTAGGCGTTTATCTTCCTCTTATAGTTGTTAACTGTATTATCCTCGGCAGAGCTGAAGCCTTCGCAGGCAAGAACTCTGTTATCGCTTCCGCTTTTGACGGCTTAGGTATGGGCGTAGGCTTCACCGCTGCTCTTTTCCTTATGGGTGCTGTTCGTGAGATTTTCGGTGCAGGCTCATTCCTCGGCACAAGCATTCCTTTCCTTTCCGAAAATCCTATGCTTATATTCATTCTTCCTCCGGGCGGCTTCTTCGTTTACGGTATTCTTATGGCTGCCGTCAACAGACTTGCTGAAAAGAAAGGCAAGCCCAGGGCAGAGCTCAGAGGCTGTGAGGCATGTCCTATGGCAAGAAACTGTGCTCTTCAGAATTCAGGTAAGGAGGCGGCTAACTCATGACAAAAGAACTTTTAACTATTCTTCTTACTGCTATTCTCACCCAGAACTTTGTTCTTGCTAAGTTCCTTGGTATCTGCCCCTTCCTGGGCGTTTCAAAGAAGCTTAATACGGCTGTAGGTATGAGTGCCGCCGTTATCTTTGTTATGGCTCTTGCAACGGCTGTTACCTATCCTATCAATAAGCTTTTACTTGTTAAATTCGACCTTGAATATTTACAGACTATCGTATTCATTCTTGTTATTGCAGCTCTTGTTCAGCTGGTTGAAATTATCCTTAAAAAGTATATGCCCGCTCTTTATAATGCGCTCGGCATATATCTCCCTCTTATTACAACTAACTGTGCCGTTCTCGGTGTAGTTATTCTTAACGTTGACGAGGGCTATAATTTCGCACAGTCTATGTTCAATTCAGTAGGTGCAGGTCTCGGCTTTATGCTTGCTATGGTAATGTTCGCAGGTGTAAGAGAAAGACTTGAATCCTGCGATGTTCCCAAGTTTATGCAGGGACTTCCCATTACTCTCGTAGCTGCTTCTCTTGTTTCCGTTTCCTTCTTGGGCTTTACGGGAATAGTTGAAAACATTTTCGCTTAAGGAGGTAATACAATGAGTCAGATTATTATTGCTGTTGTTATTGTTGCAGTTATCGGACTTATCGCAGGTCTCGGTCTTGCAATTGCTTCCATAGTTTTCGCAGTACCCGTTGACGAAAAGGCAGAAAAAATCAGAGAATGCCTCCCCGGTGCTAACTGCGGTGCCTGCGGCTTTACGGGCTGTGACGGCTATGCCGCTGCACTTTCAAAGGGTGAAACAACTGAATGTAATCTCTGCACCCCCGGCGGTAATGATACTGCTAAGCAGATAGGCGAAATAATGGGCCTTTCAGTCGGCAAGATTACTCCTATGGTTGCGGCTGTTATGTGTCAGGGCAACAGAATGAACGTTGAAGAAAAGCTCGAATACAGCGGTGTTCACTCCTGTAAAATGGCAACACAGCTTTTCGGCGGTCCCAAAAACTGCGTATACGGCTGTATCGGCTTCGGTGACTGCGTTGAGGTTTGCCCTTATGATGCAATTTTCATCTGTGACGGTGTTGCAAGAATCAATCCCGACAAGTGCCGTGCATGTAAAAAGTGCATTAATACCTGTCCGAGAAACCTTATTGATCTTTTCCCACTTGATACAACAAAGGCTGCTGTCCTTTGCCGTAATCACGACAAGGGCGCACAGACAAGAAAGCAGTGCAAGGCAGGCTGTATCGGCTGTATGAAGTGTGTAAAGGCTTGTCCCGTTGAGGCGATCTCAGTTGAAAACTTCTGCGCTAAGATTGACTACGATAAGTGTATCGGCTGCGGAAAGTGTCACGAGGCTTGTCCTGTAGGATGCGTTGATATTTATACAATTAAGAAACACTTTTAATAGGGCCAAGGGCCGAGGGTCCAGGGCCAAGGATGTCCGACGGAGTGATAGGGGATAGATTGTACCCGCTCCGTTGGGTTGGCAAAGTCAATACTATAAGGTCGCAGGTTAACTGCGGCCTTTCTTTTTTTGCCCGTTATTGCAGGGAAAAGAGGGTGGTGATGGGGCGGAATGAAGGCTGAAAAGTGATTTTTGAAATTTTGGGCAAAATCAGAGGGTTTTATGATTTTCAATGGAGTTATACGGATTTTTGATAAAAACGGATTTAAGGGGTGGTTTTGAGGGAATTTTGAGGTGGTATTGTTTGGATGGGGTAGGTGAGGGGCGAAAAAGGAAGATTTGGGGTGGAAGTGAGGGCGGATTAGCGGTTTTTGCGGGTGTATAAAAGGAAGACTGATGTGGAGGTAAGGTTGGTACAGGAAGGCAGTGCTTTACGGTTTATGGGGCGGTAACGGGGCGGCGGCGAGCCGCACCTGTGCCTGCGAAGCAGAGCGCAGGTCAAATGTGTGGCTGTGCCACACATTTGGAAAATGCTCCGACTTCGTCGGGCATTTTCGCGGCTCGCCGCCGCCCCTCTACCGCCACCTGAAAGTAAAAAAACAACCTGCCCTTGTCGGTGAAGCCGACTGAGCGCCGTCGCAGACGGCTCTTATTCCGTCCCGAAGTGACGGTGTCAGGCGCAGCCTGACGAAGAACCTTTACAATCAGCACTGCATAAACGGATACGGCAAGCCGTATCCCTACAGATAAAAATCAATGTACTTACCCGTTATATCTCCCTTCCTTTGCGGAAAAAAGCAAAAAAAGAAAGGCCACAGTTAACCCGCGACCACACCTATTCCTTCTTCACTCTTACATCTTACCTCAAAAAAGGACGGCCAATGGCCGCCCCTATAAATAATATGAATATTAATGAAAGCCTTCCGAAGCGGGTGCAAAGTTACTTTTCACCGCACCGTTGGGCGTCCTTGGCCCTCGGCCCTTGGCTCTTGGCCCTTAGAAAAGCCTTAGCTTTTCTTGAACTGCTTCTTCATTCTCTGCTCTTTGGAAAGAATCGTCTTTCTGAGTCTTAATGAAGTGGGAGTAACCTCAAGAAGCTCATCATCCTTAATAAACTCCATACACTGTTCAAGAGAAAGCGTTGAAGGAGGTACAAGACGAAGAGCATCGTCAGAGCCTGAGGCTCTTGTGTTGGTAAGCTGTTTTTTCTTGCAGACATTACATACAACGTCCTCGCTCTTTGAGCATTCGCCTACAATCATACCCTCATAAACGGGTACGCCCGGGCCGATAAAGAGTCTGCCTCTGTCCTGAGTGTTGAAAAGGCCGTAGCCGGTGCTTTCGCCTGTTTCGTGAACAACGATAGAGCCTCTGTCTCTTGTCTGAATGTCACCCTTGTAGGGCTCGTAGCCTGCAAAGAGCTGATTCATAATACCGTTGCCGTTGGTGTCGGTCATAAATTCACTTCTGTAGCCGATGAGACCTCTTGAAGGAATCTTGAATTCAAGGTGGGTGGAACCGCCGTCTCTTGCACCCATATTTTCAAGCTCACCCTTTCTTGAGCTGAGCTTTTCAATAACGGCACCTACATACTGCTCGGGAACCTCAACAATAAGAAGCTCCACAGGCTCGAGAGTAACGCCGTCTTTTTCTTTTAAGATAACCTTAGGTCTTGAAACCTGAAATTCGTAGCCCTGACGGCGCATTGTTTCTATTAATATAGAAAGGTGCAATTCACCTCTGCCGCTGACCTTGAAGCTGTCCGTGGTTTCTGTTTCTTCAACACGCATAGAGATGTTAGTTTCAACCTCTTTGAAAAGTCTGTCTCGGATATTTCTTGAGGTGACGAACTTGCCTTCCTGACCTGCAAAGGGGCTGTTGTTGACGATGAAGTTCATTGAAATTGTAGGCTCGTCAATTTTTACGAAGGGGAGAGGCTCGATGTGCTCAGGGTCACAGGCAGTATCGCCGATGTTGAGCTCCGTAATGCCCGAAACGCAGACAAGGTCGCCGACTGTAGCAGTGCTTACCTCAACTCTCTTAAGACCTTCAAACTGGTAGAGCTTGGATATTCTTACATTTTTTCTTTCGCCTTCGTTGTTGCAGAGAACAACCTGCTGTCCCTGCTTGACGGAGCCTCTTTCAACTCTGCCTACACCGATTCTTCCGATATAGTCATCGTAGTCAAGAGAGGAGAAAAGAATCTGGGTAGGGCCTTCCATATCACCGTGAGGTGCATCGATATTTTCGAGAATAGCATCGAGAAGAGGTCTCATGTCGCCCTCTCTTACGCTGTCATCCTTTGAAGCATAGCCGTCTCTTGCTGAAGCATAGATAACGGGGAACTCGAGCTGATTGTCATCTGCACCAAGCTCAATGAAAAGGTCAAGAACCTCGTCAATAACCTCGGCAGGTCTTGCGCCGGGACGGTCAATTTTATTTACAACAACAAGAACCTTCTTTTTAAGACCGAGAGCCTTTTTGAGAACGAATCTTGTCTGAGGCATACAGCCCTCGAAAGCATCAACAAGAAGAAGCACGCCGTCAACCATAAGAAGAATTCGTTCAACCTCACCGCCGAAGTCTGCGTGGCCGGGGGTGTCAACGATATTGATTTTTACATCGTTGTAGTGAACTGCAGTATTCTTTGAAAGGATTGTAATACCTCTTTCTCTTTCAAGGTCATTTGAGTCCATAACTCTGTCTGCAACCTGCTCGTTGGTTCTGAAGGTGCCGCTCTGCTTGAGAAGCTCGTCAACAAGGGTTGTTTTGCCGTGGTCAACGTGAGCGATGATAGCAACATTTCTTACATTGTTTCTGATATCCATTATATCACCTGATTTATTCAAAATTAACCTATATATTTTACCACGATATATTACAATTATCAAGTATATTTGTGAGATATAGACGGTTTCAGAAAATTAATTTTAAATTACTATTGATATTTAAAGGAAGAATATAATATAATGTAAGAGGTCAATAATGTTTTCAGAGGTGATTTTATGTCAGGCAATGTAATTTTTATGCCGGATATTGAGTATAAGGCATGGGTCAACGGAAACAAAGAGCTGCTTGATGAGATAATAAAGACCGGCAAGGTTTCAACTCTGTGGCTCAACAAGGGCAATAATAAGAAATTTGTAATAAGATATTTTAAGGAATGCGGATATACAATATCAATTGACGATTAAGGGGAGAAAAGTATGGACCGTGAAACAATAATCAACCTGCCGAAAAAAATACTTAAGTTTGTGGTTGCTTATAAAGTAGGCAAAAAAGCTTACCGTGTCGGAAGAAGAGTATACAATATGATTCCTAAGTTCGATAAAATTACAGGGATAGACACAGATATACTGATTGATAACTGTAAACGTAGTTAAAGCTTCATAAATCTAACATTGATTTCTCATTCTGAATGCAATCTGCACACTGTCATTCTGAACGCAGTGAAGAATCTTAAGGTCCTTCGCTATGCTCAGGATGACATTTTTATTTTTGCCATGCTCAGGGTGACTTTTTTGCTTTCAGAAACTTTTTTTATTTTTTTTAAAATTTTTTCAAAAAACCTATTGACAGCATCGCATTAATGTGTTAATATGTTACCACGCTAAAGCGATAAAACAAATCGCTGAAAAATAATTTATCGATGAGGTATTGAATCATCAGAAAAGGAGTAATTTATCATGAAAAAGAAAACCCTCGCAATCATTATGGCAGTTCTCGTAGCAGTTCTCTGCTTCACCTTCGCAGCTTGCAACGGCGGCAACGAAGACGAAACAACAACAACAGCAGCAACATCAGCAGCAGACACAGCAGCATCTGACCTTGCATACATACAGGATAAGGGCAAGCTCATCGTCGGTATGACTGATTACGCACCCATGAACTACAAGGATGACAACGGCGAATGGACAGGCTTTGATACAGAGTTTGCTCAGGCAGTTGCAAAAGAGCTTGGCGTTGAAGTAGAATTCATCGAAATCAACTGGGACAATAAGTTCCTTGAGCTTGAAGCTAAAGACATTGACTGTATCTGGAACGGTATGACAATCACTGATGAAGCTAAGGCTAACGCAAGTGTTTCAACAGCATACGTTAAGAATGCACAGGTTGTTGTTATGAAGAGCGACAAGCTCGCTGACTATGCTGACGCAGCAAGTCTTGCAGACCTTGCATTCGTTGCAGAAGCAGGCTCAGCAGGTGAAAAGGAAATTCAGGCACTTGAAATTGCTAACTACACAGCAGTTAACACTCAGGCTGACGCACTCCTCGAAGTACAGAGCGGTACAGCAGATGCTTGTGTAATCGATATCACAATGGCTAACGCAATGACAGGCGAAGGCACATCATATGCTGACCTTGGCTATACACTTGAGCTTTCAACAGAAGAATACGGTATTGCATTCCGTAAGGATTCCGATGCAACTGCAAAGGTTAACGACATTATGGCTGCCCTTGTAGCTGACGGCACACTCAAGGCTCTCGCTGATAAGTACGAGCTTACACTCGCATAAGATATTAAAGTAAAAGTATTTCCGGAAAGACAGAAGGTTTAAGCCTCCTGTCTTTCCGTAGCGTATAAGGAAGAATATAAGCTTTAAAAAATAAAAGAAAAAGGATATAAATTATGGATTTCAGTACAGTGTGGACCGTTACCCTGAGCCTTCTCAAAGGCTTCGGAACGACCCTTGAAATATTTGCTCTGACCTTGCTTTTCTCTCTGCCCTTAGGTCTGGTTATAGCTTTCGGCTCAATGAGCAAGTTTTCTCCGATTAAATATCTTTCCAAGCTGCTTGTCTGGGTAATCAGAGGTACTCCTCTTATGCTTCAGATAATTGTCATTTTCTACGGTCCCGGTCTTATTGCCGGTTGGGCAGAGGACCTTAACTCAACCAATGCCGTTATTCAGTGGATAGCTACATGGGAGGGCTTTGACCGTTTCCCTGCAGTTATCATTTCTTTCGTTATCAACTATGCCTGCTATTTCTCTGAAATTTACCGAGGCGGTATCGAAAGCATACCCGTAGGTCAGTATGAGGCAGGTCAGGTGCTTGGTATGACAAGAAGACAGACATTCTTCAAGGTCGTTCTTCTTCAGGTTATCAAACGCATTATTCCGCCTATGAGCAATGAAATTATAACTCTCGTAAAGGATACATCTCTTGCAAGAGTTATCTCCGTTTATGAAATTATCTGGAACGGTCAGGCATTTATTAAAACAGACGGACTTTTATGGCCTCTTTTCTATACGGGCATATTTTATCTGTTGTTTAACGGTCTGCTTACAATTCTTTTCGGAAAGCTCGAAAAGAAGCTTGACTATTTCAAAGGATAAGGAGGGAAAGAAATGGCTATACTTGAAGTTACAAATCTTAAAAAGAGCTTCGGGAAAACCGAGGTGCTTAAGGATATCTCCCTTTCCCTTGAGGAAGGCAGAGTAATGTCAATTATCGGCTCTTCCGGCAGCGGCAAGACAACACTTCTGCGTTGTATCAATTTTCTTGAAACAGCCGACAGCGGTAAGATTATTGTAGACGGCGATGTGATTTTTGACGGCGAAGATAAAACCAAGCATAAGGCTAAGGAGACTCACGAAAAGCAGCTTAAAATCGGTCTTGTTTTTCAGCAGTTTAATCTCTTCCCTCAGTACAATGTGCTTGATAATGTAACACTTGCTGTAAAACTGAAAGCCAAGGAAAGACCTGATTACAAGCAGAACAAGAAGCAGATTCTTGCTGAAATTGATGAAAAGGCAAAGAAGCTTTTATCTGATATGGGCCTTAGCGATAAAATGGCGCATTATCCCTGTCAGCTTTCAGGCGGTCAGCAGCAGAGAGTTTCAATAGCAAGAGCTATGGCGCTCGAACCGAAGATACTTTTCTTTGACGAGCCCACATCAGCCCTTGACCCTGAGCTTACAGGAGAAATTCTCCGTGTTATCCGTGAGCTTGCCAAGACCAATATGACGATGGTTATTGTAACCCACGAAATGAATTTTGCCAAAGAGGTTTCCGATTATATCGTATTTATGGATGACGGCATTATAGCCGAAGAGGGCAAGGCCCAGGAGCTTATATCCAATCCTAAGACAGACAGACTTAAGGCGTTTTTAAGTAAATTAAGTGACTGATACAGATACCTGCTACACTGTGTGGCAGGTATTTTTATGTCCGAATAAAAGGCAATTCTGAGAGGGACGGCTCGTTGTGGAGTGCACACAAGGTGACTGTACGTGCGTTTTCGGCGGCGTGATGGGGTAATTACGCCTTACGTGCTCCGTTCTTCTGAACGCACGTCTTTTGTCATTCTGAACGCAACCCACACTGTCATTCTGAGCTTTGCGAAGAACCTTAGGGCTTTTTAGTGCTAACTTAAAGGTTGTACTTTTGATATTTATACGGTTATAGGATATAAGTTCTACGCGCTTCGCTAAGAGTCACTTTTGTCTTGACAAAAGTAACCAAAACCGCTTTCTGGATTCTATGAATATATGACTCGTCGGATGCGGAAATGGACTTTTTCGGTCGCCTGTCAGTATAAACTTTTCTGTTATTCCCTCAGTCTGCCGTACATAAAGAAACACACTCTCTGCACTACCGAAAAATCCGTGATTCCGCACCGCAGGTATGTGTATTTTTACCCAATCACCAAAGGGGCTTTCCCGTTATTCCGTTTTCTGTCCGCGCCGCAAGCACGCGTACTGTCTTTTAAAGGTATTCCTAAAGGTATGCTCTTTCTCTTCTGTGGGGGAAAGCTGATGAAGAGGAGAAATAGTGCTTTTCAGTTTATGTTTTGTAAGGGAAAGCTGAGAAAGAGGGTAAGTGGTTGGTTTCTGATTTGTGCTTTGTGGAGGGAAAGTGGGTGCTGAAAGGTTTATGTGGGCGGAGGGGGCGGCGGCGAGCCGCGAAAATGCCCGACGCAGTCGGAGCATTTTCCAAATGTGTGGCACAGCCACACATTTGACCTGTGCTCTGCTTCGCAGGCACAGG
>JAZPYL010000069.1:0-35195 GCA_045544175.1 Acutalibacteraceae bacterium | reverse complement strand
ATATATTCACGGGAGAATATACTTTAATAGATTTCATAGGTAAAGAAAAGCCTATTTTGTCAGATAAATTAAAATAATTACACAAAAATTTCTTTTAAAGTATTCACTTTTTAGAAATTATGTGATAAAATTTTATTGATTAGAATGTTTTAGAACAACATAATACAAAAGAGGTGCAATTTTGGTCGAGCAAACTTTCAGCATTGAAAGAATGGAGCAGGCAGTCAGTCTCTTCGGTTCTTTTGATGAAAATATAAAAATAATCGAAAAGGAATTTTCTGTTGTTATTATCTGCCGCGGAAGCGAAATGAAAATACAGGGCGATGAAGAAAATGTTGACAAAGCAAAAAGAGCTATACGCAATCTTCTTGCTCTTATAAATAAAGGTGAAAATCTCAACGAACAGAATATAAGATATATTATAAGCCTCGTAAAAGACGGCAATGATGACAAGCTGTCTTCTCTTGGCTCAGATTGTATCTGCATCAGTGCTAAAGGCAAGCCTATCAAGCCTAAAACTCTCGGTCAGAAAAAATATGTTGATGCAATCAAGAAAAACACTATTGTTATCGGTGTAGGCCCTGCAGGTACAGGTAAAACTTATCTCGCCGTTGCTCTTGCCGTCAGTGCTTTCAGAGCCAAAGAAGTAAACAGAATTATTTTAACCCGTCCTGCAGTTGAAGCAGGCGAAAAGTTAGGCTTTCTGCCCGGTGACCTGCAGTCAAAGGTTGACCCGTACCTCAGGCCCTTATATGATGCACTTTTCGATATGCTCGGACCTGAAAACTTTCAGAAGTATCAGGAAAGAGGTAATATTGAGGTCGCTCCCCTTGCATATATGCGAGGCAGAACCCTTGATGACAGTTTCATCATTCTTGACGAAGCACAGAACACCACTCCTGAGCAGATGAAAATGTTTTTGACCCGTCTCGGCTTCGGCTCAAAAATAGTCGTAACAGGCGATATAACCCAGATTGACCTTCCCGACGGAAAAAGATCGGGGCTTGTAGATGTAATAAAAATACTGAAAAATGTTGATGATATTGAAACTGTGCGTTTTTCAGAAAAAGACGTTGTCAGACATAAGCTTGTACAGGATATTATTAAAGCATATAATAAATATGAGGAGAGTAAAAAGCGATGAAGGATAAGATCAAAGTAATTATCACAAACGGACAGAATACTGTAAAAATTCCTACAGGTGTGCGTATGCTTATACGCCGTTGCTGTAATGCTGTTCTTATTAATGAGGACTTCAAAGGCTCCGCTGAAATCAGTGTTACAATTGTAGATGATGTTACTATTCACGAGCTTAATTTAAAGCACAGAAATATTGACAGACCTACCGATGTTCTCTCCTTCCCTCTCGGTGTTGACGGTGTGTATGACATCAACAATGACACAGGCGCAAGAATGCTCGGCGACATTGTCATTTCAATCGAACACGCCTATAAGCAGGCTGAGCTTTACGGCCACAGCCTTGACAGAGAAATTGCATTCCTCACCGTCCACTCAATGCTTCATCTTTTAGGCTATGACCATGAGCCCGGCGGACTTGAGCTTGTTCGTATGCGCGAAAAGGAAGAAGCCGTACTCACTCAGCTCGGACTTGTAAGAAGCGGAAGCTATTACACTATGGAAAACTGATATGAACGAATACAAAAAGTTGTTTAAAAGCTTCGGATATGCCTTCAACGGTATATTTCACTGTATAAAACACGAAAGAAACCTGAGAATACACCTTACATGTCTTACATATATGTTCAGTATTCCTGTATTTACCGATTGGTTTACTTTAAGCAGAACCGATTTTGCTGTACTTGTTGTTGCTTCAAGTACAGTTGTCGCAGCAGAGATTATTAATTCGGCTGTAGAAAATGCAGTAAACCTTGCAAGTGAAGAATACAGTGAATACGGACGTATAGCCAAGGATGCTGCAGCAGGTGCCGTTCTGGTTGCTGCAATATTTGCTGTTATCACAGGAATTATCATTATGTTCCAGCCACCTGCGTTCCTTGCAATGTTTAATTATTTTAAGGAAAATCTCCTTATGCTTTTACTTATGGCTTTAAGTATAATTCCTGCAACAATATTTATATTCTGGGGCATACCCTTTTCAAAAGGAAAATAATATGAACGATATTTTTTCACGAACTGAAATGTTAATAGGAGAAGCTTCTCTTAAAAAACTTAAAGACTGCCGTGTGGCAGTCTTTGGTATTGGCGGCGTCGGCGGTTATGTTGTTGAGGCACTCGCCCGAAGCGGTGTTGGTGCTATTGACCTTATCGACAATGATACGGTTTCATTGTCAAACATCAACCGTCAGATTATCGCTCTTCATTCAACTGTGGGAATGCTGAAAACAACAGTTGCCGCAAAAAGAATTCAGGATATAAATCCGGAAATAACAGTAAAAGAAATCAACACCTTCGTTCTTCCCGAAAATATCAATGAGTTTGATTTTTCGGCGTATGACTATATTATAGATGCCATTGATACCGTATCGGGTAAAATTGCAATTATTGAAAAAGCAACAAAGGAAAATATTCCCGTTATTTCTTCAATGGGAACAGGCAATAAGCTTAATCCCACATTGTTTGAGATTTCTGATATCTATAAAACATCTGTCTGCCCTCTTGCAAGAGTTATGAGATATGAGCTCAAGAAAAGAGGCGTTAAAAAATTAAAGGTTCTTTATTCCAAGGAGGAACCTCTTAAATCAAGCGTAACCGATACCGAAAGAAGAAAAAGTATTCCCGGAAGCGTTTCTTTTGTACCCTCAGTTGCCGGACTTATTATAGCAAGCGAAGTAATAAAAGATATGATAAAATAAATCATTTGCAAAAATATGCCGTGAAAAATAAAGGAGTGATTAAAATGTCAATCAAAAATGTAACTCTGCCGTCATACACGAAGAAAGAAGAAATTATTAACAGTATTTCACATGCAATCGGCATAATAATCGGTATTGTCGCAATAATTATGTTGGCCGTCAAGTCAACATCAGGCAATGAATTAACCGGTTCCATCGTATTCGCTTTATCAACAATCTTCCTTTATCTTTCCTCAACGCTGTATCATTCTTTACCCTACGGGAACCTCAAAAAGATATTCAGATTACTTGACCATTCGGTTATTTATGTCCTGATATCCGGTACAGTCATAGCATTAAGTATTATTTGTTTTTATAATCGGCTGAATTTGTTGTTAATAGCTGTAATATCTGTTTGTCTTATAATAAGCATAACCGGTATACTGCTGACTTTGATTGATCACGAAAAATACAAAAAAATCCAGCTGATCCTGTATCTTGCTCTCGGTTGGGGTGCGGCACTGCTTGTGTTTCCCCTTTACAAGTACTGTAACAACTTTAAATCGGTTATATTGTTAATTCTTGCAGGAGGTATTCTTTATACTGTTGGTACTATATTTTATGTAATAGGTAAGAAAAAGCGATACTTCCACAGTATTTTTCATATTTTTGTGCTTTCAGCAACTGTGTTACACTTATTAGGTATATATGTAGCCTTATAAGAATGCAGGTTATTTATACGCATAAAAAGGCAACACCTTTATGTAAGCTTACGTAAAGGTGTTGCCTTTTTATAAAAATTTTCAAAGCAAAAAAGATAAAAGAACATCTTAATTAAAAATTTACAGTAAGAATTTCTGACTTTCAGCAACAGCCATTTTGTCACAACGTTCATTTTCGGGGTGCCCGTCATGTCCTCTCACCCATTCGATTGTAACCTCATGCTTTGCTATTTCATTTAAAAGCTCATCCCATAATTCAGGGTTAAGGGCAGGCTTCTTATCCTTTTTTCTCCAGCCGTTCTGTCTCCAGCTTTCTGCCCAGCCTAAATTAATTCCGTTGGACACATACTGAGAGTCAGTTACTATTTTAACCTTGCAGGGCTCTTTGAGAGCCTTGAGTCCTTCAATAACCGCTGTAAGCTCCATACGGTTGTTGGTTGTTTCAGCCTCCCCGCCGGAAAGCTCCTTTTCTTTTCCTTTGTAAACTAAGATGGTTCCCCATCCCCCTGCTCCCGGATTACCTGAACAGGCACCGTCCGTATATATAGTAACTTCTTTCATCGTAATTCTCCTGATTCTTTTCTTCGGTGATTTTATCATATTATTTAACATTTATCAAGTAAATAAATTATTTTCCGTTGAAATACAATTAATTTTATGTTAGAATACAGATAAGTTAAAAAAGCAGGTGGATTTATGAAACAAAAACTTATCGATAAAAAGAAATATTCCAAAACTTGTGCCAACTGTCTCTACGGAAGAGCACCTAAAGACAGAACTGTTATTCTTTGCGAAAGAAAAGGTATTGTTGAAACTGACGGCACTTGCAGGCATTATAAATATGACCCTCTTAAAAGAGTGCCTAATAAAATTGTTATTGACAACAGTTTTACAAAAGAAGATTTTGAAATTTAAAATTTAAGCTGTCACTTTAAATTGAGTGACAGCCTTTTTATTTGTATCTGAATTTAATCTGATGTCTGAATAAAAGACTTTTGAGTGCTTTTTTATTAAAGGGAATCAGTGGGTATAAATAGGTATATCCCGTAATTGTTTTTGTACATGCAATTACTGCCAAGACAATTATTATTCCGATTGCAAAACCCCATATTCTGAAAAGTGCAGTAAGAATCAGAATCAGTGTTCTTGAAATTTTTATTGCATAGCCTAATTCGTAGCTTGGCTGAGTAAAATTTGATATTGCTACAAAAGCCATAAATAGCACAACCTCAGCTACAAACCAACCCGAACGTACAGCAAATTCACCGAGAACAAGAGCACCCACCACACTGAAGGAGCTGCTGAGGGCACTCGGTGTATTCAGTGAGGCTAAGCGTAAGGTATCAATAACGAACTCAACTATCAGCAGCTGAACAATTATCGGCACAGTATTAGGCTCTTCTATCAGCATAAATTTCAGCCAATCAGGCAAGGATTCCTCATATTGAATCAGGAGATACCAGAAGGGAATAAATATCATCGAAAGGCTGAAAACTACCGCTCTGATTCCTCTTAAGAGTGAGCCGATTCCCGGTGCAAAATAAAAATCGTTCACATCCTGCACGAAATCAAATATACCTGTAGGGAAAATCATAGCAGTCGGTGAACCATCCGTAAGTATAACTATGTTTCCGTCATAAATACAGGCTGCCGCTGCATCAGGTCTTTCAGTGTAACGCACCTTTGGGAACGGATTCCAGACCTGAGACGGAATCAGACACTCTCTCAGGCTTTCGTGACTCATTGAAAGGCTTTTTACATCTATGCTTTCAAGCTTTTTCTTAATGACATCAAGCTGTTTTCTGTCAACAGCATCTTCAAGATAACAGATAACGATATCTGTTTTTGACTCCGTACCTACCTGATATGATTTCAGTGTGAGATTAGGGTTTCTTATCTTTCGTCTTATAAGTGCAGTATTGAAAATAATCGTTTCTACAAAGCCTTCATGCGAACCCCGTAGAACCTTATCGGATTCAGGCTCCTGAACTCCTCTTGCAGGATAGGTTCGTGAGTCAATAATTATGGCTTTTTTGAAGCCTTCAACAATCATTCCCACTGCACCCGAAAGCACAAAGGTTATGAACTTATCAATTGACGCTTCGGTACTTGTCTCAATGTAAGTAATAAAGCTGTCAGCAAATTTGTCTGCATCATCGGCTTTTTCAAAATCTTCTGCAGTCAGCTTAGTAAAATATTCAAAAGCTTTTTCCAGCATTTCATCCTTTACAAACCCATCAACACAGTAAAAGGTTGCCTGTCTGTCAGCAATCTTTATTTTTTTAACTATCATATCATAGCTTTCATTAATTCGAAGCTTGTTGTTTATAAAATCAAGATTTTCCTGATAGCTCCTGTTAAAATCATTCATATAATCACCGATTATATTATTGTCAGTTTTTATCTGAATATGAAAAAAAGCAGCCTCATAATGAAGCTACTTATATTTCTTTAAATTTATATGTATTCTGCCCTTTTTGCTTTCACCTATTACCTCTTCAAGAACTGCCTTTCCCCTGCCTCTGAGGACGATTTTATCCTTTTCGTGTACAGGAGAATCGCCTTTGAATGTCTGAACAGAATTCACATACACAAGTCCGCTTCTGATAGCTTCTGCTGAAGAGTTACGGGACAGATTAAAAGCCGAAGAAAGCACACTGTCAAGGCGAAGCGATGCAACGGAAGAAAACACAGTCTCACTGTTATCTGCTCCCGCCGAAAAATCAGACAGACTGACAACCTCACAGCTTACCGTTCCCTTGCCTGCTTTAGAAAGATTTTCGCAGATAAAAGAACTCATACTCCTCAGTGCAAACACAAAGCAGTGTTCTTCACCGACAACAATATCACCGACAGTTTCTCTTTTAATACCCAGACCCATAATTGAGCCGAGATAATCACGGTGACCTAATGCGGAAAACTTATCCTTAGTGATTTTCAGTAGTGAAATCGGACAGTCATCGGGATTTTCTTCAAAATATTCAGCGATATCTTTAATATCAAAAAGCTTCGGAACATAAACAGCAACAGTTCTTTCAGCATCTTCATAGCCACCGAAATAGTAAGTGTCAACGTCTGCACTGTATTCTCTGTGAGTTTTAAGCACAATATTCCGTTCATCTACCGAAAGAAAGTTAGTGCTCGTAATCATAAAGTTATCTGCCGCCCTTTTTTTATTATCAAGACAGCGTGAAATTAAAACTTCTTTTTCGTCCATAGTTTAATGCTCGTATACGCTCTGAACCATCATATCTTTGATTTTCATAAGCCTTGTTGTGTTACTTCTGTCATTTTCATCGAGCTTCATTGTAATATATCTTATTGTATCCTCGTAATCGGGAATCATAACATATTCAAGAGCATTTACTCTTCGGCGGGTTTTCTCTATTTCTGCAGATAAAAGCTGGCAGGTTTTTTCTATCTCAGCAAGTCTCAACATATCAGGCATTATATCAGATAAAGCTTTAACACCGTCATCAAGGTCACCTGAGGTAAAAGCCAAACCGTAGGAGAATATTTCGCCTTTGTCGGCGAATTTATATTCGGGTACAAAAAAAGGTGTTTTAACACTCATAATATTCTTTTCTCTTACATCTACAGTCATTTTCTGTGACGGCATCATAAGTGACACAGCGAGACTCTCGTCACTCATTGAAGCGGCAGCAAGTGAAAAGTGTTTGTTAGCCTCGGCAATAGCCTTTTCGACCTTGATTCTGAGAGACTTATTCTCTCTTACAAGATCAAGAAACTGCCTCATAAGCTCATCACGCTTATCTTTTAAAAGCTTGTGTCCTCTTCTTGCAGTTATAAGCTTTCTTTTTAGGTTTGTAAGCTCCATTCTTGTAGGACTTACATTCATAAATGCCACAAAATCACCTACTTTGTCTCGTAGTATTCGTCAAGATATTTGTCAGAAATTCTCTTAAGCTCACTTCTGGGAAGTATTCTGAGAAGCTCCCAACCGATTGAAAGTGTTTCTTCAATTGTTCTGTTGGTCTGGCTGCCCTGAGAAACATACTTCTTTTCAAATTCATCGGCAAACTTGGCATAAAGCTTGTCAATATCCGTAAGTGCAGCCTCGCCGAGAATAATCATAAGCTCTTTACAGTCCTTACCTCTCGCATAAGCAGAGAAAAGCTGATTCATTGTATCCGAATGATCTGCTCTTGTTTTTCCGTCACCGATGCCTTTATCCTTAAGTCTTGAAAGAGAAGGAAGAACATCAATGGGAGGAACTACGCCCTTTCTGTGAAGACTTCTTGAAAGAATAATCTGTCCTTCGGTTATATAGCCCGTAAGGTCGGGAATGGGATGAGTTTTATCGTCTTCAGGCATTGTAAGGATGGGAATAAGTGTAATAGAGCCTTCGCAGTCTTTCTTTCGTCCTGCGCGTTCATAAATAGATGCAAGATCGGTGTACATATAACCGGGATAACCTCTTCTGCCGGGGACCTCTTTACGTGCCGCAGAGACCTCACGGAGAGCATCGGCATAGTTAGTGATGTCGGTCATAATAACAAGAACATGCATTCCCTTGTCAAAAGCAAGATATTCGGCGGCAGTCATTGCCATTTTGGGTGTTGCAATTCTTTCAATCGCAGGGTCATTTGCAAGATTCGAGAACATTACCGTTCTGTCAATTGCACCTGTCTCTCTGAAGGATTCGATAAAATAATCAGACTCTTCAAAGGTAATACCCATTGCAGCAAAGACAACGGCGAAGTTTTCATCTGTACCAAGCACCTGAGCCTGTCTTGCAATCTGTGCAGCAAGCTCGGCATGAGGAAGACCCGAAGCAGAGAAAATCGGTAATTTCTGTCCTCTTACAAGAGTGTTTAGTCCGTCGATTGCAGACACACCAGTCTGAATAAACTCCTGAGGATATTTTCTTGCGGCAGGGTTAATAGGAGTGCCGTTAACATCACATCTTTTTTCAGGAATAATGGAGGGACCTCCGTCAACAGGACGTCCGAGGCCGTCAAAAACTCTGCTGAGCATATCCTCTGACACGGCAAGCTCCATCTGCTTACCGAGGAATCTTACCTTACTGTTGGAAAGATTAATACCGACAGAGGATTCAAAAAGCTGAACGAGAACATTGGTGCCGTTGATTTCAAGAACACGGCAACGTCTTCTTTCACCGTTCTGAAGCTCGATTTCACCGAGTTCATTATATGAAACACCTTCAACTCCCTTAACAAGCATAAGAGGGCCTGCAACTTCGCTTATGGTTCTGTATTCTTTCGGCATAGCTTAGTCAACCTCCTTTTCAGATGCTTCCTTAATTTCTTTTTCAAGAGTTTCTATGATTTCATCAAATTCATTTTTGATGTTTTCCTCGTGTATATACTTGAATCTGCCGATTTTCTCTCTTACGGGAAGAGCTGAAAGAAGAGAAATATCCGTGCCGTTTTCAACAGCGACAAGGCATTTTTCATAGTATTCACAAACAAGCTTCATCATAAGATACTGCTTATCTGATGATGTATATGTGTCAACCTCGTGGAAAGCTGCCTGATGTAAAAAGTCTTCTCTGATTGAACGCGCAGCCTCCATTTTAAGTCTGTCTGAGGGAGAAAGTGCATCAATACCTACAAGCTTTACCATTTCATCGAGCTCTGTCTCCTCAGAAAGAAGACGCATAATCTTACCTCGGAGCTCACTCCATTCAGCTGAAACGCTTTCGTTGAACCACTTACTCAGAGAATCCGCGTACAATGAGTAGCTTGTAAGCCAGTTAATTGCAGGGAAATGTCTCTTGTATGCGAGGGCGGAATCAAGTGCCCAGAAAACCTTGACAATACGAAGTGTTGCCTGACTTACGGGTTCAGATATATCACCGCCTGCAGGTGAAACGGCACCGATAACGGAAAGGGTACCCTCTCTGCCGTTTTTACCGATAGAAAGGACTCTGCCCGCACGTTCATAGAACTGTGCAAGACGGCTTGCAAGGTAAGCAGGATAACCTTCTTCACCGGGCATTTCTTCAAGTCTGCCCGACATTTCACGAAGGGCCTCAGCCCAGCGTGATGTAGAGTCGGCCATAAGAGCAACGTTGTATCCCATATCTCTGAAGTATTCGGCAATTGTAATACCCGTGTAAATTGATGCCTCTCTTGCGGCAACGGGCATATCAGATGTATTGGCAATGAGAACTGTTCTTTCCATAAGAGACTTACCTGTGTGCGGGTCAATAAGCTCGGGAAATTCATTGAGAACGTCTGTCATTTCATTGCCTCGTTCACCGCAGCCGATATAAACAACGATATCGGCATCAGCCCACTTTGCGAGCTGATGCTGTGTAACGGTTTTTCCGCTGCCGAATGGGCCCGGAATAGCCGCAACACCACCCTTGGCTATAGGAAACAGAGCATCAATAACTCTCTGACCTGTAACAAGAGGTTCCTTGGGTGAAAGCTTCTTAGAATACGGTCTGCTTTTACGTACGGGCCATTTCTGCATAATTCCTACACCGTGCTCCTGACCTTTTTCATCAAGAACAATAGCAACAACATCGTCAACCGTGCAGGTGCCGCCGGTGATTTCCTTAACAATACCGCCAAGGTCAGGTGCAAGCATTATTTTATGGGAAACGACATCGGTTTCCTGAACGGTACCGATTATATCACCGCCATACACTCTTTCACCGACAGCGACACAAGGCTCGAACACCCACTCTTTTTCCCTGTCAAGAGAAGGGACGCTTATACCTCTGGGCAGATTGTTACCTGCAACCTTCATCATTTCCTTAAGCGGTCTCTGAATACCGTCAAAAATACTGCCGATTAATCCGGGTCCAAGCTCAACACTTAAAGGCTCACCCGTTGAAATAACCTTTTCGCCCTGCTTGAGTCCGGATGTTTCTTCATAAACCTGAATGGAAGCAAGATCATCGTGCATTTCGATAATTTCACCAATGAGGTTCATTTCACTGACTTTTACAACGTCAAACATATTTGTATTTTTCATCCCCGATGCCACAACAAGAGGACCGGAAATTTTTGTTATAGTTCCACTGTTCATTTTATCACCTTTTAATCAAGTATCGAAGAGCCAACTGCCCTCTCAACAGATTTATTAATGTTCATAAGACCTTCGCCCGTATTGCCCGAAACTCCGGGAATAAGAATAACGGCAGGGGTAACACTGTCACTGATTTTAGAAATTTCATTTTCAAGTATTTTTGCAAAATATTCTGTAATATATATGACAGCATAGCCTTCACTTACTAAGCGTCTGAATTCGTTTTTAGCCTGAGTCTCGTCATATACGGCAACAGTTTCAAGACCTAAGCAGGCAAAGCCGCATACACTGTCTTTGTCGCCTAAAACAGCTACCTTATACATACAACAACCTTACCCTTTCTTTAATCGTATCGGGTTCAAGGCCCGAAGCGACAGCGTTCAGAACAATCCTCACGGTTTTGATTTCGTTCTGCTTTGCAAAATAGTAAGCACATACGGGATCAAAACCGAAAGCGGTATATTTGGCTTTTGATAAGAGCTTTATCAGACTATCGTCGCACCATTTTTCATATAATGCACTGCTTTCTTCAAAAAGTAAAACTCCGTCTTTATAGACTGAACTGAGCAGATACTCAAAAAGGCTTTCTTTATCTGATAATGACTTCTCAACAAGAGTTTTTCTATCAAGCCTTGAACAGTTGCCGATCGAGGCTTCAGCGAAATCTCTGCTTTTACCGAGGGCATTGATTCTTATTGCAATTTTTATGTTTGCAGTATCACATAAAAAGGCGCAAACCTCGTTTACAAGGTTGTTTTTCTTAGCCTTGGAATACTCGCACAGACAGTCGATTGCACCTTTGTCAACAATGATTTCTGCACTTTGTCCGTTTTCTGTAAGACAAGCAGCTTCATAAGCTTTTTCAGCTGTAACACCTATTTCTTTACTTAAAGAAGAAAAGTCATGGCTGTTAATTTTATCTGTCAGCTCATTTAAATCAAGTGATGACGGATAGACAAAATATTTAAACGGATCTTCAGCTGTAAAGTGGCATTTAACTGCAGCCTTGATATTAAAGAAGTCATTAAGTATACACAGAACATCAAGCTCTTTTTTATCGGGTACACTCTCATATAAAAGAGTCCACAAAGACTTTGACTGCTCAGATATTATCTCATTTACTGTGCCCTTTGTTTCCGTCCAGCCGAGAGAATAAAGCATATTAATTGC
Source organism: Acutalibacteraceae bacterium (assembly GCA_045544175.1). Taxonomy (GTDB): domain Bacteria; phylum Bacillota; class Clostridia; order Oscillospirales; family Acutalibacteraceae; genus UBA6857. The sequence goes on along the minus strand of JAZPYL010000069.1, from coordinate 23,467 downwards.
TTCCTCTGCACTTTTACATTCGGTAAGCTTAAACATCTGCTGACTATTGAGCATCTTGGTTTCATTTGCACGGAGTCTTGCAACACAGTAAGCATAATTAGTGTCTTTCATATTTCCTCCGTCAGCTGAAAAGCTCTTTGCTGAGCAAATCCTTAAGTCTGTCCATATTTTCGTCGAAAACAGCTTTAAGCGTGCAGTTTACCTGAATATCGCCGTAGTCAAGAATGAATCCGTTTTCAATATCAATTGCATTTTTACCGATGAGTACGGCAGAGGTTTCAAATACCTCTTTATTGATTCTTTCTTCAAAGCCTTCGGGAAGACGGGATAAATCAAAGCCGTTCATATACATAGTGCATTCCCCTGCCTGAATATTCTTCTGACAGAGTCGGAATATCATATCAAAATATTCTTCGTCACTGAATTTTTCAATTTCAAGATACGCCGCAGAAATAATATCGTTCAGGATAGCATTTCTGATTTCAAGATAACGGTTTCTTGTAATTGATTCAGCAGTGCTTCTTGCAACTGCATTTCTTTTATCGGCCTCTTTCTGAGCTGCAGAAACTATTTCATCAGCTCTTCTGTTACCCTCTTCTCTCGCCTCGGCAATCATCTTCTTGATTTCGAGGTTAGCATTTTCAAAAATACGGTCACAGTTCTCTTTTGACTGCTCAATTATTTTTTCTTTAATTCTGTCAAGTCCTGTCATAAATTCATCTCCTTTTCATACCGCCCACGCGGTAAACTCAGCAATAAATATTAACCGATGGAAATATTCATTACTGCAAGGAAAGAAACAAGAAGTGTAAGAATTGCGTAAAGCTCAACGATAGATGCGAGAGTCATACTCTTACCGAGCATTGTGGGCTGCTTTGCAAGAACAGAGATACCTGATGCGGCTACTCTGCCCTGATAAATAGCTGAGAAAAAGCCGGTAACAGCGATAGGTAAGCAAGCAGCGAAAAGAGTAAGGCCCTGCTCGAGAGTAATGTTAGCTACACTGCCGCTGAAAAGGCCGATTTTGTTGAATAAAAGAAGAGTTATAATAAAGCCGTAAAGTCCCTGTGTACCGGGAAGAATCTGAAGAATAAGCACCTTACTGAACATCTCAGGCTTCTCTGTAAGAAGACCTGCTGCAGCCTCACCGGCAAGACCTACGCCCTTAGCTGAACCGATACCTGCAAGACCGACAGCAAGTGCTGCACCTATAATCGCAAAGAAAAGACCTAAATTACTCATAAATATTTTCCTCCTTAATTTTGAAAAACTTGGAATTAATTCTGAATGGTGTGAAAACTCGTCCTGAGCCTTCATAAAATTTTGAAAAGAATTCAACAAACTGTAATCTGTTTGTATGAACATAAGTTCCTATAAGATTAATTGCAATATTCACTGTGTGTCCTACAAGGAAAATCACAACAAATATTATGATATTGCCCGGCATTGCCGCGAGCATATTAATCGCACTTGCAACTACGCCCGTTACAAGACTCAGCGCAAGGAGTCGTGAGTAGGAAAGTATATCACCTATATATCCCGTAGTGTAATTATATAAGGCGTATAATCCTCCCCCCAGCTTACCGAGAATGTTTTTACTGCTTCTCCCCGCCGTAAGTACAATTAAAACAGCACCGACAGCTAAAAACGGAGCACCGAACTTTGAAATATTCTCGGGAATATCTGTAATCAGCCCTGCACCTAAAATAGCAAAGCCTGTAACAAAGAGCATAACCGGTATTGTATCACATACAGCGGCAAGAATCTGCCTTTCTTTACAGAGCATGTAGAACCGTATAAGAAGACCTGTAAACAGCTGTACTATACCAAAGCCCAGACAAAACAGCAAAAGCTCCATACTGTTACTTACCGGGTCCATCCAAATTGCAAGATTCGGACCCTTTTCAAAGCCTAAGAATTCAGTTGCAACAATCGGTATCAGATCGCCGAACCATCCCCCGAAAAGTGCCCCCCAGAACACTGTTGAAATACCGCTGTAAAAAACCATATTGACGCTCTTTCCGAGACTGCCTTTTATCTTCAGCTTCTTTTTGGCAAATATCGCAAAGATTATCATCAGTATGCCATAGCCTGCATCTGATAGCATAAGTCCGAAGAAAGCATAATAGAAAAATGCCATAATCGGATTCGGGTCAATATCTTTATTGGACACAGGTGAATACATATCGGTTATAGACTCAACACCTGCACCAAAGCTCTTATTTTCAATAAGAACGGGAACATCTTCCCCCTCGTAATCAGGCTCAGTCAGCTCCATCTGTGCAGTAAACTGCCTTTCAACCTCAAATTTAACCTCTTCGGCCGCTCTTTCGGGAATATAGCCCTTTACACAAAATACGGACTTACTTGTAGCCGCATTTTCTACAGCTGAATATTTGTCCATCTGTGCAGTGTAGTAGTCGCTTAAGAATCTTATCTCCCTATAATTTTCAGAGAAACTCTTTATTTCCTCAATTACACTGTTTATTTCACCGTTAAGAGAAAGTATTTTTTCCTCACATTCCTCAATAGCTTTTTCGGGAAGCTTAGGTGCTATTTTTTCAGGAACAACAAAACCGTTATTTTTAAGGGCCGTTATAAGCTTTTCTCCGCTGCTCTGATGACACATAGCAACTACACAGGTAAGCATCTTCTGAGAAGAAACTATCTGAATTTCAACATCGTCAAGCTCTTCATCATAATTCTTAACGATATCAAAAATCTCTTCTTTTGATATTTCTCTTTGGAATGTTCCGATAAAAATATTGGTTGTCAGAGTTCTTTTGGATGCCATCGGAATATCAAGGCCTATCCATGGCTTATAATAAGCAATCAGAGCTTCATTAGAAGCAATTTCTGATTTTAATGCAGCTATTTTTTTATCAAGCTCAATTATCCTTCCGCACTCATCAAGAAGCTTATCTGCCCGGTCTGCCAAGAGCCTGTACTCACTGTATTCAATCTCTTCACAGTCATTAAAGGATTCTAAAAATGACTTTTTTAACTCGCAGTACTTTTCAAGAACCCTGTAGCAAGCTTCTGCTTCTTTTCGCTTACTGTCAAACTGCTGTACTATCGGTAAAGTCTGATATTTGAGAAGTGACTCATCGTCAACATCTTCAAACTGGGTAACACCTGTTTTCTGAAGATATTCGACTAACTTTTTACTCTCATCAAGCAAGGACAGTATTTCAAAATGTACAAGTTTAATTTTCGCCAAAACAACACCTCCTTATTAAAGACTGTTGCAATTATTCAACTGAGAATTTCATCGAAAATCATTTTTATTGCATTTTCGTAAAGCTTCTCTGTATCTGAAATAGATTTTCTTTCTCTGAGCTCTGCAAGCTTTTCGGCCTGCTTTACAACGCCGACAGATGAATATTCAGCATCGCTGAGAATAATATTTGCTTCTTTTTCGGCTTGTTCTACAGCGGTTCTGACGATAATATCAGCCTGTATTTTTGCATCACTAATCATTTTTTCAGTGGCTTTTACTGCTTTTTCTTCCATTTCTCTGCCTGCACTTTCGGCAGCAAGGACAGCCTTAATCATATCAGCAGCCATATATCAGAACACCTCCGTAACTGAAAATAAACTCAGATGTATTATCAATTAAAAGCATATATGATTGTGCATCAATACCGCTGATTTTCATTGCAAGGGAAATAATCAGCAATATAATTAAAAGAACTGATACAACAGCAAGAACCAACAGCTTTTTAATGTCTGCAAAATTTTTGATTTTGCGCTTCTTTATTTCAGGAAGCTGGGCATATGACACAGCCTTCTTTGTCTTCGGCTCGACAGGAATATCACTTTTATAAATGGGTGATATCTCGGGAATGGTTATCTCTTCTTTAAGAGATAAAACCGGAGTAATCTCCTCTTTTTCGCTCAGAAATTCTTCAACCTCAGGTATAAGCACTGCTTCCTCTGTATCCTCCTCCATGGGTGCTACAGAATAGACCTCATCATATACGGCCTCTTCAAAAGGCTTGTTCTCAAGGGCACTCTTAAGGTCAGAAAGCATCTGATTGGGAGTAAAATATCTTTCGTTGATATTAAAGGAACAGGCTTTTTTAATAATTCTCCAGAGATCATCACTCGCAAGGGCAGGTCTTGAAATTTCATGACCGCTGACACGCATCTGAGTAGCAGTATTGAGTGAATTAATCGTAATATTCTCGGGATATGGCTCAGTAAACGGAAGTCGGTTTCTGTTTGTGAGCATATAAAGAATAAGACCTAACGAATAAGTATCAACAGTACAGTTTACATTACCTGACTTAATGAACTCAGGAGCCATATAATATTCTGTTCTTTTATATGCTATGGCAGTCTTAGCGGGCTCAAGACAGCTGAAAGAACCGAAATCACCGAGCTTACATCTGCCGTTACGGTCGAAAAGAATATTTTCGGGCTTGAGGTTCGGATAGATATAGCCGAATGATCTGCATTTAATAAGTGAGTTACAGATATTAATACCAAGTCTTATTGTTTCCTCAAGAGTGAAGGATAATTCCTTAAGCAAATCAGTAAGAGAACGTGCTTCTTCAAGTCTTATTAAAATAAGTCTGCCTTTTCCGTCACTGGCTTTACGCAGTTCAAGATCCTCATATTTTATAAAATACTTGCCGTTGTCTGATTTCATTATTGTCTGAACGTTCTTTTTTATATTCTTGATTATTTTTTCGTAATCGTCATCAGCCTCATCAGCGGGAGTCTCGCTGAGATCGAAAATTTTTCTTTCGTTTCTGTTTTCGCCGAGTCTTATAATTTTTAATATTGAGGTATCTCTGCTTCCGTCATATTTTTCACGATAGATACTGAAAACCTTACCGTCAGTACCCGTTCCTATCTGCCTGTCGGTGTACCATTCACCAAAAACAGGATTCAATGAGTTTGACATAACCATTTCTCCTTTATACTTAACATCCTGAATATATTAAATTTAGACATAATCATCCAATATATAATTATTTTATATTATATCACAGATGATATACCGTTGCCAACAGTTTTAAAGTAAAATATTGAAAATATTTTTCGCTGTTTTTTTATAGGTAAATACCATGATTAGTTGTTGACAAGTCAAGTTTTTTTTGCTAATATGTGATAGTTGAAATTAATATACGGAGACGTATCGAAGTGGTCATAACGGGGCGCACTCGAAATGCGTTAGCCTTAACGGGCTCGTGGGTTCGAATCCCACCGTCTCCGCCAAAGAAGGCACTTACTTATTCAAAGGTAGGTGCTTTATTGATACAATAATCGGAAAGGGATTCGAAGTAGGAGCGGTTGTGAATGAAGCTCCGGTGGAGCTTCAGAGCCGCGAATGACCGAAGCGCGCAGTTCGCGCAAGAATCGAATCCCACCGTCTCCGCCAAAGAAGGCACTTACTTATGCAAAAGTAGGTGCTTTAACCATTCAATAAGCTTTTATAGTATTTTAATTTTAACAGAACTTGAATTTTCCAACACGGTATTGTATAATTTTAATGTTAATATTAAGTTTACGGAGTAAAATTATGAGTGATAACAAAGAAATGCTCGGCACGGCACCGATTGGTAAACTGCTGTTTAAATTGGCAGTACCGACGGTGGTTGCCCAGCTTATTAATATGCTGTACAACATTGTCGACCGAATTTATATCGGTCATATGCCAGGAGACGGAAGTCTTGCACTTACGGGCGTCGGCGTATGTATGCCGATTATTATGATTATTTCGGCTTTTGCTGCGCTGATCGCTTCAGGCGGTGCACCGAAAGCCTCTATCTCAATGGGTAAGGGCGATAACGCTTCTGCAGAAAAAATTATGGGAAGCTGCTTTTCTCTGCAGCTTATTATTTCTGCTGTTCTGACTACCGTTTTACTGATTTGGAACAAAGATTTACTATTAATGTTCGGTGCAAGTGAAAACACCATCGGTTACGCTACCGATTATATGAGCATCTATGCTATCGGTACTGTCTTCGTTCAGCTGACGCTTGGTATGGGTGCATTCATCACCGCACAGGGCTATACCAAAATCAGTATGATCACGGTGCTTATAGGTGCTGTCAGCAACATCATTCTTGATCCGATATTTATTTTCGGCTTTAAGATGGGTGTAAAAGGTGCAGCACTTGCCACAATTCTTTCGCAGGCATTCTCTTGTATTTGGGTGCTTCTGTTCCTTTGCGGAAAGAAGACTTATCTGAAACTCAAAAGACAGAATCTTCCAATAGACGGAAAACTCGTCTTCCCTTGTATTGCACTCGGAACCGCAACCTTTATTATGCAAAGCAGCGAAAGTGTCATTTCAGTTTGCTTTAATTCCTCGCTCTTGAAGTACGGCGGCGATATTGCCGTAGGTGCTATGACCATACTTACAAGCGTTATGCAATTTGCAATGCTGCCTATGCAAGGCATTGCGCAAGGCGCGCAACCTATTTTGAGTTATAACTACGGAGCAAAAAACACTCAGCGTGTAAAGAAAGCATTTCGTCTTTTACTTATATCTTGCCTTACTTATTCCTTTGCGATTTGGGGCGCTATTATGCTGCTGCCGCAAATGTTTGCAGGAATATTCACTCCCGATACAGCACTCATTGAATTCACAGCAACGGCACTGAGAATTTACTGTGGAGTGATGTGTATCTTCGGTATTCAGATTGCTTGCCAGATGACCTTCGTTTCCATCGGCAACGCGCCTTGTTCAATTATCGTTGCCATTGTCAGAAAATTCGTCTTACTTTTGCCTCTCATTTATATTATGCCTCAATTGATTAACGATAAAACGTTGGGCGTTTATACGGCAGAGCCTGTTGCCGATGTGATAGCCGTATCCTTCACTGCTATCCTCTTCACTATTCAATTCAAAAAGGCTTTAAAGTCTTTAACAATAGAAAATTCAAAGGAGACATCATAATGAAAATTGCAGTAACTTATGAAAACGAACAAATCTTTCAGCACTTCGGTCATACCGAGCAGTTTAAGCTTTATACCGTAGCGGACGGAAAAATAATCAACAGCGAAGTTGTTGATGTGAACGGCAGCGGTCACGGAGCACTTGCAGGGCTTCTTGCTACACTCGGCGTAGATGCTCTTATTTGCGGTGGTATAGGCGGTGGTGCAAAAATAGCATTAGCACAAGCAGGTATCAAGCTTTTCGGTGGTGTAACAGGCTTATGCGACACTGCTGTTGAAGCACTGATTAACGGTACTCTCGGATTCAATCCCAACGTAGAATGCGACCACCACGACCACCACGGCTCAGAACATACTTGCGGCGACCATAACTGCGGACACAACTGCCACTAAACTAAAAGTGTAAATAAAAGAACAGCGGTAAACGTTCATCTTACCGCTGTTCCTTTTTGTCCGCAAACAATACTTGCATTTTCCTGTTTGTTATCGAATATAACAGCATTTATCATTTAATCTTTTCATAAAATATATTACTTATTTTATGGAGTGATTTTATGTTTGAACTAATCAAAGCTATTTTAGGGAATTTTTTATTTTTCTTCCTGCACCTGAAAAGTATTAACTCTTTTCCAAAGCCCCTGTCAGCTGAGAAAGAAAAAGAACTTCTTTCAAAAGTTAAAAAGTACAATGACACAAAAGCAAGAAACGAACTGATAGAGCATAATCTCCGCCTTGTATCTCACATTATCAAAAAATATTATTCAGACTACGGTGAACAGGAAGATCTTATTTCAATAGGCACAATCGGTCTTATTAAGGCCATTGATTCTTTCGATATTGACAAAGGTATTAAGCTGGCAACCTACGCTGCACGGTGTATAGAAAACGAAATTCTGATGTATTTCCGGGGAAAGAAAAAGGACGCTAACAATATCTCTGTAAATGAGCCTATTGATACAGACAGCGAAGGTAATCCCCTCACTTTAATAGATGTGATTTACTGCGAGGATACAATCAGTGATGATATTGATATTAAAAGAAAATCTGAGCTTCTTTATAAGTATTTGAATGAAATTGAAAATCCCAGAGACAGAGAAATCATAATAAGGCGTTACGGTCTTTACAATCAGAAAGAGCAGACACAAAGAGAAATTGCAGCAGATATGAATATATCCCGTTCCTATGTTTCGAGAATTGAAAAAAAGGTTATAGGAGAATTGCGCAGCAAATTCAACATTGAATAAATTTAACCTACCGAAAACGGTAGGTTAAATTTATTTTTCAGGCGGTCTTTCAAAGGAAATTTTGCCCATTTTTCCGCCTCTGTATTCGTCAAGAAGCATTATTGAAGCTCTTTCGGTATTGACCTCGCCGCCTCTTATAAGCATACCTCTTTCACGGCCGATTTCTTCAAGTATTTCCCATGCCATTACAGAGTGAATATCATCAATATTTTTAAGCTTATATCTTCCGGTAAGCTTATCCTCGTATCCGTCAACAAGAACCTCTATGAGCCTCACTGCCATTGTTTCACTGTCAAGCACTTCATCTTTTACGGAGCCTATAAATGCAAGTCTGTCCCCTACTACAGGGTCATCAAATTTAGGCCAGAGAACACCGGGAGTATCAAGAAGTTCAATTCCGTTACCGATAGCAAACCACTGATTCTGTCTCGTAACACCGGGCTTGTCAGCAACCTTGGCTCTGTTTTTTCCTGCCATACGGTTGATGAAGGACGATTTACCCGTGTTCGGAATACCTACTACCATCATACGAAGAGCCTTTCCCGGCATACCCTTTTCTTCGTTAGATTTGATTTTGTCAGCAAGTACGGTTCTTACAAGGTCATGGTATTTATTAAGACCTTTACCGCTTCTGCAGTCAACGGGAAGTGCGTATTGTCCCTTACTTTTAAAGTATTCTACCCACTGCCTTGTTATATTATCGTCAGCCATATCACATTTATTGAGAAGTACTATTCTCGGCTTTTTATTTGTAAGCTCATCAAGCTCGGGGTTTCGGCTTGATACAGGGATTCTTGCGTCAAGAAGCTCCGTAACGGCATCAACCATAGACAGACTTTCCTTTATAAGTCTTCGGGTTTTTGCCATATGACCGGGAAACCATTGCACAACCTGTTTCTGACTGTCATTCATAATCTTTCACCTCTGTTAAAAACAAGAGGGCTGTTATAGAAATCAGCCCTGCAAAATCAATTTACTTTCCACTGTGAAACCGGATAAAGATTAACCTCTTTTCCGCCCATTCCATTTTCGACTACAGAAAAAACCTTGAGCTTTACTTCACCGAGAATATAGTCTTCGTGAATAAATCCGACTTTATCCGAACGGCTGTCAGAAGAGCCCTGCCTGTTGTCACCCATTACAAACACGTGATTTTCAGGCACAGTTACGGGGAACACAACGCCGTCGCTGTTGATTGTAGCATTATTGATATACGGCTCATCAAGAAGCTCCCCATCAACAAAAACATCGCCGGTTGAGAAATCAATATCAACAGTCTGATTCTCGGTTGCAATAATTCTTTTAACAATAGGCTCATTAAACCAATTGGGCTGAGTTATAATTACAACCTCACCGTATGACGGCTTTGAATCGAAAGCAGAAACAATAAGCCAGTCTCCGTCATGAAGCGTAGGCACCATTGAAGATCCGACAACACCGACAACTCTGAAAATCAAGGTAAAGATTATCATAATTGTAACCAGTGCCGTAGCAAGTACCGATGCAAGATCATAGACATTAATTACTACTTTATCTTTAAAAGTAAGCTCCGAATTTTCTTTTTCAGTTAAGTCCTTAACCATATTTGAGCCACCTTTCTGAATTTAATAAAACAAAAGAGGAAGGGATTTTCCCTTCCTTCCATTTGCCTGTTTATCAGCCAATCTTTTCCTTAACTTTAGCTGACTTACCAACTCTGTCACGAAGGTAATAAAGCTTGCTTCTGCGAACTTTACCGTTTCTGACAACTTCAACCTTAGCAACGTTGGGTGAGTGAACGGGGAATACCCTTTCAACACCTACACCGTATGATACACGGCGAACTGTGAAGGTTGATGAGATTCCGCTGCCCTTCTTGGCGATGATTGTACCTTCAAACACCTGAATTCTTTCTCTTTCGCCTTCACGGATTTTAACGTGTACACGAACAGTGCTACCGATGTCAAGTGCAGGTACTTCAGCCTTAAGGCTTGAGTCTGAGATGAGTTTGAGTGCGTCCATTTTTTGTTCCTCCTAAATTCTGCCACGTTCATTCCGCCTTTGCGAAAGAGGACCGCTTGCTTTTATACTGACTGAATTCAGCCGGCATGAACCACATTGCTACAGCAACGGATACAAATGCCTAAATATATTATCACACCTCACAACAAAATGCAAGTGTTTTTTGAAAGTTTTTTTAATATTTTCAACTCATATTCTTGTATCAAGCAAATCAACATACTTATCCTTAAATTCAGAAAAAGTATCGTCTTCAATAGCTGCTCTGATTTTTTCCATAAGAGTATTATAAAAATACAGATTGTGCATTACGCAAAGTCTCATTGCAAGCATTTCCTTACACTTGAAAAGATGTCTTATATAAGACCTTGAGAAGTTTCTGCAGGTAGGACAGTCGCATTCGGGATCAATGGGAAGGGAATCCTTTTCATACTTTGCGTTATTGATGTTGATAATGCCGTTCCAGGTATTAAGGTGACCGTGGCGGGCATTTCTGCTGGGCATTACACAGTCAAAAAGGTCAACTCCCCTGCTTACGCCTTCAATAATATTTCCGGGGGTACCTACACCCATGAGATATCTCGGCTTGTCCTCGGGCATATAAGGCTCAACGGCAGAAATAATCCTGTACATATCCTCCTTAGGTTCACCGACGGCGAGACCGCCGATAGCATATCCGTCAAGGTCAAGCTCAGCAATCTCTTTCATATTTTCTATTCTTAAATCATCAAAGGTACAGCCCTGATTAATGCCAAAAAGAAGCTGATTTTTATTAATTGTTTCGGGCAGAGAATTAAGTCTGTCCATCTCAGCCTTACATCTTTTCAGCCATCTTACTGTTCTTGCGCAGGAATCCTTGGCGTAATCATATTTGGCCGGGTTTTCTACACATTCATCAAAAGCCATAGCGATTGTCGAACCGAGGTTGGACTGAATCTGCATACTTTCTTCAGGTCCCATAAAAATTCTTCTGCCGTCAACATGAGAGGCAAAGGTTACACCCTCTTCACTGATTTTACGAAGGCCTGCAAGTGAGAAAACCTGAAATCCGCCGCTATCCGTAAGAATAGGTCCATCCCAACGGGTAAACTCGTGCAAGCCACCCATTTCTCTTACAAGCTTATCACCGGGTCTTACGTGAAGATGATAAGTATTTGAAAGCATAACCTGACACTTTATGTCTTTTAAATCGAGAGCAGAAAGCGCGCCCTTGATAGCACCGCAGGTTGCAACGTTCATAAATCCCGGAGTCTGAACAGTGCCGTGGACAGTCTGAAACTCGCTTCGTCTTGCTTTATCGTTTGTTTTTATAACCTTAAACATATTTCACCTCAGGAAAACAGCATCGCCAAAAGAGAAGAATCTGTATTTCTCTTCAACGGCAACTTTATAAAAATTCATTGTGTTTTCGTATCCGCAGAAAGCACTTACAAGCATAATAAGTGTACTTTCAGGCAGATGAAAATTGGTAATGAGTGCATCAATACACTTGAACTCATAACCGGGATAAATGAAGATATCTGTCCAGCCTTCGCTCTCCTCAATTTTACCTTTGAACGTACCGACAGATTCAAGGGTACGGCAGCTTGTTGTGCCGACAGCGATAACTCTTTTTCCTGCAGATTTAGTCTCATTGATTAAATCTGCAGTTTCCTTCGGTAACCAATAATGCTCCGAATGCATAATATGTTGTGAAATATCATCTGCTTTAACAGGTCTGAAGGTGCCGAGTCCTACGTGAAGAGTTACATATCCTATTTTAACACCTTTGTCCCTGATTCTGTTCATAAGCTCTTGAGTAAAATGAAGTCCCGCTGTAGGTGCAGCTGCAGAACCGAGCTCTTTTGAATAGACAGTCTGATAACGTTCTTTATTCTCAAGCTTTTCGGTTATGTAAGGCGGAAGAGGCATCTGTCCGATTGTATCAAGAATATTATAGAAATTGCCTTCATATATAAAACGAACAAGTCTGTTGCCACCCTCAAGAACATCAATTACTTCTGCTTCAAGAAGACCGTCAGCAAAAGTGAAATGTGTGCCGGGCTTAGCTCTTTTACCGGGTCCTGTTATACACTCCCATACATCATCGCCTTTGTTGGTAAGAAGGAGAAATTCAACCCTTGCACCCGTATCAACCTTTGTTCCGAAAAGTCTTGCAGGCAAGACTCTTGTGTTATTAACAATGAGACAATCCCCTTCGTTAAGTTCATCTAAAATATCATAAAAATGCTTATGACATATTTCACCGCTGATCTTATCAACAGTCATAAGTCTTGAACTGTCTCTCGGTTCAACCGGATGCTGAGCAATCAGTTCTTCAGGTAAATCGTAATAAAAATCTGATTTATTCATTTTAAACCCTTTCAAAACTCCTAAAAAATATATAAAGTCTGTGAAAAATCAATTGACACATTCTGTTTTAAGTGATATTATATAAAATATCGTTTTTATTATAGTGCATAATGCTCAAATAAGCAACAGTTTTATGCAAAATAATAGATATAAAATTTGGATAAAAAATAGAGGTGTTTTTTATGAAAAAGTATAAGGTAGGTATTATCGGTGCCACAGGTATGGTAGGCCAGCGTTTTGCTACCATTCTCGACGGCCACCCTTGGTTCGATGTTGTTTGCCTTGCAGCAAGCGGCCGTTCAGCAGGTAAGACCTATGAAGAGGCTGTAGGCGAAAGATGGAGAATGTCCGTTCCTATGCCCGAATCAATGAAAAACCTTATCATCAAGAATGCAACCGACGACATTAAGGAGATTGCTTCCTCAGTTGATTTCGTTTTCTGCGCAGTTGATATGAAGAAGGACGAAATCAGAGCTCTTGAAGAAGCTTACGCTAAGGAAGAGTGTCCCGTTGTTTCAAACAACAGTGCTCACAGAGGTACTCCCGACGTTCCGATGGTTGTGCCCGAAATCAATGCTGATCATATTAAAATTATTGACAGCCAGAGAAAGCGTCTCGGCACCAAGAAAGGTTTTGTTGCCGTTAAATCCAACTGCTCACTTCAGAGCTACGTTCCTGCTATCTTCCCTCTCGATAAGGAATTCGGTGTTAAAGATGTTCTCGTTTGTACTTATCAGGCAATTTCAGGTGCAGGTAAAACATTTGAATCCTGGCCCGAAATGGTAGATAACGTTATTCCCTTCATCGGCGGCGAAGAAGAAAAGAGTGAACAGGAGCCTCTTAAGCTCTGGGGTAAGATTGAAAACGATGTTATCGTGAACGCAACCTCTCCCGCATTCACGGCTCAGTGCATCAGAGTTCCCGTTTCAGACGGCCACATGGGTGCAGTATTTATGAGATTTGAGGAAGGCAAGAAGCCCACTAAAGAAGAAATTATCAAGGTATGGGATAATTTTGCAGGCAGAGCTCAGGAATTAGAACTCCCCTCTGCTCCAAAAAAGTTCCTCCACTATTTCACTGAGGATAATATGCCTCAGACAAAGCTTAACCGTAACCTTGAAAACGGTATGGCTGTTTCAATCGGCAGACTCCGTGAGGACACACAGTACGATTACAAGTTTGTCTGCCTTTCACACAACACTCTCAGAGGTGCGGCCGGCGGCGCAGTGCTTCTTGCTGAACTTCTTTGTGCTGAGGGATATATGGATTAAGGAGGTTTTTCAATGAAGCCTGTCTTTATTGGCAGCGGAGTTGCTCTTATAACTCCCTTTGATAAGGACGGAAAAATCAATTTTGAAAGATTTGAAAAACTTACAGAATACCAAATAGAAAACTTAACGGATGCTATTATTGTTTGTGGAACGACCGGTGAAGGTTCAACACTGACGGTTTATGAAAGATTAAAGCTTTTTACAGCTGCAGTTGAAACTTCAAAGGGACGTGTACCTGTCATCGGCGGCACAGGCAGTAATAGCACTTCTTTTTCGCTTTCTTTAGCGAAGGAGGCAGAAAAGACCGGAATTGATGCTCACCTGATGGTAACACCCTATTACAACAAAACATCTCAGCAGGGCTTAATTAAGCATTACTATCACCTTGCTGACAGCCTTGAAAAGCCAATAATCGTTTATAATGTTCCCTCTAGGACAGGAATGAATATATTACCCGAAACATATAAAGAGCTGTCAAAACATAAAAACATTATTGCAGTCAAAGAAGCTGACAGCAATATAGCCAAGATAATCAAGTCAATCAGATTATGTGAAAACAACCTTGATTTTTATATAGGAAATGATGATATGATATGCCCTGCTATGTCAATAGGCTGTAAAGGCGTTATCTCTGTTCTTGCAAACATTATGCCTGAATTCACCCATGAAATGACTCTGTACGGCTATGAAGGTAATTTTAATAAATGCAGAGCTATGCAGGAAAAAGCAATCGACTTAGTCAATGCACTGTTCAGCGATGTAAATCCTATACCGGTTAAGGAAGCCATGAAGCATTTAGGCCTCGACAGCGGAGTACTAAGACTGCCGTTATATGAAATGAGTGAAAAAGCAAAAGAACATTTAATCAATGAAATTAATCAGACAATAAGCAAATGAGACCCTCTTCTGAGGGTCTCATTTTTATATCAGCTTTAAGAATCTCATTCTTTCTTCAATATATCTGCTGTCTTGATCAGTCATATTTACAATATCATCAACAGTTGCACCTGCAGCATGAAGATCACATATAACCTCATCGAGAATATCGCCTGTAAATTTGCTGTTCTTATTAAGATACATTTTCTCAGCTTTCAGCGCTTTTTTTATGCTTTTTCTTGAAGCATTATATTCAATTATACTGTCAAGATTATCAATAATAAACTGCTGAGATTCAATTGAGTGAGTAATTCTTTTATAAGGACTACCTGCCTTAGATATTATTTCAACCTCATTGATTCCTATAAGCCTTCCCTCTTCGGTAACGAGCTTATGGGACTTACCGTTTCTAACCTCTTCATATAAAAATCCGTTCTGCAGAAGCCATTCATTAATTACAGTAGCTTTAAGAGGATTAACCTTTTCTGTATCAATTAATTCAGATATTCCGTTTGCAATCTCAGATACAGTAAGGGGTTTTGAAGAAAACAAAAAGCGTTCTCTGTCATCATAACTTATATTGAATTCTTCCTTTGCAGGTTTCTTTTCCCTTCTGTAATAAGGCTGAGCATTATTATTGATACCCTTTTCAATTACCTCACCAAGAATCTCGGAAACATAAAGCAGACACTTTGATATTCTTATATTTCTTACAATATCGTCGTTGTTTACAGGAGATTCGTCCAACGGATTAAATCCCCTTGCAAGATAGTCTATGTATTTTTTAGCAAGCTGCAGCTTTTCTTTTTCTGTCATACATATCGACTCCTTTAACTAACATCAATTCTAACATAAAATCAGATATTTGTAAACAGAAAAAAGTCCCGATGCCGAAGCATCGGGACAGAAAATTATTCCGCTTTACTATTATTCAGCTGCGATTGTTGTGTACATGAAGTACTTATAACCGAGGGGGTTAGCGAAGAAGCCTTCAACGCTATCATCGATCATATAGATATCAGTGTAATAATAGATGGGGCAGATACAGCCTGTTGACATAAGAAGGTCTTCAGCTGCATGCATAAGGCCATAACGGGTTGCGGGATCTGTGCAAGCCTTAATTTCAGCAATAAGAGCATCATAAGTTTCAGCCCATGTGCCGTTTTCAACCTTAAGGTCTACACCAAGATCTGTAACGTCAACACTGTACATAGCAAGGTCAGCGTGTGCGCCCTTACCGAACTGAACGTCGTTGTTACCTGATACAGTTACCCACATATCAAGGAATGAAATGGGATCATTGTAGTCAGCGAGCCAGCCGTTACGAGCAACTGAGTATTCACCGTTCTTACGTGTGTTGAGGAATGTGTTCCATTCCTGATTTTCAAGGTTAACAGTGATACCTACAGCTGCAAATGCACCCTGGATATATTCACCGATAGCCTGATGAGCATCGTTTGTGTTGTAGATGTATGTGAGAGAAGGAACATCTGTGAACTTAGATGTTGCTTCGTCATATGTGTAGTACTTCTTAAGAGTTTCTACAGCTGATGCGAAGTTGTCTTCGAAAGCATCTGCTGCTGCGTTGAAGTAACCGTCATATTCTTCACTGCTGCCTGCGTTCTTGTAGAATTCAGAACCGTCAGCATCTGTCATACCCATAGCAACGAATGATGAAGCAGGAACTTCACCGGCCTGTGAAATGTTTTCAACGATATAAGTACGGTCAAGAACAAGAGCGAGAGCATTTCTGATTTCAGCTTCTGCTGCTTCAGCTTCTGCACCTTCAAGTGTTGAAGATTCAGGAAGAATGTCTTCGTTGATGTTCCAGCATACATAGTAAGTACCGATCTGGCCTGCAACTACAAACTCTTCGGGATACTCTGTCTTAAGAGTAGCGATATCGTTTGTGGGAACGTCGTCGATAAGAAGCCAGTCGCCGTTCTTATAGTTGGAAAGCATGTTGTTAGCATCGTCTGAAAGATAGAACTTGAGTTCAGGCATTGTAACAGCTGCAGCATCATGGTACTTATCATTCTTTGTAAGAGTGATAACACTGTTGTGCTCCCAACCTGTCATTGTGTAAGGACCGTTACAAACGTAAGTTGAGGGATCTGTAGCCCAAGCTTCGTTAGCAACAACGTCTTCACGTACGGGATAGTATGTGGGGAATGCAAGAAGTTCGTTCCAGTATGCAACTGCATTGTTGATTGTAACAACGAGAGTTCTGTCGTCTGTTGCTTCAACAGCAAGCTTTGCATCGGGATTAACGAATTCTTCAACAGGATTGCCTTCTTCGTCAACTTCGCCTGTTTCCTTTGTTTCCCACATTTCAGCATAACCCTTAACTACGTCAAGCATGTAGTTATAGTCAGCAGCGAGTGCAGGAGATGCTGCACGGTTCCATGCGAATACAAAGTCAGAAGCTTTAACGGGCTGACCGTCAGACCATGTAAGACCTTCCTTAAGTGTGTATGTGTAGGTAACAGTGCCGTCTTCATTTTCAACGCCTTCTACAAGCTCTTCAGCAGCGTCAGCAACGATTACAAGGTTACCCTTTTCGTCCTGTGCCCACTTTGCAAGACCTGAGAAAAGGTGTGCAACGAGAGTAGCGCCGTCAACTGCAGAGTTAAGAGCAGGGTCAATTGTGTCAGGCTCGGAAGCAAGACAAACTGAAAGTGACTGAGCAGCTACGTCGTCTTTGTTACCACCACATGCGGCTAATGTAAATAACATTACAGCAGCCATGAGTAAAGCAAGAATTTTTTTCATTTTCTTTCTTTCCTTTCTGAAAATTATTTTTTATTTCAAATGCCTCTTTGTGCATCTAAAACCAAATTAATCGTTGATTTCTTCCACTCTGTGACAAGCTACGAAATGTCCCTTTGAAACCTCTTTGAACTCAGGCATTGACTCAGCACACTTATCAGTTGCGTACTGGCAACGTGTACGGAAAGGACAGCCTGAAGGTGCATTAAGAGGACTGGGGATGTCACCGGAAAGAACAATTCTCTTATTGGCTCTTGCAATTTTCGGATCGGGTACGGGAACTGCAGAGAGAAGAGATTTTGAATAAGGATGAAGCGGGCGGTCATATATCTCACCTGCATCGGCAAGCTCGACCATTCTGCCAAGATACATAACGCCGATTCTGTCACTGATATGACGGACAACAAGAAGGTCATGAGCTATGAAAAGATAGGTAAGACCGAGTTCCTGCTGAAGCTCACCGAACATATTGATGACCTGAGCCTGAATAGATACGTCAAGAGCAGATACAGGCTCGTCACAAACGATAAATTCGGGGTTAACCGCAAGAGCACGTGCAATACCGATTCTCTGTCTCTGACCGCCTGAGAACTCGTGAGCATATCTTGAAGCATGTTCACTGTTAAGACCTACGTGGCCCATAAGCTCAAGAATTCTTTCCTCACGTTCTTTTTTATCTTTGCAAAGCTTATGAACGTCAAGGGGCTCACCAATAATATCGGAAACCGTCATTCTGGGATTCAGAGATGAATAGGGATCCTGGAAAACCATTGTAGCTTTCTTTCTGTATTCATTGATATCTGATTTTGATTTCAATAAATTGCCGTTAAATTTGATTTCGCCGGCAGTGGGCTTGTAAAGATGAAGAATTGTACGGCCGACAGTTGTCTTGCCACATCCCGACTCACCTACAAGACCGAGAGTTTCACCCTTATTGATTGAAAATGAAACATCATCAACGGCTTTAAGAGGCTTGGACTTGAACATACCGACATTAATGCTGAAGTACTTTTTCAGACCGTTTACCTCGAGTAAAGTCTGCTTGTTATTTTCACTCATTGGGCGTCACCGCCTTTACTGTTATTATCTATAACAACGCTACCGTTTTCAATAGCATTCTTAATGCACATCCAGCAGGATGCTGAATGACTGTCATTTATAACTAATTTTTCGGGCACAGTATCAAGACATACCTTCATAGCCGCATCGCATCTGGGTGCAAAAGCACAGCCCTTAGGCATATTGAGAAGGTCGATGGGTGTACCGGAAATAGGCTGAAGCTTCTTACCGGCAGTGTTAACTGAAGGCAGAGAGCGGATAAGGCCTTTGGTATATTCGTGCTGAGGATTGTAGAAAATCTCATCAGCTGTACCCTGTTCACAGATTGAGCCTGCATACATAACAACAATTTCGTCACACATCTGAGCAACAACGCCGAGGTCATGGGTAATCATAATGATAGCCATACCAAGTTCTTTCTGAAGATCCTGCATAAGCTCAAGAATCTGAGCCTGAATTGTAACGTCAAGAGCAGTTGTAGGTTCGTCAGCAATAAGAATGTCGGGCTCACAAGCAAGAGCCATAGCAATCATTACTCTCTGACGCATACCGCCTGAAAGCTCAAAGGGATACTGCTTCATTCTCTTCTCAGGCTCATTTACATTAACAAGCTTGAGCATTTCGATTGCACGTTCCTTAGCCTGCTTCTTGTCTCTGTCTGTATGAAGAAGAATAGCCTCCATAAGCTGAGTACCGATTGTGTATGTGGGATTGAGAGAGGTCATAGGATCCTGGAAAATTATGGAAACCTTGTTACCTCTTACTGTTTTCATAACTTTTTCGTCAGCGCCTACAAGCTCTTCACCGTCAAGCTTGATTGAGCCACCGACAATTTTACCTGTTCCTGCAAGAATCTGCATAATCGAATAAGCAGTAACAGATTTACCTGAACCGGATTCGCCTACAATACCGAGAACCTTACCGCGTTCAAGATTGAAAGACACACCGTTAACAGCTTTAACCTCACCTGCATCGGTAAAAAAGGAGGTGTGTAAATCATTTACTTCTAACAAAGCCATAAATTCAATACTCTCCTTTCTTAGTTGTTAAGCTTGGGGTCAAATGCGTCACGGAGTCCGTCACCGAAAAGATTAAGTGAAAGAACAACGAGAGAAATAACAATTGCGGGGAATACAAGTCTCAAAGGATAAGAGTTGATACCGTTAAGAGCCTCAGAAGCGAGCGAGCCGAGTGAAGGCATGGGAGCATCAACGCCGAGACCGAGGAATGAAAGATAGCTTTCAGTGAAAATAGCATTTGGGATCTGAAGAGCCGTCGAAATAATAATAACGCTTATGCAGTTAGGAATAAGATGCTTTCTGATAATCCAGCTACCCTTTGCACCTGTTGCCTGAGAAGCAAGAACATATTCCTGCTCACGAAGAGAAAGAATCTGACCTCTGATAAGTCTTGCCATTGAAACCCAATAAAGAAGAGCAAAGACAACGAACAAGCTTATCATATTAGTACCAAGCTTCGCAAGTGCCGTACCTTCAATAACGGCATCAAGAACTTCGCCGAGCACAGTTGAAAGAAGAATAACCATAAGTGTATCGGGAAGTGAATAGATAATATCAATAATTCTCATTATAACAAGGTCAACCTTGCCGCCGAAATAACCGGCAATTGAACCGATTGTCATACCGATAACGAGAACGATAAGGCTTGCAAAGAAGCCTACGGCAAGAGAAATTCTTGTACCGTAAACTATACGGATAAAGTAATCTCTTCCCTGAGCATCCGTACCGAAAATATGCGGGAACACATCTTCACCTGCGGCAATTTTTGCCTGCTCGGTTGCACCATACTCAAAGGGTTCAAGGTTATTATAGGAAGCATCAACGGCTTTACCCGGTTCGATGCCGAGCTGCTGATCATATGAATACGGCCAGAACATAGGAATAAAGATTGATGAAAGTGTAATTACTAAAACTATAATAAGAGAAACTGTAGCAACTTTGTTCTTGAGAAGTCTCTTCACACCGTCTTTAAAGAAGGTAGAAGAAGGTCTCATTTTAACAATATACTCTTTTTCTTCCTCAGTTGCAGGAATAAATCTGTCGAGGTCAACATGAAGTGATAATTTTTTAGACATCAGTTTTTCCTCCTCATTCAAGATTTATTCTCGGGTCAACAACCTTGTAAAGAATATCTGTAACAAGGTTCATAATTACAATAAGAGCTGCAAGAACGATAGTTGTACCCATGATAAGTGTATAGTCACGGTTTGTGATACTGTTAACAAAGCTTCTGCCGATACCGGGAACAGCAAAAATCTGTTCAACAACAAGGGAGCCTGTTACGATATAAGCGAGCATAGGTCCGAAATAGGTAAGAACGGGAATAAGTGAGTTTTTAAGCGCGTGCTTGAAAATAATGTTACCGCCTGATACACCCTTCGCTTTAGCAGTACGGATATAGTCCTGTCCGAAAACATCAAGCATTGAAGAACGGGTAAGACGAGTGATATAAGCCATAGGATAAAGGGAAAGAGTAATAACAGGAAGGACCAGACCGCCGTCCGCATTGCCGTTTGCAGGCAGAATGTGAAATGTGATGGCAAAAACAATCAACAGCAGCGAGCCCATAATAAACGAAGGCATAGAAACAAATGCAGTCGTAATAACCATAATAATCTTATCAATAATCTTATTACGGCGAAGAGCAGCAACAGCACCCAGAATAATACCCGTTACAAGAGCAAGGCAAGCCGCAATAAGTCCGAGCTTAGTTGATGTTTTCATACCGTCGGAAATAATATCAATAACGTTACGGCCTCTCTGCTTGAGGGAAGGACCGAAATCGAATTTAGTTATGATATCCTTAAGATATGTGAAATACTGCTCCATAAGAGGCTTATCGAGACCGTATTTAGCCTCAAGTGCAGCCTGAGCAGCGGGAGTAATAGCCTTTTCACTTGCGAACGGACCGCCGGGAACAGCTCTCATTACAAAGAACGTTACCGTAATAACTACCCATACAGTCAGAACAGCAAGAGCAACTCTTTTTAAGATATAGAGTAATGTTTTTGTGTTCACTAAAATAACCACCTTGTTATATTTTTTTAAAATTCGGAATGCAATTAAACCTCATCTGTTTATGCACATTGTCTTATCATTCCAACAATTATTCGTTTAATTATACTACAAAAATCAATAAAACACAATACCTGAATAAAAAATATCGTTAAAACAGACAAAAAAACAATATATTTCTCTTTATCAGACAAGAATTTGTAAAAAAATTACAAACAAATTATTTATCTCCTGAAAGCTTATCTGCTCCGAGGATATAGTGAAGGAGAATGCGTACGGCAACGAAGAAGCCCTCAATATCAATCTTTTCATCGCACTGATGAGGTCCTCCGTGTCCGTCGGGCATCTGAAGAGCGGGCGTTTTTCTGTCGGGAAGAATAACTGAAGTGCCGATTGAAAAAGCATTTTTCAGTCTTCTTGCATAAGTGCCTCCTGACATAAGAACTGACTTAAGAGGTACAGAGGTAATTTCTGCATAGATGTCTTCAAGCATTCCGGGAATTTTGCTGTCCTTTTCAATAGCAAAACCGGGACTGTTATTTTTATAAGTTACAATAAAGCCGAGACTTTCAAGAGCTCTGTCTGCATTATTTTCAAGTACAGATGCATCAAGTGTGTCACCGTATCTTACGTCAAAGCTGAGCATCAAACAACCGTCTTCAGTTTTCACCATACCGTTGACACAAGTAAGTTTGCCGAAATTAACATCTTCGTGATAAATATCAAGACCCTTTCCGTAATAGCAGGAAAGTGCTCTTACTGCACCGCTGAGAATCTTACGGTCATTTTCACAAAGGCTTTCACATTTGCAAAGAAGCTCAAAAGCAACTAAAGCCGCATTCACTGAGCCTTCGGGAATGCTTGCGTGCTTTGCAATACCTTTTGCTTTCAATGTAATTGCAGTTTCGGTAGCAGAAACATCAAAGGAGCTGTCAGCCTTTTCCTTAAGCTCATTAAAAAGCTTTTCGCTGTATTTAATCTTAACGGTTACATTGTCAAGAACGATATTAAAGGCTTCACCTGCAGATATATCTTCAATCTGCTCAAAAGCTTTTTTGCTCTTTGCCCAGAAATGATATATACCCTTTTCACCTGTGCTGCAAGGGAAATCTGCATCGGGTACAAAAGAAATGTCGGGGATTCTCTGCTCTTTAAGATATGAATCCATATCCTTCATTCCGCATTCTTCATCGGAGCCTATGAAAACTTCAAGACGGTTATTTAAATCTATGCCGTTGTCTCTTAAAAATTCCATAATACAAAGAGAAGCAATAATGCCTGACTTGTTATCCTCAACTCCCCTGCCGATTAAGCTGCCGTCTTTTACAATGGGATTAAAAGGTTCAGTATAAAGCCATCCGTCACCTACAGGCACAACATCGCTGTGGCAGAAAAGACCGATTGTTTTTTCACCTTCACCGTAGTGAGCGAGTGCATAACCGCCTTCGTCATAAACAGTGCTTGTAATTTTCTCCGAGTCAAAAAGAGATGCAGCAAAATTGAGTGCTCTTGCACACTCTTTTCCGAAAGGAGCACCGGGAGCTCCCTCAGATGTAATTGACGGAATCTTTGCAAGGTCAATCCATTTTGAAATAATACGGTCTTTATTAAGAGATACCCACTCTTCAAAAAGCCTGTCAATATTCTTATCAATCATTAAAATCACCATCCGTTAATTATCGCATTGATGTGTTATCACAATAAAGTGTAAAACCTCAAAAAAATACCCTAAATTACTTTAGAGTATTTTAAAAATAAAGTTTTGCGTATTATATCATAGTTAAAATTGCTTTTCAAGTGTAAATTTTACCCTGTAATCTGCTTAACAATTCCTTTCTTTTTTATATAGAAAAAGCATATAAGCTGAACACTCAGAGTCATAACCCAGCTGATAGGGTATGAATAATATATTGTTTCTATTGTATGATAGGCTTCCTGAGAAAAGATGCAG
>JAZPYL010000068.1:0-5253 GCA_045544175.1 Acutalibacteraceae bacterium | reverse complement strand
TATACTCTTAAAGTAACAATAAAGTCGGGGCATTGTCCCCGACTTTAAAATTTTCAATAAAAATGTCACCAATCAATGCAGCTGTATAAGTTCTGAATATCTGATGTGGTATAATACAATTAATCACAAAAACTACGGAATTTCAAATTACTGAGGCAGGTGAAAAAATATGTTTGTACTGGCAGATATAGAGTGGATAATTGACAGAAATGAAAATGAATATCCGACACAGATGTCAGCCGTGAAGGTTGATGAGAACTGGAAGGATACAGATTCTTTTTCAGAGTTTATCAGGACAAAAGACGGAGAAACTCCGAATATCAGTCATATGGCTTATACAGGCGGAACAGCTGAGGAATTTCAGAATGCAGATTCTTTATCGGACGTTTTTACTGCGTTTGAAAACTGGCTGTCTGAGGACGATATAATCGTATGGTGGCATTACGAATCTCTAAAAGTATTCAAAAAATTCTGCAAACACGTTTTTGGAAGAAAGAGCAAAAATAAGTCCATAGTAGCGAATAACCACGTTTATGCTTTTCTTGACGGACAGAGGCAATCCGTCAGCAGTATGTATAAGATAGCATCTGCAAATGGCGTAGATACTCAAAAATACATACCTCATTTCTCACCTGATGATGCAGAGGTTATGAATGAACTTATGAAGGCAATCAATTATCCTCAACAGGAACTTCTGAAACCTCTGCCTGTGCCTGAAAAGATAAAACCAAAGGTAAAAACTGCAATAAATAATAATTTACCATATCAATATGATGCGCAAAAAAATATTATACATAATAAGGAGTGCCCTATACTTGCTGAAAGTGATGCAGTAACATATGGATACTGGACATTGCAGAAAATACTTGGCAAGGGATATAAACCCTGTGAATGTTGTGAAGCAGAGTTTCGCAAGCTCTACAGAGAACGTAATGCAGATATAATTTCCCGTACAAGATACAACTATGTATATTCACCTGATTCAGATGTATTTCATAGTCCTGAATGCAAAAGCATATTGAAAGCAAAAACAATATTAGGCACAGAATATTATGACAGGATAATTGTTACAGGCAGAAGACCCTGTAAAATCTGTAATCCACAGCCTCAGGACGAGCTGAAAAAGCGTAATGAAATAAAGCATAAGATAACATTCAAAAAGGCAAAAAATGAGGAAAAATACTGTAATGATGAAGAGCGGAAAGCTATAAAACGTCAGCTTGAAGCAATTAAAGAGCGTGACAGTAAGCTGAAAAAGGCCAATCTTTCTGAAACTGAAATAAAAGACATATACACTCTTACACAGCCCGGTTATGCTTTCTGGGTGGGAAGAGGTTACAAGAATTTTCATCTTCGCTCATGCAGAAAATTGCAGGGGATAAGTAATCTGAAGGGATTTGGTACGTACAATGACGCCGTACGTGCAGGATATACTCCATGCAGGCATTGCAAGCCTACGTCAAAGCATGATGTGAAGTATTCCATACCCATTACAAGCCGTAAACGTATCGGGGATACAGTTGAAAAGCTTGAGGAAATGTGTCGGACAGAGGGCTATAAGTACATTATCAATGATGAACGCTTCTGTCTTGAAACAGATGTGGGAAAGTGGAGAATTCTGCTGAATACGTCACCTGTAAAGCTTGAGCACATAAACCTTGTAAGAACACCGAATGAGAAGAATTATCATGAGCAGCCACGTCTGTTTCTGTCACTTGCTGACACATTCAGTTATATAAAGAGGCATGATGAGGAGCTTTTAAAGCAGAAGCAGAAAGGTTTAGTTTATCTGAAATTAATCCGAGAGGGGTAGAATATTTATAAAAGTCACAGCGGAGCAGAAATAAAACTGCTCCGCCTTTAATCTTGGTATAAGCGTAACATCATAGTGTTACTATAAAATTAAGTTTGAGCAGAATTCTATTGTAAAAAACGAATGCCCGACCATAATCGATTGGGCATTTAAGCGTTCATAAGCTGTTTTACTGTAAGCAGATTATTTGGGACACTCAAAATACGGTTTTTATGTCCTTTGCCACGATGTATAACGACTGTGTGATAGTTTTCGTATTTCGTGCCTCTGCGTTTTTTACGAGGCTTATAGTTGTTGCTGAGCATATACAGCTTATCGGAAGAAACTCCGAGCTCGCTTGCTACGGTTAAAACGTCGATATCTGTCAACTGCATTCACCTCCCTTGAAGAGAAATAAAAACAGATGTCGGCACAAAAGCATTCAAATGTTTCGTAGCTGAATTTCTTTGCAAACATTAGTTTGCTGATATTCAGTGGAGAAACTTTTGATTATGGACTTATTCCTGAAAATTCCCACGGCGACTCGCCACAGTAATGCATTGCAGTATGCATTTGCAATTTCACTGCCGACAGCTGTTTGTTATTTTGTTTTATTATAGCATATCAATCAGAGCAGTGCAACAGTTTTATGCCTTGATGACAGCCATTCAATATAATTATATATGTTTTTAGAAATGAAATATTATGATTTTGCCCTCCATAAGGAGGGCAGAATTCGTTATTTGTTCAGTTTCAGATTTTACAATGCAGACATACATCATTGGCGAAAGTTACATGAAATGTTCCATAATTATTTCTGAATAATCTGTTTGTTTTTCTCGATATTCTGGACCTTCAAGTAATTTTTGTAGACATATCCATAGTAAATACCATTTTTATCATAATATTTCACATGGTAAAACATTGATTTTTGATCTGATGGTATAATGCCTACATATTCATCTTTTTTTATTTGGACAACAGTGGTGGAATCCCTTTTGGTGCTATTATAAATATTGACTGTTTTGCTGTTATCCGGCAGTTTAACTACCTGACCTATCTGAGTGAATGAGGTTTCACCTTTTTCAAATCTCGGCATTTCTGTTTTCTTTCGCTCAGGATTCTTTTTGCGGGAAATATCCTGTAATTTGATTTTGCCGTTTGACGTTAATTTATTCCACATTTCTTTATTCTGGACGCCAGTATCATATAATGAATATATAGATGCGATAATCTGAATTGGAATTGAGATCAGATAAGTAACAGGTTTGGTAAATAATGTCATATCATCGTGATAAACCCAACTAATCAGTGCAATTATAATAGCTGCAATGGCTGCAAAAAACAGGAAAAAGGCAATAAATGATCCTGTATCAAACCACCAATTTTTCTCTGAAGCTTTTTTCTCATAAGATTCAGCTTTACTACAATCTTCTTCAAATTGACGAAGCTTGATTTCATAAAGATAAGCCTGATCAATTGCTCGATCAACTTCGGTGAGCTCCTGAAGCTTTGCGATATAATCCTCATAGTCTGAATGGGAAATCATTTCAGGTGGATTATTTATCAGATTATCCGTACAAGCTTTATCGTATGTCTTCAATTTTTTCTCGAGGGCATCAGTGTACACAGTTTCTAATGTTTCAGGAAGTGCTAATTCTTTGAGTGCTTTCATTGCGTTTAATATTTCATCTCGAGAATTATAGGAATAACCATTATCGAAAACATTGGGATATTCATTCATCAGATTACGCATTTCATCTGCTTTTTCTTTCGATTCCAGAACAATCCCAGATATAGTTCTGTATTCCAATTCAAAATCAGCAAGCTTATTCTTGATTCTGTTTACGCAGTTATTACGGTAATTTGAATCCAGCTTTAATAAATCAGCGTAGCCATTGAATTTTTCAAGACATTGCTCTGCCTCTTCCTCTGTACTTCCGATGTTGCTATTGATAAAATCATCTGCAAGCATATTTCTGTGAGTAGAAATCAACTCTTTAGCAGAAGAGCAGATTGTATCTGAAAAATTCTGATGTTTTGCAGTCAAAGCAATATGTTCTTCAGCTTTGATCAAGCTTTCTGGAGCGCTACTAAGAATATTTTTTACTTCCTGACATAAAAGCTCACGGTTTCGTTTATCAATAATATTATAAAGCTCCTGATAACCATATTCCTTTGAGGGAATATCAATGTTAATATTCTTTTCCCTTAAAGAATGAATAGTTTTATCGTATTCGGCTATTGTATCATTCAGATAATTGCGACATTTTTGTATTGCTTCATATGTTGCAGGAGCACACACTACTTGTCTCTTTATCTCTTTTCTTGTGCTTTCTATGAAGTTTTTATCAATGATATTGAAAAGATCTTGCGAATAATTGCCCGATAAAGAGCACTCTGAAGCAATTTCCTCAAAATATTTCAGATCATTTTTAATTTCATTGCAGTCCTTATCAATAACATTATTAAGATGTGCATTGAGATACTGTGAAGCTTCCAAATAAACTGTTAGAGAAATATCAACTCCGAAAAACGCAGCGGTGTTAAAAATTTCAGTTCTGTATTTGGGAAAGCGTCTGTAAAAATCGGAATAATAAGTCTGTTCGTAAGGAATAGTTTTAATAATTTGACGAGCAAGGTCATACTGCTTATCTGTGGGAAGATTAAGCTCTTTAAGGTTATTGTGTATGGTTCTTGCTGAATTGACCTCAAAATCAGATACCTGAAAATCCTCGTTGCCGAACTTATTATTATCATCATTAAGCATTGCTATAAGCATAAGATAAAATCTGTTGTAGGCAATTGCAGCGGCTGCTATAAAAGATGTTTTGTGTAAATTGTATATTGTGTCTAACTGCTCAAATGCTTTTTCCCTTGATTTTTGGTTCGCCTTAGCATTGAAAATGTCACACAGCAGTCCCGTTGCAGCATTGGCTAATCCTGTTTTCACTTCATTTGTAATTGCATCTCTGAATCGGTTGGAAACTGTAACTGTATGGAACTGTGCACGGTTTTCTTTTAATGCTTCTCTGTTTGCAACGTCCATATTATATTGCTCGGTTATAGCAGAATACTGATCGCTTATTGTTTGAGCTATGTTGTTCAATTCGACAAAATATCCCTGACTTTCGCAGAATTTCATTATGGTATCCTTGTCGAGATAATAACAGTCTACAGATATGGCGTCTTTTGATATTTCGTTAACTAAAGGTTTTGCACACTCAGCAAAAGAGTCATATAACTTTTCAAGGTCAGTCCATTTATTTAATTGATTGGCTTTGTTGAACAGCTTGCCATGTGCCTGTTTGGCAAGTGCATCATATTTTGCGAACACTTTCGAGTACAGGTATTTATTTGCTGGGACATTGACTGGAGCTCCGCAAAAAGTCACAGTTACATCTTTTGAACATTGATTTATAAGATTTTTTAAACTTGTATTATTCATAAAATAATCTCCT
>JAZPYL010000067.1:0-117795 GCA_045544175.1 Acutalibacteraceae bacterium | reverse complement strand
TCAGACTGTCGATAAAGTCGCAAGAACATATATGCGAAATATACATACATATAAATTAAAGCAGATATAATAACAATATTGCTAACAAAATCCGGAGGAACATCGAATTCCCCCGGATTTTCGCATATATTTACCCTTTTTTCACCCTCTCGGAGTACCTGTGTACGCCTTCGGAGTGAAGAAAAGGGCATCTTGCAACATTCTCGGCAGCCTGCCAGCTTGTCGAAAATGCTTTTTCGACAAGCTGAAAGCCCTCGGTCAGAACCGAGGGCTTTATTATTTTGTCTTATTTCTTAGGCTTTTTAACCTTGTTAAGAATTGCATTAACTTCAAGAATCTGCTCTTTGGTGAACTTGCCGCCAAGCATTGAAAAGGCACGCTTGATAGTAAAGCCCTTCGCCATTCCGTAAACATTTTTAATCATACCTGCGCTGAGCTGGAAGCCTGCAATATCAATGCCGCCTTCCTTCTTTTTGCCGTCCTTGTCAACGGAAAGAGCTTTTTTCATCTTGAGAAGAATCTTTACTGCCGCAATCTTACCGCCGAAGGTTGACATAATGTCGCCAACAGTATCATTGATTGAAAAATATCCGTCGGGAGTATTAATTTCAAACCAGTTGATAACACTGCCTTCCTCTTTCATAATATATGCTTCGTTAGGTGTATCGACCTTACGGATAACAGCCGTATCTTCAAGGTCGCCGGCTTTAGCTACAAGAGTTGTTTCGCCGACATTCTTCACGTCAAAATAGAAGAACGGATATTTACCCTTAGTCTGCTTACCGACGCATTCGCCGTTTGCGTAAAGCTCTACCTCATCACAGTTAGAGTAAACGGTAACCTTTGTTACATCCTCAGTTCTGTCAATATATTTCTTTGAGCAGAGATGAAGCACAGGCTTATCTGAAAGCCATGCCTGGTATGCATAGAAAGAGTCCTTCTTGTACTTTCTGTCAAAGGTAACAAGACCCTTGTGGTTCATACCGTTTTCGCCGCCTTCTGCACGGGCATCAGCAGCAAAATCAAACATATTCCATACGTGAGTTGCCCAAAGATAAGGTCTTTCAGCGATCTGCTTAATAAGCTCTTCGTGATAATATGACTGATATTCTTCGGTATAGTCGCCCTGAGTCGGTGTTGATGTGTGCCAGTCAAGAGCTTCACAGCCGTATTCACTAAGACCGATTGCCTTATTGGGATACTTCTTATGGAAGGTATCAAACCAAGGGCCGTTCATATCTGTTGTGCCGCCGTACCAGCCGAAGTAGTGATTGTATGAAAGAATATCACTGATATGCACATATTCTGAGTCTATCGAGCACATTGTAACAGATGCAATTGTTGTAAGACGGGTGCTGTCCATTTCGTGACAGAGCTCATTGAGCTTCTTGTGATTCTTGATAAGGTCGGGATCGTTTGCACCTGCAATTGTGATTTCATTTGAAAGTCCCCATACAACAATTGAAGTATGGTTATAGTTCTGAACAATAAGCTCCTTCATCTGTGAAACGGTGTTATCGTAGCCACCGGACATATGCTTTGAAATGTAGGGAATTTCTGCCCAGACTACAAGACCTGCTTCGTCACAAAGGTCATAGAATACCTGTGAATGCTGATAGTGAGCAAGACGGATTGTATTGGCGCCCATTTCAAGAATAAGGTCAATATCTTCCTTGTGATGCTCAGGAAGAAGAGCATTACCGATGTCAGGTCTGTCCTGATGACGTGATACACCACGAAGAGGATATTCTCTGCCGTTAAGGAAAAAGCCTTTTTCAGGGTCAACCTTAAAGGTGCGGCAGCCGAAGCGTGCAGAAACGCAGTCAAGCTCTTTACCGTCAGCAATAAGTGTTGCTTTTGCAGTATAGAGATAGGGATCCTTAAGACCGTCCCAGAGATGAACGTTTTCTATTTTAATCTTTACACTGTCATCGCCGTCTTCTTCAGCACAAGCGATAACCTCACCGTCAGCAAGAATTTCATATTTAACCTTGCAGTCATCGTCATCCTTAATGAAGGTTTTGATTTTTACAATTGCATCATTTCCTTCAATTTCAGGTGTAACCTGAATTGCAGGTGAACCGTAATAATCAAGGTCAAAATGATTTTCGGGAACACCGATAACACTTACATCACGGTAAATACCGCCGTAGAATGTAAAGTCAGCATTCTGAGGATAAACTCTGTCGTTAGGTGAATTATCAACAGCAACAGTAAGAATGTTACTTTCTTTTATATCGGGGATTTTCACTCTGAATGTAGAATAGCCTCCGTCATGCTTTGTAATGCTTTCGCCGTTCCAGAAAACCTCGCAGGAGGAGTTTACACCGTCAAACTGAAGATATCTTTCTGCACCTTCGGGAAGGTCAGCTTCAGCAAATTCCTTTACGAAATAACAAGTGCCTCTGTAGTAGTCATTTCCGCCGTCCTGACCGTCTTTTCCGTTCCAGGTGTAAGGCAGATTGAGCTTTTCCCAATCAGCAGGGATAGCTTTGGGTGCAGACTTGGCTTCTTTGGAGAAAAGCCAGTCGCTGTTGATCACTTTAATGTTTCTCATATTAGCCTCCGTGTATAAATTTTTACCATATTATTATACAGACATTTAATTAGTTTTTCAACATTTCGACAGAATTTTAACCTTCTTTAATTATTGAAACAATTCTACAGATGACAAATACTGTTTGCGATATAAAATTAATTAAGCTGTTGACCTTTAATAGTGATTTATTCCGCAAACGCAGGTTTTGCTTATTTTGAAAAGCTTGTTAAAGAAGTTGATTATCTTCCAGATAAAGCCCATAAAGCCTGATTTATGGCAGTTACAGGAGCAGTTTTCAGAGGGATCTTCGGGCTCTTCAGGCTTTTCCGGTTCAGGAACAGCAGGCTTTTCAGGAGCTTCCGGCGGCACACACTCTGTGTAATAAAGAGTGTGCTGAGAGTAATGTTCAACATCATTTTCATTGAAATCATATATTCTTGCATATCTCTCACCGCTGTCACCGTAAGCGGCAAAGCCGAAACCGCCGTTGTATCCGAGAATTATACCGTCATCTGTTCTTCCGACAAATGTGTTGACATGATCGTGTCCGAAGTAAACTCCGATTATATCACCCTGCTCAAGCCAGGCTTCATACTGACCTGTAATTTTTTCAGGGTTCTCACAGCCGGGAGATTCTCTCATTACATTGCGGTCACCTATCCACTCAGCATTTTCATCGAGAATATGATATCCATCATAATATTTGCTCTTGAGCGCACCGGGAGTATCTGCAGGCACAAACTTAAGAAGCTTATACATCTCCTTTACCGGAATATGCTGAAAAACAAGAGAAGGAACAACCTTTCCGCCGTTCATATCTTTAAGCGCATTGCTTGTATTGACATACCAACTAACCTGTTCAGCATTGACACCTTTGTCTTCACCAATGCCGTGAGTGTCCATCATATAGATATTAAGGCGAGGTGTTGTACCGTCCTTACCGTAAATCAGTGTGTTATATGTACCGCTGTCTGCTCCGTCAGCATTGGCATAGCAACAGGAAAACTCCCGATAAAAAGCAGCCTGTTCATCTATAGAGAAGATACTGTTATAATCTCTGTCGTGATTGCCGAAAGTGAAGATAAACGGTATGCCTCTATCTTCAATAGGATTGACCTGATTTGAAATTGCAGTTTTGATTTTTTCTGTACTTACTTCCGGGAATCTTTCATTGAGCTGGTCACCGACAAGAACAACAAGGTCAGGTTCATATTTGTCCAGAACGCTGTTTAAAAACTTAAGAGAATCCCCATTCGTTGTGTCTCTGTCCTGAAAATCGTTAATCTGAAGAATTCTGAACTTTCCGTCTTCATCAAAGGTCAGTTTTTTCTCCTTTGCCGAAACAGGCAACACAGTAAATGAAAGCATCAGAACCAACATCAAAATAAGTGATAATACTTTTTTCATTCTTTTTCCTCCTTATATAAATCATTGCATTTTCAGTTTATCACCATTATTCTTAAAAATCAATAGCTTCCTATTTATATAAATCGGGTGCGGGTGTCCCGCCAACACCTATTCACTTTTCCTTCTTACTTCTTACCTTCCAAAAATCCCGATCTGAGTAGGAATGAGGGAAGAGTGAATAGTGAAGAGGTAATAAGTAAAAATCCCGTCCTCATATGAGAACGGGATTTTTGGTGAGGATGAGTGGGCTCGAACCACCGACCCCTTGCATGTCAAGCAAGTACTCTGACCAACTGAGCTACACCCTCAAGTGCTATGACATAATAACACAACAAAGTCTGTTTGTCAAGACAAAAAGTAAGGGACTGTCAACTGATAACAGTCCCCTTTTTAATCAGTTAGCCTTAGCTTCGCAGTAGATACAGCGGTAAACTCTGTTTTCTCTGTCGGTGAGCATAAACTCCTGCTTAAGCTCCTGCTCAACAGATGTGATACATCTTGGGTTCTTACACTTTAGAACACCGTGTAAAGTTTCGGGAAGGTCTACACTTCTCTTTTCAACAAGAACACTGTCACGGATAACGTCAATTGTAATACCGGGATCGATATAACCGAGAGCCTCAAGATTAATGGAGATATTACTGTCAATCTTGATTATATCCTTTTTACCCATCTTCTTGCTGTTTACATTCTTGATAATTGCAATACTGCATTCAAGCTTATCAAATTCAAGAAGGTTATATATTCTCATTGCGTTACCGGCTGTGATATGGTCGATAACAATACCGTCTTTAATTGAATCTATATTCACTGTACTCTCCCCTTTCAGTCAGCCTTTAAGCCTAAAAGCTCCATAATAAGAGCCATACGAACATACTTACCGCAAAGTGCCTGCTCAAAATAACAAGCTCTGGGGTCATCGTCAACATCAGTTGAGATTTCGTTAACTCTGGGCAGCGGATGAAGAACAATAAGGTCCTCCTTAGCTGCCTTGAGCTTATTTCTCGTAAGAATATAGCTGTCACGGAGTCTGATGTATTCTTCTTCACTGAGGAAGCGCTCTCTCTGTACTCTTGTCATATAAAGAACATCAAGCTCGGGAAGAACTGCCTCAAGGTCGGTTGTCTGAACATATTCGATACCCTGTGCTTTGAGAACATCCTTTTTAACATAAGAAGGAAGCTTTAATTCATCGGGTGAGATAAGTACAATCTTTACGCCCGCATATCTTGCAAGAGCAGTGATAAGCGAATGAACTGTTCTGCCGAATTTAAGGTCGCCGCAAAAGCCGATTGTAAAGTTGTTGAGCTTACCCTTTTTGCGTCTGATGGTAAGAAGGTCAGTAAGAGTCTGAGTAGGATGGTTGTGTCCGCCGTCACCTGCATTTACGATGGGAACACTTGAATTGAGTGATGCAACATAAGGAGCACCCTCCTTGGGATGACGCATAGCAATAATATCTGCATAGCAGCAAGCCATTCTTGTGGTATCGGCTACGCTTTCACCCTTAGATGCAGATGAAGAGTCAGCCGATGAGAAACCGAGAACGTGACCGCCAAGCTCATACATTGCAGCTTCAAAGCTGAGTCTTGTTCTTGTTGAGGGTTCAAAGAAAAGTGTTGCAAGCTTCTTGCCGTGACATACTTCACTGTATTTTACAGGATTAGCAATTATATCATCAGCTACATCAAGGAGATTATCAATCTCTTCAACGGAAAGATCAAGAATATTTATAAGACTTCTCATGCGTTGCCTCCGATCCAGCTTTCATCAGAGGGGTTGTCTCTGAACTTAAGAAGACGTGCGATATCTTCTGTTTTAATGTATCCTTCTTCTGCTGCTACTTCTGCAACTGCATCAAGATTTGAAAGGCTGTAGTTAATAACATCTGCAGCAGCCATTCTGTCGATACCCTTCTTCATACCGTATGTAAAGATTGATGCGATGCCGAGAACCTCTGCACCTGCTTCACGAAGAACATCAACAACCTCGATAACACTGCCGCCGGTTGAAATAAGGTCTTCGATAACAACAACCTTCTGACCCTTTTCGAGCTTACCTTCAATCTGGTTGCCTCTGCCGTGATCCTTATGACCGCTTCTTACATAGCCCATAGGAAGTCCGAGAATATGTCCGACAATAGCTGCGTGAGCAATACCTGCAGTTGAGGTACCCATAATTACCTCACAGTCGGGATAATACTTAAGAATAGTTTTAGCAAGACCTGTTTCAACGTCTGTTCTTACCTGAGGAGATGTAAGGGTAAGTCTGTTGTCACAGTAGATAGGGCTCTTGATACCGCTTGCCCATGTAAACGGCTCCTCGGGACGAAGAAAAACCGCACCAATGGAGAGCAAGTCTTTTGCAATTAATTTTTTCATTTTAAATCTATCCTTTCGTTTATTATTTTATACTTTATCAGCCTACGAACTCGCTGAGACATCTTTCGTAAGCAGCAACAGGGTCAGCAGCTGCTGTAATAGGTCTTCCCACAACAATATAGTCAGAGCCGATTTCTTTAGCCTTTGCAGGAGTAGTAACTCTCTTCTGGTCACCCACATCACCGTCAGCGAAGCGCACGCCCGGAGTAACTGTAAGGAAATCCTTACCGCATTTTTCGTGAACAAGTCCTGCTTCAAGGGGTGAGCAGACAATACCGTCAAGACCGCTGTCTGCTGCAGTCTTGGCATAGCTCATAACTACGTCGCCTACTTCGCCTTCGATAAGAATTTCTTTGTTCATTCTTTCCTTATCAGTTGATGTAAGCTGAGTAACAGCGATAAGAAGAGGTCTTGTGCCGTCTTCTCTTGTAAGACCTTCAATTGCTGCCTTCATCATTTCTGATGTGCCGGCTGCGTGAAGGTTGCAAAGGTCAACATCAAGTCTTGAAAGAACAGCCATAGCCTTTTTAACTGTATTGGGGATATCGTGAAGCTTAAGGTCAAGGAAAATCTTATGACCTCTCTTCTTGATTTCTCTAACGATTTCGGGACCTTCTGCATAGAAAAGCTCCATACCTATTTTTACAAAAGGCTTCTTACCCTGAAACTTATCAAGGAAAGTAAGAACCTCCTGCTTACTACTGAAATCACATGCGATAATTACGTCTCTTCCCATTAGTGAGCACCTCCGATAATTTCTTTTAATGATGTAATGTTATATTTTTCCATTACCTGCGGTAAATCGTTTATGATATCACGGCAGGCATAAGGATTCACTAAGTTAGCGGCACCCACCTGAACTGCTGTGGCACCTGCAAGCATCATTTCAATAACATCCTGAGCCGTTGAAATTCCGCCCATACCTACGATAGGTACATTGACCTTTTCGTAGACCTGATAGACTGCTCTTAACGCTACAGGCATAATTGCGGGACCTGAAAAGCCGCCCATTTTATTGGCAATAACAGGCTTCTTTGTCTTAAGGTCAATTCTCATACCTAAAAGTGTATTTATAAGGCTGATACCGTCTGCACCTGCGCTTTCACAAGCAAGAGCAATTTCGGTAATATCCGTAACATTAGGTGTAAGCTTTGCCATAACAGGCTTGGTTGTAACAGATTTAACAGCTTCGATAACCTTTGCGGCATTCATCGCATCTGTGCCGAAATTCACACCGCCTGCGTGAAGATTGGGACAGCTGATATTGATTTCAAGAATACCAACCTGTTCCTCTGCATCAAGAAGCTTTGCACATTCCTTATACTCGTCAATAGCAAAGCCGCCTACATTGGCAATAACTTTTTTATTAAAAACCTTTTTAAGCTTAGGAAGCTCTTCTTCAATAACCCTATGTACACCGGGATTCTGAAGACCTACGGAATTAATCATTCCTGAGGTGCATTCTGCAATTCTCGGTGTAGGGTTACCGAAACGGCCTTCAAGAGTAGTTCCCTTGAATGAAAATGAGCCTAAGCAGTTGATATCATAAAGCTCTGCAAACTCATAGCCGAAGCCGAAGGTACCCGAAGCAGGGATTACGGGATTGTCAAGCTCAAGACCTAAAAGGTCAACCTTTGTGTTTACCATATAATCT
The DNA here is from genome assembly GCA_045544175.1 of Acutalibacteraceae bacterium. Lineage (GTDB taxonomy): Bacteria > Bacillota > Clostridia > Oscillospirales > Acutalibacteraceae > UBA6857. Next base: position 109,814 of record JAZPYL010000067.1, on the reverse strand, counting down.
CCTCCCTCTGAAGCACGGGGCCGTCTTTGCAGATTCTCTTGTTGCCGTACTTTGTTTTACAGCTGCAGCCCATACAAGCACCAAAGCCGCAGCCCATTCTTTCTTCAAAGCTGTACTCACCTGAACCGACAGCAGTTTTTTCAATTGCCTTGAACATAGGCATCGGTCCGCAGGTGTAGAAATATGTGTATTCCATATCCTTCATAGCATCGGTTACAAAGCCCTTTACGCCCACTGAGCCGTCTACAGTAGTGATTACTGTATCTGCAACTGCAGAGAACTCATCAAAGCAGAAAATCTCTTTTTCTTCGTTGAAGCCGAGAATCACCGTAGGCTTTTTACCCTCAGCAACAAGTCTCTTGCAAAGGCCGTAGAGAGGAGGCACGCCGACACCGCCGCCGATTAAAAGAGGCTTGTCTCCGCTTCTTGAGGTATCAAAGCCGTTACCGAGACCTACGAGAACATCACACTCATAGCCTTCGGGCCACTTGCTCATTTTTTCGGTACCTTCACCGACTACTTTATAGATAATAGTTACTGTCTTATCGTCCCAGTCGTAAACTGAAATAGGACGTCGAAGATAGCAGCCTTCAACAGTAAGGTTGACGAACTGACCGGGTGCTGTAAGAGCAGATGTATCACCTGAAAGCACCATACGGAAAACAGAATCGGTCAGCTGTTCGTTTTTAAGAACTGTATAAATACCCTGTGTCATTTTCCCTCTCCTTTTTTTAAAATATCTTTTCACCCTTTACATAGGTGTGTACAATTTTGCCTTTGACTTTATAGCCTTCAAAGGGTGTGGCTTTACCCATTGAGTAAAAATCTTTACTGTTAATGGTATATTCCTCATCAAGATCAATAACCGTGAAATCAGCACTTTCACCTTCATCAGTTCCGCCTTTAATTCCGAATCTCTTTTTCGGATTGGTGCTCATAAGCTCAACAAGTCTTTCAAGTGTTATAACACCCTTGAGAACAAGATGAGTATAAAGAAGCGGGAAAGCTGTTTCAATACCTACAACACCCATAAGGCTCTTTTCAAGACCTCTGCCCTTTTCTTCAGCTGAGTGAGGTGCGTGGTCGGTAGCAATCATATCAATTGTACCGTCTTTGATGCCTTCTATAAGAGCATCTCTGTCTTCCTTTGAACGAAGAGGAGGATTCATTTTGAATCTGCCTTCCTCCTTTAAATCTTCATCGCAGAGAATGAGGTAATGAGGTCCTGTCTCACAAGTAACATCAATGCCTTTTTTCTTAGCTTCTCTTATTATCTCAACACTTTCCTTAGTCGAAATGTGACAGACGTGATAGCTGCAGCCCGTTTCCTCAACAAGCTTTAAATCTCTTTCTATCTGCTTCCATTCGCTTTCACTGCAGATACCTCTGTGACCATGCTCTTTTGCATAAACGCCGTCATGGATATATCCGCCCCTGAGAAGGTCATTGACCTCACAATGAGCAACTATCATTTTACCGAGAGATTTCGCCTTAAGCATTGCCTCTCTCATAAGGTCATCGCTCTGTACTCCTCTGCCGTCATCGGAGAAAGCAATAACGCTTCCTGCCATAGCATCCATATCGGAAAGCTTTTCACCCATCTGACCTACAGTAATTGAGCCGTAGGGGTAAACATTGATACAGGCATCTCTTTCAATGATATCGAGCTGCTTTTTAAGGTTCTCAGCACTGTCAGGCACGGGATTCAGATTAGGCATAGAGCAAACTGCAGTATATCCGCCGTGTGCCGAAGCAAGAGTTCCGCTTTTTATTGTCTCTTTATAAGAAAAACCCGGCTCACGTAAATGAACATGTACATCTACGAAACCGGGAATAATAATTTTATCGGAAATATCAATAATCTCAGATAATGAATCATTTTGAGAAACAATAATACCATCATTAATAAAAAGCGGAAGAGATGAAAACGAACCGTTTTTATAAAGCTTTTTGCTTTTAAGGGTCAACTTCATAACCTACCTCCTATTATTAATAAACATCCTTTTTGCGTTCTTGTAATTCTAGCATATATAAAAATAAAAGTCAATGGTTATTCTGCACATTTACATAAACTTTATTTTTAAATAAATCATTGATATGTTACGTAATTTCATTTATAATAAAAATATAATTTACTCGGAGGTTAAATATGAAGGTTACAGTTAAAGCTTACGCAAAAATCAATCTTATGCTTGATATATTATCAACTCTTGAAAACGGCTACCACGACCTTTTTATGATAATGCAGTCGGTAGGTCTTTATGACAGAGTTACCGTCACTAAGACCGATTCAAAGGATATTACTATCACCTGCACTAAAGAAAATGTACCGACTGATGAAAAAAACATCGCTTATAAAGCTGCGAAGAAATTCTTTGAAGGAACAGATATCGAAAACACAGGTATCGAAATTCATATTGAAAAAAATATTCCTCAGGCGGCAGGTCTTGCAGGAGGCAGTGCAGACGGTGCGGCTGTATTTGTAGCACTCAACGAGCTTTTCGGAACAAAGCTTACGGATAAAGAGCTTATAAATATGGGTGCAAAGATAGGCGCTGATGTTCCTTTCTGCATTTTAGGCGGAACAATGGCCGCACAGTATACAGGCACTGTTTTATCCTTTCTCCCCGACCTTAAGATTGAAAATATAATTATTGTAAAGCCTCAGCAGGATGTTTCAACAGGCGCTGCCTATGCGGCATTCGACACAGCCGAAAGAGTAAGACACCTTGATACAAGAGGTATGCTTATTGCGGCGGCGACATCCGACAACAAGGGAGTATATGACAGAGTAGACAATGTGTTTGAGCAGTTCATTGACGTACCCGACAGAGTTGTCATTAAAAGTATAATGAGAAAATATAAAGCGGAATGCTGCTGTATGAGTGGCAGCGGACCGAGTGTATTCGGTATTTTCAGTGACAGAGAAAACGCCGAAAAGTGCCTTGAGGAACTCAGAAAGACTTATGATGAAAGCTTCCTTTGCAGTGCCGTTACAAAAGGCTGTGAAATTGAACAATAAAAACAGCAACCACCGTTTTTCACTGAATTACGGTGGTCGCTTTATGTTCAGTTATCTTTCGTCACTTAAAACAGCGTGAGCACATTTGATTCCATCAACTCCTGCAGAAACAATGCCTCCCGCATAGCCTGCACCTTCACCGCAGGGATAAAGTCCTCTGACATTTGTCTGATAAATATCGTCGCGGAGAATTCTTACAGGTGAAGAGCTTCTCGTTTCGGGAGCAGTAAGAACCGCATCCTTAAGTGCAAAGCCTTTAAGCTTTTTATCCATCTGAACTATTGCATCAGCCATAGTGTCGGTGACCTTCTTCGGAAGCACAAGTCTTATATCTGACGGCGTAACGCCTGTCGGGCAGGTAGGCTTAACAAAAGAAAGCTTAGTAGATTTATTGCCACTCAGGAAATCACCTACAAGCTGACAAGGTGCGCTGTAATCACCGCCGCCGAGCATAAAGGCCTTCTGCTCCATTTGTCTCTGAAGGTCAAATCCCGAAAGAACATGTTCAGTGGGGAAATCTTCAGGATAGATGTTCACAAGAAGGGCAGAGTTGGAGTTTTCGCCGTCTCTTGCCCACTCACTCATACCGTTGACAACAACTCCGCCTTTTTCGCTTGTAGCCGCTACAACAGTACCGCCGGGACACATACAGAAGGTATAAGCTCCCCTTTCGTGTGCACCGTGGCAGGCAAGCTTATAATCGGCAGCTCCCAGAGCCTTGTGCCCCGCAAAATCGCCGTACTGTGCCTTATCAATGAATTCTCTCGGATGCTCAATTCTCGCACCTACGGAAAAAGGCTTCTGTATCATCTGTATACCCTTGGAATAGAGCATTTTTACAGTATCTCTTGCAGAATGACCTATAGCAAGAATCGCCGTATCGGTTTCAAAGTCAAAGCTCTTGCCTTTTTCTTCATAGGTTATACCCTGAACTGAGCCGTTATATATGATTATATCCGTAAGCTTACACTCAAATTTCACTTCACCGCCAAGAGAGACAATCTCCTCGCGCATATTTTTAACTACACCTGCAAGTTTGTCTGTTCCGATATGAGGCTTGCCTGAGTACAGAATTTCTTCAGGTGCGCCGTGCTCATAGAACTCATTGAAAACTTTCTTACAAAGTGTACTTTTAATTCCCGTTGTCAGCTTTCCGTCAGAAAATGTTCCTGCGCCGCCTTCACCGAACTGAACGTTAGAGGTTTCGTCAAGAATTCTCTGTGTAAAGAAGGTATTTACGTCTTTTGTACGGCTTTCAACATCTCTGCCTCGCTCTAAAACAAGGGGTCTGAGACCTGCTCTTGCAAGAGTGAGTGCGGCAAAGATTCCCGCAGGGCCAAAGCCGACTACAACAGGTCTGAAGGAAGATTTTCTCATAATCTCAGGCATTACATATTCGTATGCCTCAACAAGTGAAAGCTTGTTTGAGTTAATTCTTTTGATTATTTTTTCTTCATCACCGACAACATCAACATCGACACTGTAACAAAAGAAAACGTTATCCTTCTTTCTGCTGTCAACGCTCTGTCTGACAATCGTCATAGACTTGATCTGCTCATCGTCTATCTTCAATATTTTTTTACAGGCTTTAAACAGGTCTTCCTTTGTTGAGTCAAGACTCTGTTTAACCTCACTGATTCTTATCATTACATAATCACCTTTTAAATCAAGTTTTCACCGCAAAGTCTGCCACTGCTCCATGCCCACCACAGATTATAGCCGCCGCAGAAACCGTCAATATCAAGAATTTCACCTGTACAGTACAGACCTTTATGCTTTTTGGATTCCATAGTTTTCGGATTAAATTCCTTCGTATCGGCACCGCCGGCTGTTACCTGAGCATCTTCAAAGCCTCTTACCCCGCTTATATCAAACGTAAGCCTTTTAGCCTGTGAAACAATCTTATCAATATTTTTTTCGGTAATATTTCCCACAGTATCATTCAAAGAAATACCCGAAACCTTGATAATACTCTCACCTAATTTTTTCGGCATAAAGCCCGACAGCAGATTTTCACATTTCATATTTTTATCGTGAGCGATAATCTTTGCAATCGCTTCTTTTAAATCAGAAAAGCTGAAATCAGGTACCGCGTCAAAAGAGATTTTAATGTCTCCGCTTTTCATTCTTGTTACAAAAGAAGAGAGCTGCATAACGGCAATGCCCGAAAGCCCGTAATCAGTGAAGAGAATCTCCCCTTCTTCTTTTGCAACGAATTTTCCGTTACAGGTGAGTGTCAGCACACCCTTATGTCTTATACCTTTAAGCTGTTTTACAAATTTGGCATCAGACACATTAAGCTTAGTAAGTGCAGGTGCGGGATTAATAATTCTGTGACCGAGTTGCTTGAGTATTTCATAACCGAGATAGCCCTTTACTCCCGCTTTTCCTCCGCAGGCAAGAACAACCTTATCAGCTTTTATTCCGCCGCCCAGATCAAAAGTATTGCTGACTTTTTTTATTTTATTGATTTCACTTGAGCATTGAAGCTTTACTCCGAGTCTTTCACATTCAAAACGAAGTGCATCAAGAACTCCCGATGCCTGATTACTCAGAGGATAATACCGACCCTCGCTGTCTTTTTTTACATAAAGTCCCATTGAGGAGAAAAACAAAATATTGCTTTCAATATTGTATTTACACAAAGCATACTCAGCAAAAGCTTCATCGCCGAAAAAAGAGACATCTTCATTTGCGTTGAATATATTGCATCTGCCGTTTCCTGTAGCAAGAATCTTCTTGCCAACTCTGTCTTTGGCTTCATATACAGTGATATGTACCGTTTTATTTTCAGCCTTCGCTTTTCTTGCACATTCAATCGCACAAGCAAGGCCCGATGCACCACCGCCGACAATAGCAATTTTCATTTTTACACCTCCTCAGATTAATTCTGTTGTATTTTATCATAAGAAAACAAATATGACAACTCTTTATAAAAATTTTCTTATATCCAAATAAGAAATATAAACAATCAATCCGGAACAAACAATGCATAATAAGAATGCATTATGCACAAAAAAAATAAAATTTCATATATATTTTACACATAAAAAATTTAAATCGTTGACTGCAAAATTCAATTATGATAAAATATGAAACATAAAAATTTAGGAGGGATAATTTTGTCCAACAAACTCGACAAAAGATACGGTCTTCCGACAGCTATATGTATGGTTGTAGGTATAGTAATCGGTAGCGGCGTATTCTTCAAAGCAGAAAAAATACTCAATGAAACAGGCGGCAACCTTCCCCTTGGCATTCTCTCATGGATAATCGGCGGTCTTGTAATGGTTCTTTGCGCATACCCCTTTGCAATTCTTGCAACAAGACACGAAAAGGTCAACGGCGTCCTTGACTATGCCGAAGCTCTCGTAGGCAGAAAGTACAGTTATATCATCGGTTGGTTTATAGCTGTTATTTACTACCCCACCCTTACATCAGTTCTTGCATGGGTTTCAGCAAGATATATCTGTGTTCTTTTCGGTTGGAGCATTGCCGGCTCTCAGTGTCTTGCACTTTCGGGATTCCTGCTTATTGCATCATTCACACTCAACACGCTTTCACCTGTTCTCTCAGGTAAATTCCAGGTTTCTACAACAGTTATAAAGCTTATTCCGCTTTTCCTTATGGCAATTGTAGGTACGATCAAAGGTCTTTCAAGCGGTCTTCTTATTGAAAACTTTACAACAGTTGTTGTAGAAGATATCAACACAACAAGTGCTCTGTTCAAGGCAGTTGTTGCAACGGCTTTTGCTTATGAAGGCTGGATTGTTGCAACAAGTATCAACTCAGAGCTTAAGGATGCTAAAAAGAATCTTCCCAAGGCTCTTATCATCGGTACAATTGCAGTTGTTGTAATTTACATTATTTACTATATCGGTCTTGCCGGCGGCGTTACCAATAAGGAAATGATGGAAGGCGGTGAGGCGGCTGCTAAGCTTGCTTTCTCTGCCGTTCTCTCAAATAATGTTGCAGGTACTCTGATGTTTGTATTCGTAGTTATCTCCTGTCTGGGCACACTTAACGGTCTTATGCTCGGCTGTACAAGAGGTCTCTATTCCTGCGCTATGCGTGATCTCGGTCCTTCACCGAAGTTTTTCAGACAGGTTGATGAAGAATCAAATATGCCTTCAAACTCAGCTATATTCGGTTTATTTATCAGTGCTGCATGGCTTCTGTATTTCTACGGTTCCGTTATCACTACAATTGAAGGTAACAAGCCTTGGTTCGGTTCATTCTCCTTCGACTCATCAGAGCTTCCCATAGTAACTATCTATGCTATGTATATTCCTATCTTTATTGCCATGATAAAAAAGGAAAAAGGTCTCAGTGTCATCAAGGGTAAGATTGCTCCCATTATTGCTATTCTCGGTTCACTGTTTATGATTTTCGCTGCAGTTTATGCCCACGGCTATGCACCCTATATTGATGCTAAAGCTGCAGGCACATTCTCAGCTCCCATCGTTTTCTACCTTATTGTTTATGTATGTGTTATGGCAATAGGTATATCCTACCTTTTCAAAAAGAAAAAGAACTGAACAAATGCTAAAAATTCAAGCACCTGCATAACGCAGGTGCTTTTTGTATGCAGATAAAGCTCTTTTATGTAACGTTATAACCGTCACTCAGACCGAAGCTTACAGAAAGAGCTTTGTCTATCTTATACATATCATTCTTATTGAGATTGCCCATTTTTTCGCGAAGTCTTTTTTTATCAAGAGTCCTGACCTGCTCGAGAAGAACTATAGAATCCTTGGCAAGACCGCAATTATCGGCATTTACCTGAATATGAGTAGGCAGACTGGTTTTAAAGCGTTGGCTCGTAATCGCTGCAGCAATTACCGTAGGGCTGAATTTGTTGCCGACATCATTCTGAACAATCAGCACAGGTCTTATACCACCCTGTTCAGAGCCTACAACGGGGCTAAGATCTGCATAATATATTTCTCCACGTTTGATGTTCATATTGAAATCCCCTTTATATTTACTCTTTTCTTCACCAATAGTTTTGCCGTGATGATATGAGTTTAAACAATGGGGTGCATTATAAAATAAAAAAAGCACATCTCATATTTAAAGATGTGCGTTAAACTTATTTATTTTTCGAATTCCTTAAGTGTATGCTTAAGCTCAGAAACCACATCACTCGGAAGCATACCCGACTTAGAATACTTTTCTTCGGCATAGTCACCGGTATATCCGTGAACATACACTGCCGCGGTAAGAGCATCCTCAAGCTCAAAGTCCTGAACTGCAAAACCGCCAATAAGACCTGCAAGAACATCTCCGCTGCCGCCCTTTGAAAGTCCTGAATTACCTGAAGCATTTATATAAACCCTCTGATTATCGGGTGAAGCAACAACAGTATTCGAGCCCTTAAGTGCAAGATAAACGTCGTTTGAATGTGAGAATGACTTTGCACAGTTCACTCTGTCTGACTGAACGATTTCAACCGGTGCACCTACAAGCCTAGACATTTCTTTGGGGTGAGGCGTAAGAACAACTCTGCTTGTCGCGCTTTTTAAAATGCTTGTATCCTTAGCAATAATATTTAAAGCATCAGCATCTGCAATAACAGGCACCTTTGCATTAAGAAGTATTGCCTTTACGAGCTCGACTGTGTCATCATTTACACCGATACCGCAGCCGATAACAATAGCATCATATTTATCGAGAACAGGTAAAAGCTCATTAATTGCTTTTTTCGAGAAAGTTCCCGCTTCATTTTCGTCAAGAGGCATGAGCAATGCTTCTGTGAGATTATTGGCAACAGGTAGATAAATTCCCTTCGGAAAAGCCATTGTGACAAGCCCTGCGCCGCTCCTTAAAGCCGCAGAACCGGCAAGAACAGGTGCACCAACCATTGTTCTGCTGCCACAGATACAAAGAAGATGTCCGAAGCAGCCCTTATTTGCCGTTACAGCTCGTTCAGGGAAAAGATTTCCTACCTCTCTCTTATTATATGTGTAAAGTGAATTTTTGACAAAATTATAGCTTTCCTCAGGTATACCGATATTAGCAATAATAATGTCACCGCAATTGTCTGCTGCAGGGTGAATAATATGCGCAGGCTTGAGAGAAGAAATAGCAATAGTATAATCAGCTACAAAACAACCCGGATCGTTAAAGCCGCTGTTGCAGTAAACACCGCTGGGAATATCAATGGCGAATTTAAGTCCTTTTGCTGAGTTCATTTCGCCGAAGAGCTCTTTAAGATCGTCGCCGATTGTTCCGTAGAAGCTGAAGCCAAATACTGCATCAACAATAATATCGGCATTTTTAATTGTCTGCACAGCCTTAAGTCTGTCTGGATCGTACCAGACGGTAGGAATAGACAAATCAATGACAAGTTTATACATATATGTTGCTTCCTGACTGTCGGGATATCCCGAAGCGAGAATAACGCATACACTGTATCCGTTTTCGGCCATCTTTCTGGCAACAACAAAACCGTCACCGCCATTATTGCCCTTACCGCAGACAACAACTACATTTCTTCTGGGTATACTGTCATTTTCAATAACATTCCTTATATTTCTTGCACAGGCTGCACCTGCATTTTCCATCATTCTCTGATATGAGAGTCCGAATTTTGCAGTATATTGCTCAACCTGTTTCATCTCATCTGAACTAAGTAGTCTCACAAAAAATCCACCTTTACGTTATTTTTTTACCAAGTAATGTCATAAATATACATCTCATTGAGCAGTCTTGCCGTACCGTTAATCTGTGAAAGGAAAAGCTCAAGATCAGCAGCTATATCAATAACAATATGATGAGTTATTGAAAGCACTCTGTCAGTCTCAACATCATAAATACATATAAATTCACAGTCTCTGTAATAAAGGTTGAAATGATTAAGGGCAATACCCGGCACGGATGCGGTAATCTTATCAACCTCAGTCATAATCTCAGAAAGAGCAACCGGCTGCATAACTGCCCCGTGAGCAGATACGGGAACAAGAGTATCTGCAGGAGTAGGCTGAGCGTCTACCTCCTCCTTAAGAGAGAAGGAAATTTTATATGTGCCGTCTCCCATATCCTCGCATTTTGCCCAGAAAACAGCGTCATAGTCCGTAAGCAGACATCCTTTATCCGAATTGTGAATAGGCATATCATAAAGAACAATATCTTCACAGCCTGCAGGTCTTACAAGCTCTTCACACTCTTCCTCAGTAACCATATAACCCGATGCGATATTAAGAATTAAGTTTATGCCCGTACCGAATTTACGGTATTCTTCGGGCAGAGCCTGGAATTCCTTTTTCTTGTAAGCAGGTCTTTCTGCTTTGAAATCATTTACAAGCTGAGTATATTTATCAATAATTTCCTTTGTTGTCTGAGGCATCTGCTTTACTGCCTGAGTAGTAGAAACTGGAGCGGTAGTTGTTGCATCAGAAACATCAACATTTACAACGGGAGCTGCTGTTGTTATAACATCAGGCACTGTAGTGGGAACGGTTGTAATAACAGTGCTCGGTATAGTTGTTGTGCTTTCGGCTGTAGTTGACTGAACACCCTTCTCATCACTGCCGCCGAAAATAGCTATGCACATAACAAGTATGATTAAAAGTAATACTCCGATTGTTAAAACAGATATTATTCTTTGTTTCATAATATTTCATCTCCTTCCGGATTATTATACAACAGTATTATATAAATTTCAAATATTTTTTTAAATAGGAGTTAATGTTTGTAATAAATACAAAAACATAAAAAATTATGTATATTGAATAAACCGTCGGCAAAAGCCAACGGTTTTATGTTTTACGAAAAGAATCAGTTGTAACAAAATGAAAACTATCGACGTATTAAAACACCTTTCATAAACTGTGTTTCATTATGTGTTTCGTAAACTATCTTTTTTTCTTCGTCTGTGCATCCAACCAATATTTTAATTTCTGAATCCTTTTTCATTAAATCAACAATACACATTATTGCATCAACCTTTTTCTCGCCACTTCCAACCCACACATCTATTCCTGCACCATCCATAGAGGTTGTATCCTTCAAATATCCATAATCGACCCGATAAATGAAATCAGGATACTTAGGATGTGAAGTTCCTTTTGGTCTGTCAATTATTATTTCTGAATTATTCACCAATTCATCTAATACGTTCCAGAATTCGATATTATGTTGCATCTTATCAATCCTCTGCTACTTCTCATTTATCGAGATGATTATATCACACACAATCTGAAATTACAATTGGGTACGGGTGTCCCACCAATTATTCATTATTAATTATTCATCAGCAAAGCGATTTCATTATTCATTAAGAAAAGTCGCATAACAGCAATGAATAATGAAAAATGAACATTGAATAATGAATAATAAAAAAAGAAAAGCCACACTATCGTGCGACTTTTCTTTTTTGTGTTTACAGCTCGAATTAGCAACAAGTCGATATCAAGCTATTTTGTTATTTTTTTATTCTGTTTATGAAAGCAGTAAACGCTAAAGATAGAACTGCAGAGAAGAACCCATAAAGCAAATATGGCAAATCGATAATATCGCTAAATGATATACTAACATCATAAATTAATTTTTCAATGATGATTCCAGCAACATTGCAAATTGTAAAGCCAAGAAAAATAACTACAAAGCTTTCAATAAATAATATCGCACTTTTTTTCATTATATCACCCGAATTTATTTTATAACAACAAACCTTAAAAGTCAATCCGTTTGCCCGAAGGGCAACATCATTGTGCCGTCAGGCACACTTCATTGGCGTAGCCACTTCATTTGCCGTAAGGCAACTTCATTCGTTCATGTCCGCAAAATGAAGTACGGCTTGATAGCCGTAATGAAGTCAGCGTCACGAGTGCCGCTGAACGAAGTTATGTCCTGCGGACATAAATGAAAAAATCCAAGTCACAAGACTTGGATTTTTTGGCCCGCACGAAGGGATTCGAACCCCCGTTCTTCAGAATCGGAATCTGCTGCGTTATCCAGCTGCGCCACGTGCGGTTATTTCACTTAAAAAGGCTGCTGTCATTATGACAACAGCCATCTTAATTACTGAGCAAGTGCTCTTTCAAGCCAGATCTTACCGATATCCATTGCTGCATAAAGACCTTTCTTTTCCGTCTTCTGTGCAATTCTGTCGTGAGGTCTTACATCGGGATCTGTGTTAATAAGCTGAACGGAAACTCTGTCAGCTACCTGTAAGCCGTCAACATCCTTTGTGCTGAGAATCTGGAACATTACTACAAATGCATCACTCATATTACCGTAATAAAGAGTGTTGCCTTTTCTTACAAGGGGTTTATCCTTATATGTCAGAAATTCGTTTTTCTTCTTAGCGGCCATTTTTTACCTCCTGAAATTCATTAGCCTATGAGATAATTCTTTAAAAGCTCCTGTAACAGCTCATCTCTGTCAATTCTTCTCATAAGACTACGGGCATTATTGTGCGTAGTGATATATGTCGGGTCCTCAGAAAGAATGTAACCGACAAGCTGATTTATGGGGTTATAGCCCTTCTCAAGCATTGCATTATAAACCGTAGTCATTATCTCCTTCATTTCCTCAGGGGTACCAACGGTAAGTTTAAACTGAATTGTTTTGTCGCTCATTTCTGAAACCTCCAATCAACATCATTTCTTACTTGAAGAATATTATATAACATTTTTAATAATAAAACAATGGTATTTTAAATTTTTTTATAAAAATTCTTTTACAAAAATCTTAATATGTCGCTTTTTTTGTTATTTTTCCGCCTTATTGCGTTCTTTGCTTACATCTTTCGTGCAGAACTTGTCTTTAAGAGCACCTGTCGGGCAAGAGACAATACATTCTCTGCAACGTATGCATTCAACACTGTTGGGATTCTTACAAGGGTTAATATTCATTTTGCACTTTTTTGAGCAGATATCACAGCTGATACATTTTTCTTCGTCGAAGTCCATTTTGAAAACTGCAACCTTATTAAAAAAAGAATATATTGCGCCCAAGGGACAGATATATTTACAAAAAGGACGGTAAATTATTATTGAAATAATTACAGTAATTACAAGAATAAGAACCTTCCAGGTATAAAGAAAGCCTATCGCCGAATGTAAAGCACTGTTCAAAGCAACAAGAGGTATACCTCCTTCAAGAGTTCCTGCAGGACAGATGTACTTGCAGAACCAAGGGTCACCTATACCTGTAACATCAACTGCAAACATCGGCAGAAGAATAACAAATACAGCAAGAATGACATATTTCAGCTTTCTCAGAAGCTTATCTGCCTTAAAGGTCTTTATTTTCAGGGGCAGCGGTATTTTGTGAAGCAAGTCCTGAACTAATCCGAAAGGACAGAGCCAGCCACACACATATCTTCCGCAAAGAGCACCGATAAAAATCAGAAAGCCCGAAACGTAGAGGCTGATTTTATTGCCTCTTTCCCCTATGCTTGCCTGCAACGCACCCACAGGACAGGAGCCAAGAGCACCCGGGCAGGAATAACAGTTAAGACCCGGAAGGCAGAGATTTTTAAGCTTGCCCTGATAAATCTTTCCCTGCACAAATCCAGCAATATAACTGTTTGTCACAAACGCCCATATAGCCTGAAAGATATGGCGTACAGACTGAAATTTTAATTTTCTGTTCTTATCCAATTCCAATACACTCCAGACATATTCTTATTGCTTTCTGAAAAACATCGGTATGTTCTCCGTCAGCAATACCCGTTACTATCATAACACCGCCAATAATAAGCAGTAAAAAACCTACAATACTCACCTTTTTATTTTTCATATAACCACCCGGAAAACTTTTTTTATTATGATAGCATAAATCACAAAAAAATAATAGAGATTTTTTTAAAAATTCAATTAATAAAGGCTATATTTCTAAATTGTAAATTCAGACAAAGCACACGGTAGTATAATCCTGCTTGAAAAATAATCTGTGAGGAATAAAAATGCCAAATTCAAAAAATAAATTTTCCATGGAAAAGATAATATACATATCCCTTATTTCTGTGTTTTGCGTTGCCACACTTATACTCGCTATCCGAATTCACTCGAAGGTTGAGGAAATTTCTTCTGCCACTCCCGTTGTAATTCACGATATCACAACCACTGCTATAGCAGACAGAGGAAAGAAAACTGTATTTGTTACACCCTCAGGCACCAAGTATCATCTTGACGGGTGCATATACTTAGGTGAAAACAAATTTTCCGTCACAAAGGAAGAAGCAATAAGCTCAGGATATGAGTCCTGTTCAAAATGTCAGCCGTAATTTTTCGGCTGACTGTTTTTTTATAGGTAAATCTGTCAATAATTCAGCTGAGGTGATTTATGTGGTAAACATGCTCATCAGAGGTGTTATTATATATGTTGTTGTCATTCTTGCAGTTCGTTTGATGGGAAAAAGACAAATCGGTGAGCTTCAGCCGGCAGAATTGGTTGTAACAATTCTTCTTTCTCAGGTTGCTTCTATGCCTTTTGAAAGTCTTGATGTTCCCCTTCTGAGCATACTTTCAATAATATTTCTGCTTATTGCTCTTGAAATACTCTGCTCAGTGATAAGTATGAAAATAAAGAGCTTCCGCACAATACTGCAGGGTAATCCGATTCTTATAATAAGAGACGGAATGCTTGTTCAGAGTCAGCTGAAGAATATCCGATACAGTATTGAGGACCTTTTAGAAGCACTCAGACTTAAGGATATCTTTGATATAAGTCAGATACAGTACGCTTATATCGAAACCAACGGTTCAATAAGTGTGCTTATGAAAAACAAATTCAGACCTGTAACTATATCCGACACCGATATCAAGACCACAGCTGCAGAGCTCCCATGCCTTGTGGTCAGCGACGGTAAAATAGTTAAAAGCGAGTTTGACATCTGCAATATGACTGAAAAGAGGCTCAACAGTATACTCGAAAAAGAGAATATGAAAATATCCGATATTATGCTTATGACAGCAGAAAGAAGCGGAAAATATTATATTATCAGAAAGGAAAAAAATTAATGAAAAGAATTATAACAGCCGTTTTACTTTTAATTCTTTGCGTTACTGCCTGTATCGGCAGCAATCTTATCACCGAAGCTAAGGCAAATGACCTTACAGAAATACTTGATTTGCTTGAAAATGAGCTAAAAAGAGAAGACTATGAGGGTGCTTTATCAAGCATAAAAAGAATTGAAGATGAATGGGAGTCAGCTGAAAAGGTTTTCAGCTCACTTTCGGAAACAAAGCTTATAGATGAGCTTAATCTTTCCTTTAACAGCCTTGAAAAATATATCGAATCTAAAAGAATAGCTGAGGCAATTATTGTTCTGGAAGAATGCCGCAACGGCCTTGAAACCATACATCAGTGGCAGAAGATTACCATTGACAACATATTATAAAAATACTGCCCTCTTTCAATAAAGAAGGCAGTAAGTTTTTTACTTAAAATACATATAAAGCTGACACTTAATCATACCGTTATAGAGCTTTCTGCGTTTGTCAGCTTTTCTGCCGAAGAAAACTTCAAAATCTTCCGAAGGGCTGATTATACTGTATGACCAACCTCTTTCCTGCCTGAAGCATTTGCCCATAGCTTTGTATAAATCCTCAGCAGCCTTAAGGTCAAGAAGTCTTTCGCCGTAAGGAGGATTGCAGATAAGGGTACCTCTGTCGGTTTTCGGTCTGAAATCTCTGACATCACATTTTTCAAAGGTGATAAACTTATCTACACCTGCTCTTTTTGCATTTGCCTTTGCAAGCTCAAGTGAAGCAGCATCAATATCTGAGCCGTAAGCCACAAACTGACTTTCAGTAAGTGCAAGACTTTTGGCTCTATCTCTTTCCTCAGTCCATATATTTTCGGGGAGATTCGACCATCTTTCAGCAGTGAAATGACGGTTAATGCCCGGTGCCATATTATTAGCAAGAAGAGCACCCTCAATAAGAATAGTGCCCGAACCGCAGAGCGGGTCATAAAGAGTATGATAGGGACGGAGCCTTGACAAACAGCAAAGAGAAGCAGCAAGAGTCTCCTTAATAGGTGCACCGTTGGATTCAAGTCGGTATCCCCTCTTGTGAAGTCCATAGCCTGATGTATCAATAAGAAGGCTTACCTGATTCTTCATTATGGAAAACTGAATCTGATAAAGGGGACCCGTCTCTTCAAACCATGAGATGTTATACTTACTCTTAAGTCTTTCAACAACCGCTTTTTTAATTATGGACTGACAGTCGCTGACGCTGAAAAGTGCCGAGTTAAGAGAGTAGCCTTTGACGGGGAAGGTATCGTAAGCACCGATCCACTCTTCCCAGGGAAGAGCCTTTGTACCCTGAAAAAGCTCTTCAAAGGTAGTTGCCGTAAAGTTACCTACAAGAATCTGAATTCTTTCAGCATAACGGGAACAGATATTAGCTCTTGCAAGGAGATACTCGTCACCCGAAAAGAGAACCCTGCCGTTTTCGGAAACAACATTTTCCGCACCGAGCTCTTTCATTTCATCGGCAATAAGCTTTTCAAGTCCCAATAAACAGGGAATAACATAATTTATTTTCATTTTCGCAGCCTGCTCTTTCTGTGAATCTTAATTTATATCAAAAAACCTGCCGACATAAATCGGCAGGAATTATTATATCATATAAGTAAAAATAAATCAATCGGCATCAGGAATTAATAAACCGTAACCGCCGTCTTTTCTTACATAAACAAGACACACTTTTTCGTTAGCGGTATTGCGGAACATATAAAACTGATGGTCAAGAAGATTCATCTGAAGAATTGCTTCCTCAACACTCTGAGGCTTCAGACTAACAATCTTTGAACGGTAAACGGAATACTCTTCCTCAACCTCATCATCAGAGATTTCGTTAAATGCATCGGCATTACCGCCACGGATTCTCTTTTCAACTCTTGTTTTATTCTTACGGATCTGTCTAACGATTGAATCAATGCAATCATCAAGAGCATCGTTCATATTATCTGCCCTTTCCTGTGAGCGCAGAATAATGCCGTCATGGAAAATCGTAACTTCAACTATCTGTTCATTCTTTTCAACAGTAGCTGTTATCTTTGCTTCAGCCTCTTCGCCTAAAAACTTTTCGACTTTCTTAAGCTTTTTTTCGGCTCTTTCTTTAAATGAATCTCTCGGTGAGCATTTTTTACCGATAACTGTAATTTTCATACGGTCATCTCCTTTCTGTGCATTAAAAGGATCACTCCTTTTATAGTTTAAGTATAGCATACATTCACAGAAAAAGTAAATAGTATAAGATGAATTTTATTTAACTTTTATAAAACAAATGATTAAAAATAAGATTAACCGTCTTATCAATAAAAGTAAAAGCAGTCACTGCATTTCCGACAGCAACTGCTTTAAGCTGATAACTATTTAATTGCCTCTTCGTAAATCTCTTCTACTATTCTGTTCATCTTATCCATATTATCTTCAATCTCTTTTACAAGCTTGAACTGATTCCTTGCTCTTATAAGGTTGTGTTCCGGATACTCAGTTTTAAAATATATATCACCGTCAAGATAATCCGTAAGAAAACGTACACCGCATTCATAAGTCATAAGCTTTGCAGAAAAAGCAAGGTATTCTACCTCTGTTTTTGTCAGAGCCTTAGCGCAAGTAGAAAGAAAACCCTTTGTATAGCTTCTGAAAAGCTCAATTGAAATATTTACGTTATCAAGATCAGGGTCATCTTCCTTAGTAGTATTGCCTCCGAATCGGATAGCATCGCCAAAATCGTAAAGAGAAAAGCCAGGCATTATTGTATCAAGATCAATGATACAGATAGCTTTATTTGTCTCTTCATCAAAAAGAACATTATTAAGCTTTGTATCATTATGGGTAACTCTCAGAGGAATAAGCCCTTCATCATAAAGGTCAATCAGAACCTTTGCATCAGCCTTTCTGTCAAGAACGAATTTTATCTCATCTTCAACGAGCCCTGCGCGTGACTTTACATCAGCTGAAATTGATTTTTCAAGAGCTTCAATACGCTTGGGTGTATTATGAAAATCCTTGATTGTTTCATGAAGAGTTTCCATCGGGTAACCGCTTAAATTTCTCTGAAATCTGCCGAAAGCTTTACCGGCATTTTCAAAAAAGCTGCGGTTTTTAATATAATTGATTGTATATGATTTATCAATAAACCTATAAATACGCCAACATTTCTCTTCATAGAAGCAGTAATATTTACCGTCCTTCGCCTTAAGAAAGCTCAGGCATTGTCTGTCTGCATCTTTGCCTGCTTCAGTAAGCTTATTGCGGAGATATTCAGTTACATTAACGATGTTGTTCATCAGCTCGTCGGGATTCTTGAACACGCGGGTATTTATACCCTGAACAACATATTTTTTCAATTCACCGTTCTCCTCAAAGGAAACACGGTATGTTGAATTTATATGTCCGTCGGTATAAACACTAAAGTCAATAAGCTCTCCCTCTATACCGAAATTTTCAGCAACAACTTTTATTTCATTTTTTACTGACATTGGTTATTCCGTCCTCTTTTATTTTTCACTTTTTTTAAGATAATACATTCTCGAATCGTTATCGAAAAGCATTCTTGAATCAGTGAAATTATAACCGCTGTAATTAAACGGCTGCTTAGGCTTGATGCCTGAATTCATAAGTGCATCTCCGCCGAGGGTGTAATCTTCCTTTTCATTTCTGAGCTTGACGGTCTTACAAAGGAAGTCAAAGAGCTTACCGTCTTCAAGGTCCATCTTTTTGGGAAGGGGTACGTTAATCATTTCGCCGAAGTTCTTGAATTCAAGAATCTGAGTACGGACACTCATATCGTACGTGAAATCCTCATCAAGATCAATAAACTTAAGAACATCATTACCGTAGTTGGGCTTAACTCTGTCTACAAAGTAGCCGAGCATTGATTCAGACTTATCCTTGCTTGTTATCTGCCACTTGATTTTATCGTCAACAGTAATATCGCCCATCCTTGAAAACGTACCGAACTGTAACAGATTTCTGTGTGCCTTATAATATTCAATCTGCTTCTTAACCTTTGCTCTGTCAATATTAGAAAGCATTGTAACGTCGAGCTCGTAGCCGAGAACACCGAAAGCAGACACATTGAAGCGATGCTCAATGCTCTGAGGTCTGAAGTTGGCAAAGCTTAAAGATGCAGCAACATGCATAGTCATAACAGACTGAGGATAACCGTAGGATGTACCGCTCTGAATATAAAGTCTGTCAAGAACGTCGGTGTTGTCGCTTGTCCAGCACTGCGGCATATAGCAGAATGTACCGAGGTCAAATCTGTTGCCGCCGCTTGAGCATGCTTCAAAAAGAATCTCGGGGAACTTACCCATAAGAGCATCCCAGATTTCATAAAGGCCGAGAATATATCTGTGGAAATATTCACCGCTCTTTGCACCCTTCTGTCTTGAGAAAACATCAGAGAAATGGCGGTTGTTGTCCCATTTGATATATTCAATGTTACCGTATCTGAAAACGTCGGTCATTGTATTGATGATATAATCACGCACATCCTGTCTTGTAAGGTCGAGAGTGAGCTGATTTCTTCCGAGAGAAGGTTCATATTTATCCGTAGTCATTGCCCAATCGGGATGAGCACGGTAAAGGTCACTGTCAGGATTCACCATTTCAGGCTCAACCCACAAGCCGAACTTAAGTCCCATATCGTTGACCTTCTTTGCAAGTCCGCCTATACCGCTGGGAAGCTTTTTCATATTTACATACCAGTCGCCGAGACCTGCTTTATCATTGTTTCTCTTACCGAACCAGCCGTCATCAAGAACAAACATCTCAGCACCAATATCTCTTGTTGCTTTAGCAATTTCAAGAATTTTCTTTTCGGTAAAGCTGAATGTGGTACATTCCCAGTTGTTGACAAGAACCGGTCTTTCCTTGCCCTTCCAGTAGCCTCTGACGATATGCTCATTGACAAAGTCGTGCATATTGTGGCTCATACCATTGAGACCTTCGTGGCTGAAAGTTAAAACGCTTTCAGGTGCGTCAAAGGTTTCACCGGCACCTAAATGCCACTCAAATTCGAAGGGATTAATACCGTTCTGAATTCTTACAAGACCGTGGGGAGCTACCTCAGCTCTTGCAATATGATTGCCTGAATAAACAAGGTTAAAGCCGTAGCAGTTGCCGTTATGCTCTGTGGTATCACTTTCCTTGATTGCAAAGAAAGGATTATGTCTGCTTGAAGAATAACCGATGATTGAACCGATCTCAAATGTACCGGGCTTAAGGGGTCTTTCACTCTTATATCTTTCTCTTGCCCAGGCACCGTCAAAGGAAAGGAAGGTGTAGTCACCTCTGGGAAGATCAAGCTGCATACTCATAAGTGAATGAATCTTTATTGTTTCGTCACCCTTATTGATAAGTCTTGCACTTCTCGTTATAACGTTACACTCACTGAAGAGCGTGTAAAAAAGATGAAGCTCAGCCTTGAGAGCAGTATCTTCAAGAACAACAGTAAGAGTTTCACTTTCCCCGTAGCTTGAGGGAAGGCCCTTAAGGTCAGGCTTTACTTTTGTAACAGCATGTGACTTATACTTAAAATCTGTTGTAAAAATACCGTCCTCGGGCATAAGCTGCATAGCAGGTTTACGGTAATCACCCTTACCGTAAGCAGAATATTCAAGTGCGATATGATCAAGAGAAAGAGAAGTGTCTTTCTGAGTATATGGTGTAGAGTTGCTGTAGCCTGATGCGTGTTTGTCATAAAGATATGTGAAATCGTCAGCATTTCTGATTCTTCTTCCGTAATAAAGGCCTTCAAGCTGACCTGTAGGAAGTGCTCTGAAAATGTAGCTGGTTTTTTCGCTCTGAAGATGGAAAACATTGTCTTTGTTAATGTAAATCATAATTTCTCCCGTAAGACATCTTTCAGGTGTCTTTGCCTTTCCTGTAGTTATACTTTTTAGCAGTATATTGTCTATATATTTTATACTATTTGCCTGATTGTGTCAACAATTTGACTGTTAAAAGTTCCTTCTGCCATATGTATGCTTTCTTTGTTAAAAAAAATTCAATAAATTGTAGTATTTACAGCATTGTCACGTTGCGGATTTTGTGGTATTATGTAATATGACTAAGGAGGTATTACTATGGAAACAATTATTATCGCAGACGACGAATTAAGAATAAGGAAACTCGTATCTGACTTTCTTAAAAAGGCAGGCTATAATGTTATCGAAGCAGAAAACGGAGACGAAGCGTATAGTCTTTTTGAAGCTCATAAAAGCAACCTCAGTCTCATAATTCTTGATATTATGATGCCCGGTCTTAACGGCTGGGAGGTTTCAAGAAAAATCAGAGAAACCTCAAATGTTCCCGTTATCTTCCTTACGGCAAGAAGCGAAGAATTCGATGAGCTTATGGGCTATGAGGCAGGAGCTGACGATTATGTTACAAAGCCCTTCAGTCCCTCTGTGCTTGTAAAAAGAGTCGAGGCACTGCTCAGAAGATCTAACACTTCTGCTCCTCTTAATGAAAAACAGTTCAATGATCTGGCCTTCAACGATGAGGCCCACGAGGTCCGTCTTGACGGTAAGGAGGTTGAACTGACACTCAAAGAGTACAATATACTAAAAAAATTTCTTGAAGCTCCCGGAAGAGTTTTTTCAAGAGAGCAGCTTCTTGACAGTGTTTGGGGATATGACTTCACAGGCGATATCCGTACAGTAGACTCACACGTTGCAAGACTCAGAACAAAGCTTGGCGACTGGGGTGCCCAGCATCTTAAAACAGTTTACGGCATCGGGTATAAAATAGAGGAAATGTAATGAAAGCAAGTAAAAAATCCGCAAACAGAAGTAATCTTGTCCGTCGTTTTTCAAGAATAACTACACTCACCTTTTTAATTCTGGTTTTTCTTGTAAATATTCTTCAGTATTACTTTATGGACGATTTTTTTCTTATGGCATCTCAGATGTCAATGATAAGAATTGCATATAACATCTGTGATATTGATTTTGAAAAAAAGGAATACAAAAACATTCTTGCAGATTATGAAGCAAATCATAATGTCTACATAGAAATATACTCTCCGCGTGATGTTCTCTTTTACACCACCGAAAGCAATAAGTCGGTTTATGAACCGGGTGACGAAGGAAACCGAGAAGAGCTGAAACCTAAAATTATGAAAATAATTTCTCACAGAGATCTTGAAAACGGAGGTTATTTTGAATTCCGTCAGGAGTATTACACAACCGCGCAGTATATCGTTTACGGTATGTTCTTCGGTGAAAACAACGGAATTGAAATCTACCGTTCAACAGATGTTATCAAAGAAAACGCCCTGACGGCAAGCTGGGTAGTTTTCGGACTGACATGCGGTATTTCAGGGATTGTTCTTTTAATTGCACTGATATACCTGATTTCTGTTACAAAGCCTCTGACCATAATAAACAGCAAGGCAAAAAAAATCACTAATATGGATTTCAGTGAGAGCTGTCCTTCCTTTAAAATCAAAGAGCTTAACGAGCTTAGTACAAACATCAATATGCTCTCTTCTTCACTTAGCAATGCTCTGAGTGAATTAAAAAGCGAAAATATTCAGCTTGAAAAGGATATCAAACAAGAAAAGCGTATGGAAAAAATTATGCGCTCGTTTATTGCAAATGTATCTCATGAGCTGAAGACGCCTATATCAATTATTCAGGGCTATGCCGAGGGAATGAAATACGGTATCGGCTGCGATTCAACGGAAGAATTCTGTGATATAATTATAGAAGAATCCAACCGTATGAACAACCTTGTATGCAGACTTATGGAGTATTTGCATTACGGCTCAGAAGCATACAAGAGCAACCCTCAGAATTTTAATGTTGCACAATTTATAAATGATTGCATTGATATGCGCAGAAAAAAAATCGACTCAATCGGTGCCCACCTGACTGTAGAGGTTAACGAAAGCTTTGAAGGTAACGGCGACACAGATTTACTCGCCAATGTATTCAATAACTATCTTTCAAATGCCCTGAGCCATATTGATTACGAAAAAGAACTGATTATCTCTGTAAAGGACAGCGGCAGCAGTTATACTGTGAGTGTCTACAACTCAGGTGATCTGATTCACGGAACTGATATCGAAAATATCTGGCAAAGCTTTTACAGAGCAGATAAGTCCCATTCAAGAGAAGAAGGCCGATTCGGTCTCGGGCTTTCAATTGTTGCAACAATACAGAAGCTTCACAATCAGAAATACGGTGTTATCAATCGGGAAAAAGGTGTAGAATTCTGGTTCGATATAAAGAAAGCATCGCAGTAAAGGTACAAACAATCGAATAAATATAGAAATCGGCAACACAGTCAATCTGTATTGCCGATTAATTTTATATGTATTTCATCAAAACTCAGCAAGGTTATCAGATGTCATCTGTCTCTTGCCTTCTTCGATTTCGTGAATCATTGCAACAAGCTTATGGTTAACCGGTGTCGGAACTCCAAGCTCGTCACCGTGCTGTGCGAAATAGCCGTTAAGAATATCTATTTCCGTCTTCTCCCCTTTTTCAAGAGACTGAAGGGTTGAAGGCTTGACGTTGGCATAAAGCTTACCTACCATCATAACAACGAATTTGCACATTGCATTATATACCTTGTTGTTGCCGAGAGCGAGGGCTCTGTATTCGAGCATTACGCCGTATTTCGGAACCTTAAGCTTCATTGCCTTTGCAACAGCCATACCTTCTCTTGCAATATTGAGGAAAAGGTCCCTTGCTCTTCCGTCTTTGAGAATTTCACCAAGAGTTTTACCCGTAATACCTGCAACAGCATTAATGCAGGAGTTGATAATAAGCTTGGAATACTGTCGTGCTTTGATATCCATTGTAACTTCAGTAGGAAGAACAATTTTAAGCATTTCAGCAAATTTATCAAGAGCTGTAGGTCTTCTGCCGTCAAGCATACCTACATAAAATTCACCCTTTGATGTCATTGTAACGTCATTGGCCTTGTTTCTTGTAGCGCCAAAACCAATCATACATCCAACAACCTTATCTCTTCCGACGATTTCACCGAGCTCCTCAGTAAGAATACCGTTCTGCATACCGATAACAAGTCCGCCGTCAGCAACAACACTAAGTGATACCTTTGCACATTCGGCCATATGAGCGTACTTAGTAGCAATAATCACGTAATCAAACTTTTCATCACCGATTTGCTCATAGTCACTGTAGCAGACAAAATTAACATGATGGTCGCCTTTTGCACCGTGAAGGAAGAAGCCTTCCCTTTCAATTAATTCTTTTGTAGCATCGCTATGACACATAATACGGATATCGTAGCCTGCGTCCTTAAGAAGAACTGCAACAGTACCGCCGATCGCACCGGCGCCGATAACTAAAACCTTCATAATATATATTTCCTTTCCGTTTTCTGCATAGTACCTATTAATTATATACTACTGTTTGTGATAAATAAAGTCGCTTTCATATTTTTTTATGTTATAACCAAAAATCATTTCAGCCTTTTGTGCAAATTATCTGTATTTATAAACGATAGATTAAAACTGTTTCTTCATTTCTTTTTCTTTATTTGAAAATACATATTGATTTTTTAGAAAATATATGATATATTATATTCGTTAATTGAAAATTAACTCAGACATCTTCTTACACCTTATTCAATAAAGCGGTCGGTCCTTGCCTTTAATGGTAGGGGCCGACTGCTTTTTTATAAAAAACTGCTTTACTTTTTACCGGTAAAATGATATTATTTATCTGCAAATAAATTTTATAAAGACAGGAGATTTTACTATGGGTTTTTTAACAGGCAAAACAGCAATCATCACCGGTGCAGGCAGAGCAGTTCTCAGTGACGGCAGATGCGGCTCTATCGGCTACGGAATAGCAACAGCTTATGCAAAGGAAGGTGCTAACCTTGTTATCACCGGACGAAATGTTCAAAAGCTCGAGGATGCAAAGGAAGAGCTTGAAAGACTTTACGGCATAAAGGTTCTTACACTTAAGGCTGACGTCAATGAAGGTGCAGACAACGAAGCTGTTGTAAACGGTGTAATAAAAGCAGCTATAGATGAATTCGGCAGAATTGATGTTCTTATCAATAACGCTCAGGCTTCAGCTTCAGGTGTTAAGCTTGAAGACCATACAACCGAGCAGTTCAATCTTGCTATGTTCTCAGGTCTTTATGCGACCTTCTATTATATGAAAGCCTGCTACCCATATCTTAAGGAAACCAAGGGTTCAGTTATCAACTTTGCTTCAGGCGCAGGCCTCTTCGGCAACTACGGACAGTGCTCCTATGCAGCTGCAAAGGAAGGCATAAGAGGTCTCAGCAGAGTTGCAGCTACAGAGTGGGCTGCTGACGGCATTAACGTAAACGTTATCTGCCCTCTTGCATGGACTGCACAGCTTGAAAACTTTGAAAAGGCATATCCCGATGCATTCAAGGCTAATGTAAAAATGCCTCCCGCAGGCCATTTCGGTGACGCAGAGCTTGAAATCGGCAGAGTATGTGTACAGCTTGCAAATCCCGACTTCAAATACCTTAACGGTGAAACATTAACTCTTGAAGGCGGTATGGGTCTCAGACCGTAAAGGAGGTTTTTCCTATGGTTCATTACATTGAAAACGATTTCCTTAAAATAGGCGTAAAAGAAGACGGCAGTGAGCTTACAAGCGTTTATTTAAAGGAAAACTCCACTGAATATCTCTGGCAGGGCGACAGCAAATACTGGGCCGGTCAGTCCCCCATTCTTTTCCCCATAGTCGGCAGACTTATTGAAGACAGCTATTATCTTGACGGAAAAAAATATGAAATGCCAAAGCACGGCTTCGCAAGAAAAATGAAATGGGAATTTCTCGGTGCTGACGGTGCTTCAATGAGCTTCAGCCTTAATGATACCGAAGAAACCTACAGGATGTATCCCTATAAGTTCGAGGTAATTGTCACCTTTACTCTTGAAGGCAACGCTCTTAAGGTTACACATTCAATTGAAAATAAAAACAATAAGGTTATGTACGCATCTCTCGGCGCACACCCTGCATTTAACTGTGCTGTCGGCGACAGATTGGTTTTCAGCGACAACGAAACCCTTGAGACTGAAAAAATCGACCTTGTCAATTCCCTCAGATTACCCGAAAAGCTTCCCGTACTCAGTAATGAAAGAGTTATTACAATTACTGAAGATATTTTTAACGAGGATGCTCTTATCCTCAGTAATTTTAAATCTGAGACCATCACGCTCGAAAGTGATAACCATTCAAGGAAGGTTGTTTTTCACCTCGGCAATGCACCGTATCTCGGCATCTGGGCAAAGCCGGGCGCACCTTATGTCTGCATTGAGCCTTGGTGCGGAGTCAATGATTCCACCGAAAAGAAAAATGACTTTTCTGAAAAAGACGGCATAAATAAAATTGAAGCCGGTGAAAAATTCGTTTATACATGGAAGGCTGAATTTACTGCCTGACAAAAAATATCAGGACTGCTACTCTCTTTGTAGCAGTCCTTTATTATCAATCATATATTATCTGAGGTTCATCAATATCTGCGCTCCAGCCCAGGTCAATATACTCTTCATCATCAAAATCATATTCCTCATCGTATACAGTCTTAACTTTAGTTATGCTGTAATATGTTTTTCCGTCACTGCCAAGAGCATAGTCCCCGAAAACAATAAGCATTACTCCGTTTTCAAGCTTAAGAGCATATAAAGGATCGTATGATTCTGCAGGTTTGTATATTGCCATTTTAACATCTCCCGATTAATTCTACTGCATATTATACATATTTGACATCAAACGGTCAAGTCTGTAAATAAAAAGACCTCTCCGCATATTGAAAAGCAATATGGAAAGGTCTTTTTTTACATCTTATACATTGTGTTCTGCACGCCACTGCTTTGCCTTATCAGCAGACATTCTTGTAATGCTTTCAGCAGGATGGATTGAATCCTCGCCGCCGTTTACATAAAGAAAATACTTACCGCCGGCAGTAACGTAAAGACTTTCTTCGTAACCGTCTGAATCGCCGAAAACACCGCTTGTGAACTTTGCAACAAGCTCTGAATTTTCAGTATCATATTCGACTTTACAAATAATCTTTTTCATCTGAAAAACTCCTTTCGGAAATAATAAACTTATATTATGCGATTTAACGCAGAGTGTATTATAAATGATTCTTATTAAAAAATCAAGTACTTAAAAGAAATATCAGGATTTTATTTTTTTAAGAGTAATTTCGTTGAGTGCAAAAAGAAGGGCACAAAATGCAATAAGGACAAAAGGTGTAATCCTGAAGGTGGTATTTACTGCAACAAATCCGTAAACAAGAACCATACAGAAGGCTGTGCCGTAGGCTCCGCCCATATGATACCCCGTAATATCAGCCGAATATTTTATGCCGAACCTTTCGGGAACACTGTGAAGTACGCCGGGGAATATGGGGCCGAAGCCTGTACCGATTAAAAGAAGACCGAGAAGCGATACCTTGCCGAGCGGTAAGAGTAATATAATCATACCGATAAATGAAACAGCAATTCCGCCCTTGATAAGATAATTATCCGAAAGCTTCATAGATATAAAGCCCGAAATCATTCTGCCTGCCATTATTCCTGCGTAATAGAGAGACACCCTCTTTGCCGCCTCGTCAGCAGGAAGTGCAAACACATTTACAGCATAGCTTGCACCCCAGGTACCGATAATGAACTCCATACTGCAGTACACACCAAGGGAAAGTATACTTGTTATTACACCTTTGATTTTTAATATATCAATAAATTTTCCGTCTTCAGAGATTTCCTCTTCAGCTGATGCTTTTTCTATTTCAATGCTCCTCCATTTTTTAAGAGAAAACAGAACGAGAACAGCAATCAGAATCTGTAAAAGTGCAACGACTCTGTAGCCGTTTCTCCACTGAGTGCCGTCATTACCTAAGAAAAGTGACATTATAAGAGGGCTTGCCGTAACACCGACACCCCAGAAGCAGTGAAGCCAGTTCATATGCTGTGCCTTATAGTGAAGAGAAACAAAATTATTAAGTCCTGTATCAATTGCACCGGCGCCGTAGCCGAGAACAACGGCAAAGAGCATCATAACCCAGATATTCGGTGAAAAGCTCATACCGATAAGACCGAGAGCAGTAAGAAGGATTGATACAAATGTAACCCTGCTTGTACCGAATTTTCTTATCAGAGTACCCGCAACGAAGCTTACACCACCCGTACAGATGCCTACAATAATGCTGTATACCGAAGCAAAGCTTTCATTTACTTCCAAATCAATATGCACCACAGGCCAAGCTACACCAAAGAGAGAATCGGGAAGGCCCAGTGATATAAAAACTATATAAATTACGGCAAGCAGAAGTACCATACAACAACCAATCCTTTAAGTTATCAATTTCCGGAAAACATTCTTCTCATATAATCTGCACGTTTAGCTATCATTTCTTTTGTAAGAGGCGCTTTGAGAGCAATATCATAACCGTGCATAGTTCCCTTTGTTTCATAAAGCTCAGTTTCTACACCTGCATTTTTAAGCAGTTCTTCATAAAGAATACCGTCATCGTGAAGACAGTCAAATTCTGCTGTTTCAATATACGCAGGCGGAAGGCCTTCAAAATCATCCGCTTCAACAGGAGATGCATACTGAAGATTTTCTGCATCAGAGGTAATAAACAATGGTTTAACCTTAGCGGTAAGTCTTGAATTCCACATAGGCGTATCTGTGTATTTTTTTGCGGAATCACTGTTATTTCTCAGGTCAAGGAAGGGATAAACAAGAAGCTGGAAGCGAATAGGTATTCCTCCGTTCCTGTCACAGTTCATATGACATACGGCAGCTGAAAGTGTTCCTCCCGCACTGTCACCGCCAACAGCAATTCTGTTCCTGTCTATTCCAAGCTTGTCTGCGTTTTCATAAACCCATCTGAGAACAGCATAGCAATCCTCCATAGGTACAGGAAATTTATATTTCGGTGCAAGACGGTATTTGGTGTAAATAACCTTGCAGCCTGCTTTTTTTGCATACTCCATAGCAAGTCGGTAATGATGAAATGCACCTTCAAAAACGAAGCCGCCGCCATGATAATTCACAAGGCAAGGACAAGGCTTTTTTACCGATTTCGGAGTAATAATATAAATAGTTACGGGAAAGCCGTCAAAACTCTTGACCGTTCTCTCCTCTACAATCAGTTCACTGTCTTTCCATAAAAATGACGGTGCAGATAAAACCTTTGCAGCTATGGAAAAAACAGGTTCAAAAACAGGCGGAGCGAACATACGGAATATTCCGTAATCTTTACTGATAGGATATTTTGACATATAAATCACCTCACTGTTAAATCAATTTTACTACTGCTGACTTTGTTTTTCAAGGGTGCACTCAAAAAACTTGTTTATAATGCTTAAAAATTTTCAACCTGACCTACAAAACATATAATAAGTTTATAAACTTTATTGACTTGTTCATAAATTAGGTGTATTATATATTACAACATATAGCCGTATTAGTAATGAAGTTTACAGACTTTGTTATTTTTTTATTTTAACGGCAGAAAATATGTGCGGAGAAATATGAAAGAAAAGAGGTCCATTATGTCAGATTCAATCTTGAACACTCCCGTTATGTCGGAAGAAAACAGAAAACATCTGAAAACCTCTGAATTCATCGCTTACCTTGTTGCTGTATTCTTCTACACAAATATGACAGGTATGATCGGTTCATTCAGAAGTGCTTATCTTGTTAATGTTTTGCGTCTTCCTTCTGAACAGACAAGTCTTTTTAACACCCTTGTAAGCATTATCCCCTTTATACTCAGCTTCTTTATCGCTTTGTATATTGACGGCAGACAGACAGGTAAGAGCGGTAAATTCCGTCCTCTTATAATGCTCGTTGCAATTCCTATGAGTATTATTTTATGCCTTACCTTCTGGACACCCCCGGGGCTTTCGGGAACGCTGCTTATGATTTACCTTGTAACGATCGCTGTAGGTTGGGCAGTTTGCTGTAACTTCGGTAACTCCATCAATCTTATGGCTGTTGTTATGAGCCCTAACCTTAAAGAGCGTGACACCGTCATGTCCTTCAGAGGCATCTCCTCAGCTGTAGGTAATTCAGCTCCTCAGGTTATTATTCTTGTTATCGGTCTTATCTTCAAGGATAATGAAGGTCTTCAGTACATAATCGGTGCGGCACTTTGCAGTATCGTTGGCGTTATCACAATGCTTCTTGGCATGAAGATGACAAGAGAAAGAGTTACTTATAACTCCGAAAAGAAGAATCCTCTTGAAGGCTTCCGTCATATCGTAAGCAACAAGTATGCATGGGTTATAATTATCTCTGAAACTCTTAAGAGCTTCAGAAGTATCGCATCCTATATGGGCGTATTTATGGCTGCAGCTCTTCTCGGCTCAACCTCAAAGTTCCTTCTTTTCGGCCTTCCTACAGGTATCGGTACTGCAGTAGGTATGCTCATTATCAACTTCCTTCTCAAGAAGTTCAACTCAAAGGTTCTTTATATTGCAAGCGGTATTTATTCAATAACCATCAACTGCATTGCTTTCCTTGTCGGTTATCTTTACTTTACAAACGAAAGCTCAGTTTTACAGATTCTCTTTATCGTTCTTCTCTTCCTCATCGGTCTTCAGTTCGGTGCATCCAACCTTCTTCCGAGCATGTTCCAGGCTGACGTTCTTGAGGATATTGAGCTTAAGACAGGTAAGAGATTTGACGCTTCTCTCCCCTTTGTTGTGGGTATCGGTACAATGATCAGCGGTACAATCGCAAGTGCTCTTTCACCCCGTATTCTTTACGGTGAAGGTTCAATCATTCAGTATGTTCAGCCTACTGACCTTGATCCGAATCCGGAGCAGAGTCTCAGAACAAAGATTGTAATGCTCTTCTTCTATACAATCTTCCACGGTATTATGATGTTCCTTGCAGGCGTTCCATATTTCTTCTATACACTTACAGGTAAGAAGAAGGAAGAAATGCACGAAGCTCTTCTTAAGAAACGCCTTGAATATAACGAAAAAGACGCATAAGTAAAATTATTAATCCCTCTCAACCTTTCGGAAGAGAGGGATTTTTATGTCATAAGCTCATCTATTAACGGAAGAATTTTTTATTCCATAATTTCTATTTCATCGCCTTCAAAGACCTTGCCGCCCTTTATTACCTTTGCAAACACACCTTCTCTGGGCATAATGCACTGACCGACAAGCTCTCTGATAGCACAGCCGTCATGGCATTCCTTTCCTATCTGGCTGATTTCGATAATACATTCGCCTACCTTGAGCTTTGTGCCGACGGGAATTGTATAAAGCTCAATACCCTGAGTAGTAATATTTTCAGCGAATATGCCGTGGCAGAGACCTTCCGTTGACATTCCCTTTGATTTGTCAATGCTCTCTTTTGCAAGAAGGCTTACCTGACGGTGCCATTTGCCTGCGTGTGCATCACCCTCAAAGCCGAAATCCTCAATAAGTACACCCGGGTTGATTTTTGTCTTTGGTGTGCCTTTCTTTTCACTGATATTTATTGATAATACTTTACCTTTCATATTTATCCTCCTATTCTGTTAAGTCCGTGACTGCTTCCGTAACCGCAGGAAAATTTATGCTCCATGGGCTTCGACAATATGGCTTTTTCAATCTCTTTTCTGAGAGCTTGCTCATCGTCGATATACGGCATCAGATCAAAAACCTCCTCATTGCCCAGACAAGGCTTGACCTTACCGTCGGAGAGTAATCTTATACGGTTACACTCACTGCAGAATTTATCGCTGACGGGAGTAATAAGACCGATTCTCCCTTTAAAGCCTTCAGCCTCATAATATCTTGCAACACTCTTTTCAAAATCCGTTGTGCCTTCTTTGACAACGGGTTTCAGGAATGAAAATCTTTCAAGAATCTCCTCCCCTTTTATTACAAGCTTACTGTCCTCACCTTCATCGGAAAAAGGCATAAGCTCAATAAAACGTACATCAATTTTTCTGTCTTTTGCAATATCAATAAGCGAACCTGCCGAAGAATCATTTTCGCCTCTGACAAGAACAGCATTTAGTCTTATAGGTGATAAACCGACTCTTTCACATTCTTCGATACCTTCAAAGACTTTATTAAGTCCGTCACAGCCCGTAATCCTTTTATATTGCTCGTTATCCGTAGTATCAAGACTTATGTTTACTGCCGTAACGCCTGCTTTCTTCAGGCTTTCGGCAGTCTTTTTAAGATTAATTCCGTTAGTTGTTACCGCAAGCTTTTTAATTCCGTCAATTCTGCTTATCCTTTCGGCAATTTCGCATATATCGTCTCTGACCAGAGGCTCTCCGCCCGTAAGTCTGACTTTTGTGATACCGAAGGAAGCAAAAATGCGGACTATTCTTTCAATCTGCTCAGGTGTCAGCTCTTCACTTTTTTCGTTCTTTGCACCGCAATATGAACAGTTAAGATTGCACCGCTTAGTAACAGACACACGAAGATAATTAATTTTTCTTCCGTAATTGTCAATCATTTTTAAAATCGCTCTTTCCGCCTGTTTTTTCTAAAAGCTTAACCTCTTTTATCTCCATTTTTCTGTCGATAGCCTTACACATATCATACACCGTCAATGCACATACGGAAGCACCCGTAAGCACCTCCATTTCAATGCCCGTTTTATAACTGCATTTACCCGTACAGTAAATATAAAGCTCATCTTCACCGTTATTCTCAAAGGAAATTTCTATGCTTTCAATAGGAATGTTGTGACAGAGAGGAATCAGCTCACTTGTCTTTTTTGCCCCCATTATACCGGCAATTCTCGCTGTGGCAAGTCCGTCCCCTTTTTTCAGCGAAGCGTCAAGAATCCTTCTGAGAGTTTCGGACTCCATTTTAATTTTAGCAAAAGCGGTAGCAGTCCGTCTTGTAATTTCTTTTTCGCCCACATCTACCATAACTGCTTCGCCTTTTTTATTGATATGAGTTAAATCACCCAAAGGTATAGCCCCCCATCTCAGAAAGTCTTTCTTTCAGTTCATCGCTATGGAAAACCTCAAGGAATTTCTGCACTTTTTCTTCCTCATAAGCCTTTTCATCAACGAGAACGTCATACTCTTCAACGCAGATTTCAATGAAATCAAGTCCGTACATTTTCGCTGCCGAATAAATACCGAGACCGCAATCTGCATTGCCGGCAGCAATCAAGGCTGCAACAGCTGTATGAGTGAATTCTTCGTTACGATAGCCGTCAATGTCACTTTTATTTATACCGTTCTCAGCTATAAGATAGTCACAGAGAATTCTTGTACCTGAGCCGAGCTGACGGTTGACATATCTGCCCTTTATAATATCCTTAAATTCTTTTATATCAAGAGGGTTACCCTTCCTGACCATAAGCCCCTGCACTCTGCCGATACCCTTGACGAGCCTGACTCCGCCTTCAGGGAAATATTTTTTGACATAGCTTTCATTATATTTTCCGCTGTCCGTATCAAGAAGATGAATGCAGCCCAAATGTGCCTGTCCGTTTCTTATTGCCGTTATGGCACCCATACTGCCCACATGGGAAGATGAAACCGAAAAGGAAAAGCCCTTGCTTTTTACAATATCTGATATTTCATCAATCAAAGGATCATGACTGCCCGTAACAATTAGAGCATTTTCAATCTGCCCGATATCCTTAATAAGTCTTATTTCCACCTCTTCGCCAATATCAAATCCTTCGCTGTTCTGCGGGACGGTCAGAATTCCGTCAGCCTTTGTAAAGCTTGTAATCACGCCTGCACCGCGGTTAAGGGGCACCGCAACAAAGCTTTCACCCATTTTACCCAGCGTAACACGGACAAATTCGCAGTATTTAAGTGAGGAAACCACTCTTTTACCCAAAACTGCTTTTATCGTCTGATATCTGTCGGAGTTTACTTTATAATAAGCATCAACAACGCTTTTTACTATTTCTTCCATTATAACTATACCCGAAACAGGATAACCCGGAATACCAATTACGGGTGTATTATCAATACTTCCGAGCACTGCCGGTTTACCGGGCTTAATTGCAATTCCATGGAAAAGAACTGTGCCGAGTTCAGATATAATTGTACTTGTGTAATCATCTCTTCCTGCTGATGAACCTGCGAGCACAAGAACTATATCGCATTCTTCCTTTGCTTTTTCGATAGCTGATTTTAACAGGTCTTTTTTATCTTTTACAATTGCGTAAACCTTGCTGTCAGCTTGCCACTGAGAAAGCATTGAAGAAAAAATAGTAGAGTTGAATTCGATAATCTCTCCCTTTTCGGGATTGGATTTAGGTGAAACAATCTCGTCACCTGTGGGAATAATTCCCACAAGCGGTCTTTTTACAGCTTTGACCGATGTTATTCCGCCTGCAAGAAAGGCACCGCAAAGAGACGGTGAAATTTTTGTGAATGACGGTGCAATCATATCGCCCATACAGATATCCTCGCCTACCTGGCGCACATTCTGCCACGGGTGATGAGCAGAAAGAATACTGACCTTACCGTCACCGATTTCCGTTACATCCTCCACCATAACTACACTGTCAGCCTCATCGGGAAGAGGATCACCCGTATCCACAACGGTATACTGTTCCTTTGTGAGAATAACAGGACTGCTTTCGCTTGCACCGTAGGTATCGGCTGCCTTTACTGCAATTCCGTCCATAGCACTTGCATTGTAATGGGGAGAGCAGATTTTTGCATATACAGCTTCAGCGAGCACACCGCCGCAGGCTTCACCTACAGAAAGAATTTCTGTTGAATGAGAAAAACCGATACCTTCAAGATGGAGAATATATTCCCCTTTAGCTTTATTCAGTTCTGCATTATTGAGATAATTATGCTTCATAGCTTTCACCTTAGAATAGATATACTTTTACAGTGTCGTCTGTTTTAAGACCTTCACTGTTACGGTCAATGATAATATAACCGTCCGACCCAGAAAGAGCAGAGACAAATCCGCTTTTAGAAAAAACGGGCACGGCCTTTCCGTCGATTATTTTTACGCTTACAATTTCCTCTCTGCCGTGATTTGAGGAAATATTCTGACTTATAGGACAATACCGAATATTACCTTTGTATTCAGTGCCGTAAAGCTTCTCAATTAAAGGCTTTACTGTCATAAGAGTTACATAATATGCGGCTCCGGGATGGCCGGGCAGACCGAATACAGCCTTATTCTTAGCCTTGCCGCAGATAGTAGGTTTGCCCGGTTTCAGAGCAATACCGTGAAAATATACCTCTCCGAGCTTATCAATTACCTTTACAGTCATATCCTTTACGCCTGCAGACGAGCCTCCCGAAATAAGAACGATATCGTTTTCGTCTGCCGCTTTTTCCGTAGCTTTAAGTATTTCCTCAAAGCTGTCGTCAACTATGCCGTATTCAGTCCCGATACAGCCAAGTTCACTGACAAGCGCAGATAAAATATGTGTGTTGATATCTCTGATTTTACCGATTTCGGCGGATGAATCTATAGGCACAAGCTCGTCACCCGTTGAGATAATCCCGACTCTGATTTTTTTAGCTACATCAAGGTGTGTTATACCCAAAGAAGCAAGAACACCTATATGCTTTGAAGAAATTACCGTTCCTTTTTTTAGAACAAGCTGCCCTTCTTTTAAATCATCGCCTTTTCTTGTCACATTTTCAAAGGGACTGACTGCCTTGAAAATAAGACAGAATTCATCGAAGGTACAGTCTGTATTTTCCACCATTACAACGCTGTCTGCATTTTCGGGAAGCATACCTCCCGTTGATATCCTTGCACACTCACCCTCACTGATTTTTATATCAGCTTTTTCGCCCATCAAAATTTCACCGACAACATTCAGCTGAGACGGAATGCTCTCCCCGCTGCCGTAGGTGTCAGAGGCAATAACAGCAAAGCCATCAACGGTACTGCGATTAAAGGAAGGAATATTTTCTGAGGAAAGTATGTCAGAAAACAGAACTCTGCCGAGACTGTCTTTGAGCGAAACTGTCTCAGCTTCAATACAGTATGATGTCAGCCTTTCAGCTATTATTTCTTTAGATTTTTCCAAGGATACAACATTTAACATTTTATCACCTTATATACGCCACTGTGAAATAAATTTTTCCGACCATTTGCTTTTGGGGTTATCGAATATTTCTTCTGCACTGCCGTCCTCTATTGCCTCACCGCTGTGAAGCATAATAATTCTGTCGCCCATATTTTTGGCCTGTACGGGCGAATGAGTCGTCATAATAATTCCGCATCCGGTTTTCTCTTTATACTCCAGTATTGCTTTTTCTATAAGCTCATTACCTTCAATATCAGCTGCACTTGAGGGCTCGTCAAGAACAAGAAAATCACATTCATTTACCAAAATTCTGGCCAGAGCAAGTCTCTGACATTCGCCGCCCGAAAGAGTTTTTGCATTCTTATCCTTCAGGTGAATAAGTCCGAGTTCAGTTAGTATATCGTGGCATTTTTTCTCTTTATTTTCACTGTTCCGTAAAGAAAAATATATGTTTTTTTCTACCGTTTTACTGAAAGGTACACTTTGCTGAGGCAGATAAAGAATTTTACCTTCAACTGAAAAATTGCTTTCCTCAGCCTTAATAATTCCCGCAAGAATCTTAAGAAGAGTAGATTTTCCACTGCCGTTAGGACCTACAATAACAGTAGTTTCACCTTTTCTGAATTCGAGAGAAGAAAGGTTAAGAACAGTTCTGTCGCCGTAGATTTTTTTAATACTGTCTATCTTAATCACTGTCTTTCCTCCCTTACAAGCATTCCCGCAAGCACATTGACAATAAGAGAAATCACAAGAAGCACCATACCTAAAGCTAAAGCAAAGCTGAAATTACCTTTATTTGTTTCGAGTACGATTGCCGTCGTCATAACTCTTGTTTTCCACTGAATGTTACCGCCTACGAGACTTACGGCACCTACCTCTGCAATTGAACGTCCGAAGGCTGTGAGGATAACGCTAAGCAGTGCCTGCTTGTTTTCGGTGAAAAGAAGAGAAAGAGTCTTCTTTTTTGAAAGACCGAGGCCCTTTGCACTTTCAAGTATACCTCTGCTGTTAATAGAAACAATCGACTCTGTAAGGCTGATTACAACGGGAGTGATAAGCATACACTGCGCAACAACCATAACCTGCACACTGTAAAGCCAGCCGAGAGAGCCGAATATGCCGTATTTAGTAAAAAGCATATAGACAATCAGGCCTGCCACCACCGGAGGCAGACCCATAAGAGTTCCTGTAATTTTCTTTATAGTCCTCTTGCCTTTAAAGTCTTTTCTTCCTATAACAATACCGAGAGTCATACCTAATACACAGGATATAACCGTACTGAAAAAGGACATACGGAGAGTTACTCCTAAAATCTGGAATAACTCTCTGTCCATAGAA
This sequence comes from Acutalibacteraceae bacterium, assembly GCA_045544175.1. Classification (GTDB taxonomy): domain Bacteria; phylum Bacillota; class Clostridia; order Oscillospirales; family Acutalibacteraceae; genus UBA6857. The sequence goes on along the minus strand of JAZPYL010000067.1, from coordinate 72,496 downwards.
AGAAGCATCTCAAAGGCTTCTGTAATTTTATCCAAAATCAGTCAGCGAGATAGAAGAGTGCCTGACCGTATTCCTCTTCACCGTATTTAGCGATAAGGTCAGATGTTTCGTCAGAAAGCATCCAGTTGATGAAAGCCTTTGCGCCTTCGGTGTTGATATCGTCAAGCTTTTCGGGGTTACATTCAATAAGTGAATATGTATTCTTCATATCTTCGCCTTCAGCAAGGATGATTTCAAGATCAAGATCAGCCTTGTTTGAAAGGAATGTAGCCTTATCGGTAAGACAGTATGCACCCTGCTCGCTTGCCATTGTAAGACATGCGCCCATACCCTGACCTGCGTTTATATACCAGGAAGCAGTTTCAGCATCGGGAACATTTTCGCCCCAGATTTTAAGTTCAGCCTTATGTGTGCCGCTGTCGTCGCCGCGTGAAATAAACTTTGACTGAGTGTCGGCAATCTTGCCGAATGCTTCAGCTGCATTCTCAGCACCGTCGCCAATAGCTGCGGGGTCAGCTTCGGGGCCTACGATTACAAAGTAGTTATACATAAAGGGAATTCTTTCAACGCCGTAGCCTTCGCTTACAAATGCTTCCTCGGAAGCCTTTGAGTGAACGAGAATAAGGTCAGCGTTGCCGTCCTTTGCTGCCTGAATGGCTGCACCGGTACCTGCAGACTGCACTTCAACGGTATAGCCTGTTGCCTTTTCAAAAACAGGAACAAGAGCACCGAGAAGGCCTGAGTCGTTAACGGATGTTGTTGTTGAAATACGGATGACGGGATTTGCGGGTGCTGCAACTGTTGTGTCAGCAGTTGTTGTGTCTTCTTCGCCTGTGCCGCCGCAAGCAGCGAGTGTAAAGAGCATCAGAACAGAAAGAAGGATTGCGAGAAGTTTTTTCATAATTCATTCTCCTTTTCAATCACGGAAGGCATAAGGATTTCTCCTGTAGCCCTCAGGTCGGCACCTGCATATTTATCTCCTTGCAGGCAGTGTTTTTTCGACCTTCGCCCTGTCTTCATGCTCAGGTTACACCATCGTTTAGAAAATCAGGGTCGGTTTATGAATTAATGCGAATTGAATCGCAAACTTCCGAATATTATTATACAATTACAATAAAATTTTTTTGAACACCATATAAACTATTGTAAAATTTGCATCTATATGTTATATTATATACATAAATGCAAAAATGTAAAGGGGTGATTTTATGACTTTTGCAATTATTTGTGTCAGTGACCGATGCAGCAAGGGTATATGCGAGGATAAAAGCGGCCCCTTAATCAGAGAAATTCTTTCTCCTCTCGGTAAAACAAAGGAATATGTTATCGTTCCCGATGAGAAAGAAGAAATAGAAAAAGCTCTGATATATTTATGCGACGATATAAAAGCCGATGTGATTTTTACAAGCGGCGGTACGGGCTTCGCACCGAGAGATGTTACTCCCGAAGCTACAAAGTCAGTTATTGAAAAAGAGGTTCCCGGTATTCCCGAGGCTATCAGATATGAAAGCCTTAAAATCACAAAAAACGCTATGCTTTCAAGAGCAGCGGCAGGCATCAGAGGCAAAAGTCTTATTATCAATCTGCCCGGCAGTCCTAAGGCAGTAAAGGAATCCCTTGAGATTGTTATTCCCGTTCTTGCGCATGCAGTCAAAACACTTTCCGGTGACACGCAGAACTGTGGCGGTAACTACTGAGGCGGTGATAAATTGGACATAAAAGAAATCACACAAGGATTCGTTGTAAGGGATAAAACAGCTTTAATCGTCGGCTGCGGAGGTCTCGGCACGAATATCGCCGTTCATCTTGCAGGTGCAGGAATGAAAAGAATTTATCTGTGCGATTTTGATACTGTAAATGAAAGTAATCTCAACAGGCAGTTCCTTTTCACCAATAATGATATCGGCAGTAAGAAATGCGAGAAAATCAAAGAGAGACTTTCACTTTACGCCCCCGATACAAATTTTATTGCGACAGATAAGAAAATTCTCTGCGGCGAGGATTTGTCCTTTGCAGATGATTGCGATATCATAATCAGTGCCGTTGATAATATTGAAGCAAGAAAAGCTCTTGAAGAATTTTCTGATAAGCTTGATATTCCTGTAGTCTTCGGAGGAATTGACGGCTTTTACGGAACTGTATACATGTATATTCCGAAAAAGTCCCCCTGCCCTGAATGTGCAGGTATTTACACAGATGTAAAAGCAAAAACCAATGTTTCAGCTACGGCAGGCGTAATCGGCTCAATGCAAAGCAGTATCGCGCTGAAATATCTGATTACACACAACATTTCACTATCAGGTAAAATTTATCTCTTTGACGGAGATTTATGGGAGACTCTCCCGATAATAAAACAAAAAGATTGCAGTAAATGCAGTTTAACAGAGGTGATAAGATGACAAATTTGAAAGGATATATGGGAAAGGTGCTTTTTGTCGATCTGACAAATAAAACCTATAAGGAGTTCCCCTGGACCGATGAGGACAGAAAGAGAACTGTCGGCGGTAAAATTATGGCTGCAGACATTCTTCTTCAGCACATCAGACCCGGTATGAAGGCTTATGATGAGGATAACTGGCTTGTTGTTACAACAGGTCCTCTTACCCGTTGTAAGTCACCGTCATCTACAAGATTCAACATTTCAACTGTTTCTCCCCTTACTGATATTCTTACCTCCTCCAACTGTGGCGGCGGCTTCGGAAGAAGACTAAAAAAAGCAGGCTGGGATGCATTGATTATCACAGGCAGAGCCGAAGAGCTTACCTGGGTTGAAATTGAAAATGACAATGTTACTTTCCACGAGGTTCCCGAAATGAAGGGCTTACATACAAGTGAGGCTCAGAAGGTGCTTCCTAAAAATGCAGGTAAAATGGTTATCGGTCCTGCCGGTGAAAACAAGGTTCGTTATGCCTGTGTATTCAGTGGCGAAAGAACTGCAGGCCGTGGCGGTGTAGGTGCCGTATTCGGTGATAAAAATCTTAAGGCAGTTACAGCGGCAGGCAATCAGGAGCCTGAAATTTACGACAAAGAAAAGCTTGATAAAATTAATGAGGAATGGAAGAATACTCTTCTCAAGCACCCCATTACAGGTGCTCAGCTTTCAAAGCTCGGCACTGCAGGTCTTGTTGCTCCCATGCAGGCTCACAGAATTCTTGCTACAAAAAATTTCGGCGACGGCAGATTTGAAAACTTTGAAAAGGTTTCGGGTGAAGAGCTTGCCGAAAAGCATCTTATCAAAAACGGCGGCTGTCAGACCTGTCCTATGAGATGCGAAAGACGAGTAAGAGTTGACGGCAAGAATGTCAAGGGACCTGAGCTTGAAACTCTCGGTCTTTTAGGTCCCAACCTTATGAATGATGATATTGAAAAAATTCTTAAGTGGAACTACGAGCTTGATGAGCTCGGCATTGATACTATTTCTGTCGCAGGCTCAGTTGCTTTTGCAATGGAGCTTAACGAAAAAGGCTTATGGGATTGCGGTCTTGAATTCGGAAAGACCGATAATCTGAGTGAAGTTTTCGAGATGATTGCTAACAGAGAAGGCATCGGTGATGACCTTGCTGAAGGCACAAGACGAATGAGTGAAAAATTCGGCGGTAAGGAATTCGCCATTCACGCAAAGGGTATGGAGCTTGCCGCTTACGAACCCAGAGGTGCTGTAGGTCAGGGCCTCGGCTACGCTACAGCCAACAGAGGCGGCTGCCACCTTAACGCAGGTTATCTTGTTGTTCTTGAGGGTCTCGGTCTTAATATGGACGCATACACACCCAAGGGAAAAGCAGGTCTTGCAATTGCTTTCCAGAATGTTATGGAGGGAGCTTCTGCAGCAGGCTTCTGTGTGTTCACCTCTTATGCTATTCTCCCCTGGTTCATTGTTGCCAAGCCAACAAGCATCGTTACCAGAATTGTGCAGACGGTGTTCAAGTATTCTACTCCGTTTGTATTCATTGCAGCACGTTTCCCCGAGCTTCTTCATGTTAATATTCCTCTTGTGCAGTATCCGAGGGTTCTCAATGCCGCAACAGGTATGAAATATACTATAGGCGATTTCCTTAAAAACGGATCCTACGGCTATAATGTTGAAAGACTCTGTAATGTTATTCTCGGTCTTCCCGTAGGTGATGAAACCGATACTCTGCCCAAGAGACTTACAGACGAGGAGCAGGTTCCCGGCAATAAGAAAACCAAGGTACCTCTTCACAAGATGAAAAAGAGCTACTACTTTATAAGAGGCTGGAAAAACGGCGCACCCACAAAGTTCACTCTGTGGCGTCACGGAATCAAGCTTCCCGAATGTGCAAAGGAGGTTTATCCTTATGGTAAAGGTTAAGATTTTCGGCGTTATCCGTTCAACAACAGGCTTCAGCTACCTGAGTCTTGATGCTGACACGGTTCTCGATGTTTTCAAAGAGATTTCCTCACTTATGGAAAAGGGATATTATGAAGACCTTCAGAAGCTTGAAGAACAGAAGAATGACCCTAATGTTAAATTCATAAAACCGAGGAACGAAGCCCTTGTTCCCCACAAAGAGCTGAATTTCGGTGATGCTATCGTTTATGTCAACGGTGAAAGATGTATGAAGAAAAAGAAAAAGCTCTCCGACGGAGACGAAATATGGCTTCTTTCACCTGCTGCAGGCGGCTAAGTTTTATATTAAGCCCTGATATAAAAATCGGGGCTTTTTTATGTTAAATCATTGATTAACACGGCAGAATGTGATAAAATAGTTTAGTTAAATATTAAACGAAAGGATAACTAATATGAAGAGAATTACTCCAAACAGTACTTTAAAAGAAGTTATGGCTACTCCTGTAGGTAACGATCTCGTTAAAATGGTAGCTTATCATACAGGCATACCCGATAAGGTAATACATAATCCTCTTATCGGTATGGTAAAGCTTAAAATGATTCCGAAGGTTTTAGGCGACAAGCTCCCCCTTGAAACCATTGAGCACCTTTGCAACCTTCTTTCCTATACTCCCGAAAAGGTTATAACCAAGGATGAGGTTGACCCCAAGTGGTGGAAGGAATCCGTTATTTATCAGATTTATCCCCGTTCATTTATGGACTCCGACGGTGACGGTATCGGCGACTTGCAGGGTATTATTTCAAAGCTCGACTATCTTAAGGATTTGGGCGTTGATGTGCTTTGGCTCAGCCCTATTTATGATTCACCCAATGATGATATGGGCTACGATATCCGTGATTACAAGAAGATTATGACGGAATTCGGCACTATGGACGACTTTGATCAGATGCTCGAAGAAATCCACAAGCGCGGTATGAAGCTCGTTATGGACCTTGTTGTAAACCACACCTCAGACGAGCACGAATGGTTCCGTAAGGCCCTTCAGGGTGACGAGAAATATAAGAATTACTATATTTTCAGAAAAGGCAAGGCTCCCGGTGTGCCTCCCAACAACTGGACCTCAGTTTTCTCAGGCTCAGCATGGAATTACTACCCCGAGCTTGACGAATGGGCACTTCACATTTTCTCAAAGAAGCAGATGGATCTCAACTGGGAAAACCCCGAAATGCGTGCAGACGTTGCCGAAATGGTTCGTTGGTGGCTTGAGAAAGGTGTTGACGGCTTCAGAATGGATGTTATCAACCTTATTTCCAAGGTTGAAGGCTTACCCGACGGCAATCCCCTTGTAGGTGAGTTTATCGGCTACGGCGGTGAGCATTATTTCTGGGGTCCGAGACTTCACGAATATCTTCATGAGCTCAATGAAAACGCCTTCAAGAAATTCCCCGAGTCATTCTGTGTCGGCGAAACAGGCGGCATCGGTGTTGAAATGGCGAAGTATCTTGTAGACGATTCCCGCGAGGAAATCAGACAGACCTTCCTCTTTGATCAGCTTGAAATTCCCGGCAAGCAGAGATGGGATGACTATAAATATGACCTTAAATATCTCAGAAATCATTTCATCAATTTCCAGACAGAGCTCAAGGGTTCGTCATGGCCTGCACTTGTTATTGAAAACCACGATAATCCACGTATGGTTTCAAAGGTTAACCCCGATCCTAAGTTCAGAAATGCTGTTTCAAAGGTTATCGGTGCTCTCCTTCTTACAGGAAGAGGTACACCCTATATTTTCCAGGGTGAAGAGCTTGGTATGATGAACTGTGCATTCAATAATATCTCTGAAATACGTGACGTTGAATCAATCAACAAATATGCAGAGCTTCAGGAAAAAGGCAAGTCTCAGAGTGAAGCATGGGCAACAATTCTTGCCGGCAGCCGTGACAATTCAAGAACGCCTATGTGCTGGAATGACAGCGAAAACGCAGGCTTCACAACAGGCACACCCTGGATAAGACTTAACGGCGACTATAAGGAATGTAATGCCGAGGCCGAAGCTAAGGATGCAGCGAGTCCCTTAAACTATTATAAGGCACTTATGGCTCTCCGTAAAGAGTACAAGTCTACTCTTGTTTACGGTGACTTCAAGCCTCTCAGCACAGACGATAAAACTTACTGTCTTTACAGAGAAAGTGCTGAAGGTAAATTCTATATTGAAATGAACCTTACAGAAAACCAGTTTGCAAGACCGAGAGAAGCAGAAGGTGAATGTGTACTTTCAAGTTATGCTGCACCCGCTCCCACTCTCCGCCCCTACGAAGTAAACATCTATAAAGTCAGATAACATACACAAATACAGAGGCTGTTGCACGAAAATGCAGCAGCCTCTTTTAATGAACAAATATTAATTACAAATAAGCCCTTATATGCTCCCTTGCTAAAACACAGATGTTATGATATAATCTGCTGAAGAAAAGGATGTGATATATGTGAAAACAATTTTTACTTACATTTTCCTTGTTTTACAGGGAATTTTATATATCGGATATCTTGCCGGAGATATTTTCGGGGTCGGAAAACCTAAAATACTTAAATTTATTGCCATTTTAATTCTGGCTCTTTTCGGTCTGCTCGCAGGCAAGCAAAAAGAGAACAAGACTGCATCTGTAATATTCTTCTTCACTCTTCTTGCCGACATTTTCTTTGTTCTTATGAATAAACCAATGTACGGTATCGCAGTTTACATAATTATTCAGTTGGCTCATACTGTCCGACTTTCATTTATGAGTGAAAAAAGCCTTACAAAAGAGCTTTTCAAAAGAATTATCCCTGCCGTCTGTCTCGGTGCCTTTGGTTTTTTTGTCGGTCCCAGACTCCCTCTTATTATAGCCTATGCTGTTTGTATTGCAATAAACCTCGCTCATGTCATTGAACTCAAAATCCAGGATCCCTGCAGCAGAAATATCCGTTATATGATAGGAATGATAGTTCTTGTTATCGGAGATATCGGTGTAGGACTGAGAAATATTCAGGCAGACTTTGTCACAGACGATATGATGAGGATTGCATACATAATTACATGGCTGACTTACGTACCAAGCCTTATACTGATTTTATCCACAACAGATGCTTTAAGTTTCAGAAAAAGTAATAAAAGCCTTTAAAAAACTTTAAAAAAATTGAAACAACCGATTGACCGACGAAAATATATATGTTATAATATGGTGAATAAAAATTGTTTATTAAGGAGAGTTTAAACAATGGAAAAAATAAAGGATACAGCAACATTAAGAAAAGGTATATCCATTTCTCTTGTAATTACTATACTTTTCACCTGCGGATTTGTGCTTGGTGCTTTAACAAAGGCTATTGACAAGATGGCTGTCGCACCTGCTCCTGAAACTACAGTTGTTACAACTACTCAGCCTCCCGAAACTACAACTGCCGTTCCCACTACTGCAGCTCCTACAACAACGGAACCTACTACAACTGAGCCTACAACAACAGCAGCACCGGAGACAGAAACAACAACTACTGCCCCTTCAGAAGAAACCTCAACTACCGCTCCTGAAGAAGAGCCTGCGAAAGAGCCCGGTTTTCTTGCAGGTCTGATTATTTCTCTGCTTGAGTTTAAAAAGAAGATTATTGATTTCATTATCTCTCTGGTAAGCTCATTCTGATTTAACAGAAATACTACATAATTCAAAAACCCGAAGGAGTCAAATCCTTCGGGTTAATTTTTTACAGCTTATTTTTTGAAAAGTTTTCTGATTTTAAGAATAAATGCCCTGAATTTTAAAGCAAGCTTAACGGATTTACTGTTATATTCCGCCGGTAAAATCTTCAGTTTTTCTATTTCTTCCTCACATTCACTCACTTGTCGCTTAAGTGCAATAAGATCCTTATAGTCCTGATGATGCTCATCAAGATAAACGTTAAGGGTTCTGCGCATTGCCTCATTCTTCCAGCGGAGGAACTCAAGCTCTGTATATTGCGGCTTGAAAACTTCGACAGATGTTTTGCCGTCAAGGCTCTTAGCCTCTTCGATTGCATTACCTATAATTTCCTGAAGCTTTCTTCTGGTTTCCTTATAATCATCGGGATTAGCGGGAGGATTAAGCATAAAATCTCTGAATTCGCCGTTGATAACCTGCTCAGGATACGCTTTATGCATCCATTTCTGATAAGGTTTGAATCTTGGAGAGCTGAAGCTATCGCGCACAAGAAGAACAGGAGTTTCAAGAGCAAGACAAGGCAGTGAACAGTGAAGTCTGAAGGTGATTACGCACTTGGCATTCTGATAGGTATCAAGATATCTTATAACCTCTTCGCGACGCTCTTCCCATGACATATCCGTTGAAGGCTCAAGTCTGGTAGGAGGAAGAACAACAACGTCAATATCCGTCCCTTCAAGCTGCTTTTTAACAGCTCTTACAACTTCCTTGGTAACACCGACAAGACATACATACTCCCTTTCAGGCTTAGGAATATCTCTTCTCGGAAGAGTAAGAGTTACACAGCCCGAAAAATAGCTTTTCACACCGATTTTCTTCAGTGTCTTGAGAGTATAATAGTCTCTGCAGCCAATGGGTTCATAAGCCTTGAAGTATTCGAGGCCTGCACCGCTTTCAATATACTCGTATTTTGCAGGCATTCCACGGGGTCTTCCACGCTGAAGATCACTGTAATGGAAGCCCACCCAAATAGGATAAATATCCTTTGAAGGAGGCCAGTTCCATTTTTTCCACATATACCATGCGCTCATAATTGTAGCAACAGGCTCATTGTTTTCTGATCTGAATGCCTCAAGGTCTTCGATATCGACCATGTAGTCTACTGAAGGCAGCCAGAGGCTCTGAGCATAAGACTGCACATCGTCGCCGATATTTTTGGTGGTTTTTCGCCAGAGAACACCGTATTTCATTTTATACTTCTCCTTTTCCGGAAGACAATCTTCCATGTATGGTATCATTCACTTTAAATAAGATTATATCACACATAAGAAATAGTTGTCAATTACATTGATTTTTGTTAGGCAAAAAATTTCACAGGCAGATTAAGAAAAAAAGGCTACGCAGAACGCATAGCCTTAAAACTTTTATTTGGCTTTTATCTGAGTAAGGATTATATGACTTATTGCTCTTACCCCTTTGACAAGATAGGTTCCGAGATTTTTATAAAGTCCCGTAGTAACAGGATTTTTCAGCTTACTTTCATCTATGGCATCCTGCTTTGTTTTAGCAAAAGCAACATTGTCATTATAGAAAGGTGAAACAATACTGCTTTCGTCGGAAACAGCAACACATCCGTCAGCAAAGGTGCAGATTTCATTGAGCTTTTTATCCGTAGGCTCTTTACCTTCAAAAGCAAAGAAGCCCGTAACAGCTGTTTCACTGTTGCCGTTGTATGACGGAGCGAGCGGCTTACCCTGAGCAGCAACAAGTGTATAGGTATCAAGTATCTGATCCTTTGCTCTGCCGAAATGATGCCGCTGCTTACCGTAGTAGGTACCGAAGGGGTTCATATGTACGGTTTTATCTTCATCAAGCCTCATAGGACAATGTGCCATTGAAGAAAGCACCTGTCTCGGATTTGCAATTACAATACCGCATCGGCCGTCTGTAAGACCTACAAAACCACCTGTGAGCTGATGATTGAAGGAATCAATCTTCTTGTTCTTTTCGTCAGCTTCAGGGAAGCTCTGTGTTCTGAATGAGCTTATGTCACCCATAAAGTTTCTCTTGACTACTGAAACATCACCGTCGAAATGGGGTGTAATTTCAAAGGGTGCAGTCTCCTTCCAATCCATATCGCTATATCTTCCGAGTGCTGAGTTTTCCGTGGAAATGGAGGTAAACTCAGGTGTATACGGATATTTCACATATGTTTTTACATATACACCGTCGGAAAAATCAGTCTTAAAGAAATCATATCTGAATTCGCCGGAAGTCAGCTCATTAGGAAGATGTATTTCTCCGCTGACCGACACGCCCTTACATTTTCCGCCGCAATCAAGAGCTTTAACACCGGTTTTCTTAAAGCTGTACTTTTCCTTATCATAAGTAATGAAGCTCTTTAAAAAGTCTTTTTCACCGATAATTCTGCCGCAGGAAACAACCTTATCAATATTTGCATCTGTATCAAAACGAATAGTCAGGTCGTCGGTTTCAAAATTAAGGCAAAGCCCTTTTTCTTCCCTATCACCGACAAATGCATTAACGGTATATTTATTCTTAATTCTCCTGAACTTAAAGAAAACAAAGACACTCTCATTGTTTTCGTCCATTGGTATAACAGCGTAATCCTTAAGATCATCACTCTCAAATCTAAGCTGAGACACATTTTCAAGGTCAGCATTTACCCTTAACTGAACTGACTGGAGAGTAGATTTTGAGGTAGCAAAAAGAGTAAGCTTCTCCCCTTTCGGCAAAGAAGAGACCTCGCTTTTAATAATGCTTTCAGCAAGAGCATCAGCCTTTCTTTCCCTCTGAATATTAAGCACGGGCGTAGCAAGGCCGAAATGAGTGGTTGAGAGAAGAAGAACTCTTTCTCTGAAGGACGGAGAGTCGAAGTCACTTTTGGCATTTATCTTTGCCATTGCTCTTGAACGCTCAACAGCTGTCCATATTTTTCTGTTATAAGGCTTTTCTGCCCATGAAGCATAGCCTGTAAAATTACCGTCAGCTGTGTCATGGGTAAAATCAATATTCCCTAATGGCTTATGTGTCTTCAGATATCCTCCGGGAGTATCAAATACAATATACGGCAAATCTGCAATTTCTTCAACAAGTCCGCGTATACCGTCTGTGTTGGCTATCTTACTGCCTACAACTGGAAGCTTCATACTCTCCCAGAAAATCGCATCAGCATCCATATTGATGAAGATAAAAACATCACTGTTTATCTCACCTTTTTTCTGCTTATTATGTAAATCCTTTACCCACGCACGAAGACAGCCTGCATCACATACGTCAGAATTACTGTAGGTCGGAAGAACGGTCATACTCTTCCCTTTGTAAGTATATGTAAGAGGGTTAAATGCAAGCTCATCGGGAAGCTTCGGTATAATTGTACGGAAAGCATCAAAAGGCACACAGGAATAATAGAGGCAGAGAGCCTTTACACCCAGTCTGTTATAGACACTGACCTGAGAAGGAGTGAACATAACCTCCTGAGGACGTACAATTTTTTCATAGGAAGAAAAAATATCCTTGAGACCGCTTTTTTCGCTGTTGGAAACAGCAAGCTCAATTGAAGCCTCCAGCTCTTCTTCGGTCATAGCACCGAGAGCACCGTTGCTGTAGCCCATAATTATCTGCTCGTCGCCGTATTTTTCCGTACGGATTTTCATCTTTTCAATTATGTCGGGAGCATATTCGGGAAGTATCTCCTGAAGTGAAAAGAAATTTTCGCTGTCCCATGTACCTTTTACGGGAATTCCTCTTTCATTGAAATCCATCAGTGTATCAAGGATTTTTCTTATTATTCTGATATCTGAACCGAAGCCCAGATTATCATTTGTGTCACCTCTGTATGAGTGATAGCAGTTTACATGAAATCCGTATCCGACATGAACCTTATATTCCATTATCTTTTTCCCTTCAATTATCTGATTTCTGACAAATCTATAACTCTTCCTCCGTCCTTACGGGACATTTCAGCTGCAAGGGCGATATCGTGACTGATTACAGTAGCATCAATGGTAGTAATATCCGTAAGGTCTTTTTTATCACCGCAAAGAAGCTTTACAAAGCCGTTAACAATACGGATATCTCCTTCAACGTGGCCTGTATCAATTATGCCTTTAGATAGTTTTTTAGCCTTACCGCCATAAATTCTGAGTTCAAGATCTCCGCCGTAGCCGATAAGCTCACCCTTTGTACCTACTATGTGGCTTTTTCTGAAGCATTTATCGGAAAAGGCGGTCATATGAAGCACAGCAACAGCTCCGTTTTCAAAGGTCATTCTTACAAACTGATCATCACATACATTGTTGTCATTAAGGAAAACACACTTGCCGTATTCTCCGTATTTCAGAGCATCAACAATATCTTCTTTTGTGCTTCTGAGCTTGCCGGTCAGAGTTCGTCTCATATACTTGATAAATGTTGCCTTATAGAACGGATCGGTTATATATAATCTTTCGGCATCATAAGGACATTCCTTTTTAGCCTTGCATCCTCCCAGACACCTTTCGGCTGCACCCTCGGGTGCACATTCTTTTTTAAAGTATTTTAAATCTCCTACCGAGCTTACGGTTTTACAAGGACTGTCAATAAACCAGGCCATAAGGTCAAGGTCATGACAGCATTTTGCAAGAACAGAAGGAGTAGAGGTGAATTCATCACGCCAGTTGCCGCGGACAAAGCTGTGGGCAAAATGAAAATAGCCTACATTTTCTGTATGATTAATTGAAACAATGTCTCCTATTTTCCCGCTTGAAATAACTTCTTTGATTTTTTTGTAATAGTTGGAATAGCGAAGCACATGGCAGATTATAAGAAGAGCACCCTTCTCCTCAGCGAGATCGCGAAGCTCAATATATTCATCTCTTTTGTCGCTGACGGGCTTTTCAAGAAGAATATACTTATAACCGGTATTAAGTGCCGCCTTTGTTATTTCATAGTGACTTGCATCCTGTGTAGAAATAATAAGTGCATCAGAAATAACACCCTTTGAAAAGAATTCATCAGCAGAAAGGAACTGTCTGTCCTGAGGTATATCGTATATGGGGGCAATATCATCAAGCGCCTGCTGACGAATATCACAAAGAGCGTTAATATTTACCTTTTGTGAATGAAATGCTTTGAGAAAACGCATATACTCCGTTCCTCTGTTACCAAGACCTATAACTGATACTGTTTTCATTTTTTACGCTCCTTATTATATACCGAAATCAACGCTGAGAGTCACATTGTCATCGTCAAGCCCACTGTTGTAAAGCAGCGGCTCAATAAACTCACTGAGTGTATATCCGCACAGGTATTTTTTTATATCAATCTTAGCCGTTCTGAGCAGCTTTTCAAGCTTTTTAACAGAAGCCATTAAAAGCTTATACTCAACCGTATCGGGAGAATAGCTTGCGTTACCCATATAAAGATGTGCAACGATATCAAGTAAAAGAGGGACAACCTTTTTATCCTTAAGGTGTTCATATTCGCTCTTAGCCATACGGTGATATTTTTTAGAAAAATCAGCCATTTTTCCGTATGTCAGACCGTTGAGCTTTTTACCGATGAACATAACAACCTTCGGGTATTTTTCTATTAAATCCTTCGGAAGACTTATGCCTCCGTCGGTTTTAAGAAAGGCTTCAACATCGTGCTCCATATTATATGGAATCATCTCAAGACTTCCGATAAAGCCCTTTCTTGTATATTCCGTAAGTGACATACCCAGTTCGAGCTCAGGCACATCCATATCAATTGTACGGATTTCAACCCTGCCTGTTTCACTGTCAATAGTAATTTTACGCATTTTCGGCGGAAAGCCCGATAAGGCCGATGTCTGCACACTGTAGATTCTGTTGCCTATATCGCTGACAATCTCTTTCATACACTGAATATGAGTATGACCGTTAAAGAACAGACGTACACCCATATCGGCAAACTCTTTCATCCTCTTTTCGCCGTCAGCAAAGCTGTTGCCTTTACCGAGAACGCTGTAAGCAGGAGACGGACTGACCACGGGCCAATGAGTACCGCAGATTACAATACCGCCCTTTTCTTTAGCTCTGTTTACGTGATTTTTCACCCACTCCATCTGCCCGTCAGAAAAAGCAGGAGAATGCTTCGTATCGGGAACTGTGAACTTATAGCCGAGGGCAATATAATAAAGACCGGGCAGAATCTCTGCTATGTAGGTTGTGTGATCGCCTTCAAATTTATCAAAAGCTTTATCTCTTCCGAAGGGATAATATCTCGGTACTACCTCTTCTTCGGGAAGATGATGGTCTGCAGGAATTTTCTTTCCGTTTTCGTCTATAATGAATCTGTCGAAATGAGGATAGTCATGGGTATCGGTTATTACAAAGGGATTACCGCCTTTTTCGGTAAATGCCTTTAAAATTTCAGGCATTTCCTCATGGCTGTATCTGTCACCGTTATCGGTAAGGTCACCCGTTACAATTACAGTGCTTGTTTCCTTATCCTCAGCAATTATCTCAAAAGCCTTTTTGACAATTTCTTCACTTTCACGGAAGGAAATCTGTCCCTCATATTGAGGCAGACTTTTGGGATCGCAGGCAATATTCTTCTTGCTGTAGTAATGGGTATCGGTTACGTGATAAAACCTGTAAATCATATTTTTCTCCTTTTTATTTGTACAATCCGAATTCGTTTTTTTGCGGGCGGAATTTCGCCTGACAAACGTTATTTTTATTATATCATTGTTTCACGTATAATGCAAACATAAAGAAAGAAATAATATTTTAATATACTTATTGAATTTTTGTGTATAAATTAAGTCTGTTTTCTTGCAAAACAGGCAAATGTGTGATAATATATATCTGATTATAAGTAAAAGGAGCCCTTAAAATGACCTATTTCTATAAGAAAGACGGAGAAATATTCATCCCTGAAAAAATCAATCCCGACCTTGTTAAATTATCCTTTGCAATTGTCAAATCCTGCAAGCTCAATTTCAAGCTGCAGATGAAAGCCACATCTCTCAACAATGCCCTCAAGGCCGGCAAAAGAGAGCAGATGCTCGATATTATTCAGAAGTGTCTTAAGAAAAACAAGAAGCTTTATGATCAGGATATGGCACTCACAGGCGTTACGGTTGAAGAAGTAGATGACAGCTTCTTTGATGACAAGGATGATGAATTCATCAAAGCACAGCTTAAGGTGCTTATTGATTTTGCAACAATCAACACTGTTGTTGAATCAAGAATGATGGCACTTCTCAGTGCAAGCTGTGATAAAGTTCTCGGTGTTCCCCTTAACAAAATCAAATTTTTCACAAATCAGGATGTAATTCTTGAGGTCAGTGAAGAAGAGGAAGGAACTGAAGAAGAATAATTATTCTCTCAGTTTACTATTATATAAACAGAGTTTTCTGACTGTACATAAATTGCAGTCTTATTCAAATTAATCTGTAGGAGTGTTCACAATGAAAAGATTTTTCAGATTTACCGTATGCACCTTATTGTGCATATCTCTGATTTTCACAAGCACTGTTTTCATTTCCGCCGCATCCATTGATAAGGTAGAAAATGTCAGTGTTTCTTCGGTTGCGGCAAATAAGGTTATTCTTACCTGGGATGAAGTGCCCGACGTAACAGGTTACAAGATTTACAGATATTTCCCGACTCTTGACCGTTACTTTTTTGTCGGCAGAACAAGACAGCTCAAATTTACCGACAGACTGGTAGCCTCAAGTAATGACTATACCTACAAGGTGAGAGCATATAAGGAAAATATCCTCATGGACAGCTACGGTCCGTATTCTGATATTATAGGAGCAACAACTGCTCCCTCAAGAGTTTATAACCTTGCTGTCGACTATTTAACCGATTCCACAGCTGAACTCAGCTGGTCATCTTGTAAGGATGCGGTGGGATATACCGTGTATACCTACGATGCATCCCTGGGCGAATATGTGTCCGTTGCTACAACAGTATCTACATCCTATACCTTAACAGGTCTCAAGCCAAGCACAGAGTATAACTATAAGGTTGCCGCCTATCACGAAATGAACGGCGTTTCCTACGGCTACAAATCAAAAGCTGTTACCTTTACAACGGCAGAAGCCGCAGAAAAGCCTCCGGTATTTGTTAATGCTCCCCGTAATTTTGCTGTAACCACAGATAATACCGTTGTAAATATCTCCTGGGACAAAAACAAGTCAGCCTCGGGTTATGAGATTTACCGTTATGACAGAGCAAAAGAAGAATGGAAGCTTATAACTACTACATCAGGCACATCATACACTGATTCTTCCGTCAGCGGCACAGATATCTTCACCTACAGAATGAGAGCTTATGTTGAAGAAGGCGGTACCAAAACCTACAGTGAATATACTTCTGAGGTTTCCGTACACTACGAAACAGTTATAGAAAACGAAAGCATTTATAATGAAGAGCTTTCTCAGAGCGGTGTGTTCGGTTATCTTTATGACCCTGCCGAAAAATGCTTCTATACTGCAAGTGACCCCTGGCAGAGAGTAGCAGGCTACAACTCACTTTACGACACCTTTGCTCCTATGTCTCTTATCAACTTTGACACTGTCAGACTCAGATTCGATTATGACAACAAGAATTGGATGATACAGATCTGGAAGGGTCAGTACGGAGCACTCTTCTACGGTGCAGAAATCGGCATTTATACCAAGCCTATGGACAGAGAGGTTATGCACTATGACTGTGCAGGCAAGGATGATTATCTTAAAATGTCCATGGATTTCTATGAATATAAAAACCGTCTTATCGGCAAGGACGAATGGGTAAAACAATTCTCAAGGCCTTACGATTCATACTGGTGGTGCACAGGCTTTATTCCCGGAAACAAGCTCGGCAACTACAGCAATCTTCGCGTTGATGCCAGAATTACTATGAAGGACTACACTATGCTTTCAGCATTCAAGAAGGCTCTTGACGAAAACTCTGTACCCTACACAGTAAGCGGCCTTAACGTTTACCTTTCATATCACTGATAATACAAAAACCGCCTCTGACTTTTAACGGTCAGGGGCGGTAGTTTTTTTCTTGTATTTATGCTTTCTTTTCAGCGATAAATGCTGCAAGCTCGCCTACTGTCTTGTGCTTTGCAAAATCCTTAGGGAGAATCTTCACACCCATAACAGTGCCGATTTCTTCAATAATACATACAGTATCAAAAGAGCTGAGTTCCAGATCGTTTTTAAAGGTAGTGCTTTCTCCGATATCCTCAAGCTCTGAATAGTTTTCTAAAATCTTAATAAGCTCAGTCATTATTTTTCGTTCCTTTCTTCTTGAGTTAATGCCGCTCTTTCCAGTATTTCTGCCACTGTAACGTCAGGATTTTCAGTGCCCATATTAATAGCAAGACGTACCTTTGAGAAGAAAATTTCAAGATCTCTTACGGGGTTAGGTTCTTTTCTGTACTCAAAGACAAATTCAAGACCTCCGTCATTGGCTCTGTGTCTTGCAGTTATGTACACAGGAATCATTGATGCGCCGTTATTGTACCAGATACCTCTTGCAGTTTTTGCTGTTTCTTCATCAATATTAGGAATAATCATAAGAGGCTGATAAGAGAAGCCCACACTGTCATAGGTTGAATCGGGAAGAGCTGTCTCGGGCATTGACTTATGACGAAGACCGAGCATTTCCATAAAGCCGATTGAAGAATTTGCGTAAATGCCGTTCTGATCCTCAGTGATAATCTCAACTGCCTGTGTAAAAGTTTTATCAGGTGAAACAATACTTCTTGTAGGAAAGGTGTTGATTCTGATACCTCCCGATTTCTTTTCGCCTATTGTACCTCTGCGATTGATAATAATCTTAAAGGATACATCCTCCTCATTATCATTAAAAACAGAAAGCGCCGTACGTATACCCATAGAAAGAGCAGCACATACAGAAAGCTGTCTTTCAGCGCACATTTTCATAAACTTGTCAGTTTCTTCGGCAGTAAGGCTGAAAAGAAGAAGTCCTGCCTCGGGTGAACCCGAGTGAATATCACAGTATCTTCTGTCGGGGTACTTTTCCCGCTGCTTTTTCATTCTGTTATCAAGAAGATAGTCGGTGAACACGGGCTCAGTTGTTTCGGCAAGAGAATTATACCAGAACTTTCTTTCTGCCTCATGCTTAGGTGAATTTATGTAAGCAAGCTCCTTCATAGCCTCAGGAAGATACGGTCTCATAGGCTTCGGATAAGCTGTACCCTTAACCTTATGAAGATATATTTCCATTATATCCTTAAGAAAAATCTTGACGGAATAAGCATCCATTGCAAGATGCTGAATCTTCATAAGAATACCGTTATAACCGCCCGGTAATTTTACAAGCCATATTTTATGAAGCTCACAGAAGAACATAGGTACGTCCCCTCTTGTTTTTTCAAGAAGCTTTGCATCTGCCTCTTCTTCGGTAAGGTCGCTAAAATCAAGAGTAGGAATATCCATTGTTGTTTTTTCTTCAACATACTGAAGCACCTTATACTGCTCGTCGGGAATAAATCGGAGTCTCATAGTATCGCATCTTCCGATAGCTTCAAGTACGGATTCTTTCATAATTTCAAAATCAACATCGGCCTTAAAATAATATCCCGAGCCGATATTGTTTACAAGGAAACCCTTGCCGTACTGAATGCTTACGCCAAGCATAAACTGCTGAGGAATTGTAAGAGGGATTGCTGTGACGCTTCTCCCATCGGGCAGTGTTTTCTGAAACATAGTCATCTCTCCTTAAAAATAAAATTCTGTTCTTTTAATTTTACCTGATGAAGTTCTTTCAAAAGGCTTATTTCTGATGATAAAGGATGCTATCTGCCTTGTTGCAGGTGAATTTTCGTTGATACTGTCAATTATACTTTCGATTTCATTATAGGTTTCCTCTTCACTGTCGGGAGCAAATTCAGCTTCAGGGAAAACCTGAGCAACAATTTTATCGTTTTCACCGTATACAACAATTTCTTTTATAAGCTTTTCGTCGGCAAAAAGGTTTTCAATTTCTTCGGGAGAAACATTTTCACCGTTTGAAAGAATAATAAGGTTTTTCTTTCTGCCCACAAGATATATATGGTCATTTTCAGTATATCCGAGGTCGCCTGTATGGAGATATCCGTCCTCGGTAAAGGCTGCGGCGGTTTCGTCAGGCATTTTATAATAACCGAGCATAACAGAGTCGCCCTTGACCTGAATTTCTCCGTCAACAACTCTTACGGTGTTGACAGAAAGAATCTTTCCGTTGGAGTATTTGCATTCTTCAGAAAAATCTGAGGTTGTAATTCTCGGACTGCATTCGCTCATACCATAGCCCTGTCTTGCAGTAATACCGTACTTTTCAAATTCATCAATAAGCTTTCCGCTTAAGAAAGCACTGCCTGCAATCATTCTTCTGAAATTTTTGCCTACAACTGCTTCGGCCGCTTCTCTGGGGCTGAGTTCAGGATTTTTCTTCTCTGTAAGCTTGATTCTTGTGAGAACCGATTTACAGAGAGAAGGAACGATTCTCATAATAGTAGGCTCAAATCTGAGAAAATTCTTATACAGATTCTTCATTTCACCGTTGATGCAGAGTGTGCCTCCGTCATAAAGGGTTTTAAGAACATCACAGCAGTAACAGAAAACATGATGCATAGGGAGAACGGAAAAGCTCACATCGTCATCCTGCATATTGTATTCGTTGTAGCAGGTGTTGGCGGCAATATTACGGTTAGAGAGCATTACGCCCTTTCTTACACCTGTTGTTCCTGAGGTGAAAACTATAAGAGCACAGTCATCGGCAGAAAAGCTTTTAGGCTCCCTGCAGAGAACATCGCCTTTATGCTGCTCAAAGATATCTCTGAACCATTCGCTGTTTCCTAAAGAAACAATCTGCTTGAGTGCAGTATATTTTTCTTTAATCTCATTGGCTTTGGAAAGAAATTCTTCTTCGCAGAAAAGCATATCGATATCTGCACTTTCAAAAAGTGTAACTGCTTCGTCTGCACTGACATTAGCATCAATTGTAACAACAACATTACCGCTGAAAATCATTCCTGTCAGACAGCTGATATATTCGTAGCTTGTCTTACCGATAAAGGCAATATGTATTCTTCTTCCGCAGTGCCGTCTTATATAGGCACAGACAGAAAGGCAGTCGTCATAAAACTCGCCGAAGCTTTTTTCGCAAAGAGTATCCCCTTCATAATATCTGCAGAAAATCTTGTTGCCGTATTTCTCCGCAGCATAACGGGTCAGCTCCCTTACACTTGAGATTTTCTCCAATTTTTCTACCTCCGAAAGCTGTATGTAAATATTCCTTTGATATTTTATTAAATATTATTTATACGGTCAATGGATTTTTCGCAAACGATACAAGGCAGAAAAAAACTGGTGTTTTGAAAGAATTATACCGTTTCAAGTTGTAAATTAAACTTTTATTATAACGGTGTTAACAGAACAACAGAATTATTCTTATTGTTGCAACTATTTATTAAAAAATATGTAGATAATTGTCTTTTTTATTTATTACTTTAAAGTGTTACTGTATTGACATTTATTGTAATTTTTGGTAGAATTTTACAAGTTAACCTTAATAAAAAGGAGTGTCAATAATGCTTTCAGGCAAAAAGCTTTCCGACCGCCGTTTCTTTCTTGCCGTCGGTGTATTCGCAATGCTGTTTTCAGGCATTATCTATGCCTGGTCAATACTCAAGGTGCCTTTAAAAGAAGAATTCGGATTCGGTGATTCGGCTCTTGCTTTAAACTTTACTCTTACTATGTGTTTCTTCTGCCTTGGTGCCTTCTTCGGCAGTAAGCTCAATAAAATAATAGGTACAAAGCTTACTGTAATTCTGTCAGGCATACTTGTCGGTATCGGCTTTATCGGCACAGCTTTCATTGAAGGTAAAATCGCTCTGCTTTATGTTTTCTATGCTTTATTCGCAGGTCTCGGTATAGGCATTGCTTATAATGTGGTTATTTCTACCGTAAATTCCTGGTTCCCGGATAAAAAGGGGCTTTGCTCAGGTGCTCTTATGATGGCTTTCGGTGCAAGTACCCTTATTCTCGGAAAGGTAATCGAATTCCTTTTCGGTATGGAAAGCGTCGGCTGGAGTAAAACATACATTATTTTCGGCATAGCTCTCGCGCTGGTGCTTATTCTGACGGGCCTTGTTCTCAAAGCGCCCTCAAAAGAGGTTGTATTCCCCGAAATCAAGGTGAATAAATCTGTAAATAAAGAAACCTTCGAAAGCAAAGACTACACTACAAAAGAAATGGTAAAGAGATTTACCTTCTGGAGAGCTTTTATCTGCCTTGTATTCCTTACTGCCGTCGGCAATTCCGTAATCAGCTTTGCAAGGGACCTTGTTCTTTCCGTAGGTGCTGAGGCTTCACTTGCTACAACCCTTGTAGGCGTCCTTTCAATCTGCAACGGCCTGGGACGAATTATTACAGGTGCATTATTTGATGCTGCAGGCAGACGCATAGCAATGATCGCTTCAAATGTAGTTACAATCTTCGCAGCAGGTGTTACTCTTATTGCCGTATTCACATCCTCTCTGCCCTTATGCGTTATCGGTCTTTGTCTTACGGGTATTTCTTACGGCTCCTGCCCCACTGTCTGCTCCGCTTTTACATCAGCCTTCTACGGACAGAAATACTTTGCAACAAACTTCAGCGTTATAAACTTTAACCTTATTTTCGCTTCCTTTATCGCTACTGCAAGCAGCAACCTTCTTCTTACAACAGGCAGCTACACGGCGCCGTTTATAATGCTTCTTGCTCTTTCACTCGTGGCTCTGGTGCTGAATTTCAGTATACGACGCCCCTGATTATCTGACTTTATGAGGAGGAAATTCTATGAACAGAAAAATTGACGGAACCTTTTTTGAGTTCAGACATCACAACACTGCTGAGGGTAAATACTGGAATCCTGCCCTCGAAAAATTTCAGACTGAGGATTGGAAAAACAAGATTCGTGAGATTTCTGAGCTCGGTATGGAATATATTGTTGTTATGGCCACGGCTCTTTATGATAAATGCTATTTCAAATCCTCGGTCTTCCCCTTTGCCGATATGCCTTGCTCAGACCCTATTGAAGCCATTCTCACTCAGGCTGATGAGTGCGGTATAAAGGTTTTTCTCGGCAACGGCTTTTACGGCGATTGGACCAAGCCACGCAATAATATGACCGACAAAGAAATAATCACCCGTTCATTCAAGGCAATGGAAGAGCTTACGGCCCTTTACGGAAATCACAAAAGCTTTTACGGCTGGTATTTCCCCGACGAAACCTGTATCATTCTGCGTTTTTCAAAGGATTTTAAGAGCTATGTTAATCTATGCTCTGCCTACTGTGCTGAGATTACACCCGATAAAAAGACTCTTATTGCCCCCTACGGAACAAATCTTGCCCTTACAAATGAGAAATATATAAGAAACCTCACTGAGCTTGATGTTGACTTTATTGCCTATCAGGATGAAATCGGCGTAAAGAAAACACCCGTCGGAAGAAGCGAAAAAATCTTTGAAAGACTCAGAAAGGCGCATGACAAAGCAGGCCACTCTGAATTGTGGGCAGATATTGAGCTTTTTACATTTGAAGGCACTGTTTATAAAAGCGCTCTCCTGCCTGCATCAATTGAACGCATTACAAGACAAATCAAAAATGTTGCTCCTTATGCCGACAAGATTATCAGCTATCAGTATTTAGGCATAATGAATCCTGCAGATTCTCCCTCTTTTGCCGGTCATCCTGACTCTGCAAAGCTCTATGAGGATTACAGAAAATATTTAGCAAACTGCCGCTAATCGCAAAACGGAGGTAAATCTATGGCATGGTACGATGAAGCCATTTTTTATCACATATATCCCCTCGGTATGACCGGTGCACCTAAAAACAACAGTTACACTGAAACTGAACATCGTCTTCTATCATTACTGCCCTGGATTTCTCACATAAAGAAGATTGGCTGTAATGCTCTTTATATCGGGCCTCTCTTTGAATCTGTCGGACACGGTTACGAAACCACAGACTACAAAAAGTTAGACAGCAGACTCGGTACAAACGAAGATTTAACTCTTTTTGTTTCAGAGTGTCATAAAGCAGGTATCAGAGTTGTTCTTGACGGTGTATTCAACCATACGGGACGTGACTTTTTCGCCTTCAGGGATATAAAAGAAAAAAGAGAGAACTCACAGTATAAAGACTGGTACTGTGATGTAAACTTTTGGGGTAACAACGAATATAATGACGGCTTTTCCTACGGGAACTGGGGCGGATATGACCTGCTCGCAAAGCTTAATCAGCACAACCCTCAGGTAAAGGATTATATCTGTGATGTTATTCGCTTCTGGGTAAAGGAATTCGATATTGACGGCATACGTCTTGATGCAGCCGATGTACTTGATTTCGGTTATATGCAGACTCTTCGCAGTGTTGCCAATGAAGTAAAGGCTGATTTCTGGCTTATGGGTGAGGTTATTCACGGCGACTATAACCGATGGGTAAATGAAGGTACACTCCACTGCGTTACCAACTATCACCTACACAAAGCACTTTATTCGGGACATAATGACCGTAATTATTTTGAAATTGCCCATACAGTAAAAAGGCTCAACGATATGGGCGGCAACCGTCAGGGCGGTCTTAGGCTCTATAACTTTGTTGATAATCACGACGTAGAGCGTATTTATACCAAGCTTACAAACAAAAAGCACTATATTCCCGTCCATATTCTTCTTTATACCCTGCCCGGTATACCCTCCGTTTACTACGGCTCTGAATTCGGTATTGACGGCAAAAAAATGTATGGCTCTGACGATTCATTAAGACCTGCACTTTCATATTCCGATTATGAAAATGCCCTCAGCACCAATCCGTTCACAAGGCTGATATCTGCTTTAGGTGAAATAAGAAGGTCAGTGAAGGCTCTCTCCTACGGGGATTATAAGGAGCTGATGCTCACAAACAGACAGTATGCTTTTTCGAGAAGTTGCGGCCCACACAGTGTAATTGTTACGGTAAACAACGATGACAGTGATTTCACTATGAATCTTCCTGCAAGCTCTGTAGCTTATAAGGGTGCTCTTTCAGATCAGACAGCAAATGCTACTGACGGTAAGCTCACCGTAACCGTAAAGGCAAATTCGGGCGAAATATGGGTACCTGCCGATATATCCTCAGCCGAAGTAGCAGCTGTAGAAATAGAAATACCCTCTCCCGAAAAAGAAGAGGTAATAAAAGAAGCGGTTTCTGTAAAAGAAGCTAAAACAGCTTCTAAGACAGAAGATATACCTCCTGCTGTTCCCGATAAACCCTATGAAGAAATGACCGTTGAAGAGCTTCAGGCGGCAATTCTTGAAAAGATGAGAAAAAACGGTCCTGTCACTGAACAGATGAAAAGAGACGTTTATGAAAATGTCTATCACAATTCACTGCTTATATGGGTAAGAAGCTTTAATAACTAAATTATTCACCGCTGTAAATTTACGGCGGTGATTTTTTCTGTTTCTTGTTAAGTATATTGCAATTGTCCTTCTTTTTTGCTAAAATTTAATTAACCCAATTTAAAGGAGAAAAAATATGATTACATTTAACTCTGAACAAAAAATATTCAAGCTTGATACTCCTAATTCAAGCTACATTATCGGTCTGGGTGCTGAAAACTACCTTCTGAACCTCTATTACGGTGCTTTTCTCCCTGATACCGATGCTGACCTTTGGTCAAATGCAAAGCGTTCAAGAAGTGCGTCCTTCAGCCCCTCTAACCCTCATATTCCGAATGAGGAATTTTCTTCTGACGTCGCACCCATGGAGTATTCCTGCAACGGCAGCGGAGATTTCAGAATATCTGCACTTGCTATTAAAAACAGCGACGGCAACACAACAACAGATATAAGGTATGTCAGCCATAAAATATACGAAGGAAAGCCCTCACTCTCCCCTCTTCCCCATACTTATCTCAATAATGACGATGAAGCAGATACCCTTGAAATTCTGACTGAAGATAAGGTTACGGGAGCAAAGGTTACTCTTATCTATACCGCTTTCAACAGCTTAGATGTAATTACCAAGAGCGTCAGAGTTGAAAACAGCTCAGACAAGCCCATGGATATTGAAAGGGTATTCTCAACCTGCATTGACCTTCCCGCAATGGATTTTGACCTTATTACCCTTTACGGCAGACATGCCAAGGAAAGATGCCGTGAGCAGAGAAGACTCGCACACGGTATTCAGGGTATAGCAAGTAAAAGAGGCTCTTCAAGCCACAATCATAATCCCTTTGCTGCGCTTCTGCGTCACGGTGCCACAGAAGATAACGGCGACGCCTACGGCTTCAACCTCGTTTACAGCGGTAATTTTGAGTTTTCCGCTGAATGTGACTATGCGGGTACAACAAGAGCCATTATGGGTATCAACCCAACAGATTTCTCCTGGCATCTTGAACCGGGTGAAGCCTTCCAGTCCCCCGAAGCAGTTCACGTTTATACAAACGAAGGTCTCGGTGAAATGAGCCGTATTTATCACCGTCTTTATATGCACCACCTTGTAAGAGGTAAATACAAGTATGAAAAGAGACCCCTTCTCATTAACAGCTGGGAAGGCTGCTATTTCGATTTTGATACAGACAAGCTTGTAGCTTTTGCTAAAAATGCCAAGGAGCTGGGCATGGATATGCTCGTTATGGACGACGGATGGTTCGGTAAACGTAACGATGATACCAACTCCTTGGGCGATTGGTTTGTCAATGAGAATAAGCTCAAGGGCGGTCTTGGAAAGCTTGTTGAGCAGGTCAACGCTATAGGGCTTAAATTCGGTATATGGTATGAGCCGGAAATGATTTCACCCGACTCCGAGCTTTTCAGAGCACATCCCGACTGGTATGTTCATGTACCGAACAGAGAGTCCTCTATTGCAAGAACACAGTATGTCCTTGACGTTTCAAGAGAGGATGTAAGAGACAATATCTTCAATCAGATGTACTCCGTTCTTTCAAAGAATAAGGTTGATTATCTCAAGTGGGACTTTAACCGTAATCTTTCAGAAGCAGGCTCGGCTCTTCTTCCCCCAGAGCGTTCAAAGGAATTCTTCCACCGTTTTGTTCTGGGCACCTATGACCTTATGAACAGACTCACAACTGCATTCCCCGATCTGCTTCTGGAAAACTGCTCAGGCGGCGGAGGAAGGTTTGACCCGGGTATGCTCTATTTCTCACCGCAGATATGGACAAGCGACCACACTGACCCTATTGAAAGACTTACAATACAGTTCGGTACATCTATGTGCTATCCTGCATCAGCTATGGGTGCTCATGTTTCCGCTTCAAGAAGAACCGGCTACAGAACAAAGGGCAACGTTGCTTTATGGGGCACCTTCGGCTATGAGCTTGACCCCACAAAGCTTACCGAAGAGAACAGAGCCATTGTTCTCGAGCAGGTCAAGGACTATCACAAATACTACGACCTTATTCACTACGGTGACCTTTACAGACTTATTGACCCTTATTTTGACCATTTCAAATGTGCGTGGAGCTTCGTTTCTCCCGATAAGAAAGAGGTTATCGCAACGGCAGTCATTATGCGTGAAAACAACGAGCATCTCTTCATTCTTAAGCTTAAGGGACTCGATAAAAACAAGCTCTACAAATGCGAAAAGACAGGTAAGATTTATTCGGGCGCACTGCTTATGAACGCAGGTATCAATCTTTCGTATGCTGTGAAATATGACGGTCAGAGTATTCTTATGCATTTTACTGCCGTAGAGTAAAAAACTGTCATTTTTGACATTTACAGTAAATAGTGCTATAATTTCATCAAACAATGAAAGGAGAAAACACCTATGTTTAAAAAATCAATTTCACTCATATTAGTTTTAATTATGGCAATCTCTATGGCAGTTCCCGCTTATGCCGGAAATGATGCAGAGATTCTTAATGAACAGCAAGCCTATGCCGCCGCAGAAGCAGGTGTAGCCGCTCTTGTTGCTGAAGAAGGCGAAGAGGTTACTGTTGACAAAGACCTTGCCGACAAAATTGTCGAGGATGCAAAAACACCCGAAGCGATTTCAAAATCCATTTCTAAATTTGTATTTATCGAAAAGAGCAAAGTCGGAGAGCTTTCAGATGCTATTGTTGCTGACAGCAAATACACAGTAAAGGTTACTGCTGACGGTAAAGACACCGTTTATATTGCCGTAAACCTTATTGAGCATCCAGAAATTTATGATGCAAGAGTTTTCATAAATGTTGTTAAAAAGCTTGAAGAAAAAAGCAACGATTTTGCCGTTGCATGCGGAATAGACATTAATTCCGATAACTATGCACCGTTATTATACACTAACATTGCCGGTGAGCTTTCACTCCATATGATTATCTACACACTCACCGATGCTATCGACGGTGAGAACTGGACAGGCTTTATCGGTGACCTCTATGACCGTTCAAGCATCGCTGATCTTAATATCGATGAAAACAGAATTCCGAGACAGTTCATCGAATTCATCGGTATGGTACTTACCTTCCTCTTAGGCACCCTCTTCGGTTAATCAATCCTATACATAAAAGCTCCTCACGTTATTGTGAGGAGCTTTCTTTTTTATATTAATCTTTTCTTTCAACCACTGTACTGAGCTTATCAAATATTCCGCCTGCATAGCTTTCGGTATTCGCTTCAAAGGTAACAGTGATTTTTTCTTTATTCTTTGTGAATTCAGCAGGAAGCTTATAATACGCATCATAAAAGCCCTTCGGATTTACGTTTTCAATGGTTACATTTTCGAGAATTTCTCCGTCGATAAGAATTCTGAATGTTCTGCCGGCATCACCGCTGTAGTATTTTACCTTAAGATAATTCTCTGCTATACTATCAACTGCCATTTCATAGCTAAAAAAACCACCGGGTGAAGCATGTCTGAAAATAAAGCCCTTATGGTTGCCTGAGGATGAATTCTCACCCTTCAGATTGTGGGAAAACTCATACTGATCATTTCCCACAGGCAAGCTGTCAATTACCGTATACTTGTCATCCTGATTTTGTTTAATCTCAGTATCATCATCAGCGAGTATGAAATAAATACCGTAGCGATTCTTATGCTGCATATAATGAGGTGAGAAAACAAGCTCTCTGTCTGTACCCTTTAAAATAAAATCAAGTGTACCTTCCTGACAGACAAGATTTTTATCAATGCTTTCGAGCCAGCTTTCACAGCTTCCCTCTTTTATAAAAACAGTCTCACTGACAGATGAATCCAGAAGAGGCACCGTAACATTTACGCCTGTAGTGCTTGTCTGCATATTCTCATTACCGAGATTTGCGCTGAGAACCCAAGGCCCGTACTTGAATGCAACTGTGTTTTCATTGTCCTGCAAGGTATGAACCTCTATGGCCATTGGTATTGTATACTCGGCAGTGTCTCCGTCATTCCATTCTCTTGACAAACGTATAAAGCCATTTTCAATTTTATAATCTACGCCTTCTCCGTTGACCGTAAGGGACGGTTTATCTGCACACCAATCAGGAACTCTCAGAACCAGATCTGCATTTCCCGTTCCTTTTACGGTAAAATTCACCTTCGGCAAATCGGCTTTCTGAATAAATGTAAGCCCCTTTTCTTTAAGAGCAACAGAAGATGAGGTATAACGGATTACATAAAGGCTGCTTTCATCTTTATAATAAATGCTGTCGTCAAGCTTTGAAAAGTTTTCCATACCCGAACCCGTACAACACCAGAAATGCTCTGTTTCTGAGCTGTAGACCTTAAAAAAGCCGGATGCCATAGGCTGAAAATATGTGGTCATTCCGCTTTCGGGATTCTGTGAAGAAAGGATAGCATTAATAAAAGTGTTGTCATAATAATCGGCATATTTTACATTGCCCGTTATTTTGAAAAGCTCCCTTGTAAGCTTGAGCATATTATATGTATTACAAGTCTCACAATTACAATTGGTACGCTCGGCATCAAGAATACCGGGCTCACCGAAATGCTCCCATTCACTGTTTCCGCCGGTAATATAGCTGTGATTGTTGACAACTATGTCCCAGAAATTTTCTGCCACCTTAAGATAATACT
The DNA here is from genome assembly GCA_045544175.1 of Acutalibacteraceae bacterium. Classification (GTDB taxonomy): domain Bacteria; phylum Bacillota; class Clostridia; order Oscillospirales; family Acutalibacteraceae; genus UBA6857. The sequence goes on along the minus strand of JAZPYL010000067.1, from coordinate 43,489 downwards.
CCTCACCGGATACAGTATATCGGTTCAATGCACCGATTATCTTAGGAATGGTCGTGTTGGCGTGTTTACCGTTAAGAATATCTTCCTCATTATAAAGAGGCTCAAAAAGGCTCTCCTCGTCAAAGCTTCGGGCAGCAGAAAGATGGGCTTTCTTTTTTGTGTGCTTATAAAGCTCATAAAGGCAATCGTTCATTCCGCCGTATTCTATATTGAGCACAGTATTTTTGGTTTCCTCGCTCCACCCTGATGTATGGCTGTAAACCCAATCACCGAGCCTTGACGCAATCTCCAATGCCTTTGAATTTCCCGTAAGTGAATAAGCATCAATAAGACCTGACAAAATTTTATGCATTGTATACCAAGGCACCCACGTCCCCGAGGTGTTGCCCTCTTCTATCTGAATATAATGGCTTTCGGGTATGGCGGCAAGATAACCGCTTTCTTTGTTCTGACAAAGATATAAAACATCAATAATATGATCAGATATATTCTTAAGCTCTTTATCGCCTGAGGTACTGTAGCCTTGTGAAACTGCAGTAAGGTAATGACCCAGTGTGTGACCCTGAATAGAGGAAGTCTCCCATCCTCCGTATTTTTCGGCATCGCTTTTAATGTTCCCTATATCGCAAAAGCCTTTGAGAAGCCTGTCAGCATCAAGCGTTTTAAGATACTTCATTTCAAGACTGAAGGCATTCTTCTCATAACCGTCAAGAAGCTCAACGTCACTCATAGGAATATCCTGCAAGGGATTATCCAAGGGCTTTTCTTCGCCCTTTGTACAGCTTGCGAAGGAAACAGCAATACAAGCCGTAAGGGCAGTAGAAATAATTTTTTTCTTCATAAAAATCTCCTTAAGACCGCTTATTTAGTTTTTTAAAGCTTCTGCTCAAATAACCAATCCCAAACCTCTGCGTCGCTGTAGAATCTGTCCCAACAATTATGATTAAAGGATTTATATTCTGTGTATTTGATCTTCTGTGAACCAAGTGCTGTAACTGTCTCATAGACGCCTCTCGAATTAGCTGACGGTACAATTGTATCCGAAGCACTATGGCCGAGCCACATAGGAATCTTTGCAAACTCTTTATAGGATTCTGAGCCTTCATAAAAAGTGCTGTGATATCCGCAAAGAGGCATAGCTGCCGCATATTTACCGCTGTGTCTTAATATCTGATCAAAGGTTCCTGCACCGCCTCTTGAATTACCGGTAATATATACTCGTGACGTATCTACAGAGTAAGCCTTAAACACATAATCAAGAAGAGCCGTAAGGGCAGCATCCATATCATCATCCTGCCAGTTGCCGTCAGAATGGAGCTGAGGCATAAGTATGTAGCATTCTTCTCCGTTTTTCTTGATGCCCTTAAGGAGCGACGGCATAACGTGGCATTGATTGTCATCTCCTCTTTCACCTGAGCCGTGGAGGAATACTACAAGAGGATACCGCTTCCCCTCCTCAGTTTTTTCAGGTGATTTTATTCTGAAGGGAAGCTCTCTTTCTCCGTGAAGAAAACGGAAGCCTTCAATAGTTTTATCAAAAAGATAAGGTACGGGATCTGCATTAACCCCCTGCTGAAGCTCATTTATTTCAGGATAGATTCCGAAAAAGCCCACAAAAAACATATAAACCGATAAGATAAAGGAAATTATTGTACTCATAATTTAAAACCTCCTGCATTTATTTAGGGTGACGAATATAATCCGAACCCGTTTTTTGCAGGTTGATTTTCGTCAACTCTTTGTTAAAATACTCGCAAATCCGGCAAGGATTTGCTGCGTTTTGTGCCTTGATTTGCCAAAAATCTCTACTGCAAAAAATTTGCAACCTGAAAGTGCGAATTTTAGTAGGATTTTTGGATGATGAGGATGACGTCAGGCTGACGCCTTTCGAATCCGAATCGCCGAAAAGCCGCTGAAAGTCACACTTTCAGGCGTGTTCGGATTACATTCGTCACCCTACCCTTCACCACTCCCGTCAGGCGTCCTCAGCCCTAGGCCCTTGGCCCTCGGCCCTATCAGAATGCCGTCAGGCTTTTTCCTCTGCTACTCTCTTTTTAAAGTGCTTTGCTGCCATAAGAAGCGGAATAATTGTAAGTGCTACCACAACTGCGCCTACTGCATAAATACTGCCGTTAGGAATATATTCAAGCTGTCCGCTGAGCTCATTGGTGATAACAACACCGCTTGTCTTTACAACAGCCTCGCCTAAGAATGAACCGCCAACCATAGGAAGAAGCACGAAGAACAGAATCCATATGCCCTCGAACTGACCCTTGCTGTCCTTGGGATAAAGCTGCTTTGTCCATACCTTAGTTACCTGAAGGATTGCAATATAACCGATACCTACAAGGAAAATACCAAGCCAGAGACGGAAGTTGAAAAGCTTTGTATTGTCAATCATTTCAGGCTTCACCGGAGCAAGAATAACAAGACCTATAATGTTGATAACAATAGCAAAAATCGAAACGGGAATATGCTTATTGTTATTAATAAGCTTTGAAATGGGAATTGCCGTCAGCATGGCAAGTACAAGAGGAACAGCCTCAATAATACCCATCTGATCAGCTGTGTAGCCGAGATAGTAGATAATATAGTTGCCGATATATGCAAAGTAAACATTAAAGCCGATAAAGAATACGGTTACTGTGATATTTACCCACACAAGCTCCTTAAGAGTAAAGAAGCGCTTGAAATTGAACACACTGAGAAACTGCTTTATAAATGAGCCTCTGACTGACGGTGCTACATCGTCACCCTTACCCATAAGAATAAGAGAAAGTACGCCGAATATTATTACAAATACGCCCATAACTATGAAAAGACGCATATAGTTGTCATTTTCACCTACAAGAAGACCGCCTACAACGGTGCCTAAAATTGTACCTAAAACCGGCTGTGTAGCAAGAGCCGCACCGATTTGTCCGCGGTTTTTGTCGGTCATAATATCCGTCGTCCATGTGTTGAAGCCTGCATCATTACCCATTGAGCCGAAGAAGCTCATAATTGTATCGGCAAGAACAACGGCAACAGCGGCAAAGAGATACATATCCTTGCTGATAAACTCCGTAAGACCGAAGGCTATTGTGAATATACCCCAGAGTATGTAGCCGACGGCAACGAAAGTTCTTCTTTTGCCCGTTCTGTCTGCCCAGGTGCCGAAGAAGAAGGTCGCAAAGGTTGTTGCAAGGGCACTGCAGATAAGCATACCCGTAATAATTGACGGGTTCTTACCTATTTTTGAATAAACGAATGTGTTGAACCACTGGTTTTCCATATTCCAGCAAATCTGTCCTGCAAGACCGAGTCCCCAGACAAGAAGCCACATACGGAAGCCCGAGGTTTTCCTGTTTTCTGAACTGCTCATATTTTTCCTCCTGAACATTTTATTTCAAAACAATGATACCATAATAAGCTGCCGTTTACAACGAGCAATATTAACAAAAGTATTATTCATTTTTGCACATAAAAACCCATTGAAGCATATATAAATTAAAGTGAAAACACTTAAAGGAGATTTGCTATGAACGGTACTTTTGAAAATATGATCAAGCGATACAGTGAAGAGCTTCTTAAGATGAACCGAGAGAAAGCCCTGCCTGACCCGTCAGCAGAAATATCCCTGTCTGTATTTGCACAAGCAGAGCCGGAGGAAAGCGAGGACAAAGAAGAGACAGAGACAGACACAGAAGCTGAGGCCGATGAAGCTGCACCCGAGGAAAAACGGCAGGATATTTCTGACATTCCCGGCATAGAAAGTGCAGATTTTTATCAGGAAGACAAAGACTCTTTTCCGCCTTTTACACTTGATGAGCCTACGGATTTCGCTTATTTCAGAGCAAGAGTTTTTGCGGGCAATAATGCCTATCCCGTTGAAAATGCGAGAGTTCTTGTAATTAAAGACGGAAAGCTTTTCACCTTTTTAAGCACAGACAGCGACGGAATAACAAAAAAAGTAAAGCTGCCCTCCTATCCCGAAATCAACTCCCTTGAGCCCGAAAATGACGAGCAGTATGTGGAATACACTGCAGAGGTATATGCGGCAGGCTTTACACCGAAGAAAAATCTTCTTGTAAGTGCCGTAGGCGGCTCCGATGTTATTCTTGATGTGCAGATGACTCCTCTTGATGAAAGGGTGAAATAAATGCCGACAATACCCGTTATACCATCAACCATAACCGTACATCTGGGTGCGCCGAGCTCCTATGCGGAAAATGTTACGGTACCCTTTACTGACTATATAAAAAATGTTGCCTCTTCCGAGATTTTCTCCACCTGGCCCGTTCAGTCTCTTCGGGCAAACATTCTTGCGCAGATAACCTTTGCCCTTAACCGTGTCTATACGGAGTGGTACAGAGCAATGGGCTATGATTTCGACATAACCAACAGCACCGCCTTTGACCAATCCTACATTAACGGCAGAAACATATATGAAAACATCAGCGAGCTTGTCGATGAGATATTCAATGACTATGTAAGAGAAATTGGCAACATAAATCCCTTTTTCACATCCTACTGCGACGGCGTTGAGGTAAGCTGTGACGGGCTTTCTCAGTGGGGCAGCGTTTCCCTTGCCGAAGACGGCTTTTCCGATGTGGAGATACTCAGATATTATTACGGAGACAATATTGAGCTTGTTATTAATGCTCCCGTAAGCGAAAATATTCCTTCTTATCCCGGCACACCTCTTCAGAAGGGTCAGCTTAACGAAAATGTTCGCCGTATGCAGATTTATCTCAACCGTATTTCAGGCAATTATCCCGCTATACCTAAAATAACAAGAGTGAACGGTGCTTTTGATGACAGCACCGAGGATGCCGTAAGAGCCTTTCAGCGAATTTTCGCACTTTCACCTGACGGTATTGTAGGCAAAGCCACCTGGTACAGAATAGTTTATATTTACGATTCGGTCACAAGGCTCGCTGAGCTCGACTCAGAAGGCATAGGCTACGAAAATATCCCGAAGCAGTTCAGAGGTGCACTGACCATCGGCTCACAGGGCGGTCAGGTTGTAACGGTACAGTTCTTTCTTAACCTCATAAGTCAGTTTACGGACTTTGTGGCACCTGTCAACGTGGACGGCGTTTACGGTCAGGGCACGGCAAATCAGGTGCAGGCGTTTCAGATTTATAAAGGGCTCACCCCCACGGGCGATGTTGACGAAAGGACCTGGGACAGTCTTTATGCGGCGTATCAGGGAATTATTGACTACCTTACAGAAAGAAATCAGCTCACTGCCGTACCGACGGAGCCCTTCCCCGGCGTTATTCTGAGACGGGGAGATGTAGGACCCTCCGTTGCCGTATTCAAAAGGTATCTCAGCTATCTTTCAAAGGTATTCTTTGATATACCCCCCGTTGCTGAAAACAATATTTTTGACCTGAGAACACAGAATGCAGTAAAAGAGTTCCAGAGAATCTTTTCTCTTCCCGAAACAGGAAATGTTGACGAAAGAACCTGGAACACCTTAGCTGATGTTTATTCGGTTGTCAGAACAGGTCAGCAAAGACTTACGGGACAGTATCCCGGCTACGAACTTTCACAGGGAGGCTGATTATGGACGAAATTATTCTTGAGCTGCAAGGGTATCTTAGAAATATCTCACGCTACGACAGCGATATACCCACAGTAATACCCGACGGAATTTTCGGTGACGAAACGACAGAGAGCATAAAAGCTTTCCAAAGAAAAAACAGTCTTGAAGAAACGGGCACGGTAGATTTTGACACCTGGAACAAGCTTGTAGCCGAAAACAAAAAGGCAGTTTTCTTTTTCTCTGAGCCCATACAGACGGCCCCCATAAAAATCGAAGATTTCCCCCTCACCGAAGGTAAGGAGACTCACCTTAACTACAACCTTAATCTTATGCTGTCCCATTTAGGAAGAACCTTTGAGAATTTCGATATTCTTGAGATTCACTCTTCCTTTACACCTCAGACTACAGCTCAGGTGAAAAGCTTTCAGAAGGTAATATCTGTTCCACTTACGGGAGATGTAGACAAAGAAACATGGAATTCCCTTTCGCAGTTATATCTTATACTGACATAAAAATCCCCCTCAAACTGAGGGGGACTTCATTTTTAACTGTTATTAATCGTAAATAAGAATGTCTCCGTGAACTGCAAACAGGTCATCGCAGCACTTATATTCAATACCGAATATTCTGTAAATAAAGTTGTATATTCTGATAAGCAAGCCGCTCAGGAAGCTGTGGCAGACACATCTGCAGCTGTGGGTATTTCCGTCTGACCAGCTCTTGCTCAGAGAAGGAGCAACACCGACACCTTCAATATGAATTACTTCGTATAAGGGCTTACCTGTATCGGCATCATAAGATAAGGGATTAACATCCGTAGCACCGAAATACTTGCCGTTCTTGGTAACTGCCTCAAAACGCCATGTAGTGCTGAAGGGAATGTAAACCGTTACCTTACCCTCTGAATTTGTCTGACCGCTTGTAAGAACTGCTCCGTTTGCATTGTATACTGTTACATAGAAATCATCGAGGATATCACTTCTCGGTGTTTTGTTGTCATAAAGATCTTCTTCCTCGAAATAGTTATGCATAATTGATACGGTAATGGGATATGTTCTGTACTGGCTCTTGTAAAGCGGAGATACAGATATTACATCGTACTCTTCATAACCGATAGTCATTGGCTGACCGTCTTCACCCTCAACAGTAACCGACTGAGGAAGAGAAAGTCTGTCAAGACCGACAATTACATCTCTGCCTGTTACCTTGTGACCGTTGACTGCATAAATCTTCCAGCTGGCTGTTTCTGCAAAGGTGTATGTTTCAGTGTTCGGTCTTGAAATATCAAGAGTCTTAAGTATATCCTCAGATACAATTTCTTCAAAGAACGCAACATCCTTTTTAATTGGCTGTCCGTTATATTCAAAGGGCTTTCCGTTATATTTTACAAGCTCAATATTATATCTGTTGGGAACTGCATTGTACTGAGCGTAAATTATTACGTGCTGATGATAAAGAGTAATGGGCTCTCTGAGGCCTGCAAAGTTTTCGCTGTCTGTTGCATTTATGTTTTCAACTCTCCAGCCTGCAAATTCGTAGCTGTTTTCTACTGTCTTTGCCTTTGTAGGTGTCTCGCCGTCATAAATAACCGTTGAGCCGTAGGGTACACCCTGCATTGATTCAAAAATAGGCGTACTTCCGTTTTTAAAGGTATAAGTTACGGTGTAATTTTCTGTAGCCTTGAACTTAGCGAGGAAAACTGTGTTTTCTTCAATCACTTTAGCTGATATATCTGTGCCGTCATCTTCAGCTACCCATGTGTCAAACTTGTAGCCACCTGCTGAGGTGTCATTATTTTTAACGGGGATAATGCCGTCAAAGGCAGCCTTACCGTCAGCATAAGCCTTTGAGCCTTCTTTTACATAAAGATTAACTGTTCCGTCTGCTTCCTTGAAATACTCAAAAGCAGGCTCTGTGATATCAGTGCCGTAATCAATAGTAGGATTGTTGGACACTCTTGTAAAAGGCTCATAGGACTTTGTTATGTAGTCATTATTGTTGCTGTCGGAAAGGTCAACAACCCATGTTGAAGGAACATTCTCTACATAATAGCCCTTAAGGAAATAATCGGCATGGTTGGAAACATCCTTGAGAGAGGGTGATGCTTCGTTGTTCTTGTATTCAACAAGATAATACTTTGTAGGACATTCGCTTACAGTGTGGCCTTTTCCTGTCACTCTGCTGCAGACATCGCTCTGACAGGTAACAACACGAGTATAATATTCCTTGCCGTTTTCATCAATACCGGGTCTGTACTCTGTTGCCAGATATCTGTGGCCCGTAGCCTTGTCCTTTGCATCGGGCTCATCAAATTCTGTTGTTTTGGCAAGCGCACCGCAGTCCTTACAGTAATATTCTGTAAAGCCGTTTTCCGTACAGGTCGGCTCAATATATATTCTTGTCCAGCTTTCTGCGGTACCGTGACAGGTTTCAGCTGATGCTGTAAAAGCAAAGGCGCAAACCGTCAAAGCAGTAATAACTGCTATTAAAACCAATGCCCTTCTGAATGTTTTTTTCATAAAGTTACCTCCTTATATTTATACTGCAAGCATTGTTTTCATTAAGATGCAGCTTAAGACACTACACCTATTATACTATAAATATATAATTATTTTTAAAAAATGTCAATGGAATATAATAATTATTAATCGGTTTTAAATACTTGTGACGCACATCAGTCGGCTGTCTGTATTGCCCTTACATAAAAGCTGCCGTCGCTGTTTTTACCTAAAGTGATTTTCATATATTTACCCGGCTCGGGTGGAACCATATTTCCCTCACTGTCCTGCACCCAGTCGGAAGAAGCAAGATAACCTACATTAAGAACAATAGTATTGTCCTTTTCCTTGGCTTCTGTTACATCGGGAAGATAGATGGGAGTGATACCCGTAATGGGAATAATGTAGCACTTTTTCTTTTCGCTGTATTTGAATTCGACACCTTCACCGCCGTCAACGGTACAGTGTGTAAGCTTTATTTCACTGCCGAAGAGGGAGACAAACATTTCTTCAACCTCTTTCTGAGGCATAAGCATACCGCCGTCGGTATATTCGTACTTTTCGGGGTCGGCACCCTTATCAATAACAGACCAAATTGCAATTGACAGAAGCTGCTCCATATTGGCCTTGGTAATATCATCGAAGGTGTCGGGGTCGTTCATTATAACGGGAGCAATAAATTCCTCATAAACCGCCATTTTTTCCGACTTGCTTTCAGTGAGAGAATCCTGTATTCTGTCGCCTAAAAATCCGACAATACTGACAATCCCCACAACAGTAAGCGCAAAAACTGCAAAGCCTACTATAAAATTAAGGGGAGATTTTTTCTTTGCGTGTTCCATATATGTCACCTGACCTTTTATCTTATCTGACCGTTACCGCTGATAATATATTTCTGCGATGTAAGCTCGGGCAGACCTAAGGGACCTCTTGCGTGAAGCTTCTGAGTTGAAATACCTATCTCTGCACCGAAGCCGAATTCACCGCCGTCAGTAAATCTTGTTGAAGCATTGACATAAACTGCTGCCGCATCAACGGACGAGGTAAAGAGATTTGCAGCGCCGTAGTTTTCAGTGATAATACATTCACTGTGACCGCTTGAATATTTCATAATGTGGTCAATGGCTTCATCAATATTATCCACGGTTTTCACACTGATTTCATAGCCCAGATATTCCTTGCCGTAATCCTCTTCAGTAGCCTCAAGTGCCTCAGGAAGAATTTTTCTGCTTCTTTCATCACCGTGAAAAACAACATTCTTTTCACTGAGCCTTTCCCATATAAGCGGAAGCACCTTTTCAGCTATATCCTTATGAATCACAAGGCTTTCACAGGCATTACATACAGAAGGACGCGATGTCTTTGCGTTATAGATAATCTCCACTGCCATATCGGTGTCGGCATCCCTGTCAACATAAATGTGACAGTTGCCCGTACCTGTTTCAATTACGGGTACAGAGGAATTTTCAACACAGGCTCTGATAAGTCCTGCACCGCCACGGGGAATAAGCACGTCAACATACTCATTCATCTTCATAAGAGCCGTTGCGGAATCTCTTGAAGTGTCCTCAACGAGCTGTATGCAGTCTTCGGGGAAGCCTGCTTTACTGAGAGCTGTTCTCATAACCTTTGCCATAGCCTTGTTAGAGTTAATTGCTTCCTTACCGCCGCGGAGAATAACCGTATTACCCGATTTGAGACAAAGAGCTGCTGCATCAACGGTAACATTAGGTCTTGCCTCAAAAATTACGGCAATAACACCTAAAGGTACACTGACCTTTTCAATTTTAAGTCCGTTGGGTCTTACACCGCCGCTTATTACCTTGCCGCAGGGATCATCAAGAGAAATAATCTGTCTTACGGCATCGCTGATACCCTTTATTCGCTCTGCAGAAAGGCTGAGTCTGTCAATAAGAGACTCACTCATTCCCTTTTCTCTGCCCTTTTCTATGTCGGTTTTATTCTCTGAAATTATGTAGTTGCAATTTGCATCAAGCTCATTGGCGATAGCTTCAAGAGCTCTGTTCTTTTCAGAGGATGAAGCTGTCATAAGAAAGCGTTCTGCTTTTTTTGCTCTGATACCGATTTGTGTCAGCATAATATCACTCCTTTATTCTGCAGTAAAAAGTGTGCCTGTATTGTGGCCGTCAATAAGCTTATAGATATCCTGCGGAAGCGAGCCGTTCATTATAACCGTAGGAATGCCTGCTCCCGTTGCAATTTCGGCGGCGTGAATCTTTGTTACCATTCCGCCCGTGCCTCTCTCTGAGCCCGCACCGCCGCAAAGAGCAAGAATATCGTCATTGATTACTCTTACAACGGGAATAAGCTGTGCATCGGGATTCTCAGTGGGGTTATCGTCAAAAAGTCCGTCAATATCCGAAAGAATGATAAGACCCTGAGCGTGAATAAGTCTTGCAACGATTGCAGAAAGGCTGTCATTGTCACCGTATACAATTTCCTCCGTAGCAACGGAGTCATTTTCATTTACAATAGGTACTGCACCGTATTCAAAAAGCTTTTCAAAGGTGTTTTCGAGATTTTCTCTTCTGCGGTCATTTTCAATATCGCTCTTGGTAATAAGAAGCTGACCCGTCTTCACACCGTTTTCACCGAAATACTTATCATACATAAACATAAGCTCACACTGACCTACAGTAGCTGCGGCCTGTCTGCCGGGGATATCCTTCGGTCTTTCCGAAAGACCAAGCTTTCCCACACCTACACCGATAGCACCCGATGTTACAAGAACAACCTCTATGCCCGAATTATGTAAATCGGCAAGGACGGAGCAAAGCTTCACCATTCGTCTTATGTTGATTTTACCTGTTTCGTATGTAAGGGTTGAGGTTCCCACCTTAACCACTAATCTTTTTGCTTTTGCAATGGGATTCATTTCAGTCAACCTCTTTTATAAATTCGTCTATAATTTTTCTGTATTTCTCTTTTGCAGATACCTTGCCTACAGCGGTAAAGCTCATCTGAGAAATATCAAAATATTTTTCTGCCACTCTTTTTACATCCTCTGAAGTTACAGCCCTTACGCCCTCAATAATGCTGTCGTCGGTTATCTCTTCATTTAAAAGAAGGATATTGTAGCCCGTAGCAGAGAATCTTGACTGCGGGTGCTCACGGGACATAATAAAGCTTGAAGCAAGCTTTTCTTTAGCTATGGTCACCTGTCTTTCGGTAACTGTATCCTTAAAGGAGCTGACAATTGAAAGAGTTTCTCTTATTGCCTTTTCTTCAGAAGACGGAGCAAGACTCATTGAAATATCAATTGTGCCGCCGCTGAGAAATCTTAAAAGAAAGGATTCAATTCCGTAGACAAGCCCTAACTCCTCCCTTATTCTTCTGCCGAGCATTGAGGAAGGCCCCTGACCTAAAACAAAGGAGCATATCTGCAAGGGATAAAGATCCTCGTGTCTTATGGGAATGCCTCTGAAGCTCATAAGAATATGTGTCTGCTCCGTGGTCTTTTCAAGAGTTCGGACATCAGGATTATAGGGTGCTTTGTCTGCTTTTATGGGGTTATCGGTATTTATGTCTTTCTCAAAATACTCTTTGATTTTTTCTTCGATTTCTTCCTCACTGAAATTGCCGCAGACACCGATAACCGTTCTTTCGGGAACATAATACTTTTTCATATAGGAGACAAAGTCTTCCTTTTTCATCCCTGAAACAGTTTCCTTTGTGCCTAAAATCTCAAAGGCAAGACCGCTTCCTGCAAAGATTCCCTTTTCGTTTACGTCAAAGCACTTTTCCGAAGGGTCATCCTCGCACATAGCGATTTCTTCGATAATTACTCCTTTTTCCGTTTCTATATCCTTTTCATCAAGACGGGGATTTTTAAAAAGGTCAAAGAGAATATCTGCCGCCTTTATAAGCTGATAATCAAGAGCCTTCACATAAAAATATGTGTACTCTTTAGTAGTATAAGCGTTGTAGCTTGCACCTATTTCGTCCATACCCTCGGCAATTTCAAAGCCCGTTCGCTTTGCAGTGCCTTTAAAAAGGATATGCTCAATGAAATGGGATATGCCGTTGTTTTTTTCGTTCTCATTCTCCGAACCGCTTGCAACCCATATTCCTACCGTGGCTGAACGGCTGTCTTCTCTTTTGTCAAAAAATACTCTCAGACCGTTCTCATAGGTTTTAACCCTCATCAAACTCCCCCTTTCTTAAAAGTATGCACTGTAAAAAGTCAATTAAACAGAAAACTGTGAATTATAAAGCTCGGCATAGAAGCCGCCCTTTTCGAGAAGCTCACTGTGCTTACCTGTTTCGATAATTCTGCCCTCATTCATAACTATGATTGCGTCGGCCTCTCTTATGGTTGAAAGACGGTGAGCAATAACAAAGTTTGTTCTGCCCTTCATAAGATTCTTCATAGCCTTCTGTATCTGGATTTCCGTTCTTGTATCAACGGAGGACGTTGCTTCGTCAAGAATAAGAATGTCGGGAGAGGTGAGAATAGCTCTCGCAATGGTAATAAGCTGTCTCTGACCTACGGAAAGGTTTACTCCGTCCTCTTCGAGCATTGTATCGTAGCCGTCGGAAAGAGTGGCAACGAAATGGTCAACCTTTGCCGCCTTACAGGCCGCGTAGAATTCCTCCTCGGTAGCATCAGACTTTCCGTAAAGAATGTTTTCTCTGAGTGTGCCCTTGAAAAGCCAGGTGTCCTGAAGCACCATACCGAGAATTTTTCTCAGGTTGTCTCTTGTCATATCCTTGATGTTGACACCGTCAAGAAGAATCTCGCCGCCCTGAATTTCGTAAAACCTCATAAGGAGATTTACGATAGTCGTCTTACCTGCACCCGTCGGGCCTACAATAGCTACAAGCTGACCCTTATCAACCTGCAGACTGAAGTTTTCAATAAGCGGCTTGTCGGGAAGATATGAAAAGTCCACATTCTTGAAGGTGATGCTTGAGCCTTTTTCAAGATAAACGGGATTTTCCGTATCGGGAATTTCCTCTTCTGCTTCAAGAACAGTAAATACTCGCTCTGCACTTGCAAGAGAGGACTGAAGGTTGTTGGCAATATTGCTAAGGTCAATAATAGGCTGCATAAGAATCTTTGAATATGCCATAAATACTGTAATGGCACCGACACTCATCTTATTATTTACAATAAGATAACCGCCGATAACGCAGATAACCACATAGCCCACATTATTGGCAAAATTAATCATAGGAGAAAGAATACCTGAAAGGAACTGTGCTTTTCTGCCCACATAGCTGAGCTCCTCATTGATTATATCAAACTCCTCAATTGCCTTTTCCTCGTGACCGAAGGCTTTGACAATCTTATGACCTGTAAACATTTCTTCAATATGTCCGTTTACATCACCCGTAACCTTCCACTGCTTACGGAAATATGCCTTTGAAAAATTAAGGACAATAAGTGCAATTACCATACAGACAGGGAAGGGTGAAAGAGAGGTAAGGGAAAGGGTTACACTCTCCTTGAGCATAATTGCAAAAACACCTACAAAGGTAACAACAGATGATATAACCTGAAGAACAATATTCTGGATAGTATTGTTGATATTATCCACGTCATTTATCATTCGGCTTAATATGTCGCCTTTGTTGTGGCTGTCATAATAAGCGAGGGGAAGCCTCGAAAGCTTACGGTTAAGCTGATGGCGCAGGCTTGTTATAATACCCTGAACAACACCTGCCATAATATAATGCTGGACAAAGGAAAGAACAGAGCTTGCAGTATAGATAACGAATATAGTAATAAGAATGCTGTAAACAGGTGAAAAGTCCATACTGCCCGTTGCAAGCTTATTTTTAACCTGAACATCAAGAACATCAATGATGTCGCCTAAGTATTCGGGACCTAAAATAGTGAGATATGAGCTTATTGCTGTTGTAATAACGATTACCGCAACGGCAAGCTTTTTATCCTTAAGAAGACCGAAAAGCTTCTTTGCGGTTTCCGTAAAGTTCTTCGGCTTTTCTTTTTCTGTCTTGGTCTGCTCTCTGTAAGCGGCATACTTATCGCCCGAATATGTAGGCAATTCCTTTTTCAAAGGAGGATTTTTTGTTTTCATTGTGCTGCCCCCCTTGTAATCTGCGAATCGTAAATTTCACGGTAAACCTCGTTGTTTTCAATAAGCTCTGCGTGAGTGCCTATGCCTGAAACTCTGCCCTCATCGAGAACAACAATCTTATCTGCATCAATAATTGTGCCGACTCTCTGCGCAACGATAATAACCGTCGCAGAAAGGTTGTCTTTTATAGCCTTTCTGAGCTTTGCGTCGGTAGTAAAGTCAAGAGCTGAGAAGCTGTCATCGAAAATATATACCTCAGCATCTCTTGTAAGGGCTCTCGCAATTGAAAGCCTCTGCTTCTGACCGCCCGAAAGGTTGGTGCCGTTCTGGCTGACAAAGGACTTTATGCCCTCCGGAAGCTTATCTACAAATTCACTGCTCTGTGAAATATCCAGAGCGAGTCTCATTCTTTCCTCTGTTGCCTCTTCGTCGCCGTAACGGAGATTTTCTTCAACGGAGCCGCTGAAAAGACATGCCTTCTGAGGAATGAAGCCTATCCTTGAACGAAGGTCGTCCTGACTGAGCTCACGGACATCAACACCGTCAAAGAGAACCTGACCCTCCGTTGCATCATAAAAACGGGGAATCATATTAACAAGGGTAGATTTACCGCTGCCCGTACTGCCGATAACAGCCGTTACCTTGCCGGGATTTGCAGTAAAGGAAATATTACTGAGCACATTTTCGTCCGCATCGGCATAACCGAAGGAAACATTCCTGAATTCGACAGTGCCCTTTTTGCTTTCATCAATGCTCTTGAGTGCATCGCAGTCTTTGATAACAGGGTCAAGATCAAGGATTTCTACAATTCGGTTAGCTGATATTCTGGCTCTGGGAACGATTACGAACATAGCAGCCGTCATGGTAAGGGAGCTGATAATCATAATCATATAAATTACGAAGGCCTGAAGGTCACCGATAGCTGACATAAGCTTATCTGCTTCAAGAATATGATCCATGCTGTCAAAGTTCTTTGCTGCTACAAGAATAAGACAGTCAAGTGCAACAATAACAATAACTATGCAGGCAGGAATAAGAACAGCCATAAATCTCTGAAATTTAAGAGTAAGACCTGAAAGGCTGTTATTTGTAACATCAAATTTTTCGTCTTCGCTTTCGATTTTTCCGAAGGCTCTTATTACTCTTATACCGCTGAGCTTTTCTCTGATAAAGCAGTTGACGGCGTCAATGAGCTTCTGACGTCTTCTGAAAATCGGCATTACGGTTCTGATAACAATAAAGGCAATAACTGCGATAATGGGGAAAACAGCAAAGATAATCATAGCAAGCTTCGGGTTAAGGAAGAACGCCATAAATACACCGCCGAAAAGCATAATGGGTGCAGATATAATCATTCTCAGTCCCGTAAGAACAAAGTCCTGCATAACCTTTACATCGTTGGTGCAGCGTGTAATAAGAGAGGGGGTGCCGATTTTGTCGATATCCGTCTGAGAAAGAGACTCAACCTTAAGGAAAATTTCTCTTCTGACAATTTTTCCGTACTCAGCCGATGTGCTGCTTGAAAAATAGCTGTTGAGAACGGAAACGAGCACACCAAGAGCAGATACACCAAGCATTGCCGTACCGACTCGTGTTATGTATGGAATATCACCGTTGACGATACCGTTATTGATAATAGACGACATCATCACGGGAAGAACAAGGGTGCACATCTGGGAAAGCACAACAAAAATCATTGCGGCAGCAGCCGGTTTTTTAATTCCTTTTATCAGCTTTAATAATCTTATCAAGGTCAATTTACCTCCGATACAGTATTCTTTTTTCCGAATTTATTTTAAATGATAGGCATAATTAGACAATTACAAGAGAGTATATCAAATCATTATGAACAAATTTTAAACTGAATATATTATTGTATAAACAATACATCAAATATTTAATTTTTATTTATTAAAAACAGAGTAAAAATTTAATTTGCAAAATTTATTGCTTTTTTTCTTTCAAAGTAGTATTCTATTCTATGACAACAAAACGAAAGGAAGTTTGTGTTTATGAAGAAAATCATAGCTGTTACGGGTATGCACTGCGGTCACTGTGCAAAGGCAGTTGAAGATGCCGTCGGCGCAATCGAGGGCATCGGCAAGGTAAAGGCTGACCATGAGAAGAATCTTGTTACCGCAAGCATGAAAAAAGATGTTGACGATAAGCTTATTATTGAAGCTATCGAAAAAGCAGGCTTTACACCCGGCGAAATAACAATAAAAGAAGGACTTTTTTCCTGATTAAGCCGAACCTTAAACGAAAGGAGCCAATATAATGGCAAAAGAAAAGAAAGTAAAAGAAAAGCCGGTCAATGACCATCCCAACAAAATCGGCATAAAAGAGGCTGCCGGTTATACTATTGCCGAAGCCGGCAATATGTTCAACCTTACATACATTTCCAGCTACCTTAAGGTTTTCCTTACTGACGTAATCGGTATCTCTGCCGCAAAAGCAGGTACCCTCTTTATGATTACACGTATATGGGACTGTATCAACGACCCCATCTGGGGTGCAATGGTAGGCAAAAGACCTCCCTCAAAGGAAGGTAAATACCGTCCCTATCTCAAATGGGTATCTTTCCCCCTTGCACTTTCAACCTTTTTGTGCTTCGTACCCTATCATCAGTTTACATCCGATCAGACACTTCTTCTGATTATTGCCTATGCTACATATATCTTCTACGGTATGATGTATACGGGTATGAACATCCCCTTCGGTTCGCTGGCATCTGTTATTACCGATGACCCCAAGGGCCGAACACTTCTTTCAACCTTCCGTTCAATCGGTTCAGGTATCGGCGGCGCAGTTGTTCTTCTTATCGCACCGATGGTTATTTTCACCGACGTTACAAAGGAAGACGGAACCGTTGTTCAGCAGGCAGACGGCAACAAGATGTTCATTTACGGCATTGCAATGGCTGTCCTTTCACTTGTCTTCTATCTCTGGGGCTATAAGACAACCAAGGAAAGAGTTCCCTCAGAGGCTGACCCCAAGGTTGACTACAAGAAGATTTATCTCGGTCTTATCAAATCAAGACCCTTTGTTACGGTTGCCCTTGCAGGCGTTCTCATCAGCGGACAGCTTCAGTTCGGCTCCTTCAACGCATACCTTTATAAAAACTACTTCTGTAACACAAACCTCAGCATTCTCGGTACAGTATGTAACTACCTTCCCACAGTTGTTCTTATTCCCTTTATGGGTAAGCTCGTTGCAAAATACGGTAAAAAAGAGCTTTGCGGCAAGGCTACAATCGTTTCCGCAATCGCTTCCGTTGCAATCGCAATCGTTGCAAATAATCAGTCAATTCTCAACATTATTGACCCCGTAAACGGCAGACTTCCCTGGCCGATATTTATGATTACTCTTCTTATTATCGGCTTCGGCTATACCTTCGTAAGTCTTACCTGCTGGGCTGTTGTTGCCGACGTTATCGACTATCAGGAATATAAGACAGGTATGAGAAACGAAAGTGCAGTTTATGCAGTTTACACCTTCTCGAGAAAAATGGGTCAGACTATTGCCGATACTCTCGGTCTCTTCCTTCTTCAGTGGGCAAACTACAACAAGGACGTTGCAGGCAACGGCTTTATTGAAGAAAACGGCACAAGTAGAAAGATTATGTTTATCTGCACAATCATTCCCGCCGTTGTTTACACGGGCGTATGGCTTCTTATGAGATTCGGCTATCCCCTTACAAAAGAAAAGCTTGAGCCTATCTACGCTTATGTAAGAGAAAAGCGTGAAGAGGCTGCAAAAGAAGCATAAAACATCAGAACACATAAAAAGACCACCGTTTTTCCGGTGGTCTTGTTTTTTTATTCTTCAATTTCAATATCTATCTCTCTGTCCCTGAAATAAAACTTTTTATCCTTTTCGCCTATAGGTCTCAAAACTCTGCAGGGATTACCCACAGCGACAACATTTGCAGGGATATCCTTTGTAACAACGCTGCCTGCACCGATAACCGTATTATCGCCGATTGTAACACCGGGTAAAATGACGGCGTTTGCACCTATCCAGACATTGTTTCCTATATGTACCTCAATATTATACTGCATTGCCTTCTGTCTCAAGGTTGGATTAATGGGGTGACCTGCCGTTGCAACGGTGACGTTAGGCCCGAACATTACGTAATCGCCTACATAAATATCCGCATCGTCCACCATTGTCACATTGAAATTTGCATATACATTATGACCGAAATGAATGTGCTTGCCGCCCCAGTTTGAATGAAACGGCGGTTCAATATAGCACTCCTCTCCTATTTCAGCAAACATACTTTTAAGCATCTCTTCACGCTTTTCAAGCTCAGTAGGTCTTGTCATATTAAAGTCATAAAGCCTGTCAAGACATTTCAGCTGCTCTTCCATTATGGAATCATCCTCAGGAAAGTAGAGCTTCCCCTCGCGCATACGTCTTTTTGACTCTTCCTGACTCATTCTCACAAGCTCACCTCATTTCCATAAGGGTGAAGGATATAATCCGCTGTCCGTCTTTTCTTTGAATGCAGCTTTTACAGCATCAGCATCCTTCTTGTAGGTCACACCGTACCATTTTTCAGGAGTTGTCAGAGCCTTGATTTCTGCTTTACCCTCTTTGACAAGCTCATCAACAACAAAAGGAATATAATATTCACATTTCAGAGGATTGTCCTTATTTTTTTCAAGGAAAATACTGAAACGTTTTTCAATCTCCGCAAAAATTTCTTCGGTGAAGCCCCAGAGATTCATTGATACGGGGGTTCCCTCGGGAATCTCGATCCAGCTTTCGTCGTCCTCAGTATACATAATCTTTCCGTCACGGTACATAATCTTTGTTCTTTCAACAATATCTGTCATAATACCGTCTTCGATTTTACAAACGCCTCTTGCAACATGGCCGTTTTCGGTGAGAGTATTTTCGATTTTAAAGCCTACCATAGAGAAATTATAGATATCTTTATCCTCTTTTTCTCTTGTAAGCTCATCATATATTACCTTGAAGGTCTCGGCTCCGTAATAGTCATCAGCATTAATAACCGCAAAAGGTCCGTCAACAAGGTCCTTGCAGGAATATATAGCGTGAGCGGTACCCCAGGGCTTTACTCTGCCTTCGGGTACAGTAAAGCCTTCAGGAAGATTGTCAAGCTCCTGATATGCATATTCAACTTTTATCCTGCTTTCATACTTGCCTTCGGTCACCTTTTTGAAATCATCTTCAATTTCCTTTTTTATTATAAAAACAACCTTATCAAAGCCTGCTCTTGCCGCATCAAATACGGAATAGTCAAGAATAATCTCCCCGTCAGGTCCGAGAGGCTCAATCTGCTTAAGTCCGCCGAATCTGCTGCCCATACCTGCAGCCATAATCACAAGTGTTGCACCCTTTTCCATTTTATTTTCTCCTTTGAATAGATGTTAACGGGTTTCGCTTTTATCATCTTACCATTTTTATTTGCAAATATCAAGTATAAGGCATCTTTTTGCAAAATTTGTCGTTTTATGTTGACATAGAAATGCAGTGGAGATTATAATTGAAATATAAGATCAAAAGGAGCATAAAAAATGAAAAAGACTTTAAAATTTTTACCTCTGCTTTTACTGATGTGCTTCTTTCTCGGTGCCTTCAGTGCTCAGGCCTCAGCCGGCTCTGCAGAAGCTGTATCTCTGAAGCTGAAAAACACCGCTGAAGGAGTGTCTCTTTCCTGGAACGCAGAAAAAAACACTGCCTACTCCGTTTTTAAGAAAAACGAAAAGGGCAAGTATATAAAAATAGCTTCCGTTCAGGGCAAAAAATATACAGACAAGGATGTCACAAGCGGCGACACATACAGCTACTGTGTAAGAAAAACCAAGAAAATCAAGAGCAGCAAACTGTCTCTGACATACCTGAGTGCACCTCAGATTAAAAAAGCTTCTTTCTCCGAAAAAGGTATTTCGCTGAACTGGAAAGCCGTAAAGGGCGCAGAAAAGTATGTAATATACCGCCGTACAGAAGACGGCAAGCTTAAAAGACTGTCTTCAACGTCTCTTCTCTCCTATACGGACAGCACTGCAAAAAGCAATATAAAATACTTTTATGCTCTCAAGGCATACAAGGGCGATACCTCCGGTGCAAGAGGAAAGGAATTTTCTGCCGCAAAGCCCGTAAGTCCCGATGTAACCTCTGTATCAAAAAAATATAACGGTCTTTCTGTCAGCTGGAAAAAAGCAGACGATGCCGACAAATACGCCGTATATCGCAGACAGTCGAGAAATGAAGACTGGAAAAAGCTTGCAACCCTTTCAGCGGACACCGATACATATAAAGACACCTCAGCAAAGACAGGTAAAAGCTACAGCTACTGTGTAAATGTTATTATAGGTAATTCTGAAAGTCGCTTCACGGGAAAATCAAGGTCAGGCACTTTTATTGCCGCACCGAAGGATTTCTCCCTCCTGCAGAAAAGTAAAAAAGTGACTCTCACATGGAAAAAGGTCAGCGGAGCCGATTCCTATGAAATATACAAAAAGGTCGGTAACGGAAAATGGGAAAAGCTCAGAGCTCTCAGTGCTGACAGTGAAAAATTTACGGACACCCTCAGTTCCGTCAAAGAAAAGGTATCATACAGAATAAGAACCGTTGCTCCCAAAGGAAAGAGTGCTTTTACAAAAAGCATAGCCACAAGATACATAAGCGCCAAAAAGCCTATGGTTGCCCTCACCTTTGATGACGGTCCCCACCCCACTCATACACATACAATTCTTGATGTGCTTGAAAAGTATGACGCAAGAGCAACCTTCTTCGTTGTGGGAAACAGAATCGAGGCATACAGCGATTGCCTTGAAAGACAAAACCGATTGGGCTGTGAAATAGGTAACCATTCCTATTCCCACGCAAGTCTCAGCTCAAGCTCCGATAAAATTGTCAGAGAGCAGATAAGCAAAACCGACAAGCTTATCAAAAAATATTCAGGTCAGACCTGCACCATAGCACGTGCTCCCGGTGGCTCAGTAGGCAAGGCTCTCAGACTTATTGACAAGCCCTTTATCCAGTGGTCTGTGGATACACGTGACTGGGAATGTCTTTCGAGTACAAAAATAGTTTCTCATATAAAGAAAACTGCCCGTGACGGCTCAATCATTCTTATGCACGACCTTTACGGCTCCACAGCCAAGGCTACACAGGAAATAGTTCCATGGCTTATAAAGAACGGCTATCAGCTTGTAACCGTTTCTGAGCTTATGGAAGCAAAGGGAATAAAGCTCAGCGAGGGCAAAATATATTACAACGGTTATTCGTAAAAATTAAAATTTATAAACGGTTAATTTGTACTTGACATTTTTCATAGTTTCGGTTATACTTAAGTCAAGATAATGTTAACATAATATTCACAATGTTCATATTATCAATACAACTTACAGAGGTGCTATGAAAATGAAAAAAACAAAGAAACTTTTATCGTTTGTTCTCGCAGCTATTTTAATTTTAAGCTGCTGCGGTATTGGCTCATTTGCTGTTAACTGGCCTAAGGAATTAGGTGCAGGCGCTGCTCAGTTCAGAACACTTTCAACAATCAAGAGCGTTGAAATACCCGTAGGTGCAGAATTTACCGAAATCACTGCTGACGCTGAATTCGTTGTATACTATACTACAGAAGATCTGGGCGACAACTTCGATGTATTAAGCCTTGCTCTTAAGGCAGAGGAGGTCGGAACCGTTCACGCTGAAAGCGCATATCTTGCTGAAAGCGTTCTTCACATCGACCTGAGCACATTAGAGCTTTCAAAGGAAGGCTACTATCACATTTACATCGCAGGCGGCTCACTTACAGGTGAAGATTGCCAGAATACTCTCGGCAGCACAAAGGGTGTTGAATACAAGTTCGAATCACTCGGCTTAATTGATAAGCTTCAGGTTGTTTTCGGATACCTGCTTTCAATGATTTCAAATCTTCTTTCATACAAGCAGACTTACTGATAACCCACCTTCAGAAGCCCCGGTTCATCCCGGGGTTTTTTTATTGCCGTAAAAGTATTTCAGGCCCGATGACTTGACTTTTTATACATATTTTGTTTATACTTGAGTCAAGTAAATGTTAATGCTTGTTAACATTTACAAATATTTAAAATTTAAAAGGAGAATATCAGAATGAAAAAAACAAGAAAACTTTTATCCCTGTTCCTTGCAGTTCTTACCCTTATGGGATGTCTGGCAATCAGCTCCCTTGCAGGCGACTCAGTTCCCGCCTTTCTGGATGAAGCAAGCTACACTGTAAGAGGTGCCGGAAAAATCTCCAGCATCGAAATCCGCATTGATGACGAATTCACCGTTTACAACGAAAAGGATTGCGGCATTGATATTTATTACTCTGCCGAGCCTTACGAGGGCAAAATTACAGCTTACAACATCTATTACAAGCTTGAAAAAGTAGGCTATGCAGGAAGCAGCAAAATGTATTTCAAGGATAACGTGCTTCACGCCGACTTAAGCAATCAGAAGCTCACCAAGGAGGGCTATTACTACTTCGTTTTATCAAGCGGTGCCTTCAGCTATTCTGTTGACCGTGACAGCATCCGCTTCTACAATCCCGAAACAGTTTTCGGTCCTGAGCATTACCGTTATGCTTCTCTTGGATTCGGTGCTAAGCTCAGTGCATTCTTTGACTATCTCGGCTCTGTTTTCACAAATATCTTCACCAACGGAAGAGTATATTGATTTTCTGTTAGCGAACCTTGGCCCCGACCTTTGTCGGGGCTTCTTTTTTGCTCCTTTTCCTTGACTTAGCACCCATAATGTAATATAATTAACCAGTATAAAAATTTAAGAAAAGAGGCTGATTACAATGAGCGACTACAAAATCGCAACAAAATGTATTCATTCAGGATATACACCTAAAAACGGTGAACCCCGTCAGATTCCTATCTGCCAGAGCACCACATATAAATACGATTCAAGCGTAGAAATGGGTAAGCTTTTTGACCTTGAGGCATCAGGATATTTCTACACAAGACTTCAGAATCCTACCAATGACTGTGTTGCCGCAAGAATCGCCGACCTCGAAGGCGGTGTCGCAGGTGTCCTCACCTCTTCCGGACAGGCTGCAAATTTCTTTGCGATTTTCAACATTTGCCACGCAGGCGACCATGTTGTTGCTTCAACAGCGATTTATGGCGGTACCTTCAATCTTTTCAACGTTACAATGAAAAAATTAGGTATTGACTTTACTTTTGTTACACCCGACTGCAGTGAAGAAGAGCTTGAAGCCGCTTTCAGAGAAAACACAAAGGCTGTCTTCGGCGAAACACTTTCAAATCCCTCCCTTCAGGTTCTTGATATTGAAAAGTTCGCTAAGGCTGCTCACGCACACGGTGTTCCCCTTATCGTTGACAATACCTTCCCCACACCCATCAACTGTCAGGCATTCAAGTACGGTGTTGACATTGTGACTCATTCCACAACAAAATATATGGACGGCCACGCAACTCAGGTGGGAGGCTGTATCGTTGACAGCGGTAATTTCGACTGGACACAGAACGATAAGTTCCCCGGCCTTACAACTCCCGACGATTCATATCACGGTATCACCTACACTGAGCGCTTCGGCAAGGGTGCATATATCACAAAGGCCGTTGTTCAGCTTATGCGTGACCTTGGCTCTATCCCCGGCCCTCAGAACGCATTCCTTCTCGGTCTCGGTCTTGAAACCCTTGCAATCAGAATGGAAAGACATTGCAAGAATGCTCTTGAGGTTGCAAAGTATCTTGAAAAGAGCGACCTTGTTTCCTGGGTATCCTATCCCGGACTCGAAAGTGACCCTCAGTATGAGCTCGCAAAGAAATATATGCCTGATGGCACTTGCGGCGTTATCTCCTTCGGCGTAAAGGGCGGCAGAGAGGCTGCAACTAAGTTTATGGATTCTCTGCGTCTTGCTTCAATCGTAACTCACGTCGCTGACAGTAAGACCTGCGTTCTTCATCCCGCTTCAACAACTCACCGTCAGCTCACTGACAAGCAGCTTGAGGAAGCAGGCGTTAAGAGCGACCTTATCCGTCTTTCAGTAGGTATTGAAGATGTAAGCGACATCATTGCCGATATTGAACAGGCACTTATCGAAGCTACAAAATAAATAACAAAGAGGTTTAAAAATGAAACTTGGTATCGTTGGTTTGCCCAATGTCGGCAAAAGTACACTTTTCAACGCAATAACCAACGCAGGTGCTCAGAGTGCGAACTACGCTTTCTGCACAATCGAGCCCAACGTAGGCGTTGTTGCCGTCCCCGATGAAAGACTCAACAAGCTCAGAGATATGTATAATCCCGTTAAATTCACCCCTGCAACTATCGAATTCGTTGATATTGCAGGTCTTGTAAAGGGCGCTTCAAAGGGTGAAGGTCTCGGCAACAAGTTCCTTTCGCATATCCGTGAGGTAGATGCTATCATTCACGTTGTCCGCTGCTTTGAGGACGACGATATTATCCACGTTGACGGCTCAATCGACGCTAAGAGAGACATGGAGACAATCAACCTCGAGCTTATTCTCTCTGACCTTGAAATGATTGACAGAAGAATTGACCGTGTATCAAAGGCTATGAAGGGTGACAAGAGTCTTGCTTCTGAGGTTGATTTTCTCAAGAGAATCAAGGAGGCTCTCGAAAACGAACAGCCTGCAAGAAGTGTTGAATGCAACGAGGAAGAAAAAGCTATTCTCGACAATGCGGCTCTTCTTACATCAAAGCCTGTTATCTATGCCTGTAATATGAGCGAAGCAGACTTCGTTTCAGGTATCGATACAAACGAAAACTACAAGGCTGTATGTGAGATTGCAGCAGCAGAGGGTGCAGAGGTGCTTCCCATCTGTGCAGGTCTTGAAGCAGAAATCTCCTCTCTCTCAGACGAGGATAAGGAAATGTTCCTTTCCGACCTTGGCATCGAAAAAAGCGGTCTTGACCTTCTTATCCAGAGAAGCTATAACCTTCTCGGTCTTATCTCCTATCTTACTGCAGGTCAGCCCGAGGTAAGAGCCTGGACAATCAAGAAGGGCACAAAGGCTCCTCAGGCAGCAGGTAAAATCCACTCTGACTTTGAAAGAGGCTTCATCAGAGCTGAGGTTGTTTCCTTCGATACACTTATGGAGCTTGGCTCACTTGCGGCAGCAAAGGAAAAGGGCCTTGTAAAGAGTGAAGGCAAGGAATATGTTATGAAGGACGGAGATATTGTTCATTTCCTGTTCAATGTTTAAAATGTGCATAGAAAAACGGCAGGCGAAAAACCTGCCGTTTTTTATTCTCTGAACTGAAAAAGCTTATCAACCTTAATGTTAAAAAGGTCAGCTATTTCAAAAATTACATCCAAAGAAACTCCGCTTGTTGCAAGCTCAATTTTACTGATAGTCGTTCTGTCGAGCCCTAATTTTTCAGCTAATTTTTCCTGAGTGAAACCGTTAAGCTTTCTGTAATATGCAATATTCAGACCGAGTAATATATATTTATCCTTCTGTTTCTTATTCATTTTCATCACCGTAATTAATTATAGTAGTTATTGTGTGATAAATATAGAGAATAAAAAATATAAAATGTTGCTTGACATTCTACAAATTAAGAATTATAATAGTAATTGCAAGGGAGGCGTTCCTATTGTTATTTATTAATATTTATCTGTACATATTTACTTTTTCCTTTGTTGGTAGTAATATGTAAACAGGAGGAAACATCACTTTAGTTCTTATTTTGAAGAAAACTATTTTAATACAGCGAAAGGAAAATGAAAAATGAAAATTAAAAGATTGTCTGCAATTTTTATTACAATGCTCATTTCTGTTGTAATGACGTTTTTTGCTGCTTCAGCAGCTGATTGTTCTCACGTTTCGACAGAACTAAAAACAGCAGAAGAAAACATTACAGATGCCACCTACACGAAAACCGGCTCATACGAAAAAGTTACATATTGCGGTATGTGTGGCGAAGAAATCAGCCGCGTAACAATTGAAACGGATAAGAAAACCCTTAACAAGGTTGAAGGCATTGTAACTGAAGCTGTCGCCCCCGATGTGATTAAAGTTTCGTGGAACTATGTAAGCGGTGCTGACGGCTATATAGTTTATTTGTACAATCCGGAAAAGAAAGTATTTGAAGAAGCAAAAACTACAAACAGCGGCTCTATTACAGGTGCCGGTATTTCTGACGTTTATACAGAATCAGATAACAAATTTATGGTAAGGGCTTATGTTAATGAAAACTCAGAAATCATATTAGGTCCGGACAGTGAAATTGCTGTTGAGTATGTAAGACCGGCACAGCCGACAAATCTGACCTTTACTGCAACCACCTCAGAGATAACAATTATCTGGGATAAAACTGCAGGTGCTACCGGCTACAAGCTTTACAAGTATAATTTTTCAAAGAAAAAATACACAGAGCTTATTACAACTTCGTCAAATAAATACACCGCTTCGGTTGCCGATCACGGTACAGGATTCCGTGTTAAAATTAAGGCATATAAAAACGCAGACGGTGACATTCTCTGGTCTGATGAAACCGATCCTTTAGATGTATCTGCAGCTCCTCTTCCCGTAAAAGATATAAAATATACGGTGTCCGCTTCGGGAATTAACCTTACTTGGCCTGAAGACCGTCTTGTCCACGGATACAGAATTTATCAGTACAACAGCAAAAAGAAAAAATGGGTTACACTCAATACTTCTGAACGTGTAGTATATACTGGCACTGCCGATTATTTTGCAGAAGTAGCTGCAGGTGAAACCTATAAATTTATGATTAAGGCTTACATAAAGGCTGGCGGAAAAACCGTATGGAGCGAGCCTTCGGAAACAGTAAGCGTAAAGGCTGCTCCCGAAACCGTAAAAAGATTTTCAGCCTCTTCTCAGAAAACAACTTCTTTAAAGCTTTCCTGGAGTAAATCAAAGGGAGCAGACGGATACAGTATTTATATTTACGATAACGCAAAGAAAAAGTGGAAAAAGCTTGAAACAACAAGTTCTTTAAAATATACGGTGAAAAATCTTGAGCCCGGTTCAATGTATGAATTTAAAATCAAGGCATACAGAAAAATTAACGGAAAAACTGTATGGGGTAACTTCTCGGATTCGATTGCCACGGACACTAAACTTTCTGCTGTTTCAGGCTTCAAGGCCTCTCAATCCGAAAGCGCAATTACTCTTAAATGGAAAAAGGTCAAGGGAGCACACGGCTACAGAATTTATAAATATAATTCTCAAACAAAAAAATACGAAAGAATAAAAACAATTAAATCCGGTTCTACTCTTTCGTATAAAATCAGTAAGAACCTTAAGCCGGGAACAACATATAAATTCAGAATAAAGGCCTATTCAAAAGTAGGTCCAAAAACAATTATGAGTGGCAGCACAGAACTCACCACCGCAACAGAACCGAAAAAAACCTCTATAAGCGATATCAAATCCACCTCAAAAAAGAAATTTGCTGTTACCTGGAAAGCTGTAAGCGGTGCAACAGGATATCAGGTCGTATATTCAACATCAAAAAGCTTTGATAAGAAGTCCATGGTTACTCTGACAGGTAAAAAGAGTACAAAAGCTACAATCAAAAAGCTCAAAAGCGGCAAAAAGTATTATGTAAAAGTCAGGGCATACAAAACTGTTGACGGTAAGAAAATCTACGGTGCTTATAGTTCTGTTAAAACGGTTAAGGTTAAATAAACACAATATTATACAAAAAGTACGGTCACTGAAAAGTGGCCGTATTTTTTATTACTTTCAGCTCTTGACATCTCCCCCTTTGAAATGCTACAATAACCTCATATTATTCTTTTGTGCTTTAAAGCTTTAAACAATTGATATTGCCTATATTCCCGTAAATTCTTTATCCGTATTCACTTATTGATAATTCACAAATATGATATTGGATCAGAGAACTTTAAATAAGAAATAAAAACAGCCTCTTTTATAGAACCATATTTCTGTATAAGAAATATAAAACAAGAAAATAATGTATAATAATTGGTATCAATATTTTGGAATTTGTTACCGGAAAGGACTCCGAATGAAAAATCAGATCTGGAATAAAGAAATGGAATGTATGAGCCGAAAGGACCTTGAAGCGCTTCAGCTCGAAAGGCTCAAGGCTCTCGTCGACTACTGCGATAAAAACGTAAAATTCTATCACGACCGCTTTGAAAAGGCAGGCATCACAGCCGACAAAATCAAATGCCTTTCAGATATTCAGTATATCCCCTACACCACAAAGGCTGACCTTCGTGACAACTATCCCTTCGGACTTCTGAGCGTTCCTCAGAAAAAGATTATACGTGTTCACGCTTCATCAGGCACAACAGGCAATCCCACCGTTGTTGCTTACACAAGAGAGGATATGGAAAACTGGAGTGAGCAGGTGGCGAGAATTGCCTATGCGGCAGGCGCCAACGAGGACTCTATGGTACAGATATGCTTCGGATACGGTATGTTTACGGGCGCCTTAGGTCTTCACTACGGTCTTGAAAAAATCGGTGCAACCGTTGTTCCCACATCATCGGGCAACACAGAAAAGCAGCTTAAGTTTATGCGTGACTTCGGCACCGATACAATTGTTGCTACTCCTTCATACTGTCTCTTTTTGGCAGAAAGTGCAAAGGAAAGAGGCTTGGAATTCCCTCTTGACAGCTACAAATTAAAGCTCGGTCTTTTAGGCAGTGAGGGATGTACTCCCGAAATGAGAGCTCAGATTGAAGAAAGCTGGGGCGGAGGCTTCTTCTGCACCGATAACTACGGTATGTCAGAGCTCAACGGCCCCGGTATGTCAGGTGAATGTATCTACCGTGACGGCTTACATATAAACGAAGACCATTTCCTGTGCGAGACTATTGACTCGCAGACAGGTGAGGTTCTCCCCAAGGGCGAAACCGGTGAGCTTGTTGTTACCAATCTTACCAAGAGAGGTCTGCCTATGCTTCGCTACAGAACAAGAGATATCACCAACATCAACTATGAGCCCTGTAAGTGCGGCAGAACTTCGGCAAGAATGGCTAAAATCATCGGCAGAAGTGACGATATGCTCAAAATCCGCGGCGTAAACGTATTCCCGTCTCAGATTGAATCTGCCCTCATCGGCATCAATTCTATCAGCCCTCACTACCAGCTTGTCGTAAGACGCGAAGGCTTCTCAGATTCCCTTGAGGTAAGAGTTGAGCTTATTGATGCTAATCTTCTCGAAAAATACAGCGAGCTTGAAAACCTCAGAGCCAAGGTTAAGACAAATATCCAGAACATCTTAGGTATTGCCGTCAAGGTAAGCCTTGTTGAGCCTAAGACAATCGAAAGATTTACGGGCAAGGCACAGAGAGTTCTCGATTTAAGAAATAAGGAAGGTTAAGGAATAAGGAAGGTATAGAAAATGAATAAAACACTTATGCTCGGTAACGAAGCCGTTGCAAGAGGTCTCTGGGAGGCAGGAGTCAACGTTATCTCCTCCTATCCCGGTACGCCCAGTACGGAAATTACCGAATTTGCTTCAAAATATGATGATATGTACTCCGAGTGGGCACCCAACGAAAAGGTAGCCTTTGAGGTTGCCTTCGGTGCTTCAATGGGTGGTGCAAGAGCATTCTGTGCTATGAAGCACGTCGGTCTCAATGTTGCCGCCGACCCTCTTTACACTGCATCTTATATCGGTGCAACAGGCGGTATGGTCTGTGCCGTTGCCGATGACCCGGGTATGCACTCTTCGCAGAACGAGCAGGACTCCCGTCATCACGCAATCGCTTCAAAGACTCCTATGCTCGAGCCCTCAGATTCAGCTGAATGCCGTGATTTTGCAGTTCTCGCTTATGAGCTTTCGGAAAGGTTCAATACACCCTTCCTTCTCCGTCTTACAACAAGAGTTTCACACGCACGCTCAGTTGTTACCCTCGGCGAAAGAAAGAATGTACCCCTCAAGGAATACAAAAAGGATGTTATGTCCCGTGTTATGATGCCTGCAATGGCACGTCCCGCACACGAAAGAGTTGAAAAGAGACTCGAAGAAATGATAGCCTTTGCCAACACAGAAGCAGTTGAAATGGGCATAAACACCGTCGAATACAACAGCAAAAAAATGGGTATTATCTGCTCAGGCGCTTCTTACACCTACGCTCATGAGGCATTAGGCGAAAACGCAAGCTATCTGAAGCTCGGTATGGTAAATCCCCTTCCCACCGACCTTATTAAAGACTTTGCAGAAAAGGTGGAAGAGCTTATTGTTATCGAAGAGCTCGACGGCATTATAGAAACCCACTGCATTAAGCTCGGCCTTAAGGTTACGGGCAAGAAGCTATTCTCTCTTTTAGGTGAGTTTTCACACAGCACAATCGAAAAGGCTCTTACAGATAAAAAGAACGAATTTGTTTCTCTTGAGGATGTTATTCCTGCACGTCCTCCCGTACTCTGTGCCGGCTGTCCCCACCGAGGTCTCTACTATGCCCTTAAGGGTATGGGACTTTATGTAAGCGGTGATATCGGCTGCTATACCTTAGGTGCTCAGGCTCCCCTTTCAATGATGGACAGCTGTGTATGTATGGGTGCATCAATAAGCGGTCTTCACGGCTATAACCTTGCAAGAGGCGAAGAGGCCGCCGCAAAGAGTGTTGCAGTTATCGGTGACTCCACCTTTATTCACTCAGGAATTACAGGTCTTATTGACATTGCATATAACAAGGGCTTTTCAACAGTTATCGTTCTCGACAATTCAATCACAGGTATGACAGGCCACCAGAACAACCCTGCCAACGGTCTTACAATCAAGGGTGACCCCACAGTTTCCGTTAACCTTGAAGCTCTTGCAAAAGCCGTCGGCTTTGAAAATGTAAGAGTTGTTGACCCCTTTGATATTGAAAACACCAAGGCTGTAGTAAAGCAAGAGCTTTCAAAGAAGGCACCCTCACTTATTATTTCAAGAAGACCCTGCGCTCTTCTTAAGACAGTAAAGCATTCTGCTCCCGTAAAGGTTGACGCAGATAAATGCATCGGCTGTAAGGCTTGTCTGAATGTAGGCTGTCCTGCCCTTTCGCAGATTAAGAGAGAAAACGGCAAAAGCCTTGCACTTATTGATAATACTCAGTGCGTCGGCTGCGGTGTCTGTGCTTCAGCCTGCAAGTTTGGTGCTATTGAGAAAGGAGAGGAAAACTGATGACTAAAAACATACTTATTGTCGGTGTCGGCGGTCAGGGTACTCTTCTGGCTTCAAAGCTTATGGGTAAATGCTTCCTTCAGGAAGGCTATGACGTTAAGGTAAGTGAAGTTCACGGTATGAGCCAGAGAGGCGGAAGTGTTGTCACTTATGTAAGATACGGCGAAAAGGTTTACTCTCCCGTAATCGAAAAAGGCGAAGCAGATATTATTATTTCCTTCGAGCAGCTTGAAAGCGCAAGATGGCTGCCCTGGCTTAAAAAGGACGGCGTTCTTATTTCAAGCACACAAAAAATTGATCCTATGCCCGTAATTATGGGTAAGGCAGAGTACCCCGAAAATATTCTCGGCAAAATTGAAGAAAAAGGTGTTAAGCTTGTGAGCATTGATGCCCTTGAGCTTGCCCTCAGCGCAGGCACGGCAAAATGTGCTAACATCGTACTTTTAGGTGCCGCTGCAGCATAT
This sequence comes from Acutalibacteraceae bacterium, assembly GCA_045544175.1. Taxonomy (GTDB): domain Bacteria; phylum Bacillota; class Clostridia; order Oscillospirales; family Acutalibacteraceae; genus UBA6857. Next base: position 11,811 of record JAZPYL010000067.1, on the reverse strand, counting down.
CTCGGCATCGGCAAAGAAATGTGGATTGATATTATCAGATCCACAGTACCGCCCAAGACAATCGAAACCAATCTTAAAGCTTTCGAGCTTGGTTACAACGCAAAATAAGATTCTCTCCCACTTTGTGTGCCTGAGAACCTCATTGTATAAATCTATCAACGAGAGGAAGATTCCAAATGGCAATTTTTAAACCCGAAGTTGAATGTGCTTCAAGAGATTATCTTCACGCACTTCAATCAGCAAGACTTATCAAAATGGTAAAAAACGCATACGAGAATGTGCCTTTTTACAAAAAGAAATTCGACGAAATCGGTCTTAAGCCCGAAGATATCCACTCAATCGATGATATCACAAAGCTTCCCTTTACAGTAAAGACTGACCTTCGCGACAACTATCCTTTTGGACTTTTTGCAGTTCCCAAGGGCGACCTTGTACGTATTCACGCTTCATCAGGTACAACAGGTAAGCCTACCGTTGTAGGTTATACACAGCACGATATCGATGTATGGGCTGACGGTGCAGCAAGAGCAATCTGCGCTGCAGGCGGTACAAAGGACGATACTATTCACGTTTCCTACGGCTACGGTCTCTTCACCGGCGGTCTCGGTCTCCATTACGGTGCAGAGTATCTCGGTGCAACAGCTCTTCCCGCTTCATCGGGCAACACTCAGAGACAGATTCAGATGCTTCAGGATTTTGAATCAGATATTCTCTGCTGTACACCCTCCTATGCTATGTTTATCGGCGAAACTGTACGAGATATGGGCATTGACCCGAAGAGCCTCAAGGTCCGTGCAGGTATTTTCGGTGCAGAGCCCTGGACAGAGGAAATGAGAAAAGAAATTGAAAGACTTCTCGATATCAAGGCATACGACATTTACGGACTTTCAGAAATTGCAGGCCCCGGTGTTTCCTATGACTGCGAATGCCAGAACGGTATGCACGTCTGTGAAGACTATTTCTATCCCGAAATTATCGACCCCGATACTCTTGAGGTACTCCCCGAAGGACAGTACGGTGAGCTTGTCTTTACCTGTATCGGCAAAGAAGCTCTTCCCCTCGTAAGATACCGCACAAGAGATATCTGTGCTCTTACAAGAGAAACCTGTGCCTGCGGCAGAACAACCGTAAGAATGACCAAGCCTAAGGGCAGAAGCGACGATATGCTCATTATCCGCGGCGTTAACGTATTCCCCTCACAGGTTGAGCATGTTCTTCTTTCCCTTAATATGAACCCCAACTATCTTATTATTGTTGACCGCAAGAACAACCTTGACACTATGGAGGTTCAGGTTGAAATGGCTCCCGAAATGTTCTCTGACACAGTCAAGGGTATGGAAGCAGAAGAAAAGAGAATTGAAGCAGCTCTTCAGTCAACACTTAACATTCACGCAAAGGTTCGTCTTATGGCTCCCGGCACTCTGCCCCGTTCAGAAGGCAAGGCAAAGAGAGTAATTGACAACCGTAAATTATAATAACAGGAGGAGAAAATTATGATTATCAAGCAGATTTCCATTTTCGTAGAAAACAAAAAGGGCAGACTTGCAGAAATCACAAAAATCATCAGCGATGCTCAGGTAGACATCCGTGCCCTTTCAATCGCTGATACGACAGATTTCGGTATTCTTCGTCTTATTGTAAATGAGCCCGACAAGGCCGCTGAAGCACTTAAGGCACAGGGTATCACAGTTTCAATTACCAACGTTATCGCCGTCGGTATCAATGACACTCCGGGTGCATTCTCCGTACCTATGCAGATTCTTGCCGAAGCAGACATCGACGTTGAATATCTTTACGCTTTCATCACAAGAAAAAGTGAGAAGGCTTATGTTATCCTTCGTGTTGCAGATAACGATGCAGCTGCAAAGGTACTTGCTGATAAGGGTGTTGAAATCCTTACAGAAGAAGAATTCCACGAAATGATGTAAAAAAACAAGGGACTGCTCTGCAAAAGCGGCAGTCCCGTTCTTTTTTTGAGGATTGAAATATGGAGAAAATCACTGTATCACTGAAGAACAGAATAACCACAGGTGACGGCACATTCAAGGGATGGGGCACAAGTCTCTGCTGGTGGGCCAACCGCATAGGTCACAGCGAAAAGCTTACAAAGGATGCCGCAGAGCTCTTCTTTGACAAGGAGAAGGGTCTGGGACTTAATATTATGCGTTACAATATCGGCGGAGGGGACGACCCTACCCACGATCATATTACAAGAACCGACTCGATGATGCCCGGCTTTCTTGAAAAGAACGAAAAAACGGACGAATTAAACTGGAACTACGAAGCAGACAGCCGTCAGCTTTCTGTTCTTGAAGCCTGCTATAAGGCTGCAAAGGAAGACGCCTTTGTTGAAGCCTTTTCAAATTCACCGCCATATTTTATGACAGTCAGCGGCTGCTCATCGGGGCACAAAAATCCCCTTAAAAACAATCTGAGAAAAGATTGCATAGATGATTTTGCCGAATATCTCGCTCACGTTACGGATTATATCCAAAGAGAAAAGGGCATAAAAATAGGCTCCCTTGCTCCTATGAATGAGCCTTTTACTAACTACTGGTACAAAGACAGTCCAAAGCAAGAGGGATGTCACGTTTCTCCCGGTAAAATGCAGAGCGACCTTCTCGTAGCCACTAAGAAGGCTATGAATAAATACGGACTCAATGATACTGTCCTTACTGCAAGTGACGAAACCTCATCAAGAAGACAGCTCAAGGCCTTTAAAAAGCTTTCCCCCGAAGCACTCAGTGCCGTAGGAAGAATAAGCACTCATACTTATGAAAGAGCCTCAGCTCATATCGGGAAAGAATGCCGTAAAACAGGAATGGATTTATGGATGACGGAAACTGACTGGTCCTCTGTTGCAGGTGAAGATGCAGGAGAAATGGCGGCAGGTCTGTGGCTTGCTGAAAAGATACTTGAGGATATGTATGTGCTGAAGCCTTCGGCCTGGGTTATATGGCAGATTGTGGCCTCCTATATCTCACAGACGGGCTACAAGAGCAGAAAGGATATGCCCCGTATGTTTGACCTTAAGGATAACGGCTACTGGGGCTGCAGCGTTGCAGATATAGACAAGGAAGAATATATTCTCACTCAGAAATACTATGCCTTCGGTCAGTTCTCACGTTATATAAGACCGGGTATGACTGTAATACCTATGAACAGATTTTCTCTTGCTGCCTATGACGAAAAGGAAAACAAGCTTGTCATCGTGGCAAATAATATTTATAAAACCGAAAGGGAAATACAGTTTGACCTCAAGGAGTTCGCAGGTCTTTCAAAAGCAAAGACTATCCGTACTTCAGGTGATATAAAGAACGGAGAAAAGTGGGCAGACCTGGGAGAAGCGTATTTCGAAAACGGTGTATTTTCCGCTACCCTTAAAGGTAACTCTGTTACTACCTTTATTATAACTTGACAAACAAAGAACGGAAAAGCTATAATATTCAAAAAGAAAAAGGAATGACATATATGTTAGAAGAACTTAAGCAAAAGGTACTTGAAGCTAATTTAAGTCTCCCCACCTACGGTCTTGTTACTTTCACATGGGGCAACGTCAGCGGCATTGACAGAGAAAAGGGCCTTATCGTTATCAAGCCCAGCGGTGTTGAATATGACGTTATGAAGAAAGAGGATATGGTAGTTGTTGACCTTGACGGCAACGTTGTTGAAGGTAATCTCAACCCCTCATCAGATACACCCACACACATTGAGCTTTACAAGGCTTTCCCGAAAATCGGCGGCGTAATTCACACACACTCCGCCTGGGCAACATCATGGGCGCAGGCAGGAAGAAGCATTCCCGCCTACGGCACAACTCATGCCGACTATTTCTACGGCTCTATCCCCTGCACAAGACAGCTCACTCCCGAGGAGGTTGAGACTGCCTACGAAAAAGAGACAGGAACAGTTATCATTGAAGCCTTTGAGGATATCGACCCTATGGCTGTTCCCGGTGTAGTTGCATATAAGCACGGACCTTTTGCCTGGGGTAAAGACCCGAAGGAAGCCGTACATAATGCCGTTGTAATGGAAACCGTAGCCAATATGGCTTACCACGCTGAACAGATAAGCGGCGAAAAAAGACCTATTGAGCAGTACCTTCTCGATAAGCACTATATGAGAAAGCACGGTCCCAACGCTTACTACGGACAGAAGAAATAATGCTCTGCATTATTTCAGGGCCGAGGGTCGAGGGCCAAGGGCCAAGGCCGTTTTAGCCTGTGATAAAATAAAGGTTAATTCCGCACCGTAAGAATGATTATTAATACTAAAAGTTGCAGGGCATTTATTCTGCAACTTTTTTCTTTGCATAAAAAGAAGGGCAACAAGAGTTGCCCTTAGGGTTTTCACCACTTTACGATGCGGGTAAGGTCTTCTGTCAACTGAGCTGTCGGGGCGTCCTTGGCCCTAGGCCCTGGGCCCTTGGCTCTTACTTAAGACTATACCCTGCTTCTTTAATTTTTTTCTTCATCACCTTAAGGTCAGGTGCCGAATTATAGATAAGGTGAACCTTGCCCGTCTTGAAATCGGGCGCCGCTTCGTCTACAAATGGCAGTGCTTCAAGACATTCTCTGACTCTTTTTTCGCAGTGCTCGCACATCATACCCTTGACCTCAATAACGGCCTTACTCTCTGTTCCTTCTTCGTCAGAATCGGGTTCGGCTATATTTTTCTTTCTGATTTTTCTGTCATGCTTTGTAGAATATATATCCGTAAAATTGAGTCTCAGAGCATTGGTAACCACGCAGAAGGATGAAAGGCTCATAGCCGCCGCACCGAACATAGGATTCAGCTCCCAGCCGAATATGGGAATAAAAAGCCCTGCCGCAAGAGGAATACCTAAGGTATTATAGAAAAATGCCCAGAAAAGATTCTCATAGATATTTCTGAGAGTTGACCTGCTGAGTCTTATAAGGGCGTGAACATCCGTAAGTCTGCTCTTCATAAGCACTATGTCAGCCGCATCAATTGCTATATCTGTTCCTGCACCGATTGCGATACCTATATCAGCTCTTGTCAGTGCAGGTGCATCGTTTATGCCGTCACCGACCATTGCCGTCACTCCCCTCTTCTGAAGAGAACGGAGTGCTTTTTCTTTTTCACCCGGAAGAACTCCCGCAATAACTCGGTCAACACCTGCCTGTCTTCCGATTTCCTTAGCGATGTTTTCATTGTCGCCCGTGAGCATTACTACCTCAATGCCCATATTTCTTATTTCTTCAATTGCTTTGGCACTGTCTTCCTTAATTGTGTCTGCCGCAGCGATGATTCCTATAAATTTGCCGTCAGCACTGAAATAAAGGGGCGTCTTACCCTTTTTGGAGATTTCCTCGCCACTTTTCTTTATCTCTTCAAAAGCCTCTTCTGAGCCGAAAATGAAAGAGAAATTGCCGCCCTTTAATTCTTTGCCGTCTTCAGTGCCTATGACGCCTTTGCCCGAAACTGCCTCAAAGTCAGCTACAGCTTCACTGTCTATGCCCTCTTCCTCGCACTTTCTGATAATAGCCTTTGCAAGCGGATGCTCGCTTTTCTTTTCGAGAGCACAGGCAATTCTGAGAAGCTCCTTTTCACTTACGCCCTCAGCACAGATTATATCCGTAACCTCAGGCTCACCCTTTGTTATGGTGCCCGTTTTGTCAAGAGCCACAATCTGCACCTTGCCTGCCTTTTCAAGAGCCTGAGAGGTTTTGAAAAGTATGCCGTTTTTAGCACCGATTCCGTTGCCGACCATTATGGCAACAGGGGTAGCAAGACCTAAAGCGCAGGGACAGCTGATAACAAGAACAGATATACCTCTTGCAAGTGCATAGCCAAGCTCCTGACCTGCAATAAGCCATATTACCGTAGCAATTACTGCAATTACGATAACCGTCGGCACAAATATACCCGATACCTTATCGGCAACCTTGGCGATTTTCGGCTTCGCCATAGCCGCATCACTTACCATTTTAATTATCTGAGAAAGAGTTGTATCCTCACCTACAGCCGTAGCCTCACACTTAAGAAATCCCGACTGATTAACCGTAGCAGCAGAAACCTTGTGTCCTGCCTCCTTATCTACGGGAATACTTTCGCCTGTAAGTGCAGATTCATTGACGGCACTCGCACCGTCGATAACAACTCCGTCACAGGGAATGCTCTCACCGGGTCTTACAGTGAAGATATCGCCTCTTATAACCTCTGAAACAGGAACAGTGATTTCCTCTTCACCTCTTATAACCCTTGCTGTTTTAGGCTTAAGGTCAATAAGAGCCTTAAGGGCATTGGTGGTTCTGCCCTTGCTTTTAGCCTCAAGCATTTTGCCTACGGTAATAAGAGTGAGAATCATTGCTGCAGATTCAAAGTAAAGGCCGTGAAGAAGATGCATCGCCTCTTCGCCCTCAGCTGCAGTCATCTGAAAAACGATGACAAGACTCCATAAAAAAGATGCACCCGAGCCCAGAGCAACAAGAGTATCCATATTGGGAGATTTGTTTAAAATTCCCTTGAAGCCGCTTATAAAGAACTTTTTATTTATTACCATTACAATAATTGTAAGAAGCAGCTGAACAAGAGCTATAGAGAGAGGATTGCCCTCAAAAAATGACGGCAGAGGAAAATTCCACATAACGTGTCCCATTGCAAAATACATAAGAACAGCCAGAAAGATAATCGAAGAGAAAAGCCGCTTTTTAAGCTTCGGAGTTTCCGTATCCCTGAATCTGTCATCTTCTTCTTCTGTTTTTACTGCCTTGCCGTCCTTGGACACGGCACCGTAGCCGGCTTTCTCAACAGCAGAAATTATCTCCCCTGTATCAGCACTTCCCTCAACGGTCATTGAGTTTGTAAGGAGATTTACCGAGCATTTATCCACACCTGAAAGAGATGAAACTGCCTTTTCCACTCTCGCCGAGCAGGCGGCACAGCTCATTCCGGTTATATCAAAGTTTTTCATTGTATATCTTGCCTTTCTTATTTTTAAACAGTGTTATTTATTCAGTATAATTATATACCTAAAATAAATCTATTGTCAAACCCCCGTAAAAAAAGACCGCTCAGGCAACCCTTGCCCAAGCAGTCCTTATACTTTTACATTAATGCGCCGAGCCAGCTGAGATTAAGATAGCCGTAGCCCTCAGGAATTTCAAAATAGCTGTCGGGAACATCACTTATGAACTTTGAAATAAACATTGAATCAACCTCACCGGAGGCAGAAATGTTATCTCTTCTGACAATATTGTCACCGTCAAAATAATAGTTCACCGTTGAACCGTCTTCCATACTTATATAGCTTTCGAGAATAAGCTGCTGACCGCCTATATCAACCTGAGAAACCGTAACCTCGCCGATGTCAGCCATATCAAAATCAGCCATCATTGAGCCCATATCCATATCCTCACCCATAAGGTCCTCGGGAAGCTTACAGTACTTTTTCCATTCGTCGAAGATAAGATACATTGTATCATTACTGTTCATATAAAGCATCTTACACTGTATGCCTTCAATGGAAGTATCAATATACATATTTCCGCCCTTGAGAGCCATTGTAATGGGAGTATCGCCTAAATCGGGGTCATTTGTGGTGATTTCCATAAGATAGTTTGCACTTGCAAAAATCTTTTCATATTTTTCGATTCTGTAAGGAACAAGATCGTAGGGGCCGTAGGCAGTACCCGTTGTGGTGGGCTGAGTCGTTGCGGCGGTAGGCTCAGTAACTGCAGCTTCCGTCGTATTCTGATTATTCTGTGTGGGTGCAGTTGTAGTAGGTGCAGTTGTCTGCACAGCGCCTGTAAAGGAGTTTGCATCATTGGTTACAACTACCTGCTCACCCGTGGGTTCAGTCGGCAAATCGCTGAGTGAAATCTGGTCATTGACCATTCCCACTGTTGAACCTATCTGACTGCCGTTATACTCGGCTGCATATCTGTTTCCGTCAACGTCGGTCACTACTGCATAGCTTGTTCCGTTACCGTCAACTACCACAAGATGACTCTTTCCTGACGAGTCAACCATTGTAGGCTGACGGTTAACAACTACATCGTTATCTTCAGGCTCGTGGAAAAGCAGATAAGCCGCTGTTCCCGCAACAACCAGAACGAAAACCATAAGAACTAAAAATACTCTTAATAAAATCTTTTTCATAAAAGTGGGTTCCTTTTCAATAAGCTGTTAAAATTGTAAATAATATGGTACAGTAAATTCTGTTTAAAATCAAGACTTCTTCTGTAAATCTTATGTTAAAGCATCAACTTAAGTTCAGCCTTAACTTAATAAGTATTTTAACAGTGTTTGAATTATTTGCCTAAAATCTTATCAATAACAGGCATAATTGCATCTGTGTCACTAAGCTCAATTGCACCCTTATCCTCAAGATTAGGTGTTCTCATATCAATGGGAAGCTTGGCAAGAACGGGTATGCCGAACTTTTCAGAAACCTCATCAGTTGAGCCCTTGCCGAAAATATAATGCTTTTCGTCACAGTTGGGACACTTGAAATAGCTCATATTCTCAATAAGACCTAAAACGGGAACATTCATCATTGATGCCATATTGATTGCCTTTGAAACAATAAGACCTACAAGGTCCTGAGGTGTGGTAACAACGATAATGCCGTCAACCTTAAGGCTCTGGAAAACAGTAAGCGGAACATCACCTGTTCCCGGAGGCATAACAACAAACATATAGTCAACATCACCCCATGCCACATCGGTAAAGAACTGCTGAATTGCACCGCTGATAACGGGACCTCTCCATACAACAGGTGCATCCTGCTGAGGAAGAAGAAGATTGACAGACATAACACGGATACCGGTTTTCGTCTCTTTAGGAATAATGCCTGCTGCGTCGGCCTCTGCCTGACCGGTAATACCGAAAACCTTAGGAATTGAGGGGCCTGTTATATCGGCGTCAAGAATTGCTGTCTGCATTCCTCTTGCCTGCATAGCCGTTGCAAGAAGAGCCGTAACAGAGGATTTACCAACACCGCCCTTACCGCTGACAACAGCATAAATCTTTTTAATGTCACTGTATTCATTCTGTTTGAGATGAGGATCTCTGTCCTTACAATCTGAAGATGAACAAGATGAGCAATTACCTGAACAAGAGCTCATTTATAACACTACCTTTCCAAAATATACTACATTATATAATAATACAAAACAACCGATATGTCAAATGTTTTAAAGACATAAAATGCGGTCTGCCGTTTATTTTTCCACGGCAGACCGAAAATTATTTTAAATATATTTTTTATTCAGGATTTCTGCATATCTTTCTTCAAGCTCATCAATATGCGCATAGTTTTCGCACTGTTCAATAAGAGCCTTTGCTTTTGTATAAGGTGCAAGAGCTCTGTTGTAAAGAGAAAGGGCTTTTGCATATTCCTTAAGCTCTTTTCTCTGCTTCATAGAATCAAGGAAGGACGAAGCTTCTCTGTTCTGAATTTCTTCCAAAACTGCTTCATCGACAGAGAGAAGCTTTTCTTTGCCGTATTTTCTGATTATATCAGCTGACTCTTTTTTCTGTCTGCAAAGTGTCAGGGCATCGCGCCTTATCTCTTTTTCTTCCTTTGTCTTCTTCGGAAGAGATCTTGCTTCGTCTTTTTCTGCCTGAAGATTTTCCCAGATATAGAGCTCACCTCTTGCATACGTTTCTTTTGCTCTTTCAACCTGCTTTATGTATCTCTGAGCAGAAAATTTATTTATCTCATCCATTATAAAGGGAGCAGTCGTAATGTTGAGATTCCTTGTTCTCTGTGCTTCTATATTTTCCTTAGCCTTTTTGATTTCATTACGGCGGTGTTCTTTTTCTTCATCGGTTTTCTTAGGAAGCTTTCTTGCTTCTTTAAGCGCTGTTCTGTCGAGTGCCGTTTTTTCTTTGCCTACAGCTTCCTTTGCTGTTCTGATAATGTTCATACTTTCCTCAAGCTGACCGTCTTCAAGAAGACCGTTACCGTAGTCCTCAAACATAGCTCTGATTCTAAGCACATCAATATAGCCCTTATGCTTATCTTCAGTAAGATCATAGAAAATAAACGGAACAAGGTTAAGAAAAGCACCTAATGCAGAAAACAGAATAAGCACTTCAAAGAGATTGTTTCTGATTGTATCGTCGTAAAGCACATTGTAATCTTCCAAAAGGCCCATCTTTTCATATATTGCCGGATAAACCATACCTGTAAAGAAGCCGACGAATGTACCTACAATACCGAGAGGACCGAAAAGGCCGTCAATACGCACACCGGTTTTCCACTGATGATAGTCTCTCATATCCGCGGAAATATTGTGCTGTATAATATTCCAGAAGGTGTTGAAAAATGTATTCAGATACCAGAGCACACATACAAGTATGATGTTTTTATATGTAAAGTAGAGTGCTAAAATAACAACAACATTTATGGAGTTTATAGTAATAAGAAGATTCCTTTTACCCATTACCTTGATGGCCAGGGGAGCAAGCATCATTGCCCACAGACTTGCATTACCTATAACTGTATTTGCAAGTCCCAGAGATGCCTGGTATTTGCCGTTGAAAGCGTAAACGAAAGACCAGCCTAAAATTACACCGTAGCCCGATTCAAGAAATACTACCCAGTTTGCAACCTGAGTAAGCCAATAATACTTATTCTTGGCGACCTCACGGATAGCATCAAGCAGTCTTACAGGCTCAGGCTTTTTCTTGGGCAGAACAAGACGTTCTTTTACCCTTCTGAAAAAGACCGTATTCATAATCAGACCGATTATTGTAAATACGGGATAAATAACTCTGTAGGTCCAGATATTGTTAAGGCCCCATGTCCAGCCCGCCAGCATCGGTATGAAAAGGTTTGTGATTGTGGGAGCCATAGAGTAAACAATCTGCGAAATACTCAGCACCGTTGCTCTTTCCTGAGTATTAGGGCTTATAATCTGCTGGAAATATGTATAGCTCTCATTATAGAAGCCACTGAAGATGCTCAGCAGAAGGAACATAACCTCAACTACAATAACCTTTGTAATATAATCCCAGTTTTCATAAGGCAGCCAAACAAAAACAAGAGAAATAAGCACTATAGGGAATGAAGTAATTCTGATGAAGGGTAAGAATTTACCGCCCTTAAGGTTATGGTTATCAAAATACCAGCCTCTGAAAATACCCAAAGGTATACCGATTACATTTGCAATAATAAGCATTATCTGCAAATCCATAGGCTTTAAGCCAATACTTGCACCTACAAGGAAATTAGATGCACTCAAAGCTATGTTTGAAGATAAAAGTGTAGCCCAATGTACACCGAAGCCTGCACCGCTGAGTGCTGCAACCTCTTTATAGGGCACATAATTTCCCTCTGCAGGTGTGTGCCAGTATTTCTTTGCGACAGCGATACCGTCTCTGACTTTGTTTTTTAACGAACTGTTTTTTCCCATATTTTCGCCTCCTGTGAAAGAGTATATCAAAAAACGCACATTCTATCAAGAGTATTTCAAAACTTTATTTACACAAAGTGACTGTTATCCGGAAATCAAGCCTATAAGAATGGGCATAAGAGTAGCCGTTCACTCTTTAAAGCATAATCTGTATAAAAAAGGCTGCCGGAGCAGCCTTTCAGACTGTCGATAAAGTCGCAAGAACATATATGCGAAATATACATACATATAAATTAAAGAAGTCGGATCGTAGCCATGTCGTTCTGTGAGCCAAGGAGTTGCAAAGCTGTATTGTCTTCCTTAAGACCGCTTGGCCTTCCGACTTAGCATAATCTGTATAAAAAAGGCTGCCGGAGCAGCCTTTCAGACTGTCGATAAAGTCGCAAGAACATATATGCGAAATATACATACATATAAATTAAAG
>JAZPYL010000066.1:0-3709 GCA_045544175.1 Acutalibacteraceae bacterium | reverse complement strand
ACCTGTTTTCCGTCAGCGTCAAGCATACCGTAGCCGAGAGCCTGTAAACAGCCGATACCACCGTCATTTGTAGCACTTCCGCCGATACCGATAATGAATTTTCGACAGCCCTGAGAAACAGCGTCCGCAATCATCTGTCCCACACCGAAAGTTGTGGTGTGCAATGGATTACGTTCATCCTTTGTCAGCAGAGTAAGTCCCGCCGCTGAAGCCATTTCAATAACCGCTGTGGTGTCAGGGAGAATACCGTATTTCGCTGAAATGTCCCTGCCGAGAGGATCACAAACATTGACAGTTCTGAGCACTCCTCCGAGTCCCGAAACAAGAGTTTCTGTTGTGCCCTCACCTCCGTCCGCAAGAGGATATACAGCAATTTCTGCCTGCGGATAAACGTGGTAAATACCCTCTGCTGTGGCATTTCCGGCCTCAATTGAGCTGAGACTTCCTTTGAATGAATCTATTGCAATTACAATTTTCATGGCGATACCTCACAAATTTACTGGTATAATTATAGCATATCGGATTATTTATTTCAATAAGTCTTGACAAACAGAAATAAATGATATATACTAATATCATTAATGAGATTAGTGGAAGGAGAGCCTATGGAAAAGCTATTGAAGGTTCTTACCGACCCTGTATCAAATCGCATATTGCAGATGATAAGGGTGAAGGGCAAGATGACCATATCCGATATTTTGTCAGAGAATACAAATGTGCCGAGAGCAACGGTATATCGCAAGGTTGAGAAAATGCTTGAAGTGGGGGCAATTGAGATCGTTGACTCTCACAAGGTGCGTGGACAAACAGAAAACGTCTATGCCATAAAGGAGATGTACATTGCAAATCTCGAAACCGACGAAGACAGTATGAAAATCATCGCCATAAGCGTTATGCAGATTTTAGACCAGTACACCCAATATTTTCAAAGCGGAAATGCCGATGTGAACAGGGATAAGCTGTTTCTGCTGAATTATGCAATATCTCTTTCTGACAAGGATTTCTCAGCAATGATGAGCGATATTTTCAGGATTGTGGACAAGTATCAGAAAAAGAAAGCGACGTCCGACGCTAAGCTGAGAAGTCTGTATTTATTGTCTGCACCTGGAGGAGAAAACAATGAGTAAGTCGAAGAAAAATGCAATATTATACCCGGAGAACAAAAACGGTATTTATCTGTATGAATATCCTACGATTAATGGCATAAAACAGTATGTACAGGTGAGAGGTGTGGATATAAAAAATCCACTGATACTCTTTCTGCACGGCGGTCCGGGAGGCTCTCTTGCTGGATTTTGCCATGTTTTACAGGCTGGCTGGGAGGATAAATTCACCGTTGCAAACTGGGACCAGCGAAACGCTTGTAAAACGTATTTTGCCAATAAGGACAGGGCAATGGAAATCGCCAAGACAGGTACAATGGCGGACTTTATCAAGGACATTGACGAGGTAATAGCATATCTCCACACGGTTTACGAGTTCGAAAAAATTATACTTATGGGATTTTCGTGGGGCAGTGTAATTGGCTCGGAGTATGCAAAACGTCACCCTGAGAATCTGCTTTGCTATATCGGAGTGGGACAGCTTATCAACTTTGCAGACGGATATCACTATGTATGCAATAAGCTATCAAAGCTTGCAAAAGGAAATACAAAGGATTTATCAAAACTAAAAGCCTTTGAAGCTTCTATTCCTACAGAACCGAAAATGACAAAGGAGTTTATGGCAAATCTGAGAAGCTACATAGCACTTGGAACAAAGTATATTTCAAAAAGCGGTAAACCTTTCCCCGTAAAAGCACTTCTGACCTCACCTTTTCTGAATTTCAAGGAGAAAATATCCATGTTCAAGTCGGATTTTAATTTGCTTGAAGAGACGCTCACTACAATGATGACCTATGACTTCAGAGAAAATATGAGCTATAAAGTTCCTGTGCTTTTTGTTTCGGGAGAGGAGGATTTCAGCTGTCCTACAGGTATGTTAGAGGATTGCCTTGACAACATTTCAGCACCCGTAAAGAAACTTGAGATTATTTCAAAATCTACTCATACTTGCTTCTATGACAGACCTCAGGAGTTTATGAGGGCTATTAACGAGTTTATTTGCAAAATCTGAGAGCTTTTTACTTGACCTGTGTGACTGTAGGATATATAATATATGTATAAAATCAGGTTGGTGAACTAAATGGAGACAATAAAACGCTTTAATACAGAAACAATAAAGAAAAGTCGTAGGAAAATAAAAAATGGAGATGTGTTTGTAGTTAAGTTAAAAAATCACAAATTATATTTTTATGGTAAAGTAATAGATGAAAAAGCTAAATTTAATGATTTAGCAGAACCTACTCTTATTTTCCTATATAAGACTCCGACAACAGAAATCGTTATTCCTGAGGAAATGAATGAAGATGATATTCTGACAGCATTGCTTATTGATCAATACGGTTGGAAATGCGGACATTTTCACACAATCTGCAATTTGCCTGTTAAAGAATCAGAAAAAAATGCTGATTATGGATTTATAAGTTCTTCACATGGAGAATGGATAAGTAAAGAAGAGGTTGCAAGCTATTCTCGCAATCACGAAATACGATATTTAGATGATGGAAGAATAATAGCTTGTGCTTATGTGGACGCATATAATAATATTCTTGATCATAAACCTTTGATATTAACGAAATACGAGTTGGCATTGTATAGAGCAGTTTCATGGGAAATATCAAAGTACCTGCATGAAAATTCTAAAGTTAGACAGTGGTATAGGCTGGTGTAAAACAAAAATACTGAGATAATGTAAACAAATAAGAAAGTCGAATTAGACAAATGGAATTTGATGTAGCAATATTGGAAGATTTTATGTAGTAATATCATATGAAAGGCATTTACCTCTCGGTAGATGCCTTAATTTTTTGACCAACCTTATCATACAACACCGTGGAACGTGGTAGGCATTTGACCGAAAGCCCAATTTTCGGTCTTTACATATTGAAAATCAAGCAAATATGTGGTATAATAAAGAAAAATGGATGAGGAGGAATCCATATGAAATCCAGAATTATAGCAACCGTCGCTACGGCAGCAACGCTGATGACATCAGTATGTTCTGCTACGCTCATTTCTAAGGCGAGCGCCGTGAGTGTATCGGTACTTTCGGATGAAACTCTTGATTTTTACGATTACTGGAAGGAAAAGTATCTTGTACAGAATCCTTATACTACTGAAACGCAGTATTATGTCTTTTACGGCGATCAGACCTATACACAGGCGGGATATGAAGTGCCTGTGACAGTATCCGAAGCACATGGCTATGGTATGCTGATTGCTGCGTCAATGGCGGAATACGACACCGAGGCAAAGGAAATCTTTGACGGTATGTACCGCTATTACAAATCACATCTGAGTGAAATCGGTCCGAATCTGATGGCATGGCAGCAGTCGGATAACGGCAAGGCACTTGTCAATTCCAATGGTGCGGATTCTGCAACAGACGGTGACCTTGATATTGCGTATGCTCTGCTTATGGCTGATTCTATCTGGGGCAGTGACGGTGAATTTGATTATAAAGAAACTGCAATTGCTGTCATCAATGACATTATGGAATATGAAGTCAATCAGAACGATTGGGTTCTTACTTGGCGATTGGGCATACTGGTCAAAGGAGGGCGATAAGTATTATTCAGCAACCCGTGCTTCTGACTTCCTTGTTCAGT
>JAZPYL010000065.1:0-197630 GCA_045544175.1 Acutalibacteraceae bacterium | reverse complement strand
AAAAATAACGGCACCTTGGGGTACCGTTGTTTTTTTGGCTATCAACTGCAACTATAATACAATGAATACCCCTTTTACATAAGGGGTATTCAAACCAAACTTTTCTAAAACTTATTATTTTATTGCTGACAATCAATCAACCAAAAAGATTTCCAAAATCAAGTTTGCCTTTAAAAAGACTTGTTATGAAATTGAGAATCATTGTAAAGAATCGCATCAAAGAAGCAAGTCTTGTTTGAGTTGTCGGTTTTTCTTCAGGAAGTGAAACCCATTCGTAATCTGCAGAATTCTCTGCCGTCATAGGCTCAAGTCTTCCCTCAGTTTCAAAAAATACGCTGAACTGAGGATATGCACCTTCAGAGCGGATAGAATAATTTGTTCCCTGAAGGAAAGACAGCGTTATGTCATCGCTCACATTGATAAAGCTATGATGAGCATTCTTAATAACCCATGTTCTGTCAGGATAAAGAGCCGTTGATAAATCCACCTGTCGGTCAGGAGAAATATAATCGCCCTTACCCTCTTCTACTCTCTGTGCAATATAATCTTCGGAAAGAGTGCTGCCGATTTTCGCACAGGTAGCACCCATAGTTGCAGCATCAAGGCTTACAAGGAAATCGGAGAGTTTATCTGCACCCTTAGTTATAGGCGGATTCATATATCCGTATCTTGCGATAAAACCGATATGAATGTCATACTCGTTTTCACATTTTTCGTAAAGCTCATCAAGTTTTAAAGTGCAGTGATCTCTGTAATACACAATCTTTTCGATGAGTCCTGCATACTTTGTTCTTAATTCTGAACCCTCTTCACCGTAAATAAGATTAAGAGCTGCATTAAAATCTTCCTTGCTTACGCATGTCCAGTAATTGACAACAGTAGCAATACCCGTTGCGTGGCAAAGAGCAGGAACAAGTGCTTTATAAAGTCTGTCGTACAAATCCTCAACAGTATCAAGGACTTTGTCTGTTACTGTTACCTGATTAAAAAGATCTATTGTTTTAAAAACAATTTCATTGAGCAAATCGCTGAGACCAAATCCTCCGGGCATACCGATCTCGGAACAATAAGTCATTTGAGCAAGATATCTTTCAATCTGCTTTGCATCAAATTCAATCTGACCGCTGAAGGTCTCGCTGATAATTGTTGCGCCGTTGGAAAGAACCTCATTTAACATAACATTTTTTATAAGACCCTCATGACCGTATTTTTCAAGATATGCCATAAGAAGTCCGCCACCCAAACAAGCCACATGAATATTAACCTTGTCTTTGCCGGTTGTTTCAAGCACCTTGAGCACATACTTGTGAAGTCTGTCAACATGATCATAGGGGGAAAGTCTCCAGTCATACATAAAATTGTAATCATAAAGGCCGTAATTTACAGTATCACGTTCAGCTTCAGCCTCAGAGGCGTCAATACGAGACTGAGCAATACCGCTTCCGTTTATGGGGTTTCCGTTTTCGTCAATCTCAGAACCCTTAAATATAGGCTTAAGCTCTTCATAAACTGCTTTACCGTATCTGTCCCACTCGTCAAAAAGGAGACCTTCAGTAAGCATAGGAAGCATAATGTTGGCACAGGTTTCAACCACTGTCTCCTTGTCGAAGTCACCGTTAGCAACATTAGAAAAGAGATCAGAAATTCCCAAAGCAAGCGGCTTACCGTCGCCGTCGTAAATTGTCTCTCCGTTTCCGCGGATGTAAATTATAGGAAGATTTTCTTCGCCGACTGCCGAAGCGACAGGTGCCATCACCGCAAAAATTAGTAAAAGAGAAAGAAATAAGGATATTGCTTTTTTCATTTATTGCACAACCTTTTAATGTATTATTAAGAACATGATAACATGTAACATTTCATATGTCAATGCTGAACAAATAACAATACATGCAAAAAAACCACCCGATTTAAAGCTATACACTAAAAATATTCATTACAATCGGGTGCGGGTATCCCGCCCACACTTATTCACTATTCCCTATTACTTCTTACTTCCAAAAATCGACCCGAAGATTAGTGAAGAGTGAATAGTGAAGAAGTAATAAGTAAAAATCGACGAACTTCTGTCGAAATTCGTCGATTTTTGTGTTTACAGCTTAATTTGGCAACAGATACATTATTGATTTAATTTATCAACTTACTTTTTGCTCTTTCCTTCTATAATTACTGCTATTGCAAAAACCATCAAAAATGCAGCAAAATACGCAGGGACGACAAATATTAAAAGAGAAATACCCGCATAAAAAAGATTCACATAGCTCGTTCTCATTAAAATTCCAAAAAAAGCCACAATCAGACTAATTGCTACAAGAACAATACCGATAATACCAATAATTTTCAGAACCTTGTTCATTATATTATTCATACGAATCCATTTTTCTTTAGGTTGATTTTCTTCTTTCATATAATCACCTCTAAGAAAATTATATCAACTTAAAATGAAAAAGTCAAGGCGTAGCCTTGTATGTAATGAAATATCGCTACACGATATGAAATAATCCTGACGGATTATGAAATTTTCTGCTTACGCAGAAAGTGAAATAAAATTCGCCCTTAACATTTGCGAAGCAAATATTTCATATGCGACAGCATATTTCATAGCGTAGCTATTTCACTCGCCATAGGCGAATTTCATTGAAAAAAGCACTTCCGAAGAAGTGCTTTTTTCCTGGCAGGGATGGCAGGATTCGACTCTTGCGCGAACTGCGCGCTTCGGTCATTCGCGGCTCTGAAGCTCCACCGGAGCTTCATTCACTACCGCTCCTACTTCGAATCCTGCTCATTATTTCAATCAAGTAAAAAAATAACGGCACCTTGGGGTACCGTTATTCTTTTACTGGCAGGGATGGCAGGATTCGAACCTACGAATGCAACAGTCAAAGTGTTGTGTCTTACCGCTTGACGACATCCCTATTTTGCCCTATAAATAAAAAAATGGGGTGGATAACCGGATTCGAACTGGCGACCTCCAGGGCCACAACCTGGCGCTCTAACCAACTGAGCTATATCCACCACAAATGGCGCGCTTGAAGGGGCTCGAACCCCTGACCTACTGCTTAGAAGGCAGTTGCTCTATCCAACTGAGCTACAAGCGCATAGAGTATTAAATTTCATCGGAGAAACCTTTGGAGCGGGTGATGGGAATCGAACCCACACGACCAGCTTGGAAGGCTGGGATTCTACCATTGAACTACACCCGCAAACCGATGCAACGTTGACTATTATATACAATCAACGCTGCATTGTCAAGTCTTTTTTAAAAATTACATAAAAATTTTAGGCTTATCAGATGTGTGAAAGCACAAGCTTTTCATCCTTTATCTCAAGAGCAATTGCACTAAGAGGTAAATCTGCATTATCGATGATAATATTTGCAATTTCATCTTCAACTTCTTTTCTGATAAGATTGCGTAAATCTCTCGCTCCCCTGCTGCCGCCTTCGGCTTTCTTAGCGAGATATTTATTTACATCCTCAGTCCACTTAAGGTCGATATTCTTTTCCTTAAGTGAAGATACAAGCTCATTAAGAAGAAGGTCAGATATCTTTTCGTAATCCTCAACTGTAAGAGAATTGAACACTGCAACCTCGTCAACTCTGCCGATAAATTCGGGACGCAGGAAATCGGAAAGTGCTTTCATTACCTTTTCCTTTGTTGCATCGCCCTTATCCTTACCGAAGCCGATTGAGCTGCCTTTTCTTTCACTGCCTGCATTGGAGGTCATAACAATAACTGTGTTTTCAAAGTTAACCGTTCTGCCCTGAGCATCAGTGATTCTGCCTTCATCGAGAATCTGAAGAAGAATGTTCATTACATCGGGATGTGCCTTTTCAATTTCATCAAAAAGAATAACGCTGTATGGCTTTCTTCTTACCTTTTCCGTAAGCTGACCTGCTTCGTCATAGCCTACATATCCCGGAGGTGAACCGATAATTCTTGATACGCTGTGCTTTTCCATAAACTCGGACATATCAAGTCTGATAAGTGTTTCGGGGGTTGAGAAAAGCTCATTTGAAATCTGCTTTACAAGCTCAGTTTTACCTACGCCTGTAGGACCTACAAATATAAATGATGCAGGTCTGCGGCGGGGACTTATCTGCACACGGTTACGCTTGATAGCCGCTGCAATAGCCTTGATTGCCTCGTCCTGACCGATAACCTTTTTTCTGAGTGTCTCTTCAAGAGTTGCAAGCTTCTTATAGTCGCTTTCGATAATTTTAGATGAAGGAACTCCCGTCCAGAGCTCAATAACCTTTGCTATATCGCTTTCAAGAACTGCGTTGTCATTTGCTCTGTCCGTAAGACCGCTTATGTCAGATTCACATTTAACTATATCTGCCTTGAGCTTTGCAATAGCTTCATAGTCTATGTTTTCCGAATCGTTCATAAGATATTCTTCGTCTTCCTTGAGCTCAGTGAGCTTTCTTTCACTGATTTCAAGGTCACTGATTGACTTGTTGCGAAGATTTGCGCAGGTGCAGGCTTCGTCAAGAAGGTCAATCGCCTTATCGGGAAGGAAACGGTCAGTAATATATCTTTCAGAGAGAACAACGGTCTTTTTTACAAGCTCGTCAGAAATTCTTACTCTGTGATAGCCTTCGTAATATTTCTTGATACCTAAAAGGATTTCCGTAGCATCGTCAATTGACGGCTCATCAATCTTTACAGGCTGGAAACGTCTTTCAAGTGCTGCATCCTTTTCGATGTTCTTTCTGTATTCGGTAAAGGTGGTAGCACCGACAACCTGAATTTCACCTCTTGAAAGCGCAGGCTTCAAAATATTGGCGGCATTCATTGAGCCCTCAGCATCGCCCGTTCCAACAAGATTATGAACCTCATCGATGAAAAGAATGATGTTTCCGTTATATTTAACCTCGTCCACAAGGTTCTTGATTCGGCTTTCAAATTGTCCTCTGAACTGTGTGCCTGCTACAAGTGCCGTTAAGTCAAGAAGATGAATCTCTTTATCTGCAAGCTTTGCAGGAACCTTACCCTCGGCAATTTTCTGTGCAAGTGCTTCTGCTATAGCGGTTTTACCTACACCGGGCTCACCGATAAGGCAGGGATTATTCTTTGAACGTCTGCAGAGAATCTGAACAACTCTTTCGAGCTCCTTATCCCTGCCGATAATGTTGTCAACCTTACCGCTTCTTGCCTTCTCGGTAAGGTCAGTGCAATAAAGACCGAGGAATTTACGCTTTTTTTCCTTCTGCTTTCTGCCTTTCCTTCCGCCCTCTTTAGCTTCGGGAGCCTTCTGGGCTGTTTTGGGGAGATTTTCCCCTCCCTCATTTCTGATGCTCAGACTGTTCTGAAGGTCACCGAAAAGTCCCTGCATAAAGGGCATAGTCGGTGAACCGCCGGCTTCAAAGCTGCCGTCTTCATCGCTGTCGGGGAACATGCTTGAAAACTGCTCACTGATGGAATCGACATCTTCCTCAGTAATTCCCATACTCTCCATCATCTGCTTGATGGGGCCTATATTCATTTCCATAGCGCAGTTGAGGCAAAGTCCCTCGGGAACAGTTTTTCCGTCAATAATTTTTGATATGAAAATAACTGCGGGACGTTTTTTGCATCTGCTGCAAGTAACCTTTTTCATTAATATTGCCGCAAACCGTTAAAAAACGGTTTTCCTTTCTTGTGAATTTGCCTGCCACAAAAGTGGCCAAAAGGAATCTTATTTTACCTGCTTCTTTTCTTTTCTCTCTGCGAAATATTCCTTAAACTGTCTGAAGGTTTCAGGCATATAGCTGAGGAATGCAACAATTGTCATAATTGCAGAGATAATTACGATAGCATAAGTGATAAAGTTGGGTAATGTAAAGTACATATTGAATGCGCCTACATCGGGGCCGAAGAGCATAATAATAACCATACCTACATAGAATACAACCGTTGCAGCCTTGCCGTAAATTTCAGCAGCACCGGGTCTGATACCGAGAAGAAGCATTACAAGACCGCCGATTAACATTATAAGCTCTTTTGCAAGGAAAACAATAAAAATATAACCTAATGCCTTGATGGCAGTGTCTGTTGCACGGTGGAAGGATATAAGAAGTAAAACAGCAATTGTAAGCTGCTGAATCTTGTCTGCAACGGGGTCAAGGATTTTACCGAGTGCACTTACCTGATTGAACTTTCTTGCAATCTGTCCGTCAAAGGTATCGGTGAGAGCTGCAACAGCAAGAAGAATAACTGCTGCAATTTTCATATCGTTTACGAAAAGATAAGCAACCACGGGTGTGCAGAGAATTCTTATAACTGACAAAATGTTGGGAATAGTCAGTGCGCCTTTAAATAAATCTTTCATCTTATTTTACCTCACTTTTTTAGTTTAATACTGTGCCGCTTATTGAAGCTATGAGCCCCTGAATTGATTTTACAATAACAGAGCTGTTGACAGCTTCAACGAAAGTCTCATTACCGATAAAGCTTACAATAACACCTAAAATCATTGAAACAATAACAACCGTAAGAAGACCTCTTAAAATGCCTACGACAATACCGAGGCCCTTATTGAGACTCTTGATAAGGGGAAGCTTTTTAATAATAAAGTCAAGAGCTTTTACGGCTACCTTGATTAAGAGTGCAAATACAACAGCAAAGATTACAAAGAGAACGAACTGGATAACTGCTGTACCTACCGGTGTAACAACATTCGCCATTGTATTGTCAACAAGATTACCCTCTGCAAAGCCTGAGGATGAAATCTTCTCAAGAAGTGCCGCTTTATCAATACCTATCAGCTCCATTACGCCGTTTAAGGAGTCAGGAATTGAAGCTATGGCCTCTTCAGCCTGTGCAGCATAATCCGTTGTGCCGACAGAGCCGAGAGAATTAGTAAGAGTCAGCTTGGCGGGCTCCTTTACGAACATATCGAAGGCTGTACCTGCAAGGCTTGACGATGCAATTCTTGCAATAATAACTGCAACCAATGTACCTATAAGGTCGAAGAGACTTTTGAAAAATCCCTTTTTGTATGAAGCAAGCACCGTAACAGCAAAAACTGCAATAATAATTATATCAACTATGTATGACATTTAATGCCTCCTTACGAAAATTTCTAAGTATTATAACACTGTATAACAGTCAAAGTCAACTATTTATATCAATTTGACCTGTGGAGTAATAATACAGTCTGCTTTTGCAAATCACCATCCCCTCGCCTGAAATCTCTTCACTGCTGACTTTTTTGAAGGTGCCGTCAGACTGTGAATCAAATATAGCCGTATCAGTAAGAAGATATACTCTTTTTCCACGGCAAAGAACATCGACAATAGTTTCATCAGTATGACCTCTGTAGCTGATTTCGTTGTTCTTGTTATAAACTGTGATTTCATTAGTACCGAATGTACCTGCCTTATTGGTAACTACTGCTGTATTACCGCTTTCATCGGCAGAAATACCGATAATTTTTGAGGAATACTCTACCTGTGTTTCTGCTTTTTCAGAATCTTTTCTTGTGTTGAAGATGTATCTTCCGTCATCGCAGGAAGCAATAAGCCTTCTGCCCGAAAGACTGACGTCAACAACAGCACTGCCGTCAATATAATATTCGGCTTTCTCACTGTCTGAGTAGATATTAAGAAGATAGAGCTTTGAATAAACAATTCCGTTTTCTGAGCCTATTGTACCGCAGAGAATATCTTCGCCGCTCTGATCAATATCAAGGCACACTGCATATTCCTCGGCGCAGGACCAGATATATTTAACCTCGCCTTTTTTATCCGTAAGATAAACACGGCAAGCCGAATCGTCGCTTTTGGTTACCAGAGCAACATCGCCCTGATTGTTGATTTTTGCAGTGATTATGTGCTTACCGTTTTCGCTTTCGCCCTCATAAATTACGCCCTTGTGAGTAAAGATAAAATACTTTGAGGATGCTCTGTCGTAAACGATACCGTACTTGTCACTGACAGCCATTTCAGGCTGTGTAAAGGTGAATATTTTATTGTATTTAATCCGTCCTTCAGCTGAAACGCAGGTAAGGATTTTCTTACCCAAAACAAAAATTCTTGAAGAAAAGGCTTCGCACTGAAGGATATCATTGTTTGAAAAGGTAACGGGAAATCCCATTTCATCACTTGAAACAGCTGACAAAATCTCGCTGTTTTCAGAGGACATTTCATCGCCCTCTATAACCTTATCCGTAGTGAAAAATACAGTTGCAAATAATATTATAATAACAGTTGAAACAACTGCACCAATGAGGACAAATCTGCTCTTAGATGAATTCTTTTTCTTTTTTACGGCTTTTCTTTTTGTCTGATTTTTTTTATTTTTTTCCATTTAAAAATCACCTTAGTTTTTAATTAGTAAAAAACCTTGTTGAGATAGAGTCCTTCGGGTCTTGCAGTAATACCTGCCCTTGTTCTGTCCTTTGACTCTATTATCTGAGGAATTGTGTCTTTTTCTATCTTACCGCTGTTAATATAAAGGAGAGTCCCGACCATAATCCTTACCATATTGTAAAGAAAGCCGTCACCCGTTACGGAGAAAACAACAAGGTCACCCTCTCTTCTGACGGAGCAGTCCTTTATTGTTCTTACGGTATCCTTTACAACACTTCCGCTTGCACAGAAGGCTGAAAAATCGTAGGTGCCGATAAAATCCTTTGCCTGTCTGTCAAGAAGGTCAGCATCTAACTTGTAAGGATAGAAAAGTGCATATCTTGTAAGGAATGGATTGCCGATTTTACCGTTCCATATCTTATAGATATACTCCTTTCCCTTGCAGTCAAATCTCGCATTAAAGTCATCACTGACATATTCGCATTGAGAAACTCTTATATCATCAGGAAGAAACGAATTAAGGCCCTGAATTATTTTCTCTTCTTCTCTTTCTCCCTCAAACTTAAAATTACAGCAGAAGGTATTTGCGTGGACCTTACTGTCTGTACGGCTGCAGCCCGTAACAGTTATCTTCTGACAGAAGATTTTTTCTGCAGCTTCAGTCAGGCACTGCTGAACGGTTATTGCGTTGTCCTGCATCTGCCAGCCATGATAAGCCGAGCCGTCGTAAGAGAGAATAAGCTTTACATTCTTTTTCATTTTATATTACCGAACCGAAAAAATTATTAATGAGTATTATACCGATTAAACCTATGATGTAGATTAAAAAAGCAAGAATATCCGAAAAATGAAGCTTCATCTGCTTCATTCTCGTTCTGCCCTCACCACCCGTATAGCATCGGCAATTCATAGCAAAAGCAAGCTCGTATGCTCTTCTGAAGGCAGATACAAAAAGAGGTATCAGCACCGGCACAAGAGCCTTCGCTCTGTCGGTAAAGCTCCCGTTTTCAAAATCGGCACCTCTTGCCTTCTGTGCGTTGGTTATTCTTTCAATCTCTTCAATAAGAGTGGGAATAAATCTTAAAGCAAGTGTCATCATCATTGCAAGGGTATGAACCTGAATGTGAAAGATTTTAAGGGGTGAAAGAAGCTTTTCAATAGCATCAGTGAGCATTGTAGGCACTGTTGTATAGGTAAGAATGGAGCTGCTCATAATGAGAAGAACAATTCTCACAGCCATAAATGCCGCCGTTGTAAGTCCTTTTGTTGTGACCGATAAAAAGCCTAAAGAGAACACCTCTTCACCGCCGCCTACATAGAAAATATTGATAACAGCAGTAAAAAGCACTATGGGAATTATAGGCTTAAGGCTCCTGAAGAACATTTTAAAGGGTACTTTTGAGGAGAGAATCGAAAAGCACACAAATAAAACCATAAGAGCCAGAGAAAGAAAGTTTTTACACATAAAAATCATTACTACAAGAAGAATTGTAATAAGAATTTTTATTCTCGGATCCATTTTGTGAACAAAGGAATCGCCTTTGTAATACTGACCGATAGTAATATCGCTTATCACTGTCCGTTACCCCCTTTCAAAAGTCTGAGAAGCTCTTTTTCAGCCTTTTCGAGAGTATAGACATCAGTGCTGACATCATAGCCCTTTTCCTTAAGCTTTAAGAAAAGTGCCGTAAGCTGAGGAATGTTAAGTCCCATATTTTTAAGCTCGTCACTGTGAGAAAAAACACCGTCAACCGTATCGTAATAAGCAAGTCTTGACTCGTTCATTACAAGGACCTTGGTTGCAATTTTTGATATATCCTCCATACTGTGAGAAACTACAAGAACTGTACTGCCCGTATTATGACGGTATTCTTTTATAAGAGATAAAACCGTATCTCTGCCCTTAGGGTCAAGACCTGCGCAGGGCTCGTCAAGAATAAGCACATCGGGCTCCATAGCCATCACGCCTGCAATAGCTACTCTTCTTTTTTCACCGCCCGAAAGGTCAAAGGGTGACTTTTCAAGATAGCTTTCATCAAGACCGACAAACTTAATTACATTTTTTACACGTCGGTCAATTTCTTCCGGACTGAGCTTCATATTTGTGGGTCCGAAGGCTATATCTTTATAAACAGTCTCCTCAAAAAGCTGATATTCGGGATACTGAAAGCAGATGCCTACTCTGAAGCGCACGTTACGGATTTTAGTCTTGTCCTCCCAGATATCCTTGCCGTCAAGAAGAACAGTTCCCGATGTACCCTTGAGAAGTCCGTTAAAGTGCTGAATAAGGGTGCTTTTACCTGAGCCTGTGTGACCGATAATGCCCACAAGCTCACCTCTTTCTATCTGAAGGCTGACATCTCTGATTGCGTCAACCTGAGATGTTGTGCCCTTGGAATAAATGTGAGATAAATTTTTTGTTTCAAGAATTGAAATGCTCAATTTCTTTCCTCCGTTAAGCTGACAATTGATTCAAACAGCTCGTCAATATCAAGTATATCTGAAGGCAGGTTAATGCCCTTTTCAATAAGGTTACGGGTAAGCTCCGTAGCTTCGGGGACGTCAAGACCTACACCCTTTAAGGTATCAATATGAGTGAAAACCTCCTTGGGCTTTCCGTCAAGAATAATTCTGCCCTTGTCCATAACGATAACACGCTTCACCCTGACAGCTTCATCCATATAGTGAGTGATGAAAATAACGGTGATTCCGTATTCCTCGTTCAGCTTTTTAACTGTAGCCATAACCTCACGTCGACCTCTCGGATCAAGCATTGCCGTAGGCTCGTCGAGAACGATACAGTCAGGCTTCATGGCAATAATACCCGCAATTGCAACTCTCTGCTTCTGTCCTCCCGAAAGCTTATGGGGCTCAAAGGTACGGAATTCGTACATACCGACATCCTTAAGTGCCTCGTCAACTCTTCTTCTGATTTCCTTCGGTTCAACACCTAAGTTTTCAGGGCCGAAAGCAACGTCGTCTTCAACTATTGTAGCCACAATCTGATTGTCGGGATTCTGGAAAACCATACCGACTCTCTGACGGATATCGTAAAGTCTGTCTTCGTCGGCAGTATCAATACCGTCAACAAGAACCTTCCCCTGTTGTGGCAGAAGAATCGCATTGCAGAGCTTTGCGAGAGTGCTTTTGCCGCAGCCGTTATGACCTAAAACGGCAACGAAATCGCCTTTTTCAATTTTCAGATTCATATTTTCGATAACATTCTCTTCTATAAGACCGCTTTCTGCGTCTTCCGTATAGCCGAATGTTACATTATCAAATTCAATATAAGGGTTCATATTTACACTCGCAAACTAAATTATTTTTCCCAGATAGCTGATGCACCGCAGGGAAGCACCATACCTGTTTCTGTTACGGGAAGTCCGATTTCAGATGAGGAGATTTTACCGCCGAATTTTTTCTTTATGACGGCACCGAGAATATACTCCATAACTGATGAAGAAAGTCCCGTTGTATATGAATTGATAAGCATCATAAGTGAGTCCTCGTATAAAAGCTCACTGCAAAGCTCAACAAAGCCGTAAACCTCATCCTCTAATTTCCAGACCTCACCACCGGGACCTCTGCCGTATGAAGGCGGGTCCATAATGATGATATCATATTTATTTCCGCGACGGATTTCTCTCTGTACAAACTTTATACAGTCGTCAACTATCCATCTTACGCTGCCGCCCTCAACACCTGATGAAACGGCATTTTCCTTCGCCCAGGCTACCATTCCCTTTGATGCGTCAACGTGAACTACCTGAGCGTTTTCCATAAGAGGTGCAATTGTTGCACCACCCGTGTAAGCAAAGAGATTAAGCACCTTTACGGGTCTGCCTGCCTTTCGGATTACCTCTCTTGTGTAGTCCCAGTTGACAGCCTGCTCAGGAAAAAGCCCCGTATGCTTAAAGCCCATAGTCTTTATATTGAAGGTCATATCTTTATATTTTATGCTCCAGAAGGGAGGCATTTTGCTTCTAACATCCCATGCACCGCCGCCGGATTTTGAACGGTGGTAATAGGCATTGGCTTTCTTCCATAAGGGATTGGTTTTGGGAGTCTTCCATATAACCTGAGGGTCAGGTCTTACGAGAATAATATCTCCCCACCTTTCAAGCCTTTCGCCTGAAGAGCAATCTATAAGCTCATAGTCCTTCCAGTCTTTAGTGTATCTCATATATACTTTCCTTTTTAAAATAATTTCTGCTGTCCCGGCATTTCAATCTGAAGATGCTCATAAGCCGCCGCAGTTGCAACTCTGCCTCTTGGTGTTCTGCCTAAAAAGCCAATCTGCATAAGGTAAGGCTCGTAAACGTCTTCAATGGTAACTGCCTCTTCACCGATTGCCGCTGCAATTGTCTCAAGTCCGACCGGGCCGCCGCCGTAATTCTTAATCATTGTCGTAAGAAGAAGACGGTCAATGGAATCAAGACCGATATGGTCAATTTCCATCTTACTAAGGGCCATATCAGCGCTTTCTTCGTCAATTATGCCGTTGCCCACAACCTGAGCAAAATCTCTCGCACGCTTTAAAAGACGGTTGGCAATTCTCGGTGTGCCTCTTGAACGTGAGGCGATTTCGAGAGCACCGTATTTTTCAATGTCAATGCCTAAGATACCTGCACTTCTCGTAACAATCTGCGCTAATTCTTCGGGAGTATAAAGCTCAAGACGGAGAATAACACCGAAACGGTCACGAAGAGGGGCAGAGAGCTGACCTGCTCTTGTTGTAGCACCCACAAGGGTGAACTTGGGAAGGTCAAGTCTTATTGAACGGGCTGAAGGACCTTTACCGATGATGATATCAAGGGCATTATCCTCCATAGCCGGATAGAGAACCTCTTCAACGCTGCGGTTGAGTCGGTGTATTTCGTCAATGAAAAGCACGTCGCCTTCGTTAAGGTTGGTAAGCAGAGCTGCAAGGTCACCCTGCTTTTCAATGGCAGGACCTGATGTTACTCTGAAATTAACGTTCATTTCATTGGCTATGATACCTGCAAGGGTTGTTTTACCCAGTCCCGGAGGGCCGTAAAGCAAAACGTGGTCAAGGGATTCGCCTCTTTCCCTTGCAGCTTTGATATATATTTCAAGGTTTTCCTTGGCTTTTTCCTGACCTATATAATCGGAGAGTATCTTGGGACGGAGCGATGTTTCAATATCACTGTCAAAGGATGTAAGGTCGGGAGCTATAATTCTTTCTTCAAAATCCATTTAAATCACCGTTTTTATAAAGATAAAAGCTTTAATGCGCCTTTGATAAGGTTTTCTACTGATAAGGAGGGGTCAAGCTTACTCACTGCAACTGCGGCCTCAGACTGACTGTAGCCCAGCATAGTAAGAGCAGCAATAGCTTCGCTCGAATTGGGCATATCGTTTGCCGCAGAAACTGCACTGATGCTTTCGCCGACAGCTGAGGAAGATGATGCAACGCTTGTAACCTTGTCTTTAAGGTCAAGGATAATTCGCTGAGCTATTTTCGGGCCTATGCCCTGTGCTCTCGTAATGGCCTTGACATCAGATGCAGAAATGCTCAGTGCAAGTCGGTCAGGCTCTAATTCAGAGAGAATCGCAAGGGCAGCCTTAGGGCCTACGCCGTTGACGGAAATGAGCATCTTGAACCATTCCATTTCATATTCCGTAGAAAATCCGAAAAGGTCAAGGGCATCTTCTCTTACATTGAGATAAGTGAAAAGTGTTATTCTCTCGTTTAAGGTCACGTCGGAAAGTGTGTTTGCAGAGCTCTGACATCTGAAGCCTACTCCGCCGCATTCAACAGCAACATCCGAAAGCCCCTTATATATTACATTACCCGTTAAGCTGTAAAACAAGATTTATATCCCCCTTTTTATTCTCATATTCTGCATAAGTGAGCCGCTTGCGTGTGCATGGCATATTGCCATTGCAAGTGCATCAGCCGTGTCGTCCGGCTTCGGTACCTTTTCAAGACCCAGTATCCTCTTGGTCATTTCCTGTACCTGCTTTTTTTCTGCTCTGCCGTAACCCACAACACTCTGCTTTACCTGTAAAGGTGTATATTCGTAAGCAGGAAGCCTATTCTTCTGTGCGGCGAGCATTATTACTCCCCTTGCCTGACTTACGTCGATAACAGTTTTTGCATTGCTGTTATAAAAAAGCTTTTCAATTGACATAGCCTCGGGATTATGTTTTTCGATTATCCCGCAAAGCTCATCATATATCTTTTCGAGCCTTTCGTTAAAAGGCGTTTTTGCATCAGTCAGTATAGCTCCGTAATCAATAACAGAAAAGTGATTGTTACGGTAATCTATAACGCCGTAGCCTACTATTGCATAACCGGGGTCGATACCCAAGATAATCATGACATACTACCTCACTATAATTATTCTGTTATTATATCATAGTTTAATTGTTTAGACAATAGAAAATAAATAAAAAAACAGATGAACTCAAGGTTCATCTGTCGATTAAGTAATATCAAATTGATTAAGCACCGAAAAGAACAAGTAATGATGCAACAAGTGAAAGCACGAAGAAGAGTGCACCTGCAATCTTTGTGAACTTTGCGAGTTTAGCTTCCATTGTTCTGCCCTTATTTTTACCGAAGAAGGTTTCACTTGCACCGGCAATTGTACCTGAAAGACCTTTCTGCTTGCTTTCCTGTAACACAACAAGAGCAATAATACAAACGGCAACAATTATAATTACAATTGATAATACATACTGAAGAGCTGTCATTTAACTCAACCTCCATAATTTTATACTACGATATTCTATCACAACTGTAAACAGATTGTCAATAGATTATTCTGATTTTTTACGTTTTGACTGAGGGAGTCTGAAGTGTCGGTCATCGTCGCCCTCTTCAAGCACAGCCTTTGTCTTACCTTCAACAGCATCCTTGGTAATAACAAGCTTACCGAAGGTACCCTCTGAGGGAATTTCAAACATATAGTCAAGAAGAAGCTTTTCAATGATTGATCGAAGACCTCTTGCACCGGTCTTTGCTTCAAGTGTTTTTTCGGCAATCGCCTTTAAAGCTTCAATATCAAACTCAAGCTCAACATCATCAATACCGAAAAGATACTGATACTGCTTGATAAGTGCATTCTTGGGCTCAGTCATAATTCTTACAAGTGCCGCCTCATCAAGATTGTCGAGAGCAGTGATAACAGGAAGTCTGCCCACAAGCTCGGGAATAAGTCCGAACTTTACAAGGTCGTGATGCACAACCTGATGCATAATACGATCCTGCTCAAAGTCGGTCTTTGTCTTGATTTCAGCACCGAAGCCGAGGCCTGAGTTGCCCATTCTCTTTTCAACTATCTTTTCAATGCCCTCAAATGAACCTGCACAAATGAAAAGAATGTTGCTTGTATCAATCTGAATGAATTCCTGCTGAGGATGCTTTCTGCCGCCCTGAGGAGGTACATTGGAAACAGTGCCTTCAAGAATTTTAAGAAGTGCCTGCTGTACACCTTCACCGCTTACGTCTCTTGTAATGGAGGTGCTTTCGCTCTTTCTGCCGATTTTGTCAATTTCATCAACATAGATGATACCCTTTTCAGCTCTTTCCACGTCAAAATCTGCCGCCTGAATGAGTCTTAAGAGAATATTTTCAACGTCTTCACCTACATAACCTGCTTCGGTGAGTGTTGTTGCGTCGGCAATAGCAAAAGGCACGTCAAGAATCTTTGCAAGGGTCTGTGCAAGCATAGTTTTACCTACACCCGTAGGGCCAAGCATAAGAATATTGCTCTTACCTACCTCAACATCAGCATCCTTGCCTGAATATATTCTTTTGTAGTGATTGTAAACGGCTACACTGAGAGCTTTCTTTGCTTCGTCCTGTCCGATAACATACTGGTCAAGAAGAGCCTTGATTTCGCCCGGCTTTTTAAGTGAAGCAAAATCGTTGCTGTCCTTCTTGGAAAGGCTTTCGCCCTCCTCTTCCACAATTTCTCGGCAAAGCGCAATACATTCATTACAGATGTAAACGCCGGGACCTGCAATCAATGTTTTGACATCACTCTGAGCCTTGTTGCAAAAGGAACATCTTACACTCTTTTCTTTGATGTCGCCATCTCTTGCCATAACTAAACTACCCCTTTAATTATCTCTTATATAAAATCTTGTCAACAAGACCGTATTCAAGTGCTTCTTCAGCTGACATAAAGTTATCTCTTTCAGTATCCTGAGCGATAACCTCAATGTCCTTGCCTGTATTTTCAGCAAGAATCTTGTTGAGCTTTTCCTTGGTTCTTAAAATGTGGTCTGCTACAATTTTGATGTCTGTTGCCTGACCCTTTGCGCCGCCTGAAGGCTGATGAATCATAATTTCACTGTTGGGAAGAGCAAATCTCTTACCCTTTGCACCTGAAGAAAGAAGGAATGCACCCATACTTGCTGCAAGGCCCATACAGATTGTTGAAACATCACACTTGATGTACTGCATTGTATCATAAATAGCCATACCTGCAGTTACTGAACCGCCGGGGCTGTTGATGTAAAAGCTGATATCCTTTTCACTGTCCTGACTTTCAAGGAAAAGAAGCTGTGCAACAACAAGTGAAGCTGTAGCATCGTTTACCTCGTCGGAAAGAACGATAATTCTGTCGTTGAGAAGTCTTGAGTAGATATCGTACTGTCTTTCTCCTCTGTTTGTCTGTTCTACTACATAAGGTACTAATGGCATAATAGTTCCTCCTTACTGACAATGTTATAAAATATTTCAAGTCGGAGCTGCCGAATACAGCTCCGACTCTTACTATACTATTCTTGGTTTAAATTAACCTTTATAAACAGTAATTATTCAGCAGCTTCTGCAGTTGCTTCTTCCTTCTTAGCTCTGGGCTTTCTTGCTGTTGTAATCTTTGCATTTTCCTTAATGAATGCGAGAGCCTTTTCGTTGAGAAGATCGCCGCGAAGACCTTCGGCAGGAACAACCTCCTTAATCTTTTCAACTTCCATACCGTACTGCTCTGCAAACTTTGCAAACTCTTCTTCAAGAGCTTCGTCGGAAACCTCAAGGCCTTCCTTCTTTGCAACAGCTTCAAGACCGAGACGGATCTTAACCTGCTTCATTGCGCCTTCCTTAAGATTCTCTCTGTATGCTTCCATTGACATACCTGAATACTGAAGGTACATATCAAAGCTCATACCCTGCATTGAAAGTCTGTAGTCAAGGTTCTTGATCTGGTTGTCAATTTCAGCCTCATACATACATTCGGGAATTTCGCCCTCTACGTTTTCGCTGAGCTTTTCAAGAAGCTGAGATTCGATTTCTCTGTCGTTCTGTGCTTCCTTCTGCTCCTTGATTTCCTTTTCAATGTTCTTCTTGAGTGCTGCTACTGTATCACAGTCAGCTGCATCCTGTGCGAACTCGTCATCAAGCTCGGGAAGCTCCTTAACCTTGATTTCGTGAAGCTTGATTTTGAACACTGCATCCTTATCTGCAAGTTCGGGTGTGTATTCGGTGGGGAACTTAACGTTTACGTCAAATTCTTCACCTACGTTGTGGCCGATGATCTGCTCTTCAAAGCCGGGAATGAACTGACCTGAGCCGATTGTAAGCTCATAGTTTTCGCCCTTGCCGCCGTCAAAAGCAACACCGTCAACAAAGCCTTCAAAGTCGATAACTGTGATGTCGCCGTTTTCAACAGCTCTGTCTGTAACCTCAACAAGACGTGAGTTTCTTTCAAGAAGCTCATCAATCTTTGCCTGTACTTCTTCTGCAGTTGCTTCAACCTTTTTCTTTGTTGCCTTGAGTTCCTTGTATTCCTTAACCTCAACCTCAGGCTTTACATAGATTTCAACAACTAATTCAACACCGTTTTCGCCGATTTCCTTAATGTCAGCACTCTTTGTGCCAACCATATCAAGACCTGCTTCTTTAACTGCACCTTCAACTGCATCGCCGTAGCAATAGTCAAGCGCATCTTCATAGAGCCAGCCCTTGCCGTAGAAATTTTCAGCCATCTTACGTGTTACCTTGCCCTTACGGAAGCCGGGAAGCTGAATTCTGTTCTTCTGCTTGTTGAAAGCCTTGTTCTGTGCCTTGTCGAACTCTTCAGCTGAGATTGTGACCTCAAGAGCGTATACGTTTGTTTCAGTGTTCTTTGATGATTTTAAACTCATTTTAAAACTCCTATCCGGGTTCCTCTCTTTAATTAACTTACACAAGGTAACCCATTTTACATTTTAACCAATATATTATATCAGCATTTAAAAAATATTTCCATAGTTTTTTCAAAATTTTTCTATAATTCTGGGGCAAAATTCAAGAAAATCTGCCGAAACCAAGGAAAAGCTTATGCCGTCCACCGTATCCCTCACTGCTCTGAGGGTAGATTCGCCGTGAAGATGGCCGTAAAAGCACCTTTTTATGTTATGTCTTTTAAGGACATCAAATATCTCGTCGCACCGAAGATTAGCCATAACTGGCGGATAATGGAGAAAAGCAATCAGCTCTCCGCCAAGGGCTTCACCCTCTTCAATTGACCTTTCAAGTCTTGCCGCTTCCCTTAAAAGCACCTTACTGTCGGGGCTTTTTTCAGCGTCAAAAAACCATCCTCTGCTTCCGCAAAGAGTATAGTCCCCTACTCTGTAGGCGTTGTTGTGAAGAATGGATACAGTGTCAAATCCGTTCTCAAGAAGAAAGGCATCCATTTTCTTTTTAGTGTTCCACCAATAATCATGGTTACCCTTCATTATTATTTTTTTACCGGGCAGATTATGAAGAAAACGGAAATCTTCTTTTGCCTCAGGAAGAGACATTGCCCAGGAAATATCACCGGGAATTACTACGGTGTCACTGTCCTCAACAACGGCGCGCCAATTTTTTTCTATTCTTTCAACATAGTCCGTCCAGCCCCTGAAAATATCCATGGGCTTATCCGTGCTGAAGGTAAGATGTGTATCACCTATTGCAAAAATTGACATCTGACACCTCCCGTTAAAATTATTGTCTGATTATACGCCGAGCATTCTGTAGACCATCTCAATCATATCCTCTTTATTGCAGCAGTCGGTAAATCTCGGCTGTCTGCCCTTGAGAGTTGCAAGCTGAGGCGGACATTCTACACCTGTTTCGGCTTTGAGTAAATCTACCTGCATAAATTCGTCTGCGTCAGCGGGAATGTCACCCTTAACGGCCTTAAGCACGGCGGCAGAGAATTTATAGGGGTTAGCAGTCGAAGCGATAACTGTTTCTGTCTTATCGCCTGTTGCCTTTACATATTCCTCGTATACCTTTACGGCAACTGCAGTATGTGTGTCGCAGAGATATCCGTCTCTGTATGTATCGGCGATTGTGTCTGCTGTAGCTTCATCGTCACAGCAGCCTGCGTCAAAGAGCTCGCCTATCTTTGACTTAACACCTTCGCAAACCTCATACTTACCTTCCGCCGAAAGTGAGATCATCCAATCTTTTACGGTTACGTCATTTTCACCGCAAAGATGGAAGAGAAGTCTTTCAAGGTTAGAGGAAATAAGAATATCCATTGAAGGTGAGGTTGTTGTGAAGAACTTTCTGTTTCTGTCATAGACACCTGTTTTAAGGAAGTCTGTAAGAACATTGTTTGCGTTTGAAGCACAGATAAGCTTCTTTACGGGGATACCCATCTGCTTTGCATAGTATGCGGCAAGGATATTACCGAAGTTGCCCGTAGGAACAACAATATTGATTTCGTCACCGTTCTTGATTGTGCCGTTTTCGATAAGGTCACAGTAAGCAGAAATGTAGTAGACAATCTGCGGAACAAGTCTGCCCCAGTTGATAGAGTTGGCTGAAGAGAACATCATTCCCTTGTCGCTGAGCTTTTCTGCAACTGCCTTGTCGGTAAAGATTGCCTTAACACCGTTCTGGGCATCGTCAAAATTGCCGTTGATTGCACATACGGCTACATTCTCGCCTGCCTGAGTTGTCATCTGAAGCTTCTGCATGGGGCTTACGCCGTCGTTGGGATAGAAGACCATTATTTTTGTGCCTTCAACATCCTTGAAGCCTTCAAGTGCAGCCTTACCCGTATCACCCGATGTAGCAACAAGAATTACAACAATTTTGTCAAGCTTAATCTTTTTTACAGCAGTTGTAAGAAGATAAGGAAGAAGCTGAAGAGCCATATCCTTGAATGCACATGTAGGGCCTCTCCAGAGCTCGAGAATGTTTTCGCCTTCTGCAATTCTCTTTATTGGAGACACCTTTTCGCTTGAGAACTTACCCTCAGCATAGGCACCGCTTACGCAGTAATCAATCTCCTCATCAGTATAATCGGTGAGATAAAGGGAAAGCACCTTTTTGGCTCTTGAAATATAATCAAGGCTTACTAAAGAATCGACAAATGCCTTATCAATCTGCGGTATCTCTTCGGGAACAAAAAGTCCGCCGTCAGCAGAAATACCCTGAGCAATTGCCTGAGCTGATGTTACTCTGACGCTCTTATCTCTTGTACTTGTATAGAGCATAATATTACCTCCGATATTTTTAGAGATTTTAACCGTAATATTTTAGCACAATAATTCAGAAAAGTAAAGATTTATTTATAAAAAGAGACGGGCTTATAAAACTACAAGCCCGTCAGCATTATTTGGTATATTTCTTTTATGTATTATTTGCCGAAGGAAAAATCAAATTCGCCTCTGAAAATCTTAGCAATCATATTAAAGAAAGCTGTGAGGAAACGCATAAGGGATGCGAAAGGACTTTCAGCGGGCTTATCATAATCTGTATCAGTGCCCACTGTCGGGATAAGGGTAGCATCATCAAGTCTTGTAAGATACTGAGGATATTTCTCATTATCCACCGTCATATCATATCTCATAATTTCAAGAGTCATATCATGAAGCTCTGCAAACCAGTTATGATGAAGATTCTTTACAAACCAGCTTCTCTCAGGAATAAGGCAGGTTGAAGCATCAATCTTATAATCGGGTGAAAGATATTTCTTATCAGCAAGACCGTTGATATACTTATCGCTTAAAACTTCGCCGTACTTTGCAGTTGTTGCACCGAAAGACTGCCTTTTAACTGTGGTATAAGAGTCGCTCTGGAGAAGTGCATATTCGTGAAGAGGGAATTCGGGGAAGCCGTACTTTGAGAAAATATAGAAATTGATGCCCTTTGCCTGAAGCTCAAGGATTGTATCTTCAGCTTTAAGCTGAACATCATAGTAATATTTGTCAGCCTTTTCGATAAGTCCTGCGAACTCGTCCTTGCAGTCGCCGAAGATAAAGTCTCTTGCCTTCTCATACTTATCGTCAGTTACCATTGCCCAGTATGACGGCCATGTTCCGATGATTGCACGTACAAGTCTGGGAACAAGGTCAGCCTTGAGAGTGTTGAATAAGCTTTCAACAGCCTCTGTACCGAGGTCTAAAACAGTAACCTGCTGGAAAAGCTCAACGAGAGTATAGATAAGCATACCGAGTTCATTATCCTCAATAAGCTCCTCGTGTTCAATATAGTATTCAACAAAGTTGGAAACAGCCTTGTCGTTAACTGAAACATCACCTGAAAGCAGAGCTGACATAAAATCAATACCGTCAACTGAAGAAGCATAATAAGCAATATCACTTACATTTTCAAGTGCATGGTCTTTGTGAAGAGTAATGTAAGCCTGAATAACGTTAGCACCGTAGCAACGTCCGACAAGCTGAACCTTATCCTTACCTGTTGCATCCTTTACTCTGTCAATATAATTCTTAAGCTCAGCAGAGGTTACTACAGGAGAAAGTCTCCAGTCATACCAGAAACGGTAGTCCCACATACCGTAGCCTGACTTCTTACCTGAAACAGCAACGGTTGATGAATGGTACTCGGGACGGCTACCGTCAGTTGCTTCACCGTTATTGTCGAGAACTACATCTTCAAAAACAGGAGCCACATAGCTGTGAAGCTTTTCAGCGTACTCTTCATAGTCGCCCTTAAGATAACCTAATGCAAGCTCCTTAAGGCAGGGACCGAGAGACTCTTTGAGTATAGCCATAGCATCCACATCAAGAGGATAAATTCTTTCACCGTCAGCATTGAAGAGATTATTAGTCTGTGCGCCGGTTACATAAATAGTGGGATATTCTTCAGGTGCAGCAAAAGCAGGTACTGCAAGAGAAAACATAAGTGTAAGACATAAAATAACTGAAATAATTTTTTTCATAAGAAATGCCTCCTTTTCTAAAGACAAACTTATCATAAAGCTTTTTAAAAGTCAATACTTTGAACTTTTAAAAATATTATTTAATAATTTTAATAAACTAAAAACACAACTGAAACCAGCAGTTGAATTATATCAGAATATATCATATTTGCCTGAAAAGTCAGCCGCTTCAAAAGCATTTTCAATATTATTGAATTTATAAATTCTGCCCTCGTTATGCCACACCTCAAAGACATCGAAGCGGGGCATTTTTTCATTTCCCGTTTCTTCAAGATATCTGAAGGCCGTGAGTGTGAGCTTTTTTTGCTTTCTCAGGTCAACTGAATCTGAAGGATTGGTTAAGGCTTTTGGACTTCTTGTTTTAACCTCGCAGAATATAATTTCACTGTCGCTTTCGGCTATAACATCAATTTCTCCGTAACGGGAATGATAGTTCATAACAGTTGTTTCATAGCCTTTTTTACGGTAATATTCTGCAGCGAACTGCTCACCTTTTCTGCCTGTATCGGACTTATTCATCAGCCTTCACCCAGAATCTTTTTAAGGAAGGTTCTTCTGTGCTCATCACAGATACCGTGCTCAGCAAGCATTTCGTAGTGAAGCTTTGTGCCGTAGCCCTTGTGCTTTGCGAACTGATACTCGGGATACTTTTTATCTGCTTCAAGCATATATCTGTCCCTTGAAACCTTGGCGAGAATTGATGCAGCAGCTATTGAAACAGATTTGGCATCACCTTTGATAATTGTTCTTTCTGCAATACTGAGTCCCGGCTTGCCGTTGCCGTCAATAAGAGCAATATCGGCCTTAACTGAAAGATTTTCAACAGCTCTTCTCATAGCAAGAAAGGTCGCCTGAAGAATATTGATTTCATCAATGGTTTTTGCGTCAACCATTTCTATACTGTAAGCAATTGCTTTTTCGGTAATAATATCAAAAAGCTGCTCTCTTTTCTTTTCCGTAAGCTTTTTCGAATCGTTGATGCCCTCGATTTCACAGTCAGGAGGCAGAATTACTGCAGCAGCACATACAGGTCCGCAGAGCGGCCCCCTACCCGCTTCATCAACGCCGCAAACGTACTTAAAGCCTTCGCTCAGTGCCTGTTTTTCAAATTCGTAGGTCATATTTTACTTCCTTTCGAAATCGCAAAAAGAGCTGTCTCACAAAGGAAACAGCTCAAAATGATAAAATTAAATCAGATAACCTTGCAGTAATTGAAGATTGACTCGGGAAGCTCTTCCTTATCAGCTGAGATAGTGAAAACAAAATCCTTCTCATTTACTGATGAAAGCTCATAAATCTGCTCAAGGAAAGAAGCAAGCTCATTGTAATCTCTGCCACCGATTCTGAGTGTTGCATCAACAAGAACGTCAGTAATGTCATGGTTACCTGCACATACGCCTGCAAGGAAGCCATAGAATGCTGCATAGCCCTTAACCTCGTAATCGTCAGTTGCAATAAGTCTTGCACGGTAGTTGACATCATATGTTAACTTGGTTTCTTTTTCAACGCAAACAACGTTGCCCTTTGAATTTTCAACAGCCTCGTTTACGCAAGAAATCAAATGCTTTGTTTTGCCTGAACCTTTGTGACCTAAAATAATAGAAATCATTTTAAATTTCCTCCTTTTATTTAATACCGCACAGCAGAAAATCTGCTTCGCGATTTTAATTACATACCTATTATATCATTTATTTAATCTTTGTTCAAGTACTTCTTTCTCTTTTTCATAGCCGGGTTTGCCTAAAAGTGCAAACATATTTCTCTTATAGCTTTCAACACCGGGCTGGTCAAAGGGATTGATACCTAAAACATAGCCTGAAACGGCACATGCCTTTTCGAAGAAATAAATGAGATAACCGAGAGACTTTTCGCTCATATCGTCATTTTCGATAATAATGTTGGGAACGCCGCCGTCATTGTGAGCGAGAACTGTACCCTGGAATGCCTTTTCGTTAACGAAGGACATTGTCTTGCCCTTAAGGAAATTAAGTCCGTCAACATTTTCGGGATCCTCACCGATTTCAAATTCGAACTTGTGCTCCTTGAAACTGACAACTGTCTCAAACATTATTCTTTCGCCCTCCTGAATATACTGTCCGAGGGAGTGAAGATCAGTTGAGAAAATTGCTGATGTGGGGAAAAGGCCCTTGCCTTCCTTGCCTTCACTTTCGCCGAAAAGCTGCTTGAGCCATTCGTTCATCATTGTAAAGCAAGGCTCGTAGCTTATAAACATTTCTGTTGCCTTGCCTTTATCGTAAAGAGCATTTCTGACAGCAACATATTTGTAGCAGTCATTTTCTTCAATCGAAACGGGCATAAGCTTTTCTCTTGCTTCTGCAGCGCCCTGCATAAGAGCATCAATATCAATACCTGCAGCTGCAATGGGAAGAAGACCTACTGCTGTAAGAACGGAATATCTTCCGCCTACGTCATCGGGTACTACGAAGGTTTCATAGCCTTCTCTGTCAGCCAGAGACTTGAGTGTACCCTTTGATTTATCGGTTGTGACAAATATTCTTTCTGCTGCGCCTTCCTTGCCGTATCTCTTCTGAAGAAGGTCACGGAAAATTCTGAAAGCGATTGCAGGTTCCGTTGTTGTGCCTGACTTGGAAATTACATTAACGGCAAAATCCTTATCTTTAATTATGTGAAGCAGCTCAGCAAGAGATGAGGATGAAATACTGTTACCTGTGAAATAAAGCTTTGCACAGTCCTCAGCCATTGCGTTGTAGCACTGTCCCTTGATAAATTCAACAACGGCTCTTGCGCCGAGATAGGAACCGCCGATACCGATAACAATGAGAATTTCACTGTTTTTCTTAATCTTTTCAGCTGCTTTTTTTATTCTTTCAAATTCTTCTTTATCGTAATCAACGGGAAGGTCAACCCAGCCCGTAAAATCACTGCCTGCACCGGTCTTATTGTGAAGAGCTTCGTGTGCTTTTGTAATTTTTTCCTGATAGGAAAGTATTTCTTCATCTGTTATGAAGGAAGAAACGTATTTTTTTGTTAATTTTGCTGACATACGTTATACTCCTGATTGCTTATTTGTTTATTTTCTGTATTTTAATACAAATATCGGAATTTGTCAACCTAAATGAGAAGAATAATCCTGAGCTTTAGTAATACTTTTTATAATTCTCGACATCATAATCCGTAAATTAATTTTTCCTACGGCTTTTTCCGCCGTAAGAGTGTATTCTCCGACAGCTTTCTCACCGATTTTAAGGGTCACTTTGCCTAAAATCTGATTTTCTTCTACGGGTGCTTCAACATCA
Organism: Acutalibacteraceae bacterium; assembly: GCA_045544175.1. Taxonomy (GTDB): domain Bacteria; phylum Bacillota; class Clostridia; order Oscillospirales; family Acutalibacteraceae; genus UBA6857. The sequence goes on along the minus strand of JAZPYL010000065.1, from coordinate 171,927 downwards.
GCGGCAAGGCTGATTTCTGTTGTAAGGCTATCCTTCTGCCCGGCTTTAAGAGTGAGACTTCCCATATCTGCAATCTTCGGCTTTATATATTGTTCAACGCCTTTAAGCACCCTCACATCAGTAATAAGAGTAGAATCAATTTCAGGGGTCACAGTTTCATAATTTGCAAAGCCCCAGTTAAGCAGTGCCTTTGCCCCCTCAAATCTGTCGGTGCTGTTATCAGAGCCCATAACAACAGCTATAAGGTGCAGAGAATCCCTTTCGGCAGAGGCTGAAAGGCAGTGCCCTGCTTTAGAGGTTGTACCCGTCTTAAGTCCCGTTGTGCCGTTATAGAATCTTACAAGTCTGTTGGTGTTGGTAAGCTCAGTTTCGCCGTTTCTTAAAGTATCCATCCATACGGTAGTGTAGGTCTTTATTCTTTCATGCTTTAAAAGCTCTCTTGACATAAGTGCTATATCGTAAGCCGTTGTAAGATGCTCCGTCGTATCATCGTCAAGACCTGAACAGTTGACAAAATGAGTATTTTTCATACCCAGCTCTTTTGCTCTGTCATTCATCATCTTAACAAAGCCCTCTTCACTGCCTGCAATATGCTCACCCAGAGCTGTACAGGCATCGTTGGCACTTGCGATTGCAGTAGCTCTTAAAAGCTCGTCAACAGTCATCTGTTCGCCCTCTTTAAGCCATATCTGTGAGCCGCCTTTAGCTGCAGCCGTCGGACTTGCCGTTACAGTTTCATCAAGAGTGATTTTTCCGCTGTCAAGAGCCTCCATAAATAGAAGCAGTGGCATAATTTTTGTAACAGACGCAGGGTAAAGCTGCTCGTTTTCATTAAAAGAATAAAGCACCTGACCTGTCTGAACGTCCATTAAAACTGCCGCTTTTGCCTTTACGGAGACTGCATCCTCGTTTTCGGCAAACGCCATAAAAGAAAATGAAAACAGAAAAGCTGCCGATACTGTAAGGATTGCTATAATTCGTTTCACATATACCACCTCTAAAAATATTCTCAGTGATATTTATGAAAACAAAATGTAAAATAAAACAAACGGCTTGAATATTATTGCTCTTTGCTTTATAATTACAGTATTAATATAGCGAGGCTGATTAAAATGAAGGTTAAATTCTACACTCTCGGCTGTAAGGTGAATCAGTACGAAAGTCAGGCTATAAGCGAGGCCTTAAGTAAAAGAGGCTACGAGACTGTCACCGACGGAAAGGCCGATATTTTTATAATAAATTCCTGCACCGTCACTGCCGCCGCCGATCAGAAAACGAGACAGGCAGTAAGACGCTTCAAGAGAAACAATCCCGATTCGGTTGTTGTCCTTACGGGCTGTATGCCTCAGGCTTATCCCGAAAAATCAAAAGAGCTTATTGAAGCTGATATTGTTATGGGCAACAAGAACAATGCCGACCTTGCAGATGCGATTGAAAAGTATATGAAATACGGCTCAAGAGTGTTTGAGGTAAAGGAGCATAAAACGGGTGATAAATTTTCAGGCACTACCATAAGCCGCTTTGAAGAAAGAACAAGAGCATATATCAAAATACAGGACGGCTGCAACCGTTTCTGCTCCTACTGTATTATTCCCACCTCAAGAGGCAGAGTCCGTTCAAAGCCTCTTGAAGAGCTTGAAGAAGAACTTAAGAGCCTTGCCGAAAACGGCTATAATGAGGTTGTCCTTGTAGGCATCAACCTTTCCTCCTACGGTCAGGATATCGGCAAGACCTTTCCCGATGCCGTCGAAGCGGTAAACAACACTGAGGGTATTCTCCGTGTACGTTTAGGCTCGCTTGAGCCTGACCACCTTACCGACGAGGTAATCGAAAGACTTTCAAAATGTGAAAAGCTCTGCCCTCAGTTCCACATTTCTCTCCAAAGCGGCTGTGATAAAACGCTGAAAAGTATGAACCGACACTATAGGGCTGACGAGTACAGAAGAATCTGCCGTAAGCTCCGTGATAGCTTCGCCGACTGCACACTGACCACCGATGTTATGGTTGGATTTGCAGGTGAAAGCGAAGAGGACTTCAGGGAAAGTCTCGATTTCGTAAAAGAAATTGCTTTTGAAAAGGTACACGTGTTCCCCTACTCAGTAAGAAAAGGTACAAGAGCCGAAAGAATGGACGGTCATCTTGACAAAAAAGTCAAGGAAGAGCGCAGCAGGATTATGATTGAAGAGACCGAGAAAATAAGACGCGACTATTTCCGGAAGCAGATCGGCAAAAAGTATTCCGTTCTCTTTGAAACCTCTGACAGTGAAGACTATATCTGCGGTCATACAGCAAACTACATTCCCGTTAAAGCTAAGATTTCCGGGGAAATGTGCGGAAAAATTGCTGATGTGGTAATTACTGAGGTTAGTACAGACGATTTCTGTATAGGTGAATTGGTGTAAATAAAAATGTCATCCTGAGCAAAGCGAAGGATCTTAAAGATTCTTCACTGCGTTCAGAATGACAAGGTGATTGTGTTCAGAATGACAAGGTAGTTACTTTCAGAATGACAATAATTAACCGGTATTTACTTTTATCATTGAATGCTTCTGTTCGAGGGAGCATTCTTTTATTTTATCGGAGAATACAGCAAATTTATCACTGCTGATACACTGTATTTCATAAACCCTCTGTGCCTCTTGGCTTAAAAGCGACATCTGCGAATGTCTTGTAACAACGGGCACAGATGAATTTTCCTGTGCTTTGCCTAAAAGAGAAAGACCTCTTTCACTTGCGGCAAGGACTCTCATATAAGGCACCTTACCCTTTGAAATTTCCTTGGGTATTTTAAGATAAAGAGAGAGCACCTCACGTCTCACTCTCGAATGAGTATAATTTTTTGTCTTTGCTTTTTCATAAAGGTCATCAAGACTCACTGCAGTTTTTACAGCCTCATATATACGGCCTGCAAGTCCTGATTCGTCCGTAACATACAGAGAATATTCTTCTTTTTTTATTTCACGCAGAGCTGAAAGAACTGCTCTTTCACCTTTTTCCATAAGACAAGGTCCGTCTCCGTTATTTACTGCATTAAGAAAAAGAGGATATATTTTTTCGGGAACGAATTCTTCTGCCTCAGAGAAATCAGAAAAGCTTCTGATTTTACTCGCACTTGCAATTCCGTCTTTTACTTTTTCGCCGTCGTGGTCACTGCCTTTTCTTTTTACGGGCAGAATTTTTGTGTCGGGTGAAAAGGCTTTAAGTGCCTTGATATATTCTACGGCAAGGGTGCTGTTGGGAGAAGACAAAATCCCCCTTTCTCTTTCGCCGTATATCTCCCCTACGGCTTCGCTTAATGCTGACGGGTAACTTAACCCTTCAGCCATTTTTCTTTTTAAAACCGCTCCGACCTTTTCGTCACTGAGAGCCTCTGCACAGCGGTATAAAAGCTCTGCGTCGTCACATTCGCTGCCGAAGGAAAGAAGGTCTATACCGAAATCGGAAAGAAGTCCCACACTGCCTCTTGCAAAGCTCTCGGCAGAGCCTGAGGCCCAGGGCACAGGTAAATCTATGACGATATCTGCACCGCATTTTACGGCAGCCTCGGCACGAAGCCATTTATCGAAATATGCACACTCGCCACGCTGAACAAAATTACCGCTCATTACGGCAACAATATAATCTGCACCGCAGCTTTTCGTTTTTTCTATGTGGTAAAGATGCCCTTTATGAAAAGGGTTATATTCGCACACAATTCCCGCAATCATAGCTTCACCGCCTTTCTGTCTTTCATAAGTATATTAAGTATTTTTATCTCTCTTGTCAAGAAAAATGTTATTGACTATTATTTTCGCAGATAGTATAATTGTAGTAATAACTGATAAGGATGTAAATTATGGAAATTATTAATACAGACATCAATGAGGTAAAGCTCATTAAGCCCGACGTTTTCGGTGATAACAGAGGTTGGTTCTATGAATCCTACAGCTATGAAAAGCTGAAGAAATTGGGAATTGATACGGTTTTCCTTCAGGACAACCGTTCCTATTCTCAGCAGAAGGGCACCCTCCGAGGTATTCATTTTCAGAAAACACCTCACGCACAGACGAAGCTTATTTCCTGCACAAGAGGCAGAATTCTTGACGTTGCCGTAGACCTGAGAAAAGGCTCACCCACCTATCTTAAATGGGTAAGTGCAGAGCTGACGGAAGAAAACAAGTATATGCTTTATATTCCCCAAGGCTTCGGTCACGGCTTTGTAACCCTTACAGATGACGTTGAGGTGCTTTATAAGGTAGACGGATACTACAACAAGGAAAGCGACAGAAGCATCAGATTTGACGATAAGGAAATCGGTGTTGAATGGGGTATTTCCGAGCCCATACTCTCACAGAAGGATTTAAATGCTCCCCTTCTCTGCGACAGCGATGTTGATTTTATATATTAAGGTGAAATTATGATTATAGTAACAGGTGCTAAAGGTCAGCTCGGCGGTGATGTGTGCCGTATTTTAAAAGAAAAAAATGTTGTACACCTCGGCATTGACATTGATGACCTTGATATAACCTCAAAGGAAGAAACAGAAAAGTTTTTCGCTGATAAAGATTTTGACTGTCTTATTCACTGTGCGGCATATACTGCCGTTGATAAAGCTGAAGAGGATAAGGAGCTTTGCTTTAAAGTCAACTCTGTGGGTACGGAAAACTTAGCTATTGAGTGCGAAAAAAAGAATGCAAAAATTATATATATCAGCACCGACTATGTTTTTTCTGGTGAAGGCAGTGAGGCTTTTGAGCCCCATAGCGAAAAAGCACCCTTAAGCACTTACGGAAAAAGCAAAAGTGACGGCGAGGATGCAGTTTTAAAGCACTGCAGAAAGCATTTCATTGTCCGTACCTCCTGGGTGTTCGGTGAAGAAAACCGAAACTTTATTTTCACAATGCTCCGTCTTGCGAAAACGAGAGACGAAATAAGCGTTGTCGATGACCAGACAGGTTCACCTACCTATTCCCCTGACCTTGCAATGCTTCTTACGGAAATGGCACAGAGCGAAAAATACGGTATTTATCACGCAACAAATGAAGGCTGCTGTACCTGGTATGAGCTTGCAAAAAAAGCATTTGAAATAAAAGGCATTGATATAAAGCTGAATATAAAGCTGAAGCCCATTACCACAGAAGAATATCCCACCCCTGCAAAAAGACCTCACAATTCAAGACTCAGTAAAGAGTGTCTGACAGAGGCGGGATTTGAGAGACTTCCTCATTGGGAAGATGCAGTAAAAAGGTATTTAAATAATATATAAAAAAGAGAGGTTTCTTGCCTCTCTTTTTTATATATTAGAGCTATTAAGCATCGTTGATTGCTTCAACAAAAAATTTTGCAATATTTTGCCACTCAATTATAGCTTCGGGAACTTCGTGGCTGAAACGAATTACCTTTTCGTCTTTAGTCAGCAGCACAGAATCTCCGTCTACACAGGTTGCAATGACTATACCTTCCGGCTTTTCTTCGAGCAATTCTTCTTTTTCCAAGCCTTCGAAAAATTCAGTGGTTGCCTTTAGTGAATCGGCATAAGATAAAAAGGTATATTCATCAGAAAGAAGTCCGCCGTCACTGACCAGATAATAAGGCAGTATGCTACTGTATATCGGGTCTGTTATTGATTCAGCAACTTTTTTAGTCAGTCTTTTGTTGAAATCTTCTTTGCGTTCAGTTTTTATTTTTCTTAAAAATTTAAGAGTTTCTTTTTCTTTTACAACATATTCCGTTCTGCCTTTTGCTTTCAGCTTTTCATATTCCTTAAAGGCTTTTTCCATATATGCTTTTAAGGGTATCTGTGTATCCGCTGTTTTATCGAGATCATAGCCTTCGGGACACTTATCCACTATGCAGGCAGGAGTAAGATTTGCCCACGAAAGAGCTTTTTCGTTTATAAGCATTTTAGCTGTATCCTTATGAATCAAAACTGTATGTCTTCCGCAGAAATCATCTGTAGAAGAACAGTAAACATAAGCTATACCACCTGAAGGCATATCCTCTTTGAGATAGCAGTCCTGAAGTCCGATACGCTGCAAATCATAAAAAATCGAAGCTATCTTAGGTAAATATCCACCGAGAGACTGCATTTTTACATTTTGCTTTTTATCTATATATCTGTCATATGCAATACGGGGAATTCTTTTATGGGGAAAGATGTAAAAATACTGTTCAGCTTCATATCTGCCCTTATCCTGAACCCAGCAGAAATCAACATCCGTAATTCCGTTTTCAATGCAGGCTTTTCTGAAACGGTCAGGTACACAGATATTATGACAATCCTTTGGTGCAACATTTATTTCATGAAAAGCACTTATTACTTCAAGATATATCTTTTTCCCCATTTCCGTTTCTACAGGAAAAACATCAAGTACGGTATTATCCTTGAAATCTTCAGTCTTTAGTTCATACCAATCGCTTTCGACATCGGTATATATTCTTTCATACCAACCTCTTGCACGCCAACCGTTTTCCTTGCAAAAGGCTTGGATTTTATCCAGCACCTCATTTGCATCGGGCTCATCCATATCAAGCTCGCTCCAACCCACACAGTCACATTTTCTGCCGAGAGAGTGAACGAAATCTATATTTTCCTGATATTTGTCATCACTAAATCGATGGTTTTTCTTATCAAGTATCCAAGTCAATTTCTCTTTGAATTTCACAGCATCACCTTTTTCGGTTGATTTTATAATAATTATTTTCTTAATTATACCACACCCTAACCAACCAAGACAACCATTTAATCAAAGAAAGATAACTATTCTTTGGTTTATCGTTATTAAAATAAGACATAAATAAAAAACGGTGTAACCCCAAACGAGGTTACACTGTACCTTCGAAAAAACATCCTGATAAAACGCACCCATTTAGCGATTTCTGTTTTTTCTTTATTATGAAGCAGCTGAAAACTCTTCTTCGGCAACTGTTCTTGCTTTCTGTAGCATTGTTTCGGCAAAAATGGCATATCCCTGAGTGGGATCACTTACAAACACGTGGGTTACTGCACCCACAAGCATACCGTTCTGTATTATAGGAGAACCGGACATTCCCTGAACAATACCGCCTGTTTTCTCAATCAATTCTTTATCTGTTACTTTTATTACCAAATTCTTATTCTGCCCTGTATTGTCCGAAACCTTTGTTATCTCAATATCATAGTATTCGGGACCGTCTTTGTCCACTGTAGAAATTATCTGTGCCTTGCCCGTTTCTGTCTCCGATTTTGTGGCAACAGGCAAAAGATTTCCTGCCGTTATTTTTTCTGTCAATCCGTAAACACCTACATCACAGTTTGTTAAAAGTGTGCCTTTGGTTTCGGAATTGAAAATACCGCACAGCTCACCTGCCTGACCGCTTTTTCCCTTATAACAGGAGTTCACATAGGCTGAAACAATATCTCCGTTTGAAAGAGGTAATATTTCGCCCGTATCAATATCGCATACACCGTGGCCCAGAGAAGCAAAGACACCTGTATTTATATCATAAAATGTCATTGTTCCTATACCTGCGGCACTGTCCCTTATCCAGAGACCTGCCTTATATTTCTGTTCTGATTTGCTGTATGCGAGGGAAAATGAAACGGTATTACGCTTATCTTCCCTGATATACTCTATGTGCATAAGTTCACCGCTGCTTTTAGAAAAAATCTCAGATACTTCCTGACTTGTTTTAATTTTCGCACCGTTGATTTTCGCAATGATATCGCCTTTCTGAAGTCCCGCACTCTTCGCCGGGGAAACATAACCTATTTCCGTATCGACCTCATCAATTCCTACAATCATTACCCCTTCAGTGAATAATCTCAGCCCGAAAAGCTCGCCGGAAACCTCAACATACTGTCTGCTGCTGACGGTCATTGATGAGCTTTTTACGGGTATGACGTTCAGGAGACTGACCTTTACCTCATACTTATCGCTCTGACCTGCGTTTCTCTGACTGTCACCGCTGATTTTTTCGCCGTAGGTTATTGTATAAATCTTATTTACGCTTTCAATCTTGTCTGCTACCGAATAAAGCTCGTCGGGTACCGAATAAAAGCCGTAAACCAATAAACATAATGCAAATAAAGTTATACTCAGTAAGAATGTTCTGACTGTTCTGATTCCTTTTACCATTTTTCACCTCCATGCTTTGCGCTCTTTGTTTTCAGCCGCAAATATAATTTGTGTTTTTCGGTGAAAAATATAATAGGTAAAAAATCACTCAAAAAGATAAACTCCCGAATTGCTGAGTCCGGGAGCTTTTGTCATTTATTTCAAATAATTTTTTATAAGAGAAAGTATTCTTTCCGTGCTTTTTCCGTCGCAGGCACCCATTTGCTTTTCACGGAACTCGGCAAGAACCTTCTTTGAGGATATCTCTTCTGCACGTCTTACGGCTGAAAGGCACTTTTCAAAATCAGTGACGATTTCACCGGGAAGCTCTTTCTCATAATCGAGATAAAATTCGCCCTTATACTCCTCATAATCGGGACAGTAGAAAACCATAGGCTTATCCATAAGAGAAGCATCAAAAACGATAGAAGAATAGTCAGTAATAATCACATCGGAAACAGCAAGAAGCTCACTTGTATTTTCAAAGGTATAGTCTTTGACACGGGAATAGAATCTGCCCTTGATATATTCCTCTTTCATTGACGGATGACGGCAGACAATGAATACCTCGTCGTCATAAAGGTCATCATTGAGCTTATCCCAGTCAATCCTCGGATTATAGTGAATAACGGTGTCTTCCTTAATTCTTGCTGTAGGACAGTATATATATACTTTTTTATTCCTTAATAAAGGATGCTTCGAACAGATTTCTTCTCTGTTCTTCTCTATAAGCTCCTTATCGGCAACAAGGTCTGACCTTGGTGTACCGAGAGCTTTTACAACATTCATATCAAGACCGAAGGCGTGACAGTAATACTGACGGACATACTCGGAGGATACGCAGAAATCACTGTACTGAGAATGAGTCTTGTACTCCTCAAAGTTAGAAAGAATAGAGGGTCCGTCAATGCCCATTTTTTTGAAAGCACCACCCGTATACCATATCTGTATAAGCTTCTGCTCAGGCTTTAATTTATATTTACGCAGAAAATAGATATAGTCATCGGTAACCGTTACTTTACTTGTAATAATATAGTATCTGAGCTTTACCGTATCAATAAAGCCATAGGGCCTTTCTTTTGCGAAAAGAACTTTTTTCTCAGTGCAGTTTTTATAAACCTGATTAAGATTTTCGTCAGCTTCACCCGTTGTTCTGCCCGTATAGAAAAACACTCTCGGCTGAACCTTCATTTTTGTGAAAATAAGAGTGAGAAGATATGCAACGAACCGCAAAATCTGACTTTTTGCAAAAGAGATTTTTTCTGATGTTTTCTCCTTTACTCTCCTGAGCTTTACGGAAACAAAATATTTTTCCTTATAATTTCTGAAAATATTTCTTTTAGGCGTGTCAAGAAGATGTTCCTCGCTTCTGAGATATGCTATTGCTTTATCTTCCTTAATATTAAGATATGCGCCTCGATGGAAAATTTTCTTAAATCCCGAATGCCTGTAAAGCTTATACATATCGTAGACAGGATTATCCGAAAATGTGAAATGTATACCTCTTAAATGCTCCACACTGAAAAGCTTATTGCAGAAAAACAGGTCAAGAAGAAAGGTTCTGTCCTCTTGGTGAATACGGCTTTTTTCTGATTCAGACTTAAAGAAAAGATCGGAGAAAATATATATATCCGTATTATCCGAATCGAAAAAGGTTATCGGCGAAGTCGAAAAGCCGTATTTGGTCTTACCTTCAAGGACAGTATAATGTCTCATAAGAATTTTCGGATTTAGTCTTGCAAAGCCATCCTGATACATAATGTAATCGGTTCGGCTTCTTTCAAGGCATAAGTCCTTGAATTCGCCTATAGATTCAGCTTCAATAAAAGTAACGTTTTCGTTATTCTTCCACTTTTCAGGGAAAATATCATAAAGAGCTCCGTCAACAAAAAGCTCAAAGGACGGCATTGTCTGACTGAAAACGGAATTCACCTGTATTTCAAGGGTTTCTTCTGTGCAGCTGTGCTGCTTGTTCCCTCTTGAAATACAAATGGTAGCTTTGGGATTTTCTGCCATTTCTTTTCTTGATGAAATAAGCTTTTCCCCATAGAAAATATCTTTATTTTTCTTTATCAGCTGACTTTTACCCGACGAAGAAAGCTTTTCATAAAGTGACAGAATAATATCACTGTAGCTTTTAATCGTTTCATCGTCAAGAGACCAGAAATGACGGTAATAACTGTAAAGAAGAACAGTAATTTCCTTGTGGTAAATCTGGTCAATATAACAGATCATCTGCTTTTTAAGTTCTTTTATGTCAAAATCCGAGTTGGCTTTTTCTGTTTCTTGACTAAAGGCCTTTTCTGCCTGCTCGGTTATATACTCATAAGCACTGAGATACTGCTCAATGGGAAATACGGATTCGCCTTCGTTTTTAACGGGATTGATATAAATTACCGAGCCCTTTGAGGAGCAGGCTATAAGATTACTGTTAAAAGCAAAGGGCAGAGAAAATGCAGCCTCTCTCGCCTTGCCGTAGCGACGGAATGAGGTTCCCGAGCTGAGTATTTTTTCTCTTAAGAAAAGCTTATTGGTTACCGCAGGATTCCATATAAGATTAGTATCAAACTTATCCGTCAGCTTTTCTTCGGAAAGTGTTGAAGCTGAGGAAAATACGTGTTTTCCGTAAATATCTGAGCTTGCCATAGGCGAAACACAAAGGTCAGCCTTTTTATCCTCGGCAGTCACATACATCTCTTTAAAAAGATTTTTTGTAAATACAACATTACTTGCTCCGTAAGCGATATACTTACCCTGAGCCTTTGTAAGAGCAAAGTTTCTGCCTTCGGATACACTCTCCTGAGAGAAGGAGAAAAACTTGAATCTTCCGTCAGAAAGATAGCTTTTCATAATCTCAGCCGTATTATCGGAAGAAAGGGCATCGACCATTATAACCTCAATATCCCTGAGACTCTGATTCTTTATGGAATCAAGGCAATTTCTGAGCTTATCTCCGCCGTTATTGACTGCAACAATAATACTCACCTTAACAGCCATGGCCATACTCCTTTCTTAAAAATTTATCTCAATATATTATGCGGCCTCTTCACCGTTGAGAATGGAAACGGCAGAAAGGAACTGAGCGTCATCTGATATTTTATCACTCTCTTCTGCTTCTTCCACTGTATAGTCCGGTGTAAGACCTTTACCGTCAAAGCTTTCACTCTTATAGGGCACAATGAGTCCCGTTGTAAGAAGAACTGCACTGCCGCCTGTCAGCTCGAAAATCTCCTGCAGCATAGCAGAGCCCTTTGTATTGCCCTCGCCGAAAATGATGCCTTTACCGAAATCTCTCATATTACAGGCAAAAAGCTCAGCTGCTTTCTGGGTTTCTCCGCTGACAAGCACTGCTGTGGGGAGATTCACCTCACCTGACGATGTTGTAAAGCTTTTAATAATATTGCCGTTTTCATCGAGCACCGAAGCTGCACCCTTTTCGCCGTCTGATAAAGGAACAAATACATCCAGTGCTTTTATTGCCTGCTCATAATTGCCGCTTGTGTTCTTTCTAAGGTCAATTACAATTGATGTAATATCCGATGAATTGAATTTTTCTACTGCCTCTTCAACCTGTGAGGCTGTTGAGGGGTAAAAGGCTGTTATTTCAATATAGCCTACATTGTTATAAGCATCGGTAAAAACAGACTGTGCCTCGTAGCCCTTAACAACAGTAATATTGTTCTCTGTACCGTCACGGTCATAGATAATATTGACACTCGTAAGCTTATCGCCTTCAAGCTTTTCTTCCATTTCTTTATAATTACCCGAATCAATTCTGATACCGTCAAAGGCAACAATTACGTCACCCTTTTTAAGTCCGCTGTTTTCGGCAGGTGAACCGTCATAAACCTTGGTAATCTCAATATATCCTTTTTTGTTCTTAGTATATTCGACTCCTATGCCGTTCATATCACCGTTGGATTCGGAAAGATATTCTCTGTAGCTGTCGGCAGTCATATATAAGGAACTGTTATCACCAAGGCCCCTTACATAGCCCTGAGCGATAGCCTGCTCAAGAACACTCTCATCACTTTTTCCGTAGTAGTTGCTGTTGATGATACCGTCGAGCTCGTCAAGAATTTCATATCTTTCAAGCTTATCGGGAAGTCCCTTGAGAATAGAGTTATACTCACCGCCTACAATACCTAAGGTAATAGCCGCAGCAAGAGCAGCAATAAGGATGGTGAAGGACACTGCTGCGCCTAAAGATATTTTTTTATTCATGATAATCCATCTCCTTTGATACTACCAAAAAACACAAGCAGAGGGATAGAAAACTACCCCTCGTATTTTATTGATATTCTTACGGTATTGAAACAAATTTCATCGGATTCTTTTTCTCACCGTAATATCTTATTTCAAAATGAAGGTGAGGACCTGTGGAATTACCGGTACTGCCCACACGGCCGATCATAGCACCCTTGGCAACACTGTCACCTACATTTACATATCTTGCGGACATATGAGCATAAAGGCTCGAATAACCGTCGCCGTGGTCAAGAAGAACATAGATACCGTAGCCTCGGTTACTTGTAACAGCAGAAATAACCTTACCTGCTCTTGTTGCATATACGGGCTTACCGCTTATACCGCTGCCTGCGATATCGGTACCGCCATGGAAGGAGTTACCGCTTACAGAGGCACTTCTGTAGCCGTAGGGACTGCTGATATAGCAGGAGGCTTTACCCAAAGGCCATATCCAGTCGCCCTTTGCAGTATAGGACGGTCCGACAGTTGTACTGTTGTTAGGAGCCTTGGTTGTAGTCTGATTAGGCTCATTATTATTAACAACGGGAACAGTAGTCTGAGTCGCATAGTATTCGCTGAGAATACGGTCAATTTCTGCATCGGCCTTTGCTCTTTCCACCTCAAGCTCTTTGATGTAATCCTTATACTCGGAGCTTGATTTATCAAGACCTGCAATAATCTTTTCAGACTCTGCATACTTTTCTTCAAGATCAGCTGTAGTTGAATCGTATTCAGATTGCTTCTTCTTAAGCTCAGCCTTCTTAGCTACGGCAGTAGCCTTCTTTTCATCTACCTCTGTGATTTTTTCACCTACCGTAACCTTATCCTCTTCAAGCTTTGATTTGGTCTTTTTAAGCTTTTCAACCTTGTCTCTGAAGCCGAGAATGACTGCCTTATCCTTTTCGGAGGTTCTTTTCATCATTTCCAGACGCGTAAGAAAGCTTGCAAGAGAATCGGAGCCCATAAGAATCTTAAGAGTAGATTCACTGCCGTTCATATAAGCTGAACGGAGCTTCGCAGCAAGCTGATCACTTGTAGAGGTGATATTGTTATGCATTTTTACAATATCTTTTTCAGCCTTATTGATGTCACTGTTGATTTCAGCAATTTCATTAGTGAGCTGCTTGGCTTCCTTTTCAAGATTGTTTATCTGACTGTCGAGAGAGCCGATTTGTGTCTGCAGATTCGAAACCTTGCTTTCAACAGTTTCTATCTGATTTTCAAGAGTGTCAAGATATTCCATCTGTGACTCTTTTTTGTCCTTTAAGGCTTCAAGCTTTTGCTTATTGGCGGCAATCTGCTCGTCAATTTCGTCAATCTTGCTTTCAAGCTCTTCCTGTCCCTGCGGTGCCGCAGATGCGACGGTGGAGGGCTCGAAAAAAGACACTGTAAGCATTACCACAATTAAAGAAAGGACAACGCAAAGTATTTTTTTACTCAAATTTTATTCACTCCTATGATTTGTACGTCAAATCAGTTGGGATTTTTAACATAATTAAGGGGGTCTTTCTTTTCACCGTAATAACGGATTTCAAAATGCAGATGGGCACCCCGTGAATTACCGGTGTTGCCGACTCTGCCTATCATCTGTCCCTTAGCTACATAATCACCGACATTTACATATCTTGCTGACATATGAGCATAAAGACTTGAATAGCCGTCACCGTGGTCAATAAGTACATATATTCCGTAGCCGGAATCGCTTGTTACTGCAGCAATTACACTACCGGCTCTCGTTGCATAAACGGGAGCTCCGTGAAGCTTACCGTTACCGCCGGCAAGGTCAATACCGCCGTGGAATGACCAGCCCGAAACGCTTGCATCTCTGTTTCCGTAGCCGCTGCTTATATAACACCAGGTGTTTCCTATAGGCCATAACCAAGTGTCACTGCCCTGATAACCGGGGCCTGCAGACGGTGAATAGTTAGATGCAGGAAGTCTTGTTGTGGACTGCTGGTTCTGTGTAGCGTAATATGCCGCAAGAATACGGTCAATCTCAGCATCGGCTGCCGCGTTTTCAGCCTGCAGCTGTTTGATATAATTCTTATATTCTGAGCTTGACTTATCAATATCAGCCATCACATTTTCAACCTCCTGATACTGACCCTCGAGGCTGTTCATGGTGCTGTCATATTCCTTCTGCTTTTCGAGAAGACTCGTCTTATTCTGCTGTCGTTCCTGCTTCTTAAGGGCAATCTGCTCTTCTTTTTTAAGAAGCTCATTTTTATCTTCTTCAAGCTTCTTTTTAGTCGCCTTAAGCTCGGTAACCTCATCCTTGAAATCAAGAATAACCTTCTTGTCTCTTTCTGAGGTACGCTTCATAAACTCAAGTCTTGTAAGAAAGCTCGCAAGAGAATCGGCACCCATAAGAATTTTTATGGTGGATTCACTGCCGTTTACATACGCCGAACGCAGCTTCTGTGCAAGAGTATTACTTTTGTCTTCAATATTTTTCTGAGTTTCGGTAATGCTGTTTTCAGCCTTATCAATATCAGCGGTAATAGCCTTTGTTTCATTATTCAGCTGCTTAAGCTCAGTGTCAAGCTTACTGATTTCACTGTCAATTGACTGAACCTGAGTCTGCAGATTGGTGGCCTTATCTTCAACAGCCTTTATCTGAGTCTGAAGGGCCTCAAGGTAACCCTGTTGGTTTTCCTTCTGCTTTTTCAGTTCGTCGAGCTTTTCCTGATTGGCGGCAATCTGTGCATTGTTTCTGTCTATCTGTGCCTGTAATTCAGCCTGAGTTGCCGCAGAAACATTACCTGTAAATGCAAGTATAAAAACAAGTGCCAGACATATCATAGCAGTTAGTTTTTTGCTCATATTTGCACTCCTTGTAAATTGGGATTTACCGATTTTTCCTTTTTTTGTCAGTTTAATTCGTTAGCTTCACTACCCTCTTTTTTAAGGTATTTTCTGATTGATACAATACTTCCGAAGGAACCGATGAAAACACCGGCGAAAAGATAACAAACTATAAGAAGGGGCAGATAGCTGGTAAGAGAAATCGCCTTACTGCCGAACATTTCAAGAAGTGACTGCATAGCCCCGCCCTCAATTTTTTCAACGGCGAAGGTAAGAATGACTGCAAGTACACCGGAAACAAGTCCGATAATGATACCTTCAATCATAAAGGGCCAGCATATAAAGGTATTGGTCGCACCAACGGATTTCATAACCTGAATATCAATCTTTCTTGAAACCATTGTAATACGGATTGTATTTGAAATAATGAACATAGATACCACGGCAAGAACTGCAACAATGATTATGCAGATTGCAGTTACGGAGTTCTGCATAGTGGAAATCTGATTTACAAGTTCCTGACTCTCACGGACACTCTCGACATTTGCAACAGCTTTGATCTGCGCCAGAGTTACCTGAAATTCCTCGAGATTGCTTACGGAAACTCTGTAGGAATGAGGAAGAGGATTATCGATAACATCGTCGAAAAGATCTTCTTCAACTCCGAATTCACGAAGCTGCTCCTCATAACCGGCTTCCTTGGAAACAAATTCAACACCCGTTACATTTGTAATTGTATCAAGGTCAGCACCGACCTTTGCTACCTCCTCATCACTGATACCCTCTTTTACAAAGGCAACAACTACATTCTGATTTTCAACGTCCTTTACAAGTGCCTGAATGTTCATAAGAATCATAAGGGAAACGCCTATGAGAAGAAGGCAGGCTGTAAGGACACTGACGGACGAAAAAGACATACTGCGGTTAGCAATAATATTATGTGCGCCCATTTTTGTAAGATAAGTGGTATTAAGACCGCCTGAACGGTGTTTTCTTTTCTTAGCCATTTGTCTCTTCCTCCTTTTTCTCAGTAGCAGCTGCTTCAGTCTGTGTCTGTTCAACAGGACGGAATCTTAAAGAAACATCCTCTGCTGCTTTATATTTTGACGGAATGTCAGAGACAACTCTGCCGTTTTCGATAGTAACAATTCGGTGATCAAACTGATGAACAAGCTCAAGGTCATGGGTTACAACAACAACCGTTGCGCCAAGAGCATTGATCTTATCGAAAAGGCTCATAATATCTCCCGAAAGAATGGGGTCAAGGTTACCCGTAGGCTCGTCAGCGATAATAACGGCGGGATTATTGACAAGAGCTCTTGCAATAGCCACACGCTGACGCTCACCCTGTGAAAGCTGATGCGGGAAGCAATCCGCTTTATCGGAAAGGTCAACAAGCTTGAGCACATAGCGCACTCTCTTCGTTATTTTCTTATCACCCATACCGATAACTCGAAGGGCGAAAGCAACATTATCATAAACGGTCATTTTCGGGATAAGTCTGAAATCCTGAAAAACAATACCGAGCATACGGCGAAGATAAGGAAGGGCTCTTCTTCTGATTGAAGCAAGATTGTAGGGACCGACTCTTACAATACCTGAGTCAACCTTTTCCTGTCCCATTATTACATTAAGAAAGGAGCTTTTGCCGGCTCCCGAGGCACCAACGATAAAAACAAATTCGCCATCGTCAATTTTAACACTGACGTTATCAAGGGCAACTGCCCCGTTGGTTTTATACTTCATTGAAACATTTTTAAATTCTATCATATTAATCTCTTTCTTTAAAGTAGACTTTTGCAAAAAGGGAATACTATCCCCTTTCTGCAAGGTTCATAATCTTACATATAGCCGTCAAGATTAATACTAATACTGACGGCTAAATGAGCTTACAAGTGTAATCTGACGCAAATTAATATTTGATGGGCTTTGCGTCGAGATATTTTTTAACCATAAGTGCAACCTTGAACTGAATTGCATCGTCAAACTCTCTTAAATCAAGACCTGTGAGCTTCTTGATTTTTTCAAGTCTGTAAACAAGAGTGTTTCTGTGTACGAAGAGCTTTCTTGAGGTTTCGGACACATTGAGGTTGTTCTCGAAGAACTTCTGAATTGTAAAGAGAGTTTCATGGTCAAGACCTACGATGGAGCCTTTCTTGAAAATCTCCTTAAGGAACATTTCGCAAAGGGTTGTGGGAAGCTGATAAATAAGTCTTGCAATACCGAGATTTTCATAGGTAACGATTGTCTTTTCCGTGTCAAACACTTTACCTACCTCAAGAGCAATCTGAGATTCCTTGAATGAACGGGGAAGCTCCTTGATACCCGATACGATTGTACCGATACCGATGATTGCGTTGATATAATATTCGGTATGTAAAGAGTCAACGATGCTTCTTGCAAGCTTTTCAAGGTCTTTGATTTCGTTACCCTGGCGTACCTCTTTAACGAGAACAATATCAGTCTCATTAATGTTAATAACAAAGTCCTTATTTTTATCAGGGAAAAGATTCTGGATTGATTCACTGACAGAAATTTCCGTTCTTTCAGCTGTTCTTATAAGAAGAACACAGCGTGATACCTCATTGTTGAAGCCGAGCTCACGGGTCTTAAGATAGATATCACCCTGAAGAATATTGTCAAGAATAACGTTCTTGATGAAATTGCTTCTGTCAAACTTGACATCGTAATACTGCTTGATTCCTCCGAGGGAAATAGAAATCAGCTTTGCATAGTTTGCGGCACTTTCGTCGTTGCCGTCAACAAAGATAGCACTTTCAGGATGGTTCTGACCGCCGATTGCAAGGAAGGTCTTACCTGCAACCACTTTAACGTCAGTGCTTGCAAAAATCTCCTTCACGTCAACAAAGTCAGTTTCACCTATACGGCTGAGGTCACTGCAGCATATAACCGTACCTGTATTATCAACAACTCCGATTGTACGGTCAATGGCATCCTTCATCTGATGGATAATTCCCTGAAATAATCTGTTAGACATATTTGATGTCCCCCCACTAAATTTATGTAATTGGATATTTTGACTATTGTCACTTTAACCATTTTACACAATTTATCGGCATTTTGCAATATAAAAGAGGGATTTTTTTAGATAATTTTTTATTTTTTTAAAAATTAGGGGTTCAAATTTGTTGCTTTTGGCATTATTTTACTTAAATGTCAAGTTTTTTTCGTCAATTTACACATTGTTAAAAATCACCATATAATTTACAAATGTTGCAATATTTTATCGGATTAAAGTGAGTTTCGTATATTGATGGTAAATTTGACGAAAACTGATTGTTAACTTCAACGACAGCTCCGGTCAGAGATATTATATAACTGCAAGCTTAAACTAATCTTAAAGATGCCTTTTGAAACCTCATATACTATACAACCGAAAAGATAATAATTTTTCATCTGCAAAAAAAAAATACCCGATGAAATAAACATCGGGTAAAACATCTGTTATATAATTTCACGCAAAGACGCTGAGCTTACATTCTTAAGATACGCATCATCTCCGTTGCCTATCTGTCTGTAGACTTTTTCCTTGGTTACCGGCTTCATAACGGGTGTATTTGTATCAACCGAACGGAAAATAAGACTGATTCTTACGAAAATCGGAAAAAGAGAAGCGCTCACTCTTACATCTGAAACTGAGTTCCACACACTTGCAGCAAATGATGTGCAGTTTTTAAACCAGCTCCATTTATTCTTGTATGATTTGACTGCTCTGCTGAGTGTATCAAATTCATCTCTTGTCAGTTCTTCGCAAAGGGTTATATATTTTTTCATACCGTAGGCTGTCTGAGAATAGGCTTCAACATTATAGTATATACCCCATCCGTCATAACGGGTATGACCGAAGGTGCCTACGGAAACACTGCCGTATGGCTCCACCTCATATATACCTACTGTCAAAGCTTCATCCGTAAGGTTTTCAACGTAAATCCAACAATGTCCCGGATTTTTCACATAGCAGAAATAATATGCCTTGGCAACTATCTCCTCTTCTTCATCCGCAGCGGCAAAAGCTACCGGAGAAATCGTAAAAAGCATAAAAATTGCAAGAAATAACGATAATGCTCTTTTGAATACTGTCCTCTTCATTAATATCGCTTCCTTTATATTGTTGATAAAAATATCTTATTACTTTTTTGAGAGTCAGACAATGCTTTTTACTAAATTTTAATAATTTTTTAAAATGATTCTGCCCTCATCAAAATAACGTTTGCATATTAACTGCATATTATGTTATACTTATCTTTAGTTTAATATACAAAGGAGAACCGAAAATGAACATAAAACAAATCAGCACGGGAGTAAGACTCTGTACTCACAAAACCGAAAAATTCAAAAACTCCATTGTTTCCCTTAATATTCTCACTCCGTTGAGTGAAAATGCAGCAAGAAATGCTCTTCTCCTGCATCTTCTTGCAAGAACAAACAAAAGCTATGACACAATTACAAAAATGAATCGACGTCTTGCAGGCCTTTACGGTGCGTCAATTATTCCGTCAATTCAGAAAAACGGCGAGGTTCAGGTGCTGACACTTTCCCTTGTTTCAATTGACGACAGATTCGCTTTAGGCGGTGACAAGGTTCTGGAAGAAGGTATAAAGCTTCTCTGCTCCTGCCTTTTCAAGCCTGATATTACACCCGAAGGCTTCAGGGAAGAAAATATTCAGAGAGAAAAAAGACTTCTTATTGAAAAAATTGAAGGTATCAGGGACGATAAGAGAGCTTATGCTCTTGAAAAAATGATAAGCGAAATGTGCTGTGACGAGCCTTACGGTATCAGCAAATACGGTGAAATCGAAGATATTGAAAAGGTTACTGCAACGGAGCTTCTCGATGCCTGGAAGAAGATTCTTCTCACCTCTCCCGTTCAGATTAATGTGACGGGCAATTTCAGTGAAAGCAGAATGGAGAAAATCTTCTCTGCACTCTTTGATTCCCTTAAGAGAAACAAGGATGACATCATTGACATACGTACGGAATTTCTTACTGAAGCCTACAGCAGTAAAACCGTAACCGAAAAGCAGAAGGTAAAGCAGGGTAAGCTTGTTATCGGTATGAGAGCAGGTATGACTTACGCTTACGACAACTATGCTGCCATAAAGGTGATGTGTGCCATATTCGGCAGCGGTACATTCTCAAAGCTTTTTATGAATGTAAGAGAGAAAATGAGTCTCTGCTACTACTGCAGTGCACAGCTTATTAACTCAAAGGGACTTATTATCGTTCAGAGCGGCGTTGAAACGGAAAACGCTCAGAAGGCTCTTGATGCCATAAGAAACGAGCTTGATGAAATCAGAAAGGGCAATTTCACCGACGAGGTTATTGAAAATGCAAAAATGAGCATCAAGGATACTCTCAATTCAGTTAATGACGGTGTTATGACTATTGATAACTGGTGCACCTCACAGTGTACAAACGGCGATTTCCGTACACCTGAAAGCTTCATAGAGGAAATAGAAAACGTCAGCCGTGAAGAAATCATCATCGCAGCCACTATGGTTACGGAAGACACTGTGTTTATACTTGAAGGCGAAAAGGAGGAAGAATAATGAACTGCAAAACCGTAAGAAATGACCTTCTTAAAGAAGAATATTACGAAATTGACCACGAAACCGGTCTTGAAATATTCGTTATGGAAAAGCCCGACTATTCAGGTGCTTATGCTATTTTCGGCACAAAATACGGCTCAGTTGATACCTGCTTCAAGCTTATGAGTGAAGATGAGTACACAAAAGTACCCGAAGGTATTGCACACTTCCTCGAGCACAAGCTTTTTGAAAGTGAAGAGCTTGATGCCTTTGAGCGCTTCGCCGAGACGGGTGCAAATGCCAACGCATATACAAGCTTTGACCGTACCTGCTATCTCTTCCAATGCTCAGGCAATTTTGAAAAGAACCTTGAAATTCTTCTGGACTTTGTGAAAGCTCCCTATTTCACTGAGGAAACCGTACAGAAGGAACAGGGCATTATCGGTCAGGAAATCAAAATGTATCAGGACAGCCCCGACTGGCAGGTGCTTTTCAATCTTCTCAGAGGTCTCTATCACAACAACCCCGTAAGAATCGATATTGCAGGCACTGTCGAATCTATTGCACAGATTAACGCTGACCTTCTCTACAGCTGTTACAACACCTTCTACAATCTTTCCAATATGGCTCTTGCTGTTGTAGGTAACGTTAAGAAGGAAACAGTTCTTGAAATTGTAGAAAAGACAATCAAAAAAGAAGAGCCCGTAGAATTCCGTCAGATTATTCCCGAAGAGCCTAAGGAAATCTGCACCGACTATATTGAAGAGGATATGGGTGTTGATGTGCCTAAGTTTGCCATCGGCTTCAAGGATAATCTTGACACTGACATACCCTCCGCAAAGAAAGCTCTTCTTGTAAACATCGCCCTCGACGTTATTGCAGGCAAGGTTTCGCCCTTATACAGTGAGCTTATGGAAAAGGGTCTTATCAATGCCGCCTTCGGTAAGGAATACTTTATCGGCAGAGGATTTGCCGCACCTATGTTTATCGGTGAAAGCTCAAAGCCCGAAGAGGTTAAATCTGCCCTTATAAATAAGGTTGAAGAGATCAAAGAAAAGGGTATCTCTCAGGAGGACTTTGAGGTATCCCTCAAAAAGCTTTACGGCGGTGCAGTTCTCGCTTTCAACGATGTTGACGATATGGCGAACAATATTATTGATACTCACTTTAACGGTCAGGGACTTTTCGACACCATAGACCTTTATAAAACCGTTACGAAGGACGAGGTAGAAGCTGCCGTCAGGGAAAGCTTTGATGTAAACAAGTGCTGTCTTTCAGTAATTAAGTAAGATAGTAAGAAGGAGTATAAAAATGGATAAAACCTTAGTTCTTGCGGAAAAGCCTTCCGTTGCAAGAGATATCGCCCGTGTTTTAGGCTGTCATCAGAAGGGTGACGGTTGTATTATCGGGCAGAAATACATAATCACATGGGCATTAGGGCACCTTGTAACCCTTGCTGACCCCGATGCCTACGATGATAAATACAAAAGGTGGAACCTTGAGGACCTGCCCATGCTTCCCGAAAAAATGAAGCTGGTTGTCATCAAGCAGACCTCAAAGCAGTACCGAGCCGTTTCTGCTCTTATGAAAAGGCCCGATGTGTCTTCCCTTGTAATTGCCACCGACGCAGGCCGTGAGGGTGAGCTTGTTGCAAGATGGATAATGATGAAGGCACATTGGAAAAAGCCTACCTACCGTCTCTGGATTTCGTCACAGACGGATAAGGCAATCAAAGAAGGCTTTGCAAATCTTAAACCTGCCAAGGAATATGACAACCTTTACTACTCGGCTCAGGCAAGAGCTGAGGCGGACTGGCTCGTAGGTCTTAACGTCACAAGAGCTCTCACCTGCAAATACAACGCTCAGCTTTCAGCAGGCAGAGTGCAGACACCTACCCTTGCCCTCATAGTACAGAGAGAGGAAGAAATTCTTGCCTTTGTACCTAAGGATTATTATTCGGTTCAGGCTGTATTCAAGGGCTTCAATGCTACCTTCAGAGACGGCAAGAATAACACCCGTTTTTCTGACAGAGCCTTTGCTGAAAAAATTGCAGACAGCGTAAAAGGCAAAGACGGAACAGTTAAAAAGGTTGAAAAAGCATCAAAGAAAAAGGCTCCCCCTGCCGCCTATGACCTGACGGAATTACAGAGAGATGCCAATAAAAAGTACGGCTATTCGGCTAAGCAGACCCTTTCATATATGCAGAGCCTTTACGAATACCACAAGGTCCTCACCTACCCGAGAACCGACTCCCGCTACATCACCGACGATATAGTTGCGACCATTCCCGAAAGGCTTCGTGCAATGGCTGTGGGCCCCTACGCTCAGCAGGCTATGAAAATAGCAAGAGGCAAGATTCAGACCAAGTATATCGTAAACAATGCAAAGGTTACCGACCACCATGCAATTATCCCCACGGAGCAGTCTCCCAACCTTTCAAAGCTTTCTTATGAAGAAAGAAACATCTATGACCTTGTTGTCAGACGTTTTATGGCTGTTCTCAGTGAGCCCTACGAATATGACGAGGTAAAGGTGCAGATTGATATAAACGGTCACAGCTTCTATGCAAAGGGAACTACACCCGTAAAGCTTGGCTGGAAGGAGTTTTACGGAAGTCTCACCGACGAGGACGATGATGACGATACAGAAAACAAGAGTCAGGATTTACCTGTCCTTCGCGAAGGTATGACTCTCCCCCTTCTTAACGCAAAAATTGTAAGCGGTAAAACAAGACCCCCTGCAAGATATACGGAAGCTACTCTTCTTTCAGCTATGGAAAACCCTGCAAAGCAGATTGAGGATAAGAACCTTAAGGCCGTTATTCAGACTACAAGCGGTCTTGGCACACCTGCAACAAGAGCAGATATTATCGAAAAGCTTTTCGACAATTTTTCAATTGAGCGTGTGGGTAAGGAAATTCATCCCACTGCAAAGGGTAAGCAGCTCATTAAAATTGTACCGCCTGACCTTAAGTCTGCCGAGCTTACGGCAAAGTGGGAGCAGGAATTACAGAACATCAGCAGAGGTACTGCCAATATGAAGAAATTCATTTCTCAGATGCGTGACTATTCCACCTCTCTCGTATCAATGGTTATTACCTCAAACGCCCAGTACACCCATGACAATGCAACCAAGGACAAGTGTCCCGTATGCGGCAAGTATCTTCTTGAGGTCAACGGCAAGAAGGGTAAAATGCTTATCTGCCAGGACAGAGAATGCGGCTACAGAAAGGGACTCACTCAGGTTACAAACGCCCGTTGCCCCGACTGCCACAAAAAGCTTGAGCTCAGAGGCGAGGGCGAAAAGAAAATGTTTGTCTGTGTCTGCGGCTACAGAGAAAGGCTTTCTGATTTCAACAAGAGAAAAGAAAGTGCAGGTGCTAACAAGTTCGACGTTATGAACTATATGAAAAAGCAGCAGACGGCCAAGAAAAAGGAAGAGAATGATAATCCTATGGCAGATTTGCTGAAGGACTTCTTCTGATAAGGGCCCAGGGCCGAGGGCCGAGGGCCAAGGACGCTCAACGCTGCAGTTTAATATAAGTTTATTCCCGCCCCGCAAGGTTTCATATAAATCCAGACAATATAAAAAGCACAGAGTTCATCGGATGATGTTCTCTGTGCTTTAATTTTTATTTTAAGAAAAAAGCTCCTTTATTTCCGAAGCGTTTGCCCAGATAAAAAGTGCTGCGATAAACAAAAGGACAATTAAGCCTTTTAATATATCCATAAGGCAACCGCTGTTTTCACTCTCTGCATCCAACTCTTTTTCCCGTTTCTGAAGATATCCGATTCTTTCTTCGGGAGTCATTTCATAGAGCTGCTTTATTCTTTTTGATATGTACCGATTACTTGACAGCAGCTCGGCGAGAATATATTTGGGAATAAAGAAGAAAAGATCGGGAAAAATCAGTCCCCATTCGATAAAAAGCATCACTTTTCTTATAAGCTTAAGATACTGCTTTCTGTTTGTATGCTTTACATCCGTTACCGTCAGAGAGCCGAATGCCGTTTCTGCCTTTGAAAACATATACGCAACGGGCACCATATCGAAAAAGTCAGCAATTTTACCGGTGCAGGAAGCATCGGAAGAATCCGTAAGCTCAACGGTTACATTGTCACAATCACTTTTAAGCTCATAAGTGACTTTCGTATATACTGCAAGCTCAGGGATTTTCTCTGCAAACTTTTTTGTAAGCTTATAAAGAATTCTTTCCTTAAGCCTTTCGCCCTTAAAATCCTCTTCCAAGCCTTCCGTCAGATCTACAGGCTTAATCTCGGCAGTGAAAGATACCCCGCTGTTTGAGTAAGGAATATAAATTTCACTTTCCGGCTTTAAGGGATAGGTGCCGTTACCGACGGACAGAATCATTAGGCTGTCACTGCTCAGGTTTCTGAAGGTTACGTTCATTTTATCACCCGTTTACATCCTTTGGCGAAAATCCGTAGGGCAGAATTTCATCTAAAGTAAGATTGAGATATTCATCTCCGTTTTTGCCGATAAGAACACGGAAATCCTTTTCACAGAACTCCATCATTACCTGACGGCAGACACCGCAGGGTGTGAAATAGTCCTTGAAATCAAGGTCCTTTCCACCCACAACGGCTATTGCTTCAAAATCTCTTTCGCCCTCACTGACGGCCTTGAAGAATGCCGTTCTTTCGGCGCAGTTGGTAGGTCCGTAGGCGGCATTTTCAATATTACAGCCCGTATAAACCTTACCGTCCTTTGTCAGCAGTGCCGCACCTACAGTGTAATGAGAATAGGGCACATAGGCGTTCTTTGCCGCTTCCTTTGCAAGAGCTATCAAATCTTTATCTGTCAACGGAATCACGCTCCCAATATTTCATTTTTAAAGCTTTCACCACTTATTTCTGAATCAATACCGAAAATATCGGCAATGGTTTTGCCTATATCGGCAAAGGTTTTTCTTGTACCAAGGTTTACGGGTTTAACTCCCTTACCGCAGACAAGAAGAGGTGTATATTCTCTTGAATGGTCAGTGCTTTCGGTTAAGGGGTCACAGCCGTGGTCGGCAGTTATCATAAGAAGGTCATCATCCTTCATATTCTTTCTGAACCCAGTAAGCCATTTATCGAACTCCATAAGAGCGTTTGCATAGCCCTCGGCATTATTCCTGTGGCCGTACGACATATCAAAGTCAACAAGATTAGTAAAGCAAAGACCTGTAAAATCTTCTTTCTGATATTCACTTGTCAATTCCATACCGTGTGCATTGGACTTTGTGGGATGGGACTCCGTAAAGCCTTTACCTGCAAAAATGTCATAAATCTTTCCGACGGGAATTGCAGTGAAGCCATTCTTTGTAAGCTCGTCAATAAGAGTTGTCTGAGGCGGTACAAGGGAGAAATCGTGACGGTTGGATGTTCTTTTAAAATTCGGATATTCGCCCTCAAAGGGTCTTGCAATAACTCTGCCTACGCCATGCTCACCCTGAAGAATTTCTCTTGCGATTTCGCAATAACGGTAAAGCTCACTTACGGGCACCTTATCCTCGTGTGCGGCAATCTGAAATACACTGTCGGCAGAGGTATATACGATTAAGTCACCTGTTTCAAGGTGCTGTTTTCCGTAGTCTTCGATTACCTGAGTGCCCGAATAGGGCTTGTTGCAGAGAACTCCCCTGCCCGTTCTTTCAGTGAACTCTTCAAGGACTTCCTCAGGAAAGCCGTCGGGATAAGTGGGAAGAGGCTTTTCAGAAATAATACCGCAGATTTCCCAGTGACCGATTGTAGTATCCTTACCCTTTGAAGCTTCGGTGAATCTTCCGTAAGCACCCTCAGGATTATCCACTCCGTCAGCATAGTCTATGCCGTCAATATTAAAAAGACCGAGACTTTTCATTTCGGGCACACTGAAGCCTTTCTGCATATAGCAGGCCTTCACGGTATTACTGCCCTCGTCGCCGTAAAGATGTGCATCGGGCATTTCGCCTATGCCTACGCTGTCGAGAACTATTAAGAAAATACGTTTCATAAAACCTCCAAGGTTCTCAGGGCCAAGGGCCAAGGGCCGAGGGCCGAGGATTTTTAAGTTACTTTTAAAATAATTGTTGTCAGAATTCTTTTAATTTCATCACATAGGTTCAAAGCAGTTTCAGCAGCACTTTCATTAAAATAACCCTGCCTGATACAAATATAAATTTGTGTTTCAAGCTCTGCTCTGGATGCTCTTGCTATTGTCAAAAAATTCGCATACTCCTTTTGTGTTCCTCTTTCATACCCCTCTGCAATGTTTGAAGGTATTGAGACGCAAGCTCTCCGCATCTGAGTTGACAAAGCAAATAATTCTTCTTGAGGAAGTAATTTTGTGAGCTTATACACCTCGTCAACCAGCTCCATTGATTTTTGCCACACAATCAAACTTTTATATTCATTAGCCATTTTATTTACCTGTTTTTTATAAATTCATTTATAGAACCTTTATGTCCTTGGCCCTGGGCACTATGCCCTCGGCCCTTAAGACAATCAGTCCATCTTAACTGCTACCTCAAGAGCAATCTTCATCATATCGGTAAATGTGGTCTGTCTTTCCTCTGCTGTACAGCCCTCACCCGTAAAGGGAAGATCGGAAATTGTGCATATAGCAAGAGCATTCTTGCCCGTTTTCATAGCATTGAGATAGAGTGCTGCAGCTTCCATTTCAACTGCGAGTGAGCCTGCTTCTGCCCACTTTTTATTGCATTCGGGATCGGCATCATAGAAGGTGTCGGAGGAATAAAGATTACCGACCTTCATATCAATGCCCATTTCCTTTGCACTGTCAACTGCGGCCTTTAAAAGCTCGTAGGAGCAGGTAGGAGCAATACTGCCCTTAACACCGTACTGTGCGGCAAAATTAGAGTTGGTATTTGCACCGATACCTGCAACGATATCACGAAGCTTTACTTTATCTGAAAGTCCGCCGGCTGAGCCGACTCTGATAATATTTTCTACACCGAAAAATGAGTAAAGCTCATAAGAATAAATGCCGATTGACGGCATACCCATACCGCTTGCCATAACAGAGACCTTATGTCCCTTATATGTGCCCGTATAGCCCTGAATACCTCTTACGTTGTTGATAAGCTCAGGATTTTCAAGAAAATTTTCTGCTATGAATTTTGACCTTAAGGGGTCGCCCGGCATAAGCACGGTTTTTGCAAAGGATGCACCTTCCTTAAGATTAATGTGAGGTGTTGAAACTGCCATATCAATAGCCCTGCCCTTCTTCATTTTTTACAATTTTAACTATTCTGCTGGTGCCGAGCCTGTCTGCACCGAGATTCAACATATCTTCTGCATCTTTGATACTTGCAATACCGCCTGCTGCCTTGATATGAAGGCCGTTTTCAACGTTAGCGGCAAAGAGTGCAATATCCTCTCTTGTTGCTCCGCCTGTAGAAAATCCAGTTGATGTTTTGATGTAATCTGCACCTGAAGCTGAGACAATCTTACACATCTTCACCTTTTCTTCATCAGTGAGAAGACAGGTCTCGATAATAACCTTTAAAAGCTTACCGTCACAAGCCTTTTTGATTGCCTTTATTTCTTCAAGAATTTCATCGTATCTCTTATCCTTGAGCATACCGATATTGATTACCATATCAATTTCGTCTGCACCTTCCTTTACTGCCTCGGCAGCTTCAAAGCACTTAACGGCTGTGGTGTTATATCCGTTGGGAAAGCCGATAACAGTACAGATTTTAAGCTCGTCG
Organism: Acutalibacteraceae bacterium; assembly: GCA_045544175.1. Taxonomy (GTDB): domain Bacteria; phylum Bacillota; class Clostridia; order Oscillospirales; family Acutalibacteraceae; genus UBA6857. Next base: position 143,533 of record JAZPYL010000065.1, on the reverse strand, counting down.
CCTACATATTCCTTAGCCTTCTTTACGTATGAGGGAGGAATGCAAACACTTGCGCAGGAATACTTTATTCCGTCATCGCAAAGAGCCCTGATGTCTTCCCATGTTGCCGCCTGACCTAAAACCGTATGGTCAACCTTTGATAAAATTTCTTTGATATCCATAATGTTCTTTCTCCTTTGAAAATATATTTCATCAGATTAATTTTACAATGTATCATAGGAAAAGTCAAACAAAATTAAAGAAAATATGTTGTAAAAATTTCTGTATTAGTTTATTATATAATCAGCTCAATTATAGGAGGAAAAATATGTTAGTTACAAAAGCTACACCTATCGGTGAAATTATGAAAACGCCCGCAGGTCACGACATTATTATGAAGGCACTTTATTCCTTCGGTTTAAGCGGTGAATTTTTGAAAAAGGGTCCCCTTTCGAAGCTTACTCTCGAAAAAATCAGCAAGCTTTCGTGCGGCAAGGTAAGTGATGAATTTATCGACTCTCTTTTAGGTATTCTCAACAGTGAGCAGGATATCCCTCTTGAAGATGATGCTCCCATTGAAAGAAAGTGGTGGAAGGAAGCTGTTTTCTATCAGATTTATCCCCGTTCCTTCAAGGACTCCGACGGCGACGGCATCGGCGACCTGAGAGGTATTATCGAAAAGCTCGACTACCTTAAGGAATTGGGTGTTGATGCTATCTGGTGCAGTCCCATTTATGACTCCCCTAACGATGACAACGGCTATGACATCAGAGACTACGAAAAAATTATGGAAGAGTTCGGTACAATGGAGGACTTTGATGAGCTTCTTTCCGAAATACACAAGCGTGATATGAAGCTTATTATGGACCTTGTTATCAATCACAGCTCCGACGAGCATAAATGGTTCCAATCATCAGTAAATGACCCCGACTCGCCCTACAGAGATTACTATATCTGGAGAGACGGCAAGGGTGACAATCCGCCGAATAACTGGGAAAGTATTTTCAGCGGCAAGGCATGGAACTACTACCCCGAAAGAAAGCAGTGGGCAATGCATCTCTTCTCTTCAAAGCAGATGGATTTCAACTGGGAAAACGAAAATCTCAGAAAAGACCTTTACAAAATGGTCAACGGCTGGCTTGAGAAGGGTGTTGACGGCTTCAGACTTGACGTTATCAGCTTCATTTCAAAGGCTGACGGACTTCCCGACGGCAACGAGGTTATCGGCTCAATGATGGGATTCAAGGGTGTTGAGCATTATTTCTACGGCCCGCGTCTTCATAAATATCTCCACGAGCTTGCAGAAAACACCTTCAACAAATACGATGCATTTACTGTTGGTGAATGTCAGGGTACAGGTATTGAAATGAGTAAACTTATGACCGGTGACTACCGTAAGGAGCTGAATGTTGTTTTCGCCTTCGATCATATCGAAAATCCCGGCAAAAAACGTTTCAGCGAGTACAAGTATGACCTTCGTCCTATGGCTAAGGAATTAGTAAAGTGGCAGCTTCATTACGGCAATCACTGCTGGCCTACAGTATTCTTCGAAAATCACGATACAACAAGAATGCCAAGCAAGGTCTGCCCTGAAGGATGGTACAGAGACGAATTAAGCAAGCTTCTTGCCGTTATGCAGATGACATTCAAGGGTGTTCCCTTTATCTATCAGGGACAGGAAATCGGTATGACAAACTCTGCCTTCAAAAAGATTGAGGATTTCAGAGATGTTGAGTCAGTCAACTACTACAAGGAACAGACCGCAAAAGGCGAAGACAAAGAAAAAATCTACCGTATTGTAAAAGCGGGCAGCCGTGATAACGGCAGAACTCCTATGTGCTGGTCTGATGAAGAAAATGCAGGCTTCACAACGGGCGCACCCTGGATTGAGGTTATACCCGACTACAAGAAAATCAACGTTGCCGCCGAGGATAAAAAGGAGGCTTCCGTTCTCAATTTCTACCGTAAAATGACTGCCCTCAGACACAGTGACGATACTCTCGTTTACGGCGATTTCAAGCTTGCGAAAGAGAATTGGAAGAATGTTCTCACCTATTACCGTATCGGTGAAAAATCAACCTATTTTATTGAAATCAACCTCACCGACAAAGTGCAGAAAAAGCCTGTATGCACCAACGGCTTTGAAGAAATTATCACTAATGTCTGTGCTAAGAGAACCGACGAGCTTGTTCCCTTTGAGGCTAATGTTTATAAAGTAAGATAAAACTGTTTCTTAGTGCATTTTTTGCTATACACAGAGTATCATTCCGATCCTGCGAAGGATATTAAGATTCTTCACTGCGTTCAGAATGACAAATTGAACCTTATTCCCCACCCTAATCGGTGGGGATTTTTTGTATATTTCTCCCTTTATTGAAATATTTATTGAATATAGTTTTTCTCGGGAGGAATTATTTATGAAAAGAATATTATTCAAGCTTACGGTCTGCATTATGTTTTTTTCTCTTTTTACAGCCTGCTCTTCGGAAAGATTTATGGATTTAAGTATTTTTGTAAGACTTTACGGTCAGGAAGAAGAACTTGAAATTGAGGATTTTTTTGCAGAAAAGGATGAAAACGGCAACCTTATTTTCTACACCTTTTTTGAGGAAGATAACAGTACCGTTATGCTCAAGCTTATCTGTAACAACGAAAATAAAATTGACGAGGTGAGAATATATCTGCCCAAAACCGACGAAAATGGATATGAAAAAGCTGTAACTACCGAAGATATAAGCCTCTTTACCGAGGTAGCTTCTGCATCAATAAAGGCCTACACTTATTTCGGTGAAAACGAGGCCGAAAGCATTCTTAAAGAGATGTGTCTCTATGATAAAAAATCCTACTCCGATGAAGGTGAGCTTACCAAGACAAAAGGCAATTTTTATTTCGTTTACCTTTCGTCGTATCTGGGTTCGGAAGTAATGATTTATAACACCTATCTCAAAAAGGTTGAGGAAACAGAAAAGCCTGAAAGCCGTCCCCTCTACGGTGAGACCACAAATATGCGCGAAGAAACTGCACCTTTAGAGTAATTTTGTACAAATTAATCGGGGACATATAAAGGAAAAGAGTTTAATAATTATAAAACTGTTCCGAGTCTTATTATTTTTGCCGCAAACACTTGAAAAAAATTCCGTATTGTTATAAAATAATCGGTGGTTAAGGTGGCAGCAATAGAACCGTATAAGGTTTAACGACAATTTATCCTATCTACACCGTCGTTAAACTTCGGAGAACCTTAAATGTTCGAGTATTAGTACATTTGAGGATTTCTTCGACGAAGGAATACTTGCGTATTGCGAGGAGACAAATGCACAAATGTGCTGATAATCGGGCGTTTAAGGCTTATAGGGTTCTATTTCTGTCACCTTGTTACATAAAAAGCTAAATACGAAAGGAACGAAAGAAATGAACGTATTAAACAAAAAATCAATTGAAGACATTGATGTAAAAGGCAAAAAAGTTCTTGTTCGCTGTGACTTCAACGTAAAGATGGAAAACGGCGTTATCACCAGCGATAAGAGAATCGTTGCTTCTCTTCCCACAATCAACTACCTTCTTGAACACGGCGCAAAGCTTATCCTCTGCTCACATCTCGGCAGACCTAAGGGTGAATTCAAGCCCGAATTTTCTCTTGCTCCCGTAGCTGCAAGACTTGGCGAGCTTCTCGGTAAGGAAGTTAAAATGGCTAAGGACGTTGTAGGCGAAAGCGCTCAGGCTCTTGCTTCTGACCTTAAGGAAGGTGAAGTTCTTCTTCTTGAAAATGTACGTTTCCATGCAGAAGAAACAAAGAACGATGCTGAATTCAGCAAGGCTCTTGCTTCTCTTGCAGAAATCTATGTAAACGATGCTTTCGGTTCAGCTCACAGAGCTCACTCTTCAACAACAGGTGTTGCTGATTACCTTCCCGCAGTCGGCGGCTACCTTATCAGAAAAGAGCTCGAATATATCGGCGGCGCTCTTGAGAATCCCAAGAGACCTCTCGTTGCTATCCTCGGCGGCGCTAAGGTTTCAGACAAGATCGGCGTTATCACAAACCTTATGGAAAAGGTTGACACACTTATCGTAGGCGGCGGTATGGCTTACACATTCTTCGCTGCTCAGGGTCACAGTGTCGGCACTTCAATCTGTGAAGAAGACAAGATTGATATGGCTAAGGAAATGATGGAAACAGCTAAGGCTAAGGGCGTTAACTTCCTTATCCCCATTGACAACAGAGTAGGCCTTGAATATAACGAAAACACCGAACACATGATTGTTGATTCAGACGACATTCCCGACGGCTGGATGGGTCTTGACATCGGTCCTAAGACAGAAGAGCTCTTCGCAAACGCTATCAAGGGCGCAGGCACAGTTATCTGGAACGGACCCATGGGTGTTTCCGAATGGAAGAACTTTGCTTCAGGTACTATCGCAGTTGCTACAGCTATTGCTGAAAGCGGTGCAATCTCCATCGTTGGCGGCGGCGACTCAGCTGCAGCTGTTCAGAAGCTCGGCTTCGCTGACAAGATGAGCCACATTTCAACAGGCGGCGGTGCTTCACTCGAATTCCTCGAGGGTAAGGACCTTCCCGGCGTTGTAGCACTTAACGACAAATAAGATTAACTAAGATAAAGGAGTAAAGGACATGAAAAAGGATCTCAGAAAAGCAGTTATCGCAGGTAACTGGAAAATGAATATGACTCCCTCTCAGACAACAGCTCTCATCAACGAAATGAAGCCCCTCGTTGCAGGTGCAGACTGTGAAGTTGTTCTCTGCGTTCCCTTCGTTGACATTGCAGCAGCAATCGAAGCAGCTAAGGGCTCAAACATCAAAATCGGCGCTGAAAACGTTCACTTCAAATCTTCAGGCGCATACACAGGTGAAATCTCAGCTGAAATGCTCAAGGAAACAGGCGTTGAATACGTTGTTGTAGGTCACAGCGAAAGAAGACAGTACTTCGGTGAGACAGACCAGACAGTTAACCTTCGTTCACTCGCAGCTCTCAAGGCAGGCTTAAAGCCCATCATCTGCGTTGGTGAAACTCTTGAGCAGAGAGAACTCGGCTACACAGAAACTCTTCTTAAGTATCAGACAAAGATGGCTCTTACAAATGTATCAGCTGAAGAGCTTAAGAACGTTGTTATCGCTTACGAACCCGTTTGGGCTATCGGTACAGGTGTTACCGCTACTGCTGACCAGGCTGACGAAGGCAACGGCTTTGTACGTGCTGCTATTGCTGAAACTTACGGTGCAGATGTTGCTGAAACAGTTACTGTTCAGTACGGCGGTTCAATGAACGCAGGCAATGCTGCTGAGCTCGTTTCAAAGGTAAACGTTGACGGCGGTCTTATCGGCGGTGCATCACTCAAGGCAGCTGATTTCTCAGTAATTGTAAAGGCTGCTTCCGAACAGAAATAAAACTAAAAATAAAAAGGGGCTCTGAGAGCCCTTTTTTAATGAAACTTATTACAGGAAAGGATAAATCAAAATGAAAAAACCTGTTTTACTTTGCATTATGGACGGTTTCGGCAAGAACCCCTCAGATTACGGTAACGCAATCGTAGCAGCTGAAACCCCCAACCTCGATAAAATTATGAAGGAAAACCCCATGACCTTTATCGGTGCTTCAGGTATGGACGTAGGTCTTCCCGACGGTCAGATGGGTAACAGTGAGGTTGGTCATACAAACATCGGTGCCGGCCGTGTTGTTTATCAGGAGCTCACAAGAATCACAAAGTCAATTTCTGACGGTGATTTCTTCGAAAACGAAGCTCTTAAGGGTGCTATGGAAAACTGTCTCAAGAACGGCAGTGCTCTTCACCTTATGGGCCTTATGAGTGACGGCGGTGTTCACTCACACAACACTCACCTTTATGCAATCGTTGAGCTTGCCAAGAAAATGGGTGTTAAGGATGTATTTGTTCACTGCTTCCTTGACGGACGTGACGTTCCCCCCGCTTCAGGTGCTGACTATGTAAAAGAGACAGCAGATAAGCTTAAGGAAATCGGTCTCGGTAAGATTGCTACAGTAATGGGCAGATACTACGCTATGGACAGAGATAACCGTTGGGACAGAGTAGGTAAGGCTTACGCCGCTATGGTTTACGGCGAAGGTATCAAGGCTGACTGCCCCGTTGAAGCTATCAGAAAGAGCTACGAAACAATAGACGCAGAAGGCAAGAACCTTACCGACGAATTCGTTCTTCCCACCGTTTGCACAGAAGACGGTAAAATCAAGGTCAACGACAGTGTTGTATTCTTCAATTTCCGTCCCGACAGAGCAAGAGAAATCACAAGAACCTTTGTTGACGAAAGCTTTGAAGGCTTTGAAAGAAGAAACGGCTTCTTCCCCCTCTACTATGTATGTATGACACAGTATGATGCTACAATGCCAAACGTTCACGTTGCATTCAAGCCTCAGACTCTCGAAAACACCTTTGGCGAATATATGGCCAAGATGGGCAAGACTCAGCTGAGAATTGCCGAGACAGAAAAGTATGCTCATGTAACCTTCTTCTTCAACGGCGGCGTTGAAAAACAGTACGAAGGCGAAGACAGAATTCTCGTTGCTTCTCCCAAGGTTCCCACCTACGATTTACAGCCAGAAATGAGTGCTTACGAGGTAACCGAAAAGGTTGTTGAGGCTATCAAGTCAGGTAAGTACGATGCAATCATTCTCAACTTTGCTAACTGCGATATGGTTGGTCATACAGGTATCTTTGATGCCGCTAAGGCTGCTGTAGAGGCTGTTGATACCTGCGTAGGCAAGGTTTACAATGCAGTTATGGAAATGGACGGCGTAATGCTTATCACTGCTGACCACGGTAACGCTGACAAGATGTATGAGGAAGACGGTTCACCCTTCACTGCACACACCACATTCCCCGTTCCCTTCGTAGTATGCGGCTATGACTGCAAGCTCCGTGAAGGCGGCAAGCTCTGCGATATCGCTCCCACAATGCTTAAGATTATGGGTATGGAGCAGCCCGCAGAAATGACAGGCGTTTCAATCACTGAGTAAGATCAGATATCACTTATCCTCCCGTTTTAATATGGGAGGATTTTTTGTAGCAATATTATTAATTTTCTTTAAATCTTTTGCTTTTAAATAAAACATAAACAATTTTGTGATAAAATATAACGTAGTGCAAAGGATGTGAAATTTTATGGATTCTCAGAAAAAAAGCAAATTGTTAAAAGTATTGTGCATCGTTTTAGCTGTTCTGGTCGTTATAATGGGTACCGTAGGCGGTATTTCCTATGCAATTAAAGGTGAAAAGGTTGACTGTGCCGCTGAAGTGGAGGCCTATAATGAGGCTATACCTGCTGTAAATGTTCTATATACCGGTATGTCAACTGAAGTTAATATACAGTCTGACCTGGACAGTCTTGATAAAATGCTTGCTGCCCTTATCACAGGGCTTGACATTGAGTCTCTGCTTTACAGCGATGAAGTTGCCTCATTGATTACAAAATATTCGGCAATTCTTCTCGAAAAAGATTTATCTTCACTTAAATTCAAAGCAATGGAAAAACAGTTTCCTGAAGCTTACAGTTATATAAAAGCTCAGCAGGAATCGGGTGCCGGTTGGGATAGCATTACACTTATTCCTTTCGGAGTTACCGACGGAGACAAAGAAGCCTTTTTGAAAGCCTGCGGTGCAGGTGCCGAGCATCTGGGCGACGCTCTTCTTAAAATAATTCTCTATGAGCCCTCTTCATATTACAAGGCTCTTGTGCCTTCAATTGAAGCTACTCATACAGGCACAATGCCCTCTATTACCGGTTTTGTTCTTGAAACAGGTCTCAGCGGAAGTAATAGAATAGAGTTCCTTTTAGGCAGGATTCTTGAAATAATCGAGCCGATTAAGGCTTCTCCCCTTACTTATCTTTGCGATATTGTCCCCGATTTTATTATTAATTACAATAAAGCCTGCGAGCTGCTTAATTCAAATGTAAAAATTACAGAAAAAGCAAAGCTTTCTCTTCCTACAATCGATTCAATTGTCAGTGGCATTGTCAAGGCTCTCGGTATGACAGCTCCTGCCGTTGATTATGATTATCTTGCTTCACTCGGTACTGCCTCAGTTGGTGAAAGCGGCGGAAATGACGGTGAAAGAACAGTTATAAACGGCAACAGAGAGGCTGTTTTTCAGTACCTTGCAGACTATATAACGGGACTTTTCACCTATGAAAACAACTACCCCGTTGTTGAAGATATTCTTCTTTCAAAGATTAAAAATATTACCTCTGCAGATATACAGAATCTTATCTACGGAGAGTCGGTTAACAGTATTCTTGCAAATCTTCTTACAATTCTTGCAAGAAACGCTGACACACCGAAGGATGTTGAGGCAGAAAGCCAAAGCTACAATTCACAGACAAAAGATTTTTCCTCTCTCTTTAATCAGATTATTACTGAAGAAACAGTGTCCTCACTGATTGATACTATTGACAGTACGCTTGTTACCGAGCTTACAAAAATCGATATCAACTCAGCTGTATTTACCGATAAAATTGCAACTGTTGTGGCAAAAGTCACTGCAGAGCTCTGTGGCAAGGAATTTACATCCATAAGCTTTGCCGCACTTAAGAAGAGCTTCCCCGAAGCATATAACTATGTTTCAGCTGAACAGGCAGCGGGTAAATCCTGGGATGATATTGACACTATCCCCTTTGGAATTACAGCCGGTGACAGAGAAATGTTCATTAAGGCCTGCGGCGCAGGTTCGGAGCATTTTGGTGATGCATTAGCCCTTTGTATTATGGTTTCACCTACCAGCTACGATGACGGACTCGTTCCGCTTCTCGAAGCTTTTCATACAGGCCCTATGCCCGTATTAAAGGATTTTGTTGCTTCGTCAGGACTCGACGGTGCAAAGAGAATGGAGGATATTACAACTAAGGTTCTTTCGGTTATGGAGCCTTTAATGGAGTCTCCCCTTTCATATCTCTGCGAAATCCTTCCTGATGTTGTAAACAGCTATAACAAAATGGCTGAATTTATGGCTGATGACCCTGCAAGCACTTATGTAGGTCTTCATCTTCCGCCTATAAACGAGCTTATCGGTTCACTTGTTGCTTCCTTTGAGCTGACTCTTCCCGAAACAAGCCTTTCAACCTTTGCCGATATGGCCACAGCGGTAACCGAAGCAAGCGGTGACAGCTGTGGCTACAGAATGAGCCTTTACGGTGACAGAGAGGTTGTACTCGTGTCGCTTATAAACTACGTTGTCGAGCTTATAGGTGTAGAAGGCAACTTTGAAAAAATAATAAATGTTATTGAGGGTTTAACAGACCTCGACCTTGCTTTTATTGTGACAATTTACGATACATTGTCAAAGCTTGCTCAGTCAATAAAATAAAACCTTCATAACACAAAAATAAAGCAGATATTTTTAAGCTATCCACTTAGAAATATCTGCTAATTTTTTATATAGACATTTTGTATCTTATAATAAAAGCTTTATCTGAACAAGCTTAAAAGCCATTCAATAAACTGTCTGATAATCTGCTCAAATCTGCTTTCAATATCGCGTCCTCTTTCGACATCAACATCCTTTGAAAGAATTCTTCCGTCTGCTGAGATTTCATAATCATATTCAACATAGCTTCCGTCAGAATTGTTTACTGCAAATTCCACATCGTATTCAAGTCTGCCGTCGTCACGGTCCTGTCTGCTGTTAAGATATACTACCTGAGATGAGGAATAGCCTGCATCTCTGAGTGCAATGTCTTCAGCCTGAGCTTTTGAAATATCTGCTGCAAAAACGGGAACTGATAATGCGAGTACGAGGATTAAAGCAAGTGATAATGATAATAATTTTTTCATGGAATTTTCCACCTTTCTTTATGTTTATTTTTTGTGTAACTCTTTTGTTTACAGCTACATAATACATAAGAAAGATTAAAGAACCATTAGAAAAATTAATTTTTTTATTTTTTATAAAACATCTTTTACCGAACCGTGCCAGTACACAAGAAGCACACCGTCACCGACACTTACCACAGCACTTTCACCGATAAATTCATTACTGACAGCCAAAGGCATACGGCTGTAGAGAGTATGCTTGTTAAGCTCATATTTTAAATTTTTCAGCGTAACAAGCCTGCTCTTATCCGTAAGAGAAAATACAGAAAGATATCCTTTGCAGTTCTTGCTGAAAACAAGAGAATTATTTTTTACTGCAGTAAAAATTCTTTCCCCCTCAACAAGAAAGCCTATACCGTTAAGGTGAGCTATTTTATGAATAAGCTGAATATTGGCTATGGAGTGGTCATATCTGTCTCCGCCGAGAGCACCGAAAATAACAAAGGTGTCATAGCCTCTTTCAAAGCCCTTTTCTACAGCAAGAGCCATATCTGTTTCGTCCTTTTCTCTCGGTAATACAAGCTTGTTGTCTACATCGGGAATACTGCCGAGGGAGTCAAAATCCCCTACAACAAGGTCACATTCTCTTCCGAGAATATTACTGTATCTGTATCCTCCGTCAGCGCAGATAATAAGGTCATCCTCAGTGGCCTTGTATGCGCCTGCATCAACATCTCCTGCACCGATTATATAACAAATTCTGTTCATAGGGATTATTTTTTACCCTTTCTTGTAACCTTTGTTTTGTTACCCTTTTCGTCAACTATATATGTGTTTTCAAGCTGACCTACAAGGCTTTCCTTAAAGGAGTCAATATATGCCCTTCTGAGAACTGCTCTTTCTGCAGTTTCCTCCTCAGTAAGTCCTTCAGGGGTCTTCGCCTTTCTTGCAAGCTCGTTTATTCTGTCAATCTGCTCTTGTGTTACCATAATTATTCACTCTCCCATTTCTTCCATTCGTCAGGACAAAAGCCTAAGGTTGCCTTCTTTCCGTTTCTGACAATCGGTGTTTTAAAAAGCTCCTGATTTTCAAGAAGCTTTTCTTCCTTTGCTTCTTCGGATGCAAGATACTTGATATATGATGAATCATATTTCTTGCTCTTTTCGTTGACCAGGTCTTCGAGTCGGCAGTTAAGAGCTCTTTTTATTGACTGATATTCACCCTTACTCATACCGTACTTTGCAAGGTCAACAAACTGAAACTTTATATTTCTTTCTTTAAAATATCTCTGTGCCTTTTTAGTATCAAAGCATTTATTTGTTCCGTAAATCTGTATATTCATCTCTTTACTCCCTGTTTATAAGACACACGCTGTGTACCGCTACACCTTCGCCCGTTCCCGTAAAACCGAGGCCCTCTTCAGTAGTGGCTTTCACGCTTACGCAGTCAATATTAAGACCGGCTACCGCCGCAATATTCGCCCTCATTGTGTCAATATGGGGACGGAGCTTCGGTTTCTGGCAGAGAACCGTTGCGTCAATGTTTTCAATTTTATACCCCTTTTCCGAAACAGCCTCACATACTCTCTTTAAAAGCACAAGACTGTCTGCCCCCTTATACTGCGGGTCCGTATCAGGAAAAAGCTTACCGATATCGCCTAAGGCTGCAGCACCTAAAAGTGCATCGGAAATTGCATGAAGAAGCACGTCGGCATCAGAATGGCCGAGAAGTCCTTTTTCATAGGGAATTTTTACTCCGCCGAGAATAAAATCTCTGCCCTCGACTAATTTGTGTACATCGTATCCGTGACCTATTCGCATAAACCCGTCTCCTTAAGTGCCGTCAGAAACTCTTCGTAGGTTACGAAGGTATTCAGAATTTTTATAAGTGAAGAAGTCGAAAGTCTTTCGGGAAGAGCCAGCCTTTTAAGAAGTATTTTTCTTTTTTCGCTGCTGTTTTCTCTGCCCGTAAGACCGTATTCATATAAATCAATATTGGTTATAAGCCGTCTTTCTGAGTTATCAGTTTCGGCAGCAAATACTCCTGCCTTCCGGAATGCTTCAAGAAGCACCTCTTCGCTTATACCCTCAACACCCAGCTTTCCCTCTTTTGACTTTTCAGTCTTACGCTTTTCCTTGCCGTATATATCGGGAATATAAACGTGGGTGATTTTATCCTTCGGTATTGCAGAATTCAGAAAGTTCCTTATAAGAAAGCCTGCCGAATCGCTGTCCGTAAGAACTATTATGCCCTTTTCCTCGGCAAGTCTTCTGAGAAGCTTCTGCTTTTCCTTATCCTTGAAAATACCGAAGCCGTCAGTTTTGATAATAAGGGAATCAATTATTCCGCTGAGCTTTATAATATCGTATTTTCCCTCTACAATAACAGGTCTGTCAAGCTTTATCATACCTTTTCGCCGCCCATCACAAGAAAAAGTCTTACCATAAGCTGTTCAAGCACAATCGTGGGCATTGATGAACCGCTTTTCAGCTGCCTGTCTGCCTTAGAAAGCTCCTCAAGGCATTTTCTTATAATATCAATATCAACTCTCGACGAGTCTCTTCCTGCATTGGAAAGGGCAAAGGCTCTTTTTCCGTATGAAAAATCATTGCTGAGTGCATCGGCTCTTTGTCCGCAGATAAGAGCTACCTTTGCTCTGTACATATCGACATAGGAGCTTACAAGAACACCTAAAATATATTCGGGCTCAATTTTCTGTCTGAGAAGTGAATGAAGAACATTATAAGCCTCGTCAAAATTTTTGGCCGTAAGTGCCTTGGTCAGTGCATAAATCTTCGCATCGTCGGTTTTAACGGTAACGGCATCAATATGAGCCTTGGTAATTTCACCCTCACCCGTATAATTGCAGACCTTGTTAAGCTCATTTATAAGCACATTGAAATCGTCACCTGCAAGGGATACGAGATATCTTGCCATTTCAGGTGATAGGATACATTTCTGCTTTGAAGCTGAAGAAATAAGAGGCTTTATAAGGTCATTACCCGTTCTCTTATTAAGAACGCAGACTCCGCCGAATTTTTTGAAAAGCTCTACCGCTTTTTTAGCTTTTGCCAGTGAAAAATCACTTTTTTTCTGATGAAAGATAATAATTGAGCTTTCGGGAAGGTCGGAGAAAAACGTCTCCATAAGTCTGTAGTCCTTTTCATTTACACCTTCAAGCTTATAGTCCTCAATTACAAGACAGCGTTTGTCGCTCATCATAGGCATAATTGTTGCCGCCTGAAAAACTGTATCAAGGTCAAGGTTTTTGCCCTCATATTTTTCAAGGTTAAAGCTTTCAAAGGAAGGCTCAACATTTTTTGAAACTATTGTGTCAACATAAAGCTTTTTAAGATAATCCTCATCACCGCATACGAGATAAAGAGGCAGAAAATCCCCGCTTTTTATGTGGGCTTTAAGACTTTTTTCATCAAATTCAGCCAACTGCTTTCACCTCCGACTTTTATTACATCGTTTCTGACAATCACCGTAACGGGATTCCTTTCTCCTACGGAAAAAGAATAGTTATTTTCGTACTCTCCCAAAGGCAGACTGTCATTTCCTTGTATTATACCATAACTGTCCCCCTCTTGCAAAGGGTCTTTATAAAAAATGTGCGTTTTTATGCCCTCAGATTCAATTAAAACCTCTTTCTCACCCCTTGTCACCGTTACTTTTCCGAAAAGACAAACCGATGTACCCTCAGCCGTAAGAATATTATCTGTACCGAGAGTGTGGCAGATATTCTTCTGATTGGTCGTAATAATCTCCGAAGGAAAAACAACAGCATTTATTTTCAGGTTATGAGCTTCTGTTTCTTCTTTGAGCATTTCTTCATCATACAGATCACCCTCAAAGCCGATAAGAATGCCTTGTCCGTTACAGCTTACAGTCGCACAGCTTCCGTTACCCGAACCAAAAATCGTGATTTTACATTTATCAAGTGAGGAGTAAAAATTGATGCCCATTGCCAGAACAAATACACCTGCAGATAAAATTGCCGTAACTCTTGTCAGCACTCGGCTGTAACGGCAGAAAATCATTACAAGTACAAAAAGTATAAAAACAACGTACAGAGAATATTTCAGCATTTCCGAATCTGCATATAAATATGAAAAGGGTAACGAGCTTATATATTCTGCCGTACCAAGCATATATATTGCAATATATTTTATCACCACTGCAACAGCAGAGGAAATAAAGGGCACAAACCTCAGGAAAGTATAAAGTCCGGTAAGAACAATAAGAGGACTGACGGCAAAGAGAAACAACAGGTTTGTCAAAGGTGCCGCAAGAGAAATTCCGCCGAAATAATAAACCGATACGGGCATTGTAAATATGCTTACCGAAAAACTTATGCAAAGGCAAAGTACAAAGGGATAGATTATTTTTCTCACTCTCTCCCCTCGCCCCATAAGGAGCCTCATCGCCTTTTCGCTTAACGGCACACCAAGGACTATTATTGCAAGTGTAGAAACAAAGGACAGTATAAAGCTTATGTCGGCTACGGCAAAGGGATTGACCATAAGAACACATATTGCCGCAAAACCGAGACTGTTCAGAGAGTCTGCCCTTTTACCAAAAAGCTTACCGATAAAGGCAAGTATTGTCATCATAGCGGCTCTTTTTACAGAGCCCGTAAAGAAAGCAAAATTCATCATAAAGACAGTAAAGATTATCATCAGCACTGCCATTATTTTTCCCTTTCTGCCGCTGAAATCAATGAAAAAAGCAAGAAAGGCTACCCATATTGAAAGGTGCATTCCCGACACAGCCATAATGTGAACCACGCCCGAGTGCTTGAAGTTGTCATATATTCCCTCTTCTATAAGGCTTTTATCACCCGTCAGAAGAGCAATAAGAAGAGTTGCAGTATCATTATCAAAATCGTGAAGAAAATTTTCGGTGACACTGTCACGAAGAGCATCTATGTAATAACCGGGCGGCTTGAATTTGCTTTCGGTTATGCTTAGGTTTTCTACGGAATAAGCACCGAGATATGTTTTCAGTGATTTATAGTACGGTTTGTATGTATTGTTATATGAGCCCATAGGATAAACCGTAGCAGTAAAGGAGACTTTATCCCCTATTACGAATTTATTGTGTTCAATTCCGTCGTCCGACTCAGAGAAGGAAAGGCGCATTTTCGTGCTTACTCTTTCGCCATTAAGGCTTTTCACCCTTATCACACAGTAATATCTTTTGTTTTCCTTGGAAAAGTAAGGGCTTTCGGTGATTTCTCCCTCTACGGTAACTTTTTCGCCTGCAAAGGATAAGGTTTTGTTATAGTCAGCTTCAAAGCATAACAGCAAAAGACAGCCCAATATTACTGCCAGAGAAATTACGGGCAGAATAAGAGACTGTCTTAATTTTCTGTTTATAAGAGAGAAGAGAAAAAGGCCCCCTGAAAGCACTGAAAGCGCCGACGGCAATACTGTGCCTTCAAATAAACGAAGGCACAGCAAGGTTATAAAAAGTGTAAAGCCGAAGAAAGACAGGGGCCTTTTCATAGGATATCAGTCATGGAAGAAAAGAGGAAGCTTTTCAAGGAAGATGATATCATCTCTGTCGGCTGCATCGCCCTCAGCAAGAATAGCAGCCTTACCCACAACATCAACATCAAAGCCTTCAAGAAGCTTTTCAACGGCTGAAAGAGATTCACCCGTACTGATAACGTCATCAAGGATAAGAACCCTCTTACCCCTCATCTTTTCACCCTCAAGGCCGTCAATGTAAAGAGTCTGAACGTTAGCTGTGGTGATTGAACGAACCTCAACAAAAACCGGATTCTGCATATAAAGCTTCGCACCCTTGCGGCAGATGAAATAAGGCTTGCCGCTCTGTCTTGCCATTTCATGTGCAAGAGGAATTGCTTTAGCTTCGGGAGCCACGATAAAATCAAATTCGGGGCACTTTTTTATAAGCTCTGCAGCTGAAGCCACAGTCATTTCAACATCACCGAAAATTACAAAGCCGGCAATATCAAGCTTGTCATTTACTTTACAGATAGGCAGCTCTCTTTCAAGACCTGCAATTGTCATTTTATAAGTAGCCATATTAATATTCTCCTTTAATTTATAAAAATACTGTCATCCTTTAGCCTGCAGGCCAGGTGAACTGTCTGCCGCCCATAAGGTGAAAATGAAGATGCTTTACTGTCTGACCGCCGTCTTCACCGCAGTTATTTACAATACGGTAGCCCTTATCAAGACCTAATTCCTTACCGAGCTTTGCAGCAACCTCAAAAATGTGAGATACAACTGCACTGTTTTCCTCAGTAATTTCAGCGCAGGAAGCAATATGCTCCTTAGGGATAATAAGAATATGAACGGGTGCCTGAGGCTCAAGATCGTAAAAAGCTAAAACCTTATCGTCTTCGTATGCCTTCTTTGAGGGGATTTCTCCCTTTACGATTTTACAGAAAATACAATCCATAACTATAACTCCTTTATAATTATTCCGCCGCCTTAAAACAAGAGGCAGATTATTCTCACATCATCGAAGAAAGAATTTCTTCAGCCTTCTTAAGTGCTTCGGGAAGAGCAGATACGTCCTTTGCACCTGCCATAGCGCTATCGGGCTTACCGCCGCCTGAGCCGCCTGCAAGCTTTGCTATTTCTCTTGCAAGGTTACCTGCGTGAGCACCGAGAGAAACTGCACTCTTACCGCAGCAGGTGCAGATATTGCCTGTGCCCTTTTCTTTCTGTACGCCTGCTATAACGCCGACATAGTTTTCGCCCTTGCTCTTTACAAGGTCGCACATCTGACGAAGCTCAGGTACTGTTGTATCTTCAAGGAAGGCAGTTACAAGCATTATTTCGCCTACCTTAACTGCATTTGAAAGCATAGCCTCAGTCTTGATGTTTGCAAGAACGCCTGAAAGCTTTTCTATCTCCTTATCCTTAACCTTAAGGTCAGCCATAACCGACTCAGCCTTAGCGGCAAGCTCGTTGGGGTTAGCGCACTTGAGAGCAGCAGCAGTATCACGGATAAGGGCATTCTTTCCGTCAACATAATTCATAACATTCATACCGGTAACGGCTTCAATTCTGCGCACACCTGATGCTACGGAGGACTCGGAAACGATTTTACAAAGACCGATATTACCTGTATTTGCTACATGTGTGCCGCCGCAAAGCTCAGTTGAGAAGTCGCCTGCCTTGACTACTCTTACAACATCGCCGTACTTTTCACCGAAGAGAGCCATAGCACCCATAGCCTTGGCCTCTTCAATAGGCATTTCTTTTATAAGAAGCTCGGTTGAAGCAAGAATTTCTTCATTTATCATATTTTCGACTTTCTTTAATTCCTCGGCTGTTACAGCAGCAAAATGAGTAAAGTCAAAACGGAGAACATCAGCATTTACAAGCTGTCCTGCCTGCTCAACGTGAGTTCCGAGAACCTTTCTCAGAGCTGCCTGAAGAAGATGAGCTGCAGTATGATTTCTCATAGTAGCCTTTCTCTTGCAGTCAGAATATACAGTCTTTGCACTGTCGCCGACCTTTATGCCGTCACCGCTGAGTGTACCGTGATGAAGAATAATGCCGTCAGCATTCTTTGTTGTGTTGTTTACCTCGAAGGTGCTTTCGCCTACAAGAATCACACCGCTGTCACCTGCCTGACCACCGCTTTCAGCATAGAAGGAGGTTTTGTCAAGAACAAGTGTAGCACTGTCACCGCTTTCGATAAAGTCTTTTCTTTCGCCGTCGGAGATGATTGCGAGAACCGTAGCTTCAGCATTGTTTTCAGTATAGCCAACAAACTCAGTTGCACCCATATCCTTAAGAGAAACACCTGTATTTCTCCAGTCTGATTCAGCGGTTGCACCCTTGCCGCTCTTTGCCTTCTGTCTTGCTTCTTCAACAAGAGCTCTGAACTTTTCTTCGTCAACGGTCATATTCTTTTCCGCTGCGATTTCCTTTGTAAGATCAATGGGGAAGCCGTAGGTATCCTGAAGCTTGAAGGCATCCTCACCTGAAAGAACCGTACCCTCAGTGTTAGCCATCATTTCATTAAGAAGTCCGAGACCTGAGTCGATTGTCTTATAGAAGCTCTCCTCCTCCATTGAAATAACCTTCTTGATATAATCAAGCTTTTCAGTAAGAGCAGGATAAGCCTTTGCATTTTCCTTTACAACGGTATCACATACTTCAGCAAGGAAGGGTCTGTCAATACCGATGAGCCTGCCGTGTCTTGCGGCTCTTCTGAGAAGACGGCGAAGAACATAGCCTCTGCCGCTGTTTGAGGGAAGAACGCCGTCACCTACCATAAAGGTAGTGCTTCTGATATGGTCAGTGATAACACGGAGAGAAACGTCCTTCTTTTCGTCATCGTGGTAGTTGATGCCTGCAATATCAATGATATGCTTCATAATATTGCGTACTGTGTCAACCTCGAAGAGATTGTCAACATCCTGCATTACGCAGGCAAGTCTTTCAAGTCCCATACCTGTATCGATATTGGGATTGGCAAGACGGGTATAATTGTTGTTGCCGTCGTTTTCAAACTGTGTGAAAACAAGGTTCCATACCTCAATGAATCTGTCGCATTCACAGCCTACCTTACAGTCGGGACTGCCGCAACCCTTTGAGGGACCTCTGTCAAAATAAATCTCTGAACAGGGGCCGCAGGGACCTGCACCGTGCTCCCAGAAATTGTCCTCCTTACCGAAGCGTACCATATGTGAAGGGTCAACGCCTACCTCTTTTGTCCAGATATCGTAAGCCTCATCATCTTCAAGATAAACGCTGACATAAAGACGGTCTGCGGGGATTTCGAGCACCTTTGTAAAGAATTCCCAAGCCCAAGCTGTAGCCTCTCTCTTGAAATAGTCACCGAAGGAGAAGTTACCGAGCATTTCAAAATATGTGCCGTGACGTGCCGTTTTACCTACGTTTTCAATATCGGGTGTACGGTTACATTTCTGGCAGGTTGGAACTCTCTTTGAAGGAGGTGTTACCTCACCCGTAAAATACTTTTTCATAGGAGTCATACCTGCATTGATAAGAAGAATACTCTTATCACCCTGGGGAACAAGGGAGAAGCTGGGGAGTCTTAAATGCTCCTTGCTTTCAAAGAATGCGAGATATTTCTCTCTGATTTCATTAAGTCCCATCCACTGCATAAAAATCAATTCCTTTCAGATTAAAATACAAATTCAACATAAAAAAATATAGTGCCGCATACACTCCTCGGGGTGAACATAGCCACGGTACCACCCGAATTGTGCATAAAGCACCACTCCTGAGTCTTTAACGCAGACAAAACGGCTGCCCTTTCGGGAGCAACTGATGAAAGCAGCGATCACACTTTCCGTCTTAAGAAGCTCACAGCAAATGCTCCTCTCTCTGAAAAGACAAAAAAGGGATTTCTTTCGTCATAGTCGTTAGAATATTAACAGAGATATTTTACTATATTATGACGCAGTTTGTCAAGTTTTATTTCACACTGAAATCAATGGCTCTTCCAAGACCGTGCTTGATAAGAGTTGACATAAGCATTGCAACCTCAGAGGCAGAGCGTCTTTCTTCCTTGCTCAGCCATGTCCACAGAAAGCTTGTCATACCTGCGGCAATAAAGTTGATAATATAGCTTGCAAACTCAGATACATTTTCCTGATCGATAAACTTTTCAATCATTCTGATATAGGCTTCACCAACACGGATGTTGCCCTTATCACTTAATACAACAAGGAAAATCTCCCTTTTGCTTTCAATGTATTCGAGAAGTCTTGTAAGGAATACACCTGTATTATATCCCTCTTCCTTTATCTTTTCAAAGATACCGCCGATATCGTCGGAAATGTCCTTGATAATATCATCGTAAAGGTCATACTGTGTTTCGTAATGACGGTAAAAGGTGCTTCGGTTAATGTCGGCACCTGAGCAGATATCCTTTATGCTGATTGCATGAATGGGCTTTTCCTTCATAAGCTCAATGAGGCTTTCTTTAAGAAGGATTTTCGTCATTTTCACTCTGCGGCTTTCTTTTACTTCTGCCATAATGTTTATCTCCTTTACTTATGCACTGTTATAAATTATAACACACCAAGCCAAAAAATGCAACATTGTGTATAAAAAAGTTCACAAAGCTGAAAAACAGTCACTCTTATATATTAACTACACGGAGAATATTAATAAACACAGCATACTGTATATACATTTTACTTTTTTTGTGATATAATTAAGCGATTAACAAATTCCGGAGGATAATTAATGAAAAATAAAATTATTGCACTTATAAAAACACTGCGGTGGCAGAACTTTCTGTTCCTTATTGTTGCCGGTACTATAAATGCTTTCGGAGTTACGGTTTTTCTTGCGCCCGTAAGCCTTTATGACAGCGGTATTTCGGGCACCTCTATGCTTCTTTCACTGGTTACACCCGAATATCTGACACTTTCTGTTTTTCTTGTAATACTCAATATTCCTCTTTTTATCTTCGGTCTTAAAAAGCAGGGCTTCGCTTTTACGGTTTATTCGGTTTTTGCCGTATCGGTTTATTCTCTTATGGCCTTTCTCATAACCGACGTTTTACCTATCGATGTTTCCTTCGCCTCTCCCCTTGCAGGAGATGACCTTCTTCTCTGTGCCCTTTTCGGCGGTCTTATCTCAGGTGTGGGAAGCGGTCTTACCATACGCTTCGGAGGTGCCATTGACGGCATTGAGGTTATGGCGGTAATTTTTGCCAAAAAGCTCGGTATTACGGTGGGCACCTTTGTAATGATATATAATGTTATTCTTTATATTATCTGCGGTATTGTTATGGGTAGCTGGATTTTACCCCTTTATTCTATCGTAACCTACGGCGCCGCCCTTAAAACCGTTGACTTTATTGTAGAAGGTATTGACCGTTCAAAGGCAGTTATGATTATTACGGAAAAAGAAAAAGAGGTAAATGACGCTATTCTCGAAGCCTTTGAGCAGGGAACAACAAAGCTTGCCGCAACGGGCGGATACTCAAACACTGAAAAAACAGTAATTTATTTCGTTGTAAACCGTTTTCAGATTTCAAGGCTCAGAAATCTTGTCCACACTATAGACCCTAAAGCATATCTTACAATCAATGATGTTGCCGACATATTCAAGGGTGACTGAAAAATTATCTGTTAATAATTCAGATAGTATGATATAATCAAAAAAATAACGGAAACCGATAAACTTATCTGAGGAGTGAAATAATGCTCGAAATAAAAGACGTTACAAAAAAATACGGCAAGACCGTTGCAAATAACAATATCACCTTTTCCGTAAATGACGGGGAGATTGCCGTCTTACTTGGTCCTAACGGTGCGGGTAAGTCAACCTTAATCAAAAGCATCGCCGGTCTTCTCCGTTATGACGGAGAGATTGAAATAAACGGAAATAAGAATAAATCTATTGAGGCCAAGTCTCTTCTCGGTTATGTACCTGAAATGCCTGCTATATACGATATGCTTACTGTGGGAGAGCATCTTGAATTCATTCTGAGAGCCTACAAAAAAGACGACAACGGTACAGCAGACAGACTCCTCAGCCGTTTTGAGCTTTCCGATAAAAAGGACAAGCTCGGCAAGGAGCTTTCAAAGGGTATGCAGCAGAAATTATCTATCTGCTGTGCCCTTGTACATAAGCCCAAGGTTGTAATTTTCGATGAGCCTATGGTTGGACTTGACCCCCATGCAATCAAGGAGCTTAAGGAGATTTTTACTCTTCTTAAAAATGAGGGTGCAACCGTTCTTATCAGCACACATATGATTGACAGCGTTGAGGACTACTGGGATACGGCTTATATTATGGTCGGCGGTGAGCTTAAGGAAAAAGTTATAAGCGGTGAAGGCAATACCTCGCTGAGCGAAAAATTCTTCTCGGTAACGGAAGGTGAAAAATAATGAATTCACTTTTATTCCTGATATCGAGAAAATCTAAAAACCGATTCAAAGAATTTCTCCGTTCTCCCTCGCAGATAATAACTGCGCTGGTTATTATTCTGCTTATAGGCTTTACCTTTTACACAAGTGTTGCAAGTACACCCGTACATGACACAAGAAACCCCGAAGAGTTCTATGCTATAGTTTTTGCTCTTTATACCTTCGTCTTTATTATGACGGCAAAAAACGGCTTTATCAACGGCGCTTCAATGTTTTCTATGGCAGATGTGAACCTCCTTTTCACTGCGCCCTTCCCTCAGAAAAGAGTTCTCACCTACGGACTTTTTCAGCAGCTTGGCAAATCTCTTACCTTAGGTATGTTTCTTCTCTATCAGTCGGCTACGGTGAAAAATATCTACGGAATCAATGTTACTGCACTTTTTCCCGTGCTTATAGGCTACGGAATTGTTGTCTTTCTTTCACAGATGACAGCAATGGTGATTTATTCTCTCACCTGCTCCGACGACAGAAAATGTCTTACAGGTAAGATTATTTTCTACGGAATTATCGGTGTTTTTTCAGCCCTTATATTTTTAAATATATACTCAAAAGGCTTTTCCGCGGAAAACCTCGTATCTGCCGCAAGGGAGAGTATAATGAGATTTTTCCCCGTAAGCGGATTTGTCTGCCTCGGTGTTGAGGGTGCAATTACGGGCAATATTAAATATATAATCATCGGTGTCAGTGCTTTTGTTCTTTTCTGTGCTCTTTATTTTATCATCGTTTCAAAAATCAACAATGACTTTTATGAAGATGTTCTTAAAGCTACAGAGGTCAGCTTTTCAGCTATTACTGCAAGAAAAGAAGGCAAGGTAGCCGAAGCTGCACCGAGAAATATCAAAACGGGCAAAACGGGCTTTACAAAGGGCTACGGAGCTTCGGCAATAAGTCAGAAGCACAAAACCGAAAACCGAAGAAGCAAGGTGTTTCTCGTAAGCAATACGGGATTTGTTATGATAGTCTTCTCCGTAGTTTATTCCTTCATTCTTCCGGGAGAGTTTATTCCCCTTTTCGCCCTCAATGTATACACTATGGCAATGGGTGTATGTACGGGCAGATGGGCAAAGGAATTCACATATCCTTATATCTATCTTATTCCCGAAAAGCCATTTAAAAAGCTTGTGTATCTTATAATGAGAGATTTACCTTCAATGGCTCTTGAAAGCTTTTTATGCTTTATACCTCTTGTATTTTTGGGAAATTGCAGTATTATAGAGGTAGTCGCAATGGCTGTTTCAAGATTTGCCTTCGGTCTTATGTTCATAGGTGTCAATCTGCTTCTGCAGAGACTTCTCGGCGACTCGGAAAAAACGGCATTCGCCCTTATTGTCTACTCAATTTTAGTAATGCTCTTTTCCGCACCTACTCTTGCCGTAGGTATATTTATGGGTATGATGTTCCCCTTTAATTATGAAATCGCATTTACGGCAATGGCTCTTTTATGCACTGCCATCTCATTCCTGCTCATTTTCCTTTGCAGAAATGTGCTCGAATATTCAGAATACAACAACAAATAAGAAAGGAAATAAATATGAAAGGTATTATTTTAGCCGGTGGCTCCGGCACAAGACTTTATCCTCTTACAATGGTTATGTCAAAACAGCTTCTGCCCGTTTACGACAAGCCTATGATTTACTATCCCCTTTCCGTTCTGATGCTTGCAGATATAAGAGATATTCTTATTATCTCCACCCCCACCGACCTGCCTAATTTCAAAAGGCTTTTAGGTGACGGCAGTGATTTCGGCGTTAATCTTTCCTACGCTGAACAGCCCTCTCCCGACGGTCTTGCTCAGGCTTTTATTATCGGCGAGGAGTTTATCGGTGATGACTGCTGTGCTATGGTTTTAGGCGACAATATTTTCTACGGCAACGGCTTCAAGAGAATACTCAGCGAAGCTAAGGAAAACGCAGAAAAAGGCACTGCAACGGTTTTCGGTTATTATGTTGATGACCCTGAACGCTTCGGTGTTGTTGAGTTCGATGAAAATAAAAATGTTATTTCAATAGAAGAAAAGCCGAAGAATCCCAAGTCAAATTACTGTGTAACGGGACTTTATTTCTATGATAACAGAGTTTCCGATTACGCTAAATCAATTAAGAAATCCGACAGAGGCGAATATGAAATCACCGATCTCAATGTCCGTTATCTTAAGGAGAATTCCCTCGCTGTAAAGCTTCTCGGCAGAGGCTTTGCATGGCTTGATACGGGTACGGTTGAAAGCCTTCACGAAGCAGCTGAATTTGTCCGTATCACAGAAACAAGACAGTCGATTATGATTTCAGCACCTGAGGAAATTGCGTATATCAACGGCTGGATTACAAAGGACGAGCTTATGAAAGCCGCAGAAAAGTACGGCAAGAGCCTTTACGGTCAGCATCTTATGAAGGTTGCAGAAGGCAAGTACAGATATTGATATAGGGCCAAGGGCCAAGTCTCAAGGGCCAAGGCCTCCCGACAGTGATGCAAAGGAAAGGTTGTACTCGCCAGATAAGGCTGAGTGGAAACGGTAATCAAATAAACCCGGATATAATAACGATAAAAACCATTGTAAAAGCCGAAAGGCTGATACAATGGTTTTGTGTTTTTTGAGGTTAATTTACTTGCGGACACGGCAAGCCGTGTCCCTACTGTAATTCTATCTTTGCATTACCGTTTTATGAGCTTTAATTGGCGGCCACAACCTTATTTTTTTTACTGTCTGTTGCCCGCGATTGCGCATTGCGAATTGCGAATTGCGAATTTCTCAAATGCAATTCGTTCGTCTCCGTCTTCAAGAAGAATTATTCCGCAGTATTCATAGCCGAGCTTTCTGAGCATATTCTGCATTACCTTGTTATCTCTGTGGGTGTCGATTCTGATGTGAGGACAGTTTTCCTCTGCCCATTTCATCATAAATGTGCCCGTTCCTTTTATGTCACCCGATGAGGCTATACGGTGGACAACAGCGTAAGGCTCACTGCTTTTCCACTCGCCCTCATAAATCACCTTATATGTGGGGTCTTCACCGGGAATAAAGGCAAGAACACCCACAACTTCGCCCTTTTCTTCACAGACATAGCTCTGACCTTTTTCGATATCGGAGACAATCAGCTCTCTCTGAGGCTTGTGGCTTTTCCACTGGTTCGGATTGCCCGTCTCAGCCATAAACTGTCTTGCTCTCTTGTATATCTCCATTACTCTTTCAAGGTCGGCAAAGGTTGTTTTTCTTATGTGCATTTTTTACCTCTCAGATATATTTTCCGTCGGGCATATAGCCGGGAATAGTCTTGAGCTTAAAGGCGTTGATTCGGTGCAGATAGTCGATTCTTTCCTTGGTCTTTTCATCCTCACATACACCTGTTCTGATGTATTTGTCGAGAACGGCATAGGTAAAGCCCAGCTTGTCCTCATCAGTATAGCCGCAAAGTCCGTCAGAGGGCACCTTTTCAATAAGGTTTTCGGGAAGACCTAAGTATCTGCCCACCTCCTTGACCTCCTGAACCGTAAGCTGTGCAAGAGGGCTGAAATCGCCTGCACTGTCACCGTAGCGTGTCGAATAGCCTACCCAGTCCTCAGAAAGATTGCAGGTATTGGCTACTCTGCCGTTAAGGGACTGCGAGAATGCATAAACAGTAGTCATTCTCACTCTCGGAGCAAGGTTAATTTTTGTCTGCTCACTCATTGGAAGTCCGCATTCATTCATGCTGTTCACAACACCGTCAAAGGCTTCCTTTATATTGCAGATATAGTATTTTATGCCGAGAAATTCTACAAGCTGCTTTGCATCGCCGATATCCTTCTGCTCACCGTTAGGCATAAGAATACCGTAAACTCTGTCCTTACCGAGAGCCTCCACGCAAAGCGCCGCAACAATAGATGAATCCTTGCCGCCCGAAATGCCGAGAACTGCATTACAGCCCTTCCCGTTTTCTTCAAACCAGTCTCTTATCCACTCCACTGCGCCCTCAGTTACTTTTTTTACATCAAACATATATCTGCACCTCTTAAGTTAAATTACCTTTTTATTATACTCTTTGCCGGCCCGATTGTAAATATTATATTTTTACAATTATTATTGAAATTATGCGGCATCTGTTATATAATTGTCAGGTAAAAATTTTTTAGGAAAGAGGCAAACCTTATGAAGAAATCGAAAGTTGTTTTAGGTGCTCTTGCAGCAGCCGCTGTGGGTAACGCAGTTCACGCCGCTGTTTATACACCGAAAAAAGAAGAAATTGCTCCTCTTGAAAAAGAGCAGGTTAATGTTGACAGCTACCGCCAAAACCTTTCAAAAGCTATTCAGTACAAGACTATCTCATACAGAGAAACAGAAAGAGTTGACTGGGATGAATTCGAAAGATTCCATCAGTTCCTTGACGAAGCCTATCCTCTTATAAAAGAAAATCTTGAAAAAGAAATTGTTCCCCCTGCAAACCTTCTTTATCGCTGGAAGGGTACAAGAGATGACCTTGAGCCCATCGCTCTTCTTGCCCATCAGGATGTTGTTCCCGTATCTGAGGGTACTGAAGGAGATTGGGAGCACGACGCATTCAGCGGTCACGATGACGGTGAATTTATTTGGGGTCGCGGTTCTATAGATATGAAGAACCACCTTATTGCAGTTATGGAATCCGTCGAGGCTCTTCTTAAAGACGGATACAAGCCTGAAAGAGATGTGTATCTTCTTTTCGGCGATAATGAAGAGGTTGTTGCTAACTCAACTAACGGAGCTAAAGATCTTATGAATACTCTTAAGGACAGAGGTATTCATCTTGAAAGCGTAATCGACGAGGGCGGTGCAATTATTCCCATCAACGTTCCCGGTGTACTTAATGACAAGTATCTTGTCGGTGTAGGCGTTGCAGAAAAGGGCTTCAGCGATATTGAAATCGTTGTAAATGCAAAGGGCGGACACTCCTCACAGCCTCCCGTTCACTCAGCTCTCGGCAGACTTGCAACAGCTATCTCCGATATTGAAAAGCATCAGTTCAAAGCATACTTCAACGAAAATATGAAGGCCCTTCTTGATGCAGTAGGCAGAGAATGCACTTATCCTGTACGTCTTATCACCTGCAATATGCCTCTTCTCAGACCTCTTATTCTTGAAATCTGTAAGCAGATTCCCTTCGGTGCCTGCTTCGTAAGAACAACAACTGCCGTTACAATGGCTCAGGGCAGCCCCGCATCAAACGTGCTTCCGCAGAGAGCATCAGCTATTATCAATTTCAGAGCTATGCCCGGCACAACAAAGCAGGATCTTGTTGACCATATCAGAAAGTGCGTAAGATACAAAGATATTGAAATCAACATTCTCAACTCAAAGGAAGCTTCAAAGTTCTCCCCCACCGATTCAAGAGCTTTCAAGATTATCAGAGATATCAACAAGGCTCTCGAACCCAATGCTATTGTTGCTCCCTATCTTGTTATGGGCGGCACAGATGCTTATAACTATGAGCCTATCTGCGATAACATTTACCGCTATGCTCCCTTCAAGGTTGATCCGGGTCTTCTTCGCTGCACTCACGGTACAAATGAAAGATTACCCGTTGCGTGTATGGAAGGTGCACTTGTATTCTTCAAGAATTACATCAGAAGAGCCAGTGCGGAATAATATAACTGCAAACAAAAATATAATCCCATATTAAAAAGGACGGAACTCCGTCCTTTTTTCTTTAATCTAAACAGATATTTATTTTACGTTAAGAGTTTAGTTAAAATTTTATTAAAGATTTTAAAATATTTTAGTCATATATTGTCCCCGTAATTCACATCTGATATTATAATATTAATTTATTGTTGAGGGTGTGTTATTTTGAAAAAAGTATTATCTGTACTTTTATGTATTATTATGACCTTTTCTTTTTTCACTGTTGCCGTTTCAGCTGCTGAAACCGAAGAAAGCACTCCTATTATTCTTGTAACAGGTTTTTTGCAGACACATTTATATAGTGAAGAAGACGGTGAAAAAACAAGTATATGGTTCCCTGACATTATCAATGCCGTTAAAAGTCTGAGGGGCAGACTAACCGATATCATAACTTCCGTTTTCAGCCTTTTTCTGGGCAATCCCGAGCATATAGGTGATGCACTCGGAAGCTATGTGGGAAGCCTGTTTTCCGATCTTAAATATCTGCCTGACGGATCTTCGGAAAAGCCCGTCAGACACTATGAAAACGATCCCGCTAAGAGAAATGTTGCTTCCTTCGGCAAAAACGGAAACGAAAATAAGCTTAATGCATATTCAGTATATCTTGACTACATCTGTAACAACGGATACGCCGACGCAGAAAATGTTTTTACCTTCGAATATGACGGCCGTGCAGATGCAATAACAATTGCTGATGAACTCAGGGATTTTATAAAGGCGGTCAAAGAATACACCGGAAAAAGCAAGGTTACTCTTTTGGGTGTAAGCTACGGCGGTCAGATTATCGAAACATATCTTCATTACTACCGTAACGAGCTTGATGTAAAAAAAGCTGTTCTTTGTGTGCCTTCATTGAAGGGAACAAATTTCTCCTCTCAATTCCTTCTCGGTAAGGTTGAGCTTGCACTTGATGATGTCATCGACTTTGTAGAAAGTGTTATAGGCTCAGATATAGAGCTATATAACCTTGTAAGAGGTGTTGACCCTGATAGGCTCAGCAGAGCTATTAATGCTGCTTCTGTCTATGCTGTAGACGTAGTTAAAAATTGGAGCTCGGTTTATTCTCTTTCTACTACAGAAAGCTACGAAGAAATAAAGGATGCTTTTCTTGATCCGGTATACAGTGCGGAAATTATAGAAAAAAACGATATTATTCACTACGAAATAATGCCTGAAATTGAAAATACCCTTAGAGACTGTGAAGCTCTGGGCATAGATATTTCAATTACTGCGTGCAGCGGTATTGAGCTATGCTTCGGCGGCGGAGCCAACAGTGACCTTCTGCTTGCTGTAGATGATACCACAGGTGCCTACTGTACCCTCATGGGTGAAAGATTTTCTGACGGCTACAGTACCAAAGGAACAAGCTGCGGTATTTCCTCACATAACCACCTTTCCCCTGAAATGAATATTGATGCCTCTACAGCATATCTCCCCGAAAGTACATGGTTTATTGACGGCTCATATCACGCCATGTTCCAATATGAAGATTACGGAATGGAGCTTATGGCAAAGCTTGTCTGCACCGATGAGCTTAAAGATGTCCATTCCAATCCTGAATTTCCTCAGTTCGTATGCTCAGACAACCCTCACAGAGGTATCTACGGTGAATTTGACAGCAGTACATCAGGCTATCTTAATTCACGGGATAAGTATTTTGTAATAGAAAACAAATTCAAGAACAGTCCGGTAATAATTACCGATATTACCGTAAAGGGAATTGATATTGCATTCCCTGAAAATATTGATGTAACTCTCAAGCCCGGTGAAACAGCTGAAATCAGTTTTACGGGTGATGTTCCTGAGATCAGTGCAGCAAAAGCAGAAATAACAGTAAATTATTTAAAGCTTGACGATGCAATTATGTACTCGAGAGACTTTGCCATCACTATAAACAACGGTCAGCCTCAGGAGTATGATGCAGAAATTATAGAAGATGAATATTTCAACGGAAAGAATACCTCTCCCTTTCCCCCTCTTAAGAAGCTTATACTAAGTTTTATCTACCCCGTAAAAATTGTAGTTTTCGTTCTTAACCTTCTCAATCCCTTTGCAAAATAAATATTTTTCAGGCTTTATGTCTTTTTGTCATAGCTCCCGTTTTATCGGAATAAAATGTATAAGTCTTAGCCTACGGATAAGACTTATTACATAAAGGAGTGTGTTATGATGAAAAGATTTATCAGCATCTGTCTTGCGGTGATTCTTATTTTCAGCTGTCTTACGGTTACGGGCTTTGCCGCAGATGAAGCAGAAACGTCCGTGTCAGAAGAAACTGTTTTTACGGATATGGCAGAAGAAGATGCAGAGCTTGAGAAAATAAATGAAGTAATAACCGAGCTTGTCACATACTTTTATAACTACGCCACAAGACCGCAGGAACCTGCCGTTGACCTTGAAACAGTTATTAAAATAGCCACTGTTATTGTGAATATTGTTTATAGGGTATACAAACAACAGACACAGACTGCAGCATAAAAAGTTCAGATGTCATTCTGAATAAAGTGAAGCATCCTACAAGGAACAACAATATATCCTTCGCTACGCTCAGGATGACACTAAGACAAAAAAATCTCCGACAAAGTTTCTTAACCAAGTCGGAGATTAATTATGTTCTGTTTTACTCACTTAGCACCTCTTATTTACATTACAAGGATTGTACGAAATGTATTTATTCAGATAAGAGCAGTCAAATTACTCTTTCAATTTTTTCCTGCTTTTTACTTACCTCAGATTTCCTTTTTGTTATGTAAAATTCATTTAATAATATTTGTATTATTCTGTTTTTTATGAGATACTGTGTTTTCTTCATTTGTTCCTTGTTTCTTTACACAAGGAATATTTTCTCTTTTGCTTTAAATGACTTATTCTTCTGCATATCGTCTTTAAAGCTCATTTTTTTACTGTATCAATCCGATAATTTATCTGTAATTTTCTGCTTCTCTTTGCAGAAACTATAATCTATATTAATTTCACATTCAACGGCATAGGAAAATTTATAATGAATCGAATTTAAGCGTTTTTTCGAATGTTTTAATTTTTTTAATTTCCTTTTGCCCTGTGTAAGCTTTTTGTTTTTCTTTCAGATGCTTTTATCAAACCGTACAGTTTACATTAAACAGTACATCGGTAACACCCCTTTCGTTTTCTTTAACAATCTTTTTTTGATTGTGTCTTAATTATATTCAAAAGAAACATTAGTGTCAATAGTTTTCAACAAGTTAATTTTATTTTGTGCAATATGAATAACAGTATATTAGATTTTACACTTTATAAACCTAATTTTTTCGTTTTTCTTACTGTTAAAAATCGCTCATTTTTTGTGCAGATTTTATAATCGGGTAAAAAGCATAAAAAAGAGGGCGGATTTCCGCCCTCAAAATATATATTGTCACTATCGGGGCGGAGTCTCAGTTCCTTTTCTCAGCACTTTCCCCCGCAATTCTGCATTCTGCACTCTGCATTCTGCATTTATCAAACGAGCTTTCTTCCCATAAGAACGCCCATTACCGAAGCCATCATAAGACCTCTCGTCCAGCCTGATGAGTCACCGAGGCAATGAAGGCCCTTAACGTTGGTATTGAAATCAGCATCCATCTTGACTCTGTTTGAATAGAACTTAAGCTCAGGTGAATAGAGAAGAGTTTCCGATGAAGCAAAGCCGGGAACAACATGATCCATAGCCTTGATGAAATTGATAATGTTCATCATTGCTCTGTACGGCATTGCAGCGGTAATATCACCTGCAACGGCATCGGGAAGAGTCGGTTTTACGTTGGACTGTGAAAGCTCCTTTTCCCAGGTTCTCTTACCGTCAAGAATATCACCGAAGCGCTGAACCATAATTTTTCCTGCACCAAGCATATTGGTAAGCTCGCCTACCTTCTTAGCATATTCAATAGGCTGATTGAAGGGATAGCTGAAATTATGTGAAACAAGGATTGCAAGGTTTGTGTTATTACTCTTTAAATCCTTGTAGCTGTGACCGTTTACAACGGCAAGGTCATTGTCATAATTTTCCTGACTTACAAAGCCGCCGGGATTCTGACAGAAGGTTCTTACCTTATTCTTAAAGGGATGGGGATAACCGATAAGCTTTGATTCATAAAGAACCTCATTTACCTTTTCGATAATCTCATTTCTTACCTCAACTCTGACACCGATATCAACAGTGCCCGGCTGATGTGCAATATCATATTCGGCACAGATTTTTTCAAGCCAGTCTGCACCTCTTCTGCCCGTTGCAATAACGGTAGCATCGGCTTCAATTGTCATCCTGTCACCCCTGCTGTTCTTAAGGTGAACACCCTTACAGGTTCCGTCATCAAGGATAATATCGTAGCATTCGTAGCCGAAAATAATCTCTACACCGTTTTCGAGGAGGTACTGCTCAATTGCATAGTAAATGCTCTGTGCCTTCTCTGTACCCATATGTCTTATGGGGCAGTCAACAAGCTTGAGGCCTGCCTGAATGGCTCTCATACGGATCTTCTTAACCTCTTCGGAGTTGCTGATACCTTCAATGTGAGTGTCTGCACCGAATTCAAGATAGATGCTGTCAGCGTAGTCAATAGTCTCCTGAGCAAGATTTTCGCCGATAAGTGTAGGCAAATCTCCGCCGACCTCATAGCAGAGGGAGAGCTTTCCGTCAGAGAATGCACCTGCACCCGAAAAGCCTGTGGTAATATGGCAGTAGGGCTTACAGTTCACACACTCCTTGGTCTTATCCTTGGGACAGTGTCTCTTTTCAACGGGCTGACCCTTTTCAACGATAACTATGCTCTTCTGTGAACCCTTTTTAATCATTTCAAGTGCAGTAAAAATACCTGCAGGACCTGCGCCGATAATAACTACATCTTTCTTCATTTTTAAAACCTCCGGGCATAAAAAACGACCTTATCCGTGGAATAGATAAAGTCGCCTTCAAAAATATTCCTCTTTATTTTAACATAAACGGAAACGGTTGTCAATGAAAAAATTTGGCTGC
The DNA here is from genome assembly GCA_045544175.1 of Acutalibacteraceae bacterium. Lineage (GTDB taxonomy): Bacteria > Bacillota > Clostridia > Oscillospirales > Acutalibacteraceae > UBA6857. The sequence goes on along the minus strand of JAZPYL010000065.1, from coordinate 111,233 downwards.
TGCTTTTTCAGCAACAGCCCCATATCATTTTACCACTCTCTGATAACCTCAGGATTTGCAAAGATTTCGTTAAGCTTATTTATAAACGGAAGAGTATCATAAAAACCGCCGATTCTATGGTCAAAGGTAATGGTTATGGGAAGGATTTTCTTTGTTCCCATATCAATTTCGCCCTTTTCGTTTCTGAAAACGTAGTTCTGATCCTGAGCGGCACCCGTAGCAATAAGGAATACCTGCGGGAAAAGAAGAGGTGCATTGGTAACTCTGAGATTTGTTTCGTGAGAAAGCGTACCAAGGTTTGAATAGCATATTGTACCTTCGTTAAGGTCAATAGGCTTAAGACCGCCGGGTTTTCTCGGCTTACGGTTAAATACACCCTTTATGGTACCTACCTTATACTTTCCGACAACACCGGTAATACTTTGTGCAAAGGTTGACAGGAATTTACCCTTAAGTAAAAATCCGACGGTTCTTTGAGAAATCATATCGAAAAGAACATCGTCAACATCGTCGGAATTCCTTAGTAAATCAACAAGCTGGGCCGAACGCAGTGAAATCTCCTTAAGGGACTTTTCTTCAGCTTCTCTCAGCTTTACGGGGAAGGTCTGTCCGTTATCAAGAACAACGGGAAGAGCAATATCCACATGCTTCTTTATAATAAGACGGCCGCTTGAAATAAGACGGTTATATTCCATATAGGAATTAAGTCTGGGAGCTACCTTGATGCCCTCAACAATAGCGCGCACCATAAGGTCATTGAAGGTCAGATTATAGTCAACCTCTTTTTTGAAGCTCTGATATTCTTCCCAGAATTTTGTAATATCCGCATCGTATGTATAACCGGGAGTAGGCATTTCCTGTGCATTGGTAAGAACGTTACCTGCTACTCTGGCTTTAAGGTTGAAATATTCAATTACGTCTCCCTCTTCGGGTCCGTGAAGAGTACCTCTTATAAATCTCTTGAATGCTGAATCTCCCATACTAACTCCCCGTTATATCAGATTTCCTGAAAATATTCAGTAATTACAAAAATTTTACCACAAGATATATCTGTTTGTCAATTAAAATGACACAATTCAACACATAATGTCTAAGCTGTATCAAAAAAGCTATCTCACTGTTACTATTCCTTCACAAATTGCCTTAAATACAGGTGCACAGTCGGTATTACCTCCCGTTCCGTCTTCACACATCACTATAACAACATAGCCCGGATTGTCTGAAGGAAAAAAGCCCGCAAACCATGTTCGGCAGATTTCCCTGCCGTTTTTATATATTCCGCTTTGTGCAGTGCCTGTTTTACCTGAAAGAGATACTATATCGCTTTTTGCTTTATCTGCACCGCCCTCATTTACAACACCTCTGAGCATTCGCCTTATCTCTTTTACCGTAGAGTCAGACAATATCTTTTCACTTGATATACTTCCCGTTTTTGTCATAAGACCTTTACTGTCGGTAAAGCCTTTTACAAGAAGCGGCGACACAATATCACCTGTGGCAAGAGCATGGTAAGCCTTGAGAAGCTGCAGAGGTGTTGCAGAAAGCTTACCCTGACCGAAAGAAAAATTGGCGAGATTGCCTTTCTGCTTCAGATTATCCTCAGAAGGCAGAAGCCCTGTAGCCGTATCCATACCTGCGGCAAGGGTGTCACTCCGTCCGAATCCGAGCTTTCTGCAAAGGGATAAAAGACGGTTGCTGTCCATATTCATAATAAGATTAACAAAATAGGTATTGCAGGAATTTTCAAGAGCAGAGCTCATATCTGTTTTTCCGTGAGCCTTGCCGTTATAGCATCGGAAGGATGTGTCTCCCACGGTGATTTCACCTGTGCACTCATATTGAAAGTCAGAAGATATCCCCTCTTCAAGAGCTGAGGCGGCTACAATACTTTTAAATACCGACCCCACGGAATATGCACAGAATGCCTTGTTGATAAGTGGTGAGTTCTCTTCTTTAAGAGCTGATGCAATATCATTGGGGTTAAAATCAGGGACACTTGCCACAGATAAAAGCTCACCCGTACCGATTTCCATTACAAGTGCCGTGCCGCTTTCTATATTACTGTCAGAGAGAGCAGCTTCCGTAATTTTCTGTATACGGCTGTCAAGAGTCAGCACCACACCTGCCTCAGATGAAAAATTATCATCGGTTATCTTTTTAGGCAGACCTGCAAGGACTCTTCCGACAGCGTCCACTTTAAAAGAAACAGTCAGTTTACCGCTGTTTTCCGTAAGATACTGATTGTATGCCTTTTCTATTCCCGAAATACCTTCATTTTCTGAATCGAGATAACCTAAAATATGAACTGCAAGGCTATCTTCCGTATATCTTTCGGGAACGGTGAAGGTACGGATATAGTCATTATTTATCTCCTCACCGACGGTACACAAAAAAGGATAGCCTTTATTTATTTTTTCCTGCAATTCTTCGGGAGAAAAATATTCTTTGAGCTTCTCTGTAACGGCTACTACCGGTGTCACCGCCGCAACAAGACGACTGCTGCTGTCTGTGAGCAAGGCGAAGTTGCGGTCATATATATGTCCTCTTTTTTCGCCGACAACCAAGGTTCTTGTTGACTGGTTTTCCGTTACCGATGAATAATTCTGTCTGTTTATATCAACAATTTTTACTAAAAGTGCCATAAAACACAAGATAATCAACATATATAATGAAAGAGCTCTTTTATACAATTCTATCACCGGTATTATTATTGAATAAGTAAAATAAGATATGCCGTGAAAAATTTTCCATATATTTTTCCATTATTTTTCTAAATAACTTGACATTTCCGAAAAACTGTATAAAATATAAATTAGCACTCGAAGTACAAGAGTGCTAAAAATTACAAATCAAAAGAATTCAGGAGGATTGAATTATGAATATTAAACCCCTTCTTGACAGAGTCGTGCTTAAGGCTACCGAGGTTGAAGAAACCACTCAGAGCGGCTTTATTCTCACCTCTGCTTCACAGGAAAAGCCCCAGTTTTCAGTTGTTGTTGCAGTAGGCCCCGGCGGTATTGTTGACGGCAAGGAAACAGAAATGTACGTCAAGGTCGGCGACAAGGTTATCACAGGAAAATATTCAGGCACAGAGGTTAAGCTTGACGGCGAAGAATACACAATCGTACGTCAGAGCGAAATACTTGCTATTGTAGAGTAATCACAGGAGGTAACGAAAATGGCAAAACAGATTATTTTCGGCGAAGAAGCCAGAAAAGCATTACAGTCAGGTATTGACAAGTTAAGCGATACCGTAAAAATCACACTCGGTCCCAAAGGCAGAAACGTTGTTATCGACAAGAAATACGGCGCTCCCCTTATTACCAATGACGGTGTTACAATCGCTAAGGAAATCGAGCTTGAGGACGCTTTTGAAAATATGGGTGCACAGCTTGTAAAGGAAGTTGCTACAAAGACAAACGATGTTGCAGGTGACGGTACAACAACCGCTACTCTTCTCGCTCAGGCTCTTGTACGCGAGGGTATGAAGAATGTTACTGCAGGCGCTAACCCCATGGTAGTAAAGAAGGGCATCAAGAAGGCTGTTGACAGAGCAATCGAAACAGTCAAGTCAAACTCAAGCCCCGTTACAACCTTCGAGGATATCGCAAGAATCGCTACCGTTTCTTCAGCTGACGAATCCGTAGGTCAGCTTATTGCAGAGGCTATGGAAATCGTATCAACTGACGGTGTTATCACTGTTGAAGAATCAAAGACAGCTGAAACCTGCAAGGAAGTTGTTGAAGGTATGCAGTTCGACAGAGGCTACATCTCTCCCTATATGGCAACTGACCTTGATAAAATGGAAGCAGTTATTGATGACGCTTACCTTCTTATCACAGACAAGAAAATCAGCAACATTCAGGAGGTTCTCCCCCTTCTTGAGCAGGTTCTTAAAATGGGCAAAAAGCTCGTTATTATTGCTGAAGACGTTGAAGGTGAAGCTCTTGCTACTCTTCTTGTCAATAAGCTCAGAGGCACATTTACCTGCGTTGCAGTAAAGGCTCCCGGCTTCGGTGACAGAAGAAAGGAAATGCTTCAGGATATCGCTATTCTTACAGGCGGTCAGGTTATTACTGCTGATCTCGGTCTTGACCTTGCAACAGCTACAATTGATATGCTCGGCACTGCAAGACAGGTTAAGATTACCAAGGAAAACACAACCATCGTTGACGGCGCAGGCGACAAGGCTCAGATCAAGGCCCGTGTAAATCAGATCAAGGCTCAGATTGAGGCTTCAACATCTGAATTTGATACCGAAAAGCTTCAGGAAAGACTCGCAAAGCTTGCCGGCGGTGTTGCAGTTATCAAGGTTGGTGCCGCAACAGAAACTGAAATGAAAGAAAAGAAGCTCCGTATTGACGATGCTCTTGCAGCTACAAAGGCAGCCGTTGAAGAAGGCTCCGTTGCAGGCGGCGGTGTTGCTCTTCTCAATGCAGTTCCCGCAGTTACAGCTCTTCTCAATGAAACAGAAGATCCCGACGAAAAGACAGGTGTACGTATCGTTCTTAAGGCTCTTGAAGAGCCTGTACGTCAGATTGCTAAGAATGCAGGTCTTGAAGGCTCAGTTATCGTAAACGAAATCATCGCTTCAGGTAAAGTAGGCTACGGCTTTGACTTTGCAAAAGAACAGTATGTGAATATGGCAGAAGCAGGTATTCTTGATCCTACTAAGGTTACCCGTTCAGCTCTCGAAAATGCCTCTTCAGTTGCCGCTATGGTTCTTACAACAGAGTCTCTTATCTCTGATATCCCCGACCCCGCAGCAGATGCAGCTGCTGCAGCAGCTATGGCTCAGGGCGGCGGAATGTATTAATAACAAGCTTATAACAGAAAACACCGATTCAGAAATGAAATCGGTGTTTTTTATTTAAGCTATACCCGTTGTGGAATACTTTGCAACTGTGTAGAACACACTGTCCTTATCCATATCGGTTTCTTTAATGACAAGCATATTGTTTGTCTGATAGGAAAGTGCACCGCCGTGGAAATTAAGTGAATTGAGCAGTGATACATAATATCTCTTGCCGTTCTCTACGTATGAAAGCTGAAGGTCCTTATTATGAATCGAGCCGTAAGGATTCCGGTTAAGAGATTTGTAACCGATATTCCTGCCTGCAATAAGGTTGCTGTATGCCGCTTCATTTTCCCAGCCGACAAGATTAAGGAAGAGCTTGTTTTTGGTATTTGCATTCTTATTAAATGAAGCAATTATCATATCTTCAGTCTGTGCGCCTAAGGGGAAGCCCCTTGAAAAACGAGCATTGTTCCAGGTAGTAATTATGTAGTCCTCGGAATTGTAAAGCTTGCGGACATATTTACAGTATGGATTATACTTTTCATCCCATAAGTTTGTACCGCCGCCGAAGGGAGTGTAATAGAACTCGAAAACCTTATCCTTGGAGCTGCCGAGATATACAATCTGCTCATCAGCAGGAATTTCCTTTTCCTTACCGGCAAGAATAAGGTCAATCTGCTCTGTATTCATCCTGTTGACGAGCTTTCTGAAAATATAGATATCATCCTGATCGGTGCCGTAATCCATCATCAGCTGTATATAATTTTTGGAAACCTGATAGATTTTTGCGTGGTCAGAAATAATCGTTGCTGTCTGCAGCTTACTGTTACCGCTCTTGCCGTCTGATCTGATACCGTCAAGATTTGTACTTGAGGACCATACTGCATTCTTATGAACCTTGCCGTTCATATCAAGATAGTGTGAAACTGCGCAGACCTTAACGTGCATCATATCCGTAGAGCCCTGACTGTTTTTAAGTGTCCATTTACAGAATACTGCATTGAGATAATCGCCGACTACACCCTTCTTTACATAAGCAGGATCACAGGCATCATTGAGCTGAGATGCGAAATATTCTTCAAATTTAGGGTCCTTTTTTGAACCGGGGAAGCCGTCAATCTGCCCTATAACGTTGACATGTATACCCATTCTTGCGGCAGTAACAAGAAGATAGGAAATACGCACAAAGCCGTATTCATCGTAATCCTTGCCTACAAGGTTACGCATATAGCCGAAATAACGGCTGTTACGGTTAATATTTACTGCTGCCTGAACTGAGTAACGGTAAGAAGAAACGGAAACAGAAACCTCTTCTTTAGGATTTGCCGCTTTGTAAAGCATAGCCTGATAAATAAGAAGTCCTTCACCGACAGAACAGTTATTCGCCTTTTCGCCCTTTCTGTAAACAAAGGTATCAACAGTAACGGTTTTTCCGTTAATCTTACTGAACTTCGTTGTACCTCGGCTCATAAAGTTTGAACTGTTATCGAGCTTCTTAAGTGCCCCATAGCTTGCATTTATTTCACCGTTACTTGCTTTCTTGCCGAGGTTAAGGATTGTCTTTACGGGAACGTGCTTCTTGGTCTTGACTTTTTCTTTTTTATTACGCTTATATACACTATAGGACGGTGCCTTCAAAGACACTGACTTAACTGTAAGCTCACCGGCTATTGCCTTTTTCCAGTATTTTTTGCTGAGCTTCTTTTTCTCATCAGAATCAGTATGCTTTTTCTTATTGATACTGAGATTTGCCTTTTTACTGACCGAATATATTATATATCCCTTTCCGGCTGTATTTTTTGAAACCTTAAGTCCGCTTACGGAAACATTTGAAGATGCTGCAAGGCAGAGCACACCGCCTGATTTTTTTGCACTGTTGGCAGTAGCAGTATTGTTGAACATACTTACCTTTGCAGATTTTGAAGCCATAACCGCTCCGCCGAATCTTTTCGCTGTATTTTTACTGAAGTTGCAATCCTGAAGCACAGTGTCACCGCCTGAGGTATAAGCATATACTGCTCCGCCGTTAGCACTTGCAGAATTTGAGGTGAATTTTGACTTGTAAGCCTTTGTCACACTGCTTTTGTTAAGATAAACTGCTCCGCCGTTTTTTGCTTTATTTTTAGAAAAATTACTGCTGTAAACCTTGATAACGGAACTGTCGGAATAGATAAAACCGCCTGAGGCCTTTGCAGTATTAGCCGATGCTTTGATTTTGTTAAGAGTGACATTACTGCTTTCCAGGGCACCCACTGCTCCGCCGTGCTTATTTGAACTATTACCTTTAAAGGTGATAACATCAAGTACGGCCGCAGCGCCTTCCGTAAGGACAGCACCGCCTATACCCTTTTCTGACGTTACAGAATTGGAAAGAAAGGACGAATCCGTAACAGTAGCTTTACTTCTGTCATTGGCATAAACTGCTCCACCCTCGGTAATGGCAGTATTATTTTCAAAAACAGAATTGTCAACCGTCACCGTACTTTTTCTCGAAAGATAAATTGCTCCGCCAAAGGCTTGTTCGGGTTTCTTTTTGGAGGTCGCTTTATTTGAGGCAAAGGTGCAGTCGGTAACAGTCGCCTTCCCACCCTCCTTTTGCTTTGTATCAACAGCCGTAAGAGCAATACCAGCGCCCTGAAGTGCCTTGTTATTTTTGAATTCACTGTTTTCAAATCTGCACACACGGGTTACATAGTCCTTATCACAGGTCGCAATATACACTGCACCGCCTCTGTCGGAAGCAGTGTTTTTGCTGAAGGAAGCATTATTTACAAGCAGTGCGCCGAAATCGGCAATCGCACCGCCGTTATCAGAAGCTTTGTTTGAAGAAAAGGACACATTACCGTATATAACCGAATTACTGCGTGTGCCCACATAAAAGGCTCCGCCGTCCTTTTTCGCCTTATTGTTTTTGAAAAGAATCTCACTGCCCTTTGAAACACCGTCTTCGCCTATGGAAGCCGATGCCTTGAGAGTGCCGTGCTGATACACTGCACCGCCGTAAGCCGTAGCACTGTTGGAAAGAAAGCTGCCCTTTGTTATTTTCAGTGTATCACAATTATAAATTGCGCCGCCTCTTGCCGCAGTGTTGCCTTCAAAGGTACCGCCGCTGATATTCAGATTGCTGAAATTATAAATTGCGCCGCCCTGAGTTGAAGTGTAGAAAGAATTATCTGCATCTTTTCCGACCTTTTCACTGTTGACGCTGTTATTCTTAAAAATGCCGCCATAGATATTAAGTGTACCGCAGGCATTTATTATCGCCGCACCGCCGACTCTGTCTGCTGTAGAAAGGCAGTACTTTTTATCGACAGCCCTTTTATTTGCAGTCTTTTCTGCATTCATCAATGTAACATTCGGATATATATTTACACAGGAGCTTTCAGACATAAAAATAAGTGTACCGTTTACCTTAACCTTCATTTTATCTCGGTTGCCGTCAATTGTGAGCATACTGCCGCTCTTGCCGCCTTTTTTACCGAGTGTAAGTGTAGCATTATGACCCATAAGCAATGAGCTTTCGCCTTTTTTGCTTTCGCCGACAACAAAAATATCGCCTTCAAATTCAGAGCTGCGGGTCAGAGTTATCGCTTTATCTGCATATATTGCAGTCTTTTTTGTGACGTAAAATGTACGGTCAACGGTAAAGCTTTTTACAATTCTGATTGCAGATACTTCTTTTTTCAGCGCATTTTCCAGCCCCTTGGCAGAAGAAACGTCAGTAACCGAGGCTTTTGCAAACACCGTCAAAGACAACATTGCCGTCATTATAAGAACTGCCGTTACGGCAACGATAAACCGCTTCAGATAAGTCAATTTCATTTTCAGCATCCTTTCAGCTTTCCGATTAATTCACAGTTAATTATTATATCATTTTTTATCTGTAATGTAAATATAAATCAGACAGAGAATGCCTTGATTTTGCATATTCAGCTTCCCCGTCAGTATTCTGTCTGAAAAATATTTTTCGCAAACCTATTTATATTTTTTGATTTTGTGATATGATAATAATAAAGATATTAAAACAAAGGAGAACTAAAAATGAAGAAGAAAAATATCATCATTATCGCCATCGCTCTTGTTCTTGTTATCGCAGCAGGACTTACCGTGTATTTTACAACTCACGGAAAAGACTCAAAGGATACAGAGGAGCTTTTCAGAGAAAATGTTTCAGCTGTGGGATATGAAAACACAATCGAAACTGCCGTACCGCAGACAGAGCTTTATTCACTTATCAAAAATCACTTTGAGTCAGCTCTCCCCGAAGGCAAGACGGAAAAGAAGGCTATCATCATCGGCTACGACGGCTGCAGAGCAGATATTCTTAAGGAGCTTGTAAAAGAAAACAGTGCAGTTGCTGCTCTTACGGATGAAGGTGCTCAGCTTCTTCTGTCATACTGCGGAGGTGTAAACTATCCCGAAGAAAACATACAGAAAACCTCAACTGCTCCCGGCTGGTGCTCAATCCTCACAGGTGTATGGGCAGACAAGCACGGAATTACGGCAAACGATATTACAAAAAGCCTCGACCATAAAACTCTTCTTACTACTCTTACAGAAGAAAATGTAATCGACAGCGCCTCATTTATTACAAAATGGAAAGGTCATTTTTCAAGAAAAAATGCTACATATCTTCTTGAAAAGGATTACTGCGAAAGCAATAATCTCAATGTTGCCTTTACAAGATGTGATAATGATGAAGCTTCCTTTGAATTCACTCTTGATGAAATTGAAAAAGATGACTGCTCTGACTTCATCTTTGTAATTTATGAGCCTACAGACTCCGCAGGACACGGTTCAGGCTTCTCTTATAACAACAATAAATATAAAGATGCTTTCAGAACTGCTGACAGCTACGGCTTTGACACGCTCGCTGCAATTGAAAACAGAGCTACTTACGATACAGAGGATTGGCTTATTATCGTAACGTCGGATCACGGCGGAATATCAAAAGACCACGGCGGTGCAAGTATTCAGGAAAGAATGACATTTATCGTTACAAATAAGGATATGTAATATACAGAAGCTCCCATCGGTTCAAAAACCGATGGGAGCTTTTTTCACCCTAACCTTGTAAGCGGCTTTTCGATATTATATCCGTCACCCTCCTGATAGGACATTTCTACTGTACCGAAGGGAAAGTAATGTATTGTGTATAAAACCTTTTCCCCGGAAAAGCTGTGAACAGATACATAAAGAGGTACTAAGGGCATTTTTCTCGAATACACTCCCCTGACCTGACTTTCAACAGCTTCAAGGTACGAATCGGGAATATCCGTATCGCAGTAAACAACGGGATTTGATGAAATAATGCTGAGTGCTGCAGTGAAAATAAGGATAGCGGCTATCAGTATAACCTTTGCTTTTTTATTCATAGAAAGCTCCTTTTTCAGCCGTAAAGCTGACCGACCTCATACCAGTATTTTTCGATTTTATTACTGTCCATACCGGTATAACCGTCCTCTTTGATGGCTCTTATTGCCTTTGTCGGTTTTTCGGAAAAAAGAATTCCGTAGGTTCTCAGCTCATCAGACCAGAATGCAACATAATTCTCCGTAACATCAATCCAATCATAGCCCACATTGTCTACTGCAGCAACAGACTTTTCAAGAAGATCGGGTATTTCTACGGTAGTTGCTTTTAAATCGTCAAGCTTCTTCAGCTTTCCGTTGACTATCTGTAATGTAGTTTCATCACCGTCGGCAGCTTTATTCTCCGTATAATATGAAAAAGCATAATTCTTCAGAGCTTCAAAATCACTTTTCAGACCCTTGAACTCTTCACTTTCCGGCTTACTTGCAAAACGGGAGATAACCTTATCATCCGAGACAAGCTCTATATCACCGTTTTTAATTTTTATATCGTATTTTCTGATAACAGAGCCATACTCATCATCCTTTGATATAACCCTGACTTTGCCGTCTGCTCCCTTTTCAAATTCCCAGTAAACCTCCGTTGAGCCCATTTCAAGAAAAGTATTTGCATACTCTTCCATACCGTTTTCGTAAGCGGAAAAGGTAAAGGTCAGAAGTCCTGAGGTAGGTCCGAAGCCGAGGGTACATTCTTCGGCTATTCCGTCATTATCGATATCGGCCACTATTTTATCGTAATAAGCTTCTAATACATCAGCAAAGCCGAACACTGCATTTGCAGGAATACAGGGTACAGCTTTTGTATATGCTCCGCTATACTTATACTCCGGTACGGAAGAAGACTTTTCAGCCGAAAAGATAAGATCTCCTTTACTTTTTTCAAAGGTATATGTATTCTTTCCGTCATCGGTTTTGAGAATTACATATTTATCATCCTCTTCGTACGTTCCCATCGGCAGATAACTGCTGTATATTGACAACGTAAAGCTGAACCTTTTACCCGTAGGCGAAAGAGTAAGAGTTGACACATCACCCGTATATGACTGATAGATATAATAGTAATTCTCACTGTCTCCTACGGAAATGAGCGGAGTAGTTGTTTCCTCAGCGTAATGCGCCTCGGTTGTAGGCTCTTTATTTTCAGAAGGAGCCGCCTCATTACCTATATAATTCACATCGGCGTAAAGATAAATTGCCGATACATTGGGTATTTTTGCAGGGTATGACTCCTCTATCATTCCGTCATACATTATTCTTATATACAAGCCCTCATAAACATCGGGCACGGGAACCTCAGAGCTGACATTCAGAGACACCCATATTCTGTCTGCCGTTTTTCTTTCACCAGTGTTTTCAAAGGGCTCTACAAGAACAAAATCTCCGTTCTTTTCCACGTCAAGAACTTTAGCATCGAAATAGACAGATGATGAACCGGTGGAAATTATATTGCCCGTCAGAGAGTCCACCTCTACTCTTTCCACTATTTTGTTTGTACCGTAGCCCTCTTTAGTGTAGAGAATAATATTCTTATCGGCAAGGTAAGATGTACGGTAAATATATCTTGTGCCGTTTTCGAGTCTTTCAAAATAACCGATTTCACCCGTATTATAATCAAGGGGAAGATTAATAACCGTGTTGGAAACCTCAACGGACACGCCTACATCCGTCAGCAGAATATGCTCAATGTCGCCGTATGTGCCGATTTTTGCTTCTCTTCCGATTTCCTTAAGATAGGCTTCAGCATAGGCTACTTTCTGTGCCCACATACTTTCTCTTTCCTTATCTGTCGCTGAAAGAGCTCTTTTCTGATACTTTTTCGGGAACATTGCTTTTATATCGTCTCCTAAAAGTGAGCCGTCACGTGGATGCTCAGCTCCGAGATATTTATAGCCGGTTTCCGTTTCTTCAAAGGTCATTACCGCTGAGGTGGAATAACCGCTCTGTTCTAAAAACCAGCCGTTCTGAAAGCCGAAGACAGAATACTGCTCAAGGAGATATACTTTTATCTTGTCTCCTTCTTTATCGGTGCCTAAAATAACGTGGCCTTCCGCAGCACATTCACCCCGCCAATCCTTAATGGCATTTGAAGAAAGAATAGCCTTTGCTACGGCTTGGTCAAGGTCAGAAGAAAATACATTATCACTGTCTGAGAGCTTATATACTGCCCAGCCGTATTCTTCAATTGCACAGTTAACTCCACTTACGGCAAAATATGTACCTGTACCGTTTTCGTCCTCCTGCACCGTTCTTGTGACTCTTACCGTAAAGATTTTTTCTTCTTCATCTTTTACAGCTTTAATTGTAATGTCTGCCTCTTTGACGCTGTCAAGGTCGGTGTAATCGGGTGACCAGCCTGCATACTTTTCATTATCGGGAGAGTTATAATATTTATCTTTTATAAAGGCTTCGCCCTCAGTAGCCTCTGCCGATACAATCTCGTAACCGTCGTCAGGGTAAAAGGCAAGTATACCGTAGCCTACGGCACTGTAGGTGGGATTATAATACCAGAGAAATTCCTTTTCAACCTCTGTTTTCTCGCTTACGGGGTTAGTCATAAAGCAGACGGCAACGGCAATACTTGCGATAACGGCTGCAGCTATTACCCAGAATGCAGGCTTTTTATAATTGAGCACTGCTTTTATTCTTTTCTTGACGCCCACCTCACCGAAGGCAACAGGACAGGCTGAAATCATTCTTCTCGGCACACTGCAGTTAATAAGAGCCATAGAATAGGGCTTCTTTATATCTGTGCCCATTTCTTTTATTACCTTTTCGTCGCAGGCAAGCTCAATATCTCTGCAAAGAAGCACATAGGCAAGCCACAGAACAGGGTTGAACCAATATACTGTCAGCAGTAAAAAGCCGAGAGGCTTCCACAGATAGTCCTTACGTTTAAGGTGTGCCTTTTCGTGAGCGATTACATAGGACATATCCTCCTCGTTCATTGATGAGGGCAGATATATTCTCGGACGGACAACGCCGAAAATAAAGGGTGTATTTATGTCGTCGCAGATAAAAATATTCTCTCTCAAGGGTACTGACTGCCGTATTTTTAAGTAAATTCTAAGATAGCTTATTATACTGTAAAGGACCATAATGCCCATACCGAAAATCCAGCCGTAAGTAAGATACACTACATCCCACTGAAAAGAATCTATACTGTCCACTGTGACCTCGCTGTCGATAAAGTCAGTATACACGGGATTTTCTATAACCTCAAAGGTTGTACTTCCTACGCCTTTATGGGGATCAACGGCTAATATTTCAGTCGGTATTGTTTCTGCATTAGGGATAAGACTCAATGAGCTTTCAAGGGATACGGGGCAGATAAGACGAACTGCCACAAGTGCCCACAGAAATACGGTTATTGCTTTAGGTGCTTTTCTGAAAACAAGACGGAAAAGCACAACTGCAAGAACAAGCCACGAAGCAGATATACTTACATTGAAAAGCTTTAAAAGTAAGTCCATATTTACACCTCCCGGAAATCGTCAACCATTTTTCTCAGTTCTTCTACCTCTTCCCTTGTGAGAGTTTTTCTTTTTGTAAATGCGGCTAAAAATGCGGGCAGAGAGCCTCCGAAGGTATCGTCAACGAATTTTTCGCTCTGAAGAGAATTGAACTCGTCCTTTGTCATAAGAGAAGAAACAATCCCCTTTTCATTTTTGAAAATGCCCTTTTCACAAAGCTTTTTCAGTACGGTATAGGTTGTTGATTTTTTCCAGGAAAGCTCCTTTTCACATTTCTTTACAAGCTCCCCCGAAGCTATGGGTTCATTCTGCCATATAATATCGGCAAAACGGGTTTCTACTACGCCTAATTTAAGATCTTCCATATTTATTCCTCCCTGTTGGTCTATTATCAATCGACTACATCTATAGTCTATCATCAATAGACCGATTTGTCAATAGTTTTTCTGAAATTATTATTACGGGAATTATTTTGAGAAAATCTTATTCATAATATATTAAAAAAGCCATACTATAATATATTGAGAAGATTAATAAACGGAGGAAAATAACGATGATTAAAACAACCGATTTGTTTTCTCTTGAGCATACAGTTGCAAAAGACTATCTGAGCTCCTTTGAATATCCCTGGCAGGCCCTTAAAGGAATTAAGGACTTCATTATAAAAACAGGTGAAAATCTTTCCGAAGAAGAGTACAGTGAAATCTCACCTCAGGTATGGGTGCATAAAACTGCTGCCGTTGCCCCTACGGCTTTTATCGGCGCACCCTGTATTATCGGCAAGGGCACCGAAATAAGACACTGTGCATTTATAAGAGGGTCTGCTCTCGTAGGTGAAGACTGTGTTGTAGGAAACTCTACTGAGGTTAAAAATGCTATCATATTCGACTGTGTCCAGATTCCCCATTACAACTATGTAGGTGACAGTATTCTCGGCTACAAGTCGCATCTGGGCGCAGGCAGTGTTACCTCAAATATCAAATCAGACAAAACACCCGTAACAGTTAAGTCCGAAAACAAAATTATTGAAACAGGGCTTAAAAAATTCGGCGCTATGGTCGGTGACGGCGTTGAGGTGGGCTGTAACAGTGTCCTTAATCCCGGTACGGTTATCGGCAGAAATTCCAACATATATCCCCTCTCCCGTGTAAGAGGTGTAGTAAACGCAAATCACATTTTCAAGGATGAAAACAACATCATAGAAAAGAGGTAAGCTATGGGTAAATATTTCGGTACAGACGGCTTCAGAGGTGAGGCAAATGTCAATCTCACCGCTGACCACGCATATAAAATCGGCCGTTTTCTCGGCTGGTATTACGGTAAAATAAAAAAGGAAAGCGGAATTGACGAGCCTGCAAGAATTATTATCGGTAAGGACACAAGACGATCAAGCTATATGTTCGAATATACCCTTGTGGGCGGTCTTGTAGCCTCGGGTGCTGACGCATATCTTCTTCACGTTACAACTACCCCCTGTGTTTCATATATTACTAAGGTTGATGAATTCGACTGCGGTATTATGATTTCTGCAAGTCACAACCCTTATTATGATAACGGCATCAAGCTCATTAACAGTAAGGGCGAGAAAATGGACGAAAGCGTAACGGATATAATTGAAGCCTACCTTGACGGCGAGTTTGAGCTTTCCGAGCTTCCCTTTGCCAAAAAGGACAGCATCGGCAAAACCGTTGACTATGTTTCAGGCAGAAACAGATATATCGGTTATCTTATTTCTCTCGGTCTTTATTCCTTCAAGGGAATAAGAGTCGGTCTTGACTGTGCAAACGGCAGCTCATGGAATATTGCAAAATCCGTTTTTGACGCTTTGGGTGCAAAGACCTATGTTATCAATGCAGAGCCCGACGGCACAAACATCAACAGAGATGCAGGCTCCACTCACATTGAAGGTCTTCAGGCTCTTGTGAAAGAAAAAGGACTCGATGTAGGCTTTGCCTTTGACGGTGACGCCGACCGATGCCTCTGCGTTGACGAAAAGGGAAATCTCGTTGACGGTGACGGAATTCTCTATATCTTCGGTAAATATATGACCGAAAAAGGCTTCTTCACTAACAGCACTGTTGTCACTACGGTTATGTCGAACTTCGGTCTTTATAAGGCCTTTGACAAATTAGGCATCAGCTATGCAAAAACCGATGTAGGCGACAGATTTGTCTATGAATATATGTCAAAGAACGGATGTAAATTAGGCGGTGAGCAGTCAGGTCACATTATTTTCGCAAAATACGCCACAACAGGCGACGGCATTCTCACAAGCCTTAAGATGATGGAGGTTATGCTGGCTAAGAAGAAAAAGTTCAGTGAGCTTCTTGAAGGCTTTACAGCGTATCCTCAGCTTCTTGTCAACGTCCGTGTTGCAGATAAGCCCACAGTAAGAAATGACGGAGATGTTATCGCTTCAATCAAAGAGGTCGAAAAGAAGCTTGGCACAAACGGAAGAATCCTTGTAAGAGAATCGGGCACGGAGCCTGTTATCAGAGTTATGGTTGAGGCTGAAAGTCACGAGGTATGCAAGGAATGTGCCTACAAGGTTGTTGACACAATTAAAAATAAAGGCTACGAAGTAAAATAAAGGAATGATATTATGGTTAATCTTGGTAACGATTGGGATGAAATTTTAAAGGACGAATGGGAAAAGCCTTATTACAAGGAGCTCAGACAGTTTCTCAAAAAAGAATACTCCTCTTATGAAATCTATCCCGATATGCACGATATTTTCAATGCACTTAAGTATACCTCTTACAAGGATTGCAAGGCGGTTATTATAGGTCAGGACCCCTATCACGAGCCCGGTCAGGCTCACGGCCTTTGTTTTTCAGTAAAGCCGGGTATTCCTCTTCCTCCTTCCCTTAAAAATATTTACAAGGAACTCGAAAGCGATCTCGGTATTCCCCCGGCAAAAAACGGCTACCTTGAGTCATGGGCGAAAAACGGAGTTCTTATGCTCAACACTGTTCTGACTGTAAGACGTGGTGCCGCCAACAGTCACAAGGATAAGGGCTGGGAAAAATTCACTGATACAGTTATCGAAAAGCTCAACGAAAAGGATACTCCCGTTGTCTTTATTCTCTGGGGTGCAAACGCAAGAAGAAAGTGTGACAAGATAACCAATCCCATACATAAAAAGCTTATCTCTGTTCACCCCAGTCCCCTTTCAGCCTTCGGAGGTTTCTTCGGCTGTAAGCACTTTTCAAAGTGCAATGACCTTCTCAGAGAAGCAGGTCTTACGGAAATTGACTGGAGAGTTGAATAACCGGTCTGCTTATCAATATTCACACAGACTCCCTGATACTTTGTTATCGGGGAACTTTTTTTGATATAATACGACGGCCTTCCGCAGTGTCTGAAGCACCCATTGTGCAACTTAAACAAAATGAAACACTAAATATGTTTTATTGTGTAAAAATTCATTCTTTATATTGAATTTTAATTTATTTGTGATATAATTTCCTTAGTCATAGATAATACTATGATATAATTACAAGGAGGATTTTAGTATGAAAAAAATCATCGCAATTTTACTGGCAGCAGTAATGCTCTTCGCTCTTGCAGCATGCGGCGGCAACGGCGACGACACAACAACAACTGCTCCTGCAGGTGACGACACAACAACATCTGCTCCCGCAGCTGACGTAGTTGACTATGATGCTATTGAAGACAATATGACATCAGAAGACGGTAAGTATGCTATTGCTTTCGTTACCGACGTTGGTCAGCTTAAGGACAAGTCCTTTAACCAGGGCACATGGGAAGGCGTTAAGAAGTACGCTTCCGACAATGACAAGTCATACAAGTATTATCAGCCCGCTAACGGCGACGCAGCTACTGACGACGACCGTTACGACGCTATGAAGGCTGCTGCTGATGCAGGCGCAGAAATTATTGTTTGCGCAGGCTTCTTACAGGGTACAGCTCTTCAGAAGGCAGCTGAAGAATTCACAGACGTTAAGTTTGTATTCATCGACGGTTGGACCCTCGTTGATGCTGACGAAAACGCTCTTGAAAACGTTGCAGCTGTTGACTTCCAGGAAGAACAGTCAGGCTACCTTGCAGGTTATGCAGCTGTTATGGAAGGCTACACAAAGCTCGGCTTCTCCGGCGGTGGCGGCGGAACAAACCCCGCTTGCTGCAGATTCGGTTACGGTTATGTTCAGGGCGCACAGGCTGCAGCCGCTGAAAAAGACATCAAGGTTGATATGAACTACAGCTGGGAATACGGCGCATCCTTCGCTGCATCTGCTGAACTTCAGACAATGCTCAACGGTTGGTACACCAACGGCACAGAGGTTGTATTCGCTTGCGGCGGTTCAATGTGTCAGTCAGCTTTCGCAGCAGCATCTGCTAACGAAGGCGCAGTTATCGGTGTTGACGTTGACCAGTCTTCACAGTCAGAAACAGTTATTACATCAGCAACTAAGGGTCTCAGAGAATCTGTTGCTTACATTCTTGACAAGCTCTACACAGACAATTGGGCAGAAGTAGGCGGCAAGCAGACAACTCTTGGTGCAGCTAACGATGCAGTAGGTCTTCCCACAGCTACATGGTCACTTGAAAAGTTCACTCTTGAGAACTACGAAGCTCTTTTCGCTTCACTCAAGGACGGCAGCGTTGTAGTTGATAAGGATTACGAAGCAGGTCTCAAGGCTGAGAACTTTGCAAATGTTAACCTTAACATCGTTTAATCGTTAAACCTACAAATTAAAACCACGGGTTCGCCCGTGGTTTTTTTATGTCTTCTTCTACATTCTACCTTCCTCTTTATAATAGGATAAACGGCATATTTTTCTGTTATGCAACACCTTGATGCTATATGTTTTTATTGTTACAACTGTTTACCAAATGTTACTAATTCTTCGTTTCTGTTAATCTCTTTTTAGTAATGTTTACATTTTGTTCATATTATTATTGCATAATGCTTAAATTAATACTTTAATATATGTTAAAAATTGATAAACAATGTTATTTTTTAGAATATAAGAGAGAATAAAAGGAAAAGAGGTAAAAGAATGAGCAGAAGACTTATCAAAAAAGAACATTTCGGAATTCAGAGAAAAATGGTTGCCGCTATGACCGAAGAGTCATGGAAGACCATTCCCCACGTTACATATATTTATGAGCCCAACGTTACAAAATTTTTCGATGAGTATAAAAAGCTGAATGAGGGTCGCAGTCCTGAAGAAAAAATCACCTTCAACACTCTTATGGTAAAAGCAATAACCGAAGGCATTAAGGCCGCACCCATTATGAACTCACATATCGAATACTCCCCCAAGTTTGTTCAGGGCACAATAAAAACATACGAGGATATAAATATTTCCATGGCTACTATTCTCCCCTCAGGTGAGATGATGACCACGAACTGCCGTGATTTCGACAGAAAAGACCTTGACGAAATGACAGCCTACATAAAGGACCTTCGCAGAAGAGCAGAACAGTCTGACCTTAACGAAGCTATGTACACCGTTTCCTTTAACAGAACAGTCAAAACAATCAAGGAAGGCAGATTCTTAGAAGCAATTCTGAGAATTCTCGGTGCAAAAACCGGTAAGCACAGAATCAGAACTCTTAAGGGTCAGGCAAAAAAGGACTACCACTCAATTCCCGAAACCGAAAGACTCGGCGACAAGGATATTGAGCAGGGAACAATCACAATTTCCAACATCGGTTCCCTTTATCTCGGTCAGAGAGGTACAATTGCTCTTCTTGAGATTATTCCCCCTCAGGTATGCGCTATCGGTGTAGGTGCTGTGCAGAAGAGAGCTGTTGTCGAGGAAGATGAAAAGGGCAACGATGTTGTAAGGGTCGGTAAGGTCCTCCCCCTTTGTATCGCCTTCGACCACCGAGCCCTTGATTTCGGTGACATTATCCCCTTTACAAAGAAGCTCGATGAAATCTTCGAATATCCTGAGATTATACACAGTTGGACAAGTCTTGATGTATCGGAAAGATACAACCTTAAAGCCGAATAAAAAGTTAACAGGTATCCTGAAAGCGAACTCTTCGGGATACCTGCTTTTTTTATGTCTGAAAATAAAAAGATAAAGCTAATGTGATTTTTTTGCCGTTTCTACTATATAATCAACGGTAAGTCTTATCTGTTCACTGCTCGGTATTGTCGGTATACCGTCTCCGTCCTGTGCACCGTACATACCGAAATAAGCATGACAGCCTCCGTCAATTACTGTCTCGGTAAAACCGTCAGGCAGATTTGATTTATTCTCATTATACTTTTCGCGGTTGAGCACATTATCCTCACTTCCGTAAACCGACAGGACATCAAGCCCGCTTTCCGACAGATCAGCCGTAGAATATGAGCCGAGAAGAATAAGTCCTTCATATTCATCTGTATGGTCAGCAAGATAGGCCGCCGCCATAGAACCGCCCAGTGAATGTCCGCCGATATACCAGTTTTCAATCCGGGGATAGCTCTCTTGTATTCCCTCTGCCGCATTTATATCAAACACAGCAAGCTTAAAGGGCATCTCTACAATAACACAGAGAATACCTTCTCTCGCAAGAGATACCGCAAGGGGGCGGTATGCTTTTTCATCTACCTTTCCACCGGGATAAAATATAAAACCCGTATCGGCATTCTGTGGCTCAAAAACAGTGTTACCGTTATCAAGCACAGTAACCGAGACATTTTTCTCTAAAGCAAAAGCGGCAATCGCCTCTTCATCTGCATGATAATAGTCACCAAGATAAATTGCACAGGCCCCCGAAAAAAGAGCAAATACAACTACAACGGAAACCGTTATAATGATTATCTTTTTAGAATTGATGCTTTTCATAATTTTCTTTGTCTCTCTTTCCGATTCAATCGGAGCAACTGTTTATTCCGTTTAAAACTTTATCTCCAGTGCTTCGCTTCTGTTACCCCAGACATCCTCGGCACATACCTGTACGGTAAAGTTTTTACCGAATGTCATAAAGCCGTCAAAGGTTATGCTTTCAGGCATATCTGAGAAGAAATACTGTGAAAACGCCCAATCCTCGTGAACGGTTTTACCCTTTTCATCTTCTACAGTAATTCTGTAAATGAAGACCTCATTATCCTCGCTCACCTCTGCCTGAGGTACGGTTATATAATGTATAAGACCTTTTTTCTCATATTTAAGCTCTGCGCCCTCAGAAAATACAGGAGCAACAGCCTTTTCTTTTCTCGCATCAAAGGAATACTTCGTCTTATTCTCCTCAGCGATATTATCTATAAGGAACTCTCTCATAATCTTGCCTGCGTCCACGTCAAGCACCTTCACAAGAACTCTGTTATCAGCATCAACCTCAATAATAAGCGCCTGACTCATTCTGTCCTTGCCCTCGGGGAATTGTCCGTTTCTGCCGTCTACGGCAAGCTCAAAATAAGCAAGTCCGCCATCATTTATGGCTGTGAAAGCACCCTGCCATACAGCCCTCGGATCATTTGCCGGAAAATGAGAATGACCGGAAATATGTACAACCTGCGGATACTTTGAAAGCACCTCGGTAAAGACATCAAGTCCCCAGCCGTCAGTATCACTGCTTCCGTAAACTGTATTTTTTACGTGCTCATGCTGGAATACAAAAACAGGCTTCCCAGGATCTTCCTTAACTGCAGCAGCAAGATTTTCGTCAAGCCATTTCACCTGCTCTTCGGTGTAATGCTGAAGTGTCTTACTGCGGGAAATACCTATAAAATGGAATCCTCCGATTACTCTGTGAAAATCAGGCTCCTGACCGGTTATTCCCTCAAAAACCTTAAGGCTGTTATTAAAAAATGTATAGCTGTCATGAGCCTTGGCAACTACGGCAAGACGTTCTGTACCCTCACGGATTTCATTGTCTGTCATAGCGGCAAAGGAATAAAATGAACTGCTGAAGCCGTGGTCGGTAATATCGCCCGAAAACACCACTGCATCTAAATTTTTATAGTCCTTATCAGCTTCACTGACAGCATAAGCTGTTTTAAGCATTGCAGAAAGTCTTTTACAGCCCGTATCACCGAGAGTGTCTATATGTGTATCACTGGTAGCTACAAATCGCATAATAGGAATAAAATCATCCTCCGCTATTTCAGGAACAGGTGCTACAAAGGACGGTGCCATAAGTGATGCAAAATAAATGAACACGCTGAGAATTATGCTTGTTATTTTTGTTATTATACTCATATACTGTTCTCCTTTTAAAGTGTACTTCCTTATTTTATAACCTTATAAATCAGCTGATTTTCCTCAGGCTTTTCATCACTGAAGCAAAGTGCTTCAAGGAACAGTGCTTCAGCTGAGGGAATTTTGCTTTCATAATTTGTATGAAGCTCAGCAAGGATATCGCCCTTGGTTACCTTATCCCCCGTCTTCTTGTGAAGAATAATTCCTGCAGAAAAATCAATTGAATCCTCTTTATTGACTCTGCCTGCACCTAAGATTACACTTGAGGAGCCGATTTTTTCTGCATCCATTTTGCTGATATAGCCGTCACGCACTGAGAGAACCTTATAAACCGTAGTAGCCTTGGGCAGCTTATCTGTATCGATAATTACGTCAATATTACCTCCCTGACAAGCGATGAACTCTTTAAACTTCTCATATGCACTGCCGTCAGAAAGAGCCTTTTCGCAAAGCTTTCGGGCTTCTTCGGTGGTTATACCTCTTGAAAGTGAAATTATATTCGTCGCAAGGCAGAGTGAAACCTCTCTGAGATCCTCACTGCCTTTGCCCTTAAGAGTTTCTACAGCTTCAATTATTTCAAGGGTGTTACCGATATTTCTGCCCAAAGGTGTATCCATATCGGATATAACGGCAGCAACCTTTCGTCCTGCACTCGTGCCGATAGACACCATTTTTTCTGAAAGCTTTTCTGCCTCTTCGGGTGTCTTCATAAAAGCTCCGCTTCCGTATTTTACATCTAAAACGATACACTGTGAGCCTGCAGCAAGCTTTTTACTCATAATGCTCGATGCAATAAGAGGCATACATCCTACCGTTGCCGTAGCATCTCTGAGAGCGTAGAGCTTTTTGTCGGCAGGGGCAAGGTTGCCTGTCTGACCGATAACGCAGATACCGGTCTTTTTTACTGTATTTATAAATTCCTGAGGCTCTAAAGCCGTGTTGAAGCCTTCAATAGACTCAAGCTTATCAACAGTGCCGCCCGTATGACCGAGGCCTCTGCCGCTCATTTTAGCTACCTTTACACCGAGGGAAGCTACAATGGGTGTAACAATAAGGGTAGTCTTATCCCCTACGCCGCCCGTTGAATGCTTGTCGGCGGTTATGCCGTCAATTTCCGAAAGGTCAAGCATATCTCCCGACCTTGCCATTTCGAGAGTCAGAGTGACTGTTTCTCTGTCATTCATACCTCTGAGATAAATCGCCATTAAAAGAGCTGCGGCGTGATAGTCCTGAATTTCGCCTTTTACATAGCCTTCAATAAAAAAGTGTATCTCTTCGTCTGTCAGCTCAAAGCCGTCTCTTTTATGTGAAATTATATCGTATATTCTCATACTTATCACCTACTGATAAAAAATGAAAAGGCAATGTCATTCCAAGCGAAGCGGAGAATCTGTAAAGATCCTTCGCTAAGCTCAGGATGACATTCTGAGGTTGTTTGTTTTAAGTTTTATCTGCTGCCCTTATCGTAAGGTATACCCTCTGCCTTGGGTGCTCTTGAGCTCTTTGAGGTAAAGGCAAGAACAACGAGAGTGATAATATAGGGAAGCATTCTGTAGAAATTGGTGCTGATGCCGATATTTGCAAGAGTGTAAATGCCGTCACCGTTAATATCAATAGTGGAATATGCGGCAGCAATACACTTGAACAGACCGAACAGGAAGGATGCACCTGCAATTGTCCACGGGTTCCAGTTGCCGAAAATCATAACTGCAAGAGCAAGGAAACCGAAGCCTGCAACGTCACCTGTTGATGAAGCATTTGCCGTTGTAAGTGCAAAGACAAATCCGCCCATACCTGCAAGGGCACCCGAAATGGTGGTACCGATGTATCTCATCTTATGAACGTTGATACCTACCGAGTCGGCAGCCTGTGGATTTTCACCGCAGGCACGCAGTCTCAGACCGAACTTGGTCTTGTAAAGAATGACGGAGAGAATAATGAATATTGCGATGCAGATATAAGTTGTAAGATAGTTTTTTACAAGGAAGGTCTCCTGGAAGAAGTTAAGGTCCTGAGTTCTTTCAAAGCCGAAGGTGCTTCTCTTGAGCATAAACCAGCTTGCAGCGTCACCCGTTGACATACCGAGTGTGTTCTGATGAACAAGAACATTGATGGCAAAGAGAACAATTGCGGGAGCGAGCATATTAAGAGCTGTACCGCCGATTGTCTGGTCAGCCTTAAGATTGATTGATGCAAAGGACAGAAGCAGTGAGAATATCGCACCAAGCAGTGCCGAAACTGCCATTGCCAGAAGCATCAGAAGCTGCGCCTTATCCTGTGTGAAAAGCCCCGTATCCTGCATAATCTTAATGAAAAGTACGCCTATGAATGCACCAAAAATCATAATACCTTCAAGTGCAAGATTGATAATACCGCTTCTTTCGGCAAATACACCGGCAAGTGCAACTATAAGAAGAGGAATTGCATAGATTAAGGTCTGCTGAATTAAGAATGACATTATACTTCCTCCTCCTTACTTTCTGCGCCGCCTTCAAATTCCGAAAGGATTTCTTCGTCGGCATCTGTTTTAACTTCTGCAGTAGTTTTTACTTCTGCCAGTTCTTTTTTCTTTCTTTTTGCGCCACTGATTAAAGTCTTTATCACAAGTGAGAATGCACTCAGGTAAACAATGGCACCGATAATAATATCTGTGATATATTCGTTGTATGCCGTAAGATTTTTAAGCTGCTGGCCTGCAATATTGAGCATTGACATAAAGCAGCCTGAGAAAATAACGGCTACGGGATTGTTACTTGCAAGAAGGGCAATAGGAATACCGTTGAAGCCCTCCGAGGGAAGCGACTGATAGGTTGACCAGAAGAATTCAGTGTTACCTGAAAGGTAATAGAGAGCTGCTGCACCGCCTGAAAGGGCACCTGCAATCATCATTGAAAGAACAATCATTCTTTTACTTCTGATACCTGCATATTCGGCTGCATCTCTGTTGGAGCCGCAGGCCTTAAGCTCATAGCCGAGTGTTGTTTTTGAAATAAGAATATATACGAGAACTGCAATAAGAATTGCAATAATGATACCTGCATTTATCTGTGAGCCGGGGAAGATTTTATCAAGACCGAACTTTGAGGTTGCAACACCGTTAGCCGTAGTCTTCATAATATATCCGATTTTACCCGATTCGTCACCGTTACGAAGCTCACTGTTTTCAAAAATCCATGTAACAAGGTTAGCGGCTATCCAGTTAGTCATAATGCAGGCAAGTACCTCATTGATATGAAGGTATGCCTTTACTATTCCGGGAATTGCACCCCATAAGGCACCGGCAAGAATGCCGCCTAAGAAAGCGATTATCCAGATAAGCCAGGCGGGAATAACCGTTGACGGAATAGAAAGAGCAAGAATCAATGTTGCCGCCGTACCCATAAGATACTGACCGGGAGCACCGATATTGAAAAGACCTGTCTTAAATGCTATTGCAACGGAAAGACCTGTCATAATAATGGGTGTTGCTCTGAAAAGGAGATTACCGATATTAACAGGGTTAAAGCCGAAGGTAAGCTCACCTGCCGCATCTCGTCCCGTACTGAAAATACCGAAGAAGATAAGCTTCAGACCTTCAAAGCCTGCTTTAAGAGAAATTTCGTCATTGGTAAGAGCAACAACAATAACGATGATACCGCCTACAACCATACCGATCAGAATTGAAATAAGTGAGGACAGAACAGATTTGGTACCGTCCTTTGAATAAAGATTTTTTATCTTATCCGTAAAGGATGCTTTATTATTCATCTGCTTTTACCTCCTTATCTTTTTTAGTACCTGCCATATAAAGACCAAGCTCCTGAACTGTAGTCTTTTTTGGGTCAAGCTCGCCGACGATTTCGCCCTCATACATTACAAGGATTCTGTCGGAAACGCTCATAACCTCGTCAAGCTCAAGGGAGACAAGAAGAACAGCTTTGCCTTCGTCTCTCTTTTCTACAAGCTGACTGTGAATATATTCAATTGCGCCGACGTCAAGTCCGCGGGTAGGCTGAACGGCAATAATAAGCGGCTGATTTCTGTCAAGCTCACGGGCAATGATTGCCTTCTGCTGATTACCGCCTGACATACTTCTTGCAATCGTTACGGGGCCCTGTCCGGAACGGACGTCGAACTGCTCAATGAGCTTTTCGGAATATTCCCTTACGGCACCGCTTTTAATAAAGCCGTGACTTTGGAACTGGGGCTCATAGTATCTCTGAAGCACACAGTTGTCCTCAAGGGTGAAATCAAGAACAAGTCCGTGCTTATGTCTGTCTTCGGGAATGTGGCTGATACCGCTCTTGAGCTTTGAACGGATAGAATAATTGGTAATATCCTTACCGCAGAGCGTCAGCTTACCTGAAGAAAGCTTTTCAAGGCCCGAAATACCCTTTACAAGCTCAGTCTGACCGTTGCCGTCAATACCTGCAATACAGAGTATCTCCCCTGCTCTGACATCAAAGGAAACATTCTTGACAGCGGCTTTTTTGCTGCCCTTTGAATTAACGGTAAGATTCTCTACCTTAAGAACGGTCTCACCGGGCTCAGCGTCCTTCTTCGAAACAGAAAGCTGAACAGGACGGCCTACCATCATTGTGGAAAGCTCTTCCTTGGTTGTATCCTTGGTGTTTACAGTACCGATATATTTACCCTTACGAAGGACCGTAACTCTGTCGGAAACAGCCATAATTTCGTTAAGCTTATGAGTGATAAAGAGAATAGATTTACCCTCTTTTGCAAAGCCACGCATAATTTCCATAAGCTCATCAATTTCCTGAGGAGTAAGAACAGCTGTAGGCTCGTCGAAAATAAGGATTTCATTGTCACGGTAAAGCATTTTAAGAATTTCAACTCTCTGCTGCATACCTACGGTGATATCCTCAATCTTCTTGTCAAGGTCAACCTTAAGGCCGTATTTTTCGCTGAGGGCTTCAATCTTCTTTCTTACCTGCTTTTTCTGAAGGAAACCGAATTTGGTTGTCTCTGCACCTAAGATAATATTATCAAGGACAGTAAAAACATCAACGAGCTTAAAATGCTGATGCACCATACCGATACCTAAATCCGTAGCCTCATTGGGATTGTTGATTTTAACAACCTGTCCGTTCTTTTTAATTACACCTTTTTCTGCCTGATAAAGACCGAAAAGAACAGACATAAGTGTACTTTTGCCAGCGCCGTTTTCACCTAAAAGCGCATGAATTTCGCCTTTTTTAAGCTGCAAAGTAATATTATCATTAGCGATAATACCCGGGAATTCCTTGGTTATTCCCAACATTTCAATTATGTATTCACTGCTCATGGGGCCCACTCACTTTCTCGAAATATTTATAAAAAAATGCAATATTTTTCCAGATACATTTTACAATGAAAACCTTTAAAAATCAATAAGTTTCATCAATAAACGGCATTTTAGACAATAAAGCACTTGCTTAATTGATATTTTAACCAAAGGCTTTGATTTTATGTGTTTTTAATATAAAATAATGATGCGTAGCAAAGGCAAAAAAGATTCTTCACCGGGTTCAGAATGACAACGCAGTGGCGTTCTGAATGACAATTCTGTGAGCTGAATTTTAATATATAAGGACGCCCCACAATATAATATTTGCAAAGGGTCAGCCTATACCTTTGCGGACACGGCAAGCCGTGTCCCTACGGTAAAACCCACTGTCAAAACACAAAAACAAGGACGACCAATGGTCGCCCCCACAGTATAAATATCAAAATTTCGCCTGACGAAATAAACACAACCTATCCCGTTCAGCTCAGTCAGGCATCCTCGGCCCTCAGACCTCGGCCCTTGGCCCTTAAACTTATGAATTCATAAGCTTATCTATGCTTTCCTCGTATAAACCGAAGAATCTTTCAACGATTTTTTTATCGTCCTCATTACCTCTTACGCACATTGAAAGGGTAATAACATTTCTCATTGATGTTGCCGAAAGAAGCACATAAGGCTTATACTTTACGGCCCCCGTCATAAAGCCGTCAGTGGGCTCGTGACCTTCGAGAGCCAGAGCCTTATGGTCAAGAATACCGATGTTACTCATAGCAAGAAGAGGATTCGAGTAGCCTATTTTTATAATCTCCTCACTTGCAGCATGAGGCAGAATCTTATAGCCGAAGCGAAGAAGAGGCAGACCGTAAAGGCCCATAAACTTATCCTTCTTGAATTGGTTGGATGAATGCACAACATATTTGAGAGTCTCCGTAATATCCCTGCCGAGTCTCGGGATATTGCACTGCATAAAGGCGGTGTGATTTGTAATACCCTGATTGGTGCTGTCCTTTATATGACGGCGAAGGTCAATTGCACAAGAAATAGTCACGCTGTCCTTACTGTCATAACCGGCAAGAGTATAAAGTGCATCAAAGTATGCCGTAACAAGCATATCATTTACCGTTGCGCCGTATTTTTTGCCCACCTGCTTTATTGCAAGGAACTTTTCCTCACTGAGCTTTCTTCTTGCAATAAAAGACTTATCATCGTCTCTGTCCTCGGTGAGAGGAAATCTGTGGTTATCCTTGGCACAGACATTCTTATAAAGATTTCTTGCCATTTTCTCCTGAGCAGGAGTGAAATTTTCATAAACAGACTCATAGGAACGGGTGCCGTCCTTGAAATCAAGTGGCAGTATCCCCTTTTCAACATAGTCGTTATAGTTTTTACAGAAGGCGCTGATAAAATACTTGAAATCGCCGCCGTCCATACACATATGATTTTCCACGAAACAGATTGTTGTCTTGCCCTCATGAAAGAAAACGGCTACCTTCATCTGCAGATCACTCTCGGGAGGTATGTACTGTGTGAGGAAGGTATCAACTGCTTCGGTGAGGTTTTCGGGATATGATACGGTTACAACATCGTCAATATTATAAGGCTTTACCTCCCAGTAAGGTCTTACACCGTTATCGGTAAAGCTGGAGTGAAACACAGGTGCCTTTTCGAGAAAGCAGATAAGAACGGTCTTGAAGGCTTCAAGATTAATCTCGTAATCATAGTGAAGCTCAAGGTGCACCATTCTGTCATTGAAATCTCTGAAAAGATAATGCATCTTATCCCATAATTCTGCGTTTAATCTTCGCTCCATGCCATATCCTCCTCTTGTTCTTTAGTACCCCTGAGAAGTCTTACAAGAACTACTGCAAGGTCAGCAAGTATGCCTACAAGAATAAGAATCCAGCCGGGATGCCAGGGCAAAACACCTGCAATACCGAGAGTTACATAAAGAAGAGTAAATATAACGGGCAGATAGAGAACAAGAGATAATATACCCGTCTTTTTGTTGAGAAGCATTGTAAGCACAACATCAAGCACCATACCAAGAGGTATCATAAGAAGAAAGCTTATCCAGCTGCTGCTTACATTAAAGCCCACCTTCATAACAAGGAAATAAAGAATGGCAAAAAGTATAACGGAAATAAAACAGAGAAGTCTTGCAGGAACAGTGAATCTGCCCTTCTTTTTAGTAATCTTACCTGCAAGAAGAACCATCACTGCAATAAGTCCCGCAAAAATACCGCCCACCAAAATGAGCCATGTTTTTGCCCATGCATCAGTAATAAAGCTTACGAGAAGGAAAATAACCACAAGAGCGAAAATTCCGCCTACGGTACCTACAGAAGCGGCGGCACCCTTTCTGAAAAAGCTGCGGGACTGCTTTTTCGCCTTCTGCTGCTTTTTATATTCACCGACAATGTCGGGATATTCTTCCATAATAATCTGAGCTATGATTTTATCGTCTCTCAGGCCCGTTGCAACAAGCTCATTGGCTCTTTCAGTC
Source organism: Acutalibacteraceae bacterium (assembly GCA_045544175.1). Classification (GTDB taxonomy): domain Bacteria; phylum Bacillota; class Clostridia; order Oscillospirales; family Acutalibacteraceae; genus UBA6857. Next base: position 81,659 of record JAZPYL010000065.1, on the reverse strand, counting down.
ATTTCAGCAATAAGCTTCTGCTTATATTTATAGAGTGATTCCGTCTCTTTCATATTTTTGAAAGAGCTTTCAATATATTCGAGAAAACTGTTCATTTTACCCCAACTCCTTTAACAAATTGCACATTCATTCTACATCATAAAACAAGACAAAGTAAAGGCATTTTACAATATTTAAACAAATGTTTAATATTTGGGATTGTAACTGAAGTTATTAAAAGGGAGTTTAAAGCATATAAAAAAAGCTCCCGTAATCAAACAGGAACTAATTATCAAAAACAAGCGGTTTCCACTCATAAAAAGCTCTTCTGACCAAGTCATATCTTTGAAATGCAGACATATAATATCTGTCCTCTTCATCCAACAGGCTTTGTGCTTCCGATTTTGCCATCAGGTCAATTATTTCTTTATTATCTTCTTTTGCCAAATCGACCATAGCACAGGCAGATGAGTTCTTATCTTTATAATATGAAATAACCACAGAAGATTCCTCAAGTGCTCTGACATCATTAAACATACCCTTTGTTAAAATGTCCACAAGGTCAATGTGCTCCAATTCATCAACACCGACAACCTTAAATAATACGGTAGGATACGCAAAGCCTATTACCTCTTTCAGTTCCCAATACAATCTTTTCTGAAAGGCTGATTCCTTATATATCCAGAATGTATCAATACCTTTTTTAAGAAGTTCTGTTACACATTTAAACAAGGGATATCTGATATTTAATATAAAATCATCTTCATCAACTTCAATTTTATTGTCTATGGCAAAAATGCAGATATTCTTATACATAATATAATCCCCCGAAAAATAAAAAAGTGCGCCATTGAGACGCACCGAAAAATGCATCTCAATTTGTTGTCACACAAAAACTTTAACTACATCAGGTATAGATAAATAAGAGAATGCATTTTTACCGAATTCATTCCCTGATATAGTTTAAATATTCAGTTTTTGTGTGACAGTATTAATTTACCACATTTCAAATAAAAAATCAATGCTCAAATTGTTTTCTGGCAGAAAATAAAAAAGTGCGCCATTGAGACGCACCGAAAAATGCATCTCAAAGTTGCTACACTTAAGTCAATATAAACCAACGGGCATATGACGAATGAGACACACTTTTACCATAGTGTGACCCTTGGTTTGAAAAATATTAACTTAAATGTAGCAATAATAATTTACCACAGTTTCAAGAAAAAATCAATGGTATAATTGTTTTCCCGCAAAAAATAAAAAAGTGCGCCATTGAGACGCACCGAAAAATGCATCTCTACTGCTGCGACACAACTATTCTGACTTCAATCCTCTAAGAGAAAATGCAAAATAGAGAGAATACATTTTTGCCAAATGTAGTGTCTCTCAAAGGATAAAAGCTATTCAGTTGCGTCGCAAGTATAATTTACCACAGTTTCAAGAAAAAATCAATGGTTAAAAAACAAAAAAACAGAGTGCACCACCAAAATGCACTCTGTCCGTATGGTATAAGTTTTATATTCTTGCAACGCCGCTGTCTCTTGCTGCCTTGGCAACTGCCTCTGCAACGGTGGGGCCGACTCTCTCGTCAAAGGCTGCAGGAAGAATGTAGTCACTTGAAAGCTCATCATCGCTTACAAGTGAAGCAATAGCCTTTGCTGCCGCCATCTTCATTTCTTCGTTAATATCACTTGCTCTTACGTCAAGAGTACCTCTGAAGATACCGGGGAATGCAAGAACGTTGTTAATCTGGTTGGGGAAGTCACTTCTGCCCGTACCGACAACACAAGCACCTGCTGCAAGAGCTTCATCGGGCATAATCTCGGGGACGGGATTAGCCATGGGGAATACGATAGGCTTATCAGCCATTGAACGAACCATATCCTGAGTTACACAGCCGGGAGCAGAAACACCGATAAAGATATCTGCACCCTTGAGTGCATCGGCAAGAGTTCCTGTCTTACCTGACTTGTTGGAGAAGGAGGCAAGCTCAACCTTTGCAGGCTCTTTTTCAATACCTTCTCTGTCCTTATGAACTACACCCTTACGGTCGCACATAATAACATCCTTGATGCCCATAGCAAGAAAGAGCTTTGCAATTGCAACGCCTGCTGCACCTGCACCGTTGAACACTGCTACACAGTCTTCAATCTTCTTGCCTGAAAGCTTGAGAGCGTTGATAAGAGCTGCTGAGCAGACAACAGCCGTACCGTGCTGGTCATCGTGGAAAATGGGAATATCTGTCTTTTCCTTGAGCTTTCTTTCAATCTCAAAGCAACGGGGAGCACCTATATCTTCAAGGTTGATGCCGCCGAAGGAGCCTGAAATAAGAGCAACTGTGTCAACGATTGTGTCAACATCCTTTGACTTGATGCAAAGAGGAATTGCATCAACATCGCCGAACTCCTTAAAGAGCACGCATTTACCTTCCATAACAGGCATACCTGCTTCGGGACCGATATCACCGAGACCGAGAACTGCAGTACCGTCAGTTACAACGGCAATTGTGTTCCAGCGTCTTGTAAGCTCGTATGATTTGTTGATATCCTTCTGAATTTCAAGGCAGGGCTGTGCTACACCGGGAGTATAAGCAAGGGAAAGGGCTTCCTTGTCCTTAACCTTTGCTCTTGCAACAACCTCTATCTTACCTTTCCATTCGCCATGGAGTCTTAATGATTCTTTTGCATAATCCATTTTTCTTCACCTTTTTCTCTCAAAGTTTATCTGCCGACGGAATTACACCGTCGGCAAATTATATCTGCAGTTAATTATTTCTCCCAGGGGAATGTGTACTGTGTGAGACCGAGGTCGTCACGTACCTTTGTCATTTCAGCCTGAACAGATTCGTTGATGGGTACACCGCTGTCTTTTCTCTGAAGCCAGATTTCGTATTCCTTTTCGCCTGCTGTGTAGATTCTTTCAGCATCGGGAGCCTTCTTTGATGCTCTCATTGAACGGATGATATCGCCTGCCTTCTTTCTTGCAATCTCCTCACCCATAAAGTGCTCAGTGTCGATAGCAATGAAGAAGTGACCGAGATGATAGGGACGGATGTTGCCGTTTTCATCTTTACCGTCAAGAGCCTTGCCGTACCAGCCGTCCTGAAGGATTGAAGAAAGGAATTCTACGAAGAGTGCAAAGCCGTAGCCCTTGTAGCCGCCGAGTGCTTCACCGATACCGCCGAGAGTTGTAAGAGCAGCTGTGCCCTGACGGATTCTCTTGAGAGCAACGCCTGAATCACCTTCAACAGCTTCACCGTCAGTACCGATAATTGTACCGGGATGAACATCTTCGCCGATTCTCTCATAATATTCAATCTTACCGTTCTGTGTAATTGATGTTGCACAGTCGAAGTTGAAATCGAATTCTTCATCAGTGGGAACACCGAGAGTGAAGGGGTTAGTACCGAACATACCTTCAACGCCGAATGTGGGAGCAACTGAAGGACGAGCGTTTGTACCTGTCATACCGATACAGCCTGCCTTTGTTGCCATTGTTGTATAGTAGCCTGCAATACCGTAGTGGCAGGAGTTACGAACAACAACCATACCCATACCGTATTCCTTAGCCTTATTGATAGCCATAGTCATAGCCTTGTGACCGATAACCTGACCCATACCGTGATGACCGTCAACAACTGCTGTTGTCGGGGTTTCCTTAACAATCTCAAAATTTGTTACAGGCTGCTGAATACCTGCATTGATTCTGTCGATATAAACAGGCTTGAAACGGTTGCAGCCGTGAGACTCAATACCTCTTCTGTCAGATTCAAGAAGCACATCAGTTACGATTTCAGCATCATCAGCCGGTACGCCTACACCGATAAATGCATCTTTGATAAAATCATGAGTCGTTTTCCAGTCAAGAATTACTTTTGCCATTTTTAAATCCACTCCTGTATTTAAATTAAATTTTTACTATATATTTAAGCATTAACGCTTAATTTCCTTTTATTCCTTTTCTTCCCAGTCCATAGCTCTGGAAACAGCCTTTTTCCAGCCTGCATAGAGTCTGTTTCTCTCTTCATCAGGCATTTCGGGTGTAAAGATACGGTCAACCTCACGGTTAGCCTCTATATCCTCGAGACTCTCCCATACGCCGACTGCAAGACCTGCGAGATATGCTGCACCGAGAGCTGTGGTTTCAACTGTCTTGGGACGGTCAACCTTTGTCTGAGCCATATTAGCCTGAATCTGCATCATAATGTTACTTACACTTGCGCCGCCGTCAACACGAAGGTCAGAAATATCAATGCCTGAATCGTCCTTCATAGCTTCAAGAAGATCGGTCATCTGATAAGTGATGCTTTCGAGAACAGCTCTTGCAATGTGCTTTCTGTTAACGCCTCTTGTAAGGCCTACGATACAGCCTCTTGCATACATATCCCAATAGGGAGCACCGAGACCTGTGAATGCGGGAACAAGATAGCAGCCGTTGGAATCCTCAACGCTTTCAGCAAGCTCGTCACATCTCTTGGGGCTGTCGATAAGCTGAAGCTCGTCACGAAGCCACTTGATAACGGAGCCCGCATTGAATGCACTGCCTTCGATTGAATATGTGGTTTCACCCTTGTAGCTCCAGGCAACACCTGTAAGAAGATTGTTCTTTGAAACAACTCTCTTATTACCTGTGTTCATAAGAAGGAAGCAGCCTGTGCCGTATGTATTCTTTGACATACCGGGCTTGAAGCATGCCTGACCGAAAAGAGCTGAGGGCTGGTCGCCGATTGCACCGCAGATAGGAACACCTGCGAGCTCTTCAATACCGATAATATTTGAAGCTACCTGACCGTAGATTTCACTTGAGGGAACGGGCTTGGGAAGAACACTCATGGGAACACCGAGTCTTTCGCACAGATACTCATCCCAGCAAAGCTTATCAACGTCAAAGAGCATTGTTCTTGATGCGTTTGAGTAGTCGGTTACGTGAACTCTGCCGCCGGTAAGATTCCAGATAAGCCAGGTTTCAACCGTACCGAAAAGAAGCTGTCCTGCCTCAGCAAGAGCCTTTACACCGGGAACGTTGTCAATTATCCATTTAATCTTTGTTGCTGAAAAATATGCGTCAACAATAAGACCTGTATGCTCGGTTATGTAATCGCACAGAGCCTTGTCCTCTTTGATTTTTTCACACATATCAGCTGTTCTTCTGCACTGCCACACAATTGCATTATAGACAGGCTTACCCGTTGATCTGTCCCAGAGAATAGTTGTTTCTCTCTGATTGGTAATACCTATACCCGCGATATCCTCAGCTGAAAAAGCACCCGAGCGAAGCACGGTTGTAATTGAATTGAACTGACTGTAAAGGATGTTCAGAGGGTCATGCTCAACCCAGCCTGCCTTGGGATAAATCTGCTCAAATTCATTCTGAGCCTTTGCGATGATGTTGCCCTTCTTATCGAAAACAATAGCTCTTGAGCTTGTTGTTCCCTGATCGAGAGCGAGAACTAATTTTTCTTTCATATTATTCTCCTTCTGCGTTATGAGTAAAGCAAAAATAAAAAGACAAGAAAAACAGACACACTTCCCCACACAGATGGGATATTATCTATTCTCTCATCTCCATAGAATTATATCTCATAACACTTGATATTGAGAAAACACAGGCCGTATTCCCCTACTCGCCCATATTTTCATTTTTTACAATGATATTGTACTTTAAAAGTTAGATTTTGTCAATAATAAACAAGTGTTTTTTATCTCTAAAATAAATATTTTGTTTTTTATGACCATTCAAAAATATTCTTTTTCTCACTTGACCTGAAGCAAATAATATTGTATTATATTATGTAGACTCTGTCTCTGTGACAAGGAAAGGAAAGGCAAAAATGGAAATAGTATTTTCAGGTGAAATTTTAAATATAACTCCCTTTAAAAACGGCTTCGTTTTCGCTACAAAAAGCGTGACTGATGACGGCAAACTAAAGGCTAACTTTTTCGGCTACGATGCAATTAACGATAAATTCACTCACATTAAAAAATCCGTTTTTCTCAAGGTGAAGTTCGGCTACGAATATGAGGAGATTGCTCAGCAGCTGGGCGACTATGTGTCCTGCGACATCGGTGTTCTCGGTGACAACAGAATTATGGCTATATTCCCCAACGGCGAATACAACATCTTCAACACCGACGGCACTCTCAATGTTTCATCACTGCTCACCTATCACGGCTCCCCCGTATGCGATATTGCCGTTGACGGTGCTTACGTATGGTGTGCCGTACCTCAGGAAAATGCAATTATCAAATACTCTCCCCGTGAAGGCAGAATTCTTCTTCGTGTCGGCGGCGGTGATGCAACAGCCTTCGAAAGCCCCTGCGCCGTCACTTTACAGGGAAACACACTTTACATCTGTAATCAGGCTTCAAAGAAAATCCGTACCCTTAACATTCAGACAAATTCTGTCAGAGACTACAGAGTTTTCAATGAAAAGGTATATAAATACATCAATGTTATGGGTAAAGAGTTCGTATGGCTCAAGTCGGGACTTTATATCCTTGATTAATCAAGGATAAATGCAGAGTGCAGAATGCAGAATGCAGAATTGCGGGGAAATCAGGTTCCATAAAAAAGATACTACCCGCCAAATTAAGTTCATAAATCAATATATATTTCAGAGCGCCTGATGGGTGCTCTTTTTTATCCAAACAAAAAAAGGCACCCCGAAGGATGCCTTAATTTTTTGATGCTTTAAGGGGCGGTGATAACCTATCTTACACCACACCGTAAGGCGCAATTCTGCATTCTGCACTCTGCATTCTGCATTTATTTCTTAAATACGCCCTTCTTTGCAAGAAGTAAGATAGGAACGAAAACAAATACAGCTACTACTGCTGCGAAGAGGAACATACTCGTTGAGGGAACAAGCTTTTCTACACCGTATTCCACAATTGTAAGGTTAGATATACGGCAGGCAATATCGCCGATTGCAGGACCTACAACCATAGGAATAAGAACAGCAAAAATCATTCTGATGCCCTGGAAAAGACCTACCTTATCCTCAGGGATAAAGTCACGCACTGATGCGCTGAGCTGAATCTGAAGAATAACATATCCGATAAGTGTGGGAGCAATACCGATAAGAACTACGTTGATGTTTGTTGAGGTTGAAAGGATACCGAGGCCTACAATGAAAAGAATGATTGTGGGAATGTATGCCTTGAGCTTGTTCTTGTTTGCAACCTTGAGAAGAATAACAATACCTGCAACAAGTGCAGCAACGGCAACTACAGCAATAATAATTGTAGCTGCAGTGAACTTTACGTCGGCAAGTATAACCTTTTCAAGATAAACGAAAAGATACGGGAAGAATACCTGAACTGCAATGTTGTAAAGAGCTACAGCTGCAAGTGCAAGGTAAAGCTTTGAGTTTTCCTTGATAACGGAAGGTCTGAAGCCGTAGAAAAGGTCAGCCCAGTAGTTTGAATTTGTCTTTTCGCCCTTAATCTGAGGCTCTTCGAGAGTAAAGAGACCTGTAATACCGCAAAGGGTAACAATAAGACCGAGGCAGAGGAAAAATACCTTGTAGGTAACAACGCCTGCCTGACAGAGACTGCCTACGCCCATAACAGCTATCATTGAGAAGAAGCCTACAAACATAAGAACAGTTTCAACCTGAGGTCTTACAATAGGATTGGTAACGTCAGTAACCCACGCATTGAAGGCTGAGTCATTACTGGTTGAGCCCATAAAAGTCATAATCATATCCATAATTATAACTGCCCATACTGAGAAAGCGAGAATCTTCACTTCGTCGGAAAGGCCGAATACTGCGGCAATGTTTTCTCTTGAAATAAAGCCGAAGGCTGCAGTAATAACGCCCCAGATAATATAGCCGACAGAGATGAACACCTTACGCTTCTTCATCTTTTCACTGAGTGTACCCATAATGAAGGTAGTTACAACTGCGGTGACAGCTGAAAGAGCAACCATACGGCTGATGGCCGTTGTGGGAGCCATAACACCTGCAAGAGCATTGGCAGATACGCCTTCATAGATTGAGCCGTAAAGGAAGGTGTTGAAATACATATTTTCAAGATTCCATGCAACACCGCCCATAAGGCTGAACAGAACTATATTCAGCCAGGTTCTTTTAGAAATTTTGTTTTCCATAAATTTTTTCTCCTCCAAAAAATATTACTCTGCTATTATAGCAGAGTAAACTGAAAAATCAAATAGAATTCAGATATTTTTCAAACTTTTTATCCTTAATAATTTTTACCAGCATTAAGCCCAGCGTAAAAAGCACTACCAGCTCACCGACGGCAACAAGTCCGCCCTGAGTCATAAAGCTTAAAAAATTGAACGGTCCTTCAATGAAAAAGATCTCAATTTCTGCACCGATAATAATTCCGTTAAACAGAGCCGGCATCAGAAGCGACAGAACCGGAATGCCCTTAAAGGTAATATTTCTTGTCTTGTGCATTGTAAAGCAGGCAAGAAAAGACGCAAAAGAGCCGAGGATAATATCCATAGGAAGAGCTCCGATAGCCACAAAGTTAGCGATAAAGCAGCCTACGGTCAGACCGGGCACGGCAGCAGGAGTAAACAGGCAAAGCACCGTAAGCGCCTCAGACAAACGCAGTTGCACAGCCATACTTGCACTGGTGGGAGCAATAAGCTCCTGAGTGTAGGTCAGAGCCACATACAAAGCAGCAATGACCGCCGACACAACAAGTCGGTGAAGCTTTTTTGACATATTCATTTTTCAGTCTCCTTTAGTTTTGATTTTAAACCACACCTTGTTGGTTTAGGTCAGGAAGGTTTCGAACTGACCGCACATAAGTGCAGGAAGTATTATATACTAATCTCCTCCTTAATGCAAGAGGTCAAAAAGAAAAATCCGTCCCGAAAAAACGGAACGGATTAAAGCTTGTTTTCAATTATACGGTGGGTTCTGTTGTATCCTCTTCACCTTTGATTTCGTCGAGCATTTCATCAACCTTGTCGGTGTTTACGCCGAAAGAAGCAAGAAGATTCTTGATTAAATTTAAAATCTGTTCAATAATTTTTGTAATAGCATCCATAGTAAATTCCTCCAAATAAATTTTGTGACTTAATTTTAACCGATTATATTTTTTTTGTCAATACAATTTACAAATATAATAATTATTAATCATTATACCATAAAAATAAAAAACTCCGTTGCAGCCCTGAGGCCGTAACGGAACTTGTAATTATGCAATAGGCTGTTCGGTTGTTTCTTCTTCTGTTTCGGGAGGGAAGATAGAATCAAGACCTGATGTATCTTCGCCGATGAGATTGAAGATCATTCTGAGAAAAGCAGCAAGCTTAGCTAAAAAATCTTTAAAGAAATCCATAATATTTCCTCCTTATATTGATTTATGCATCTACACCTATTTTGGTGAGAAATTCCTCAATTATTGAAAAAAGTTTTTTGAGCCAATCTGTAAGGCTTGTAAAGAAAGTCTGAAGCTGTTCCATTCTGATTATTCCTCCTTTTCATTATATTCATATTATATAACTCCTTTTAAAAAAAGTCAATAGGGTACTTTTAGACAAAAAACAAAACCCGCCGTAAGGCAGGCTTTGTTTTTTAAACAATTGTTTAATTTGCAAATAAATTATTCAGCGTCTTCTTCTCTCTTTAATTCGATATCGAATAATTCAAGAATAGGATAAATGAGAAGATCCCAAAGGCGTTCCCACATTTCTGCAAAATTCTTTGCCCAATCCATCGTGATTTCCTCCATATAATTATTTACTAAGGTTACCCTTAATATGTCTATATTATATATTAGTGAACATTTAAAGTCAATAGTTTATTAAAAAATTTTTCACATTTTCTTTCTCTTATTATATTATTTTTCAAAAAAAAGAACACCCCTACGGGTGCTCTTTTCCTAAAACAATTGTTTTAAACTAGTTTCTTTGAATTATTCAGCATACTTTCAATTATGCATTCTTGATTTCATCGATGATTTCATCAACTTCTTCTGCTTCTTCAGGATACCAGAAAGCAAAGATTTCTTTGAAGTAGTTTAATACGAGCTTGATGATATCTTCAATCTTCTTCTTCATTTCTTCTGACATTGTTCAAATCCTCCTTTATATATTTACCAAGGTTGCCCTTAATATGTTTACATTATATATCATACCGCATCAGTTGTCAATAGTTTATTCAAAAAAAGTTAATATTTATTTCGGTACAAAAAAATTACGACACCCTTTATTAAGAGTGCCGTAACTATTATTTCATATTTACCGTTCAGTTTGTTTCGGGAGTTTCGCTACCCATAATATCAGCAAACTTTAAGAACTCGAAGATGTAGTTGAAGAACTCGTTGAAGAATTCAACAATCTTCTTCATAACAGCCTGGAATGAGCTGATAACCTCTTCCTGCTGGTCGGGAGTTAAAACGGGAGCATTGCCGTTGTTTTCCGGTGTACCTTCAGCGTTCTTTCCGCAGCAAGGACAGTCGCATTCGCAGGGGAAGATACCGCTGCAATCTGCACAGCAAACAGAATATGTACCGTCTTCTTCAAGCTTTGCGCATGTTGTTCTGTATTTGTTGTCAAAGTTGTCGCAATATAAGCAGCAGTGACAGGGCTCATCTGCAGTATGGTCTTCACAGGTACATTCTGTAGCAGAAACTGTAACAGCACCTACAGGTAAAGCAAATACAGATGCAATCATAATAAGTGATAAAATAATTGAAATAACTTTTTTCATGTCATTTTCCTCCTGATTATAGGCATACACTGTACACCTGATTTATATATACATTATAATGAATACATTGTTAAAAGTCAACCTAAAATTAAAAAATTGTCCTTAAAATGATTATGAAACAGTAAAAGGCAACACTGCTTCGAAAAAGTGTTGCCTTTTTAATTGAAATAGCTTATGCAGCCGCCGGAGCAGTCGACTCTACCGGTGCTGTTGAGGGTTCTTCGGGTGCCGGTTCTTCGGGCTGTGCATCACCGATAAGGCTCTTGATAAAGCCTGAAATCTGTGCGGTGAATTCTTCCTTATCAACCCAACCGAAAATAAGACCGAGCTTAAGATATACCTTGAAGAATTTAAGAGCAATCTTAGCTATCTTAAATGCAGGCTTAACAGTACCGAAGGGTAAGTCAAGAATCCAGTCATATTCACCTAAGAGAGGCTCTTCTTCAGCTTCGCCTTCTTCACCCTCTGAAGCATCAGGTGTTGTTTCTTCCGTTGCAGGAGGTGTTGTTGCATCTTCACCTTCAGCAAAGGCTACAGTAGTCACTGAGAATATCATAATAAGAGCAAGTAAAACTGAGATTAACTTTTTCATTGGAATCTCCTCCTTTAATTTTGTAATTAAAGTATACATTTTGCCGTAATATTTGTCAAGACAATTTAACAAAAAGAGACAGAGTTTATCTCTTCTCTGCCTCTTTAAAAATTCTTATTAATCTTTAAGGAAATCCTTGAGCTTTCTGATGAACTCTTCCTTTTTATCTGCTTCAAGGCTCCTGTAAGCCATCAGTATAAAACGCTCCTGCTTTGAAATTTCACCGAGTGTATCAGTATCGCATACTTCGAGCTTCTCAGTAGAATTAAGCTTCATCTCAGGGCAATTCTGCTCAATACCGTAAATATAACCGATGGTTACATTGTATGTGTCGCTGAGCTTTTTCAGACTTTCAGGCTGAGGATTGGTCTTTCCGATTTCATAGAAGGTATATGTGCTTCTGTCAAGGGCCAGAATATCGGCTACCTCCTGTTGTGTGAGCTTATGACTTTTTCTTAAAGCTCTTATATTTTCCGCAATCATTAACTTATCTGCAGACATATCTTTTCTCCTCTTCCGATAAAATTTCAAAGGAATTATATCACACGCTGTGACAATTTTCAACACCGTTTTCAAAAAAACATCAAATTTCTTCGCTGTTAAAATGTCGGTATATATTTTCTGCATCCCTTCTGCTGATACCCTTGACGGCAGAAAGAGCCTCTCTGTCAGCTGTTCTTATGGCTGAAACAGTCCTGAAATGCTTTAAAAGCAATGCCGCTTTTTTCTCGCCTATGCCCTCGATTTTTGTAAGGGAAAGTGTAAGTGTGCTCTTGCCGTGCTTTGATTTATGATAGGTTATGGCGAAACGGTGTACCTCCTCCTGAATTGAGGAAATAAGCGTGAATACCCGTCTGCCTGAATTTATAGAAATTTCCTCACCACCCGAAGCAATGGCTCTTGTACGGTGCTTACTGTCCTTGACCATACCGAAAACGGGAATGTCAAAGCCGAAGGCCTCAATTATAGGCTTTACTGCACTCACCTGTCCCTGACCGCCGTCAAGAAGAATAAGGTCAGGCAGTCGGCCGAAGCCTTCGCCGCTACCCTCATTTTCAACATATCGGTTAAGTCTGCGGCTTATAACCTCACGCATTGAGCCGTAGTCATCCTGACCGCTGAAGGTTTTTATTGCAAAACGCTTATAGGCACTGCGAAGAGGTCTTGCATCCTTGAAGACAACCATACCCGCAACGTTGTCACTGCCGGCAGTATGTGATATATCGTAAGCTTCGATATATTCGGGAGTTTTCTTAAGACCGAGTATCTTGGAAAGCTCGTCGAGAACTGCCGTATCTGCACCGAAAAAGCCAAGATGCTCACTGAGCTTCTGCGCCGCATTGCTCAGACACATCTCCGTAACCTTTACCTTCTCCCCTCTCTGAGGCTTAAGGACAGTTACCTTTTTACCTCTTTTTTCCGTAAGCCACTGTGCCACAAGGTCAGAGTCGGTAACATCACCGTCCACCACAACAAGAGGCGGTATCTTTCGGTCAAGGGAATAGTATGAAATTATAAGTGACCGTCTTTCATCGGCAAGGTCTTCACTGGAATCAAAAATAAAATGCTCACTGTTTTTAAGCGCACCCTGCTCAAAGCTGAGAACGGAAAGGCAGGCCTTATCCCCTCTCTGTGCTATGGCGAATACATCTTCATCGGTGTCACCGTCAAGGATAACCTTCTGCTTCTGTGAAATTCTTTCGATTGCCTTTATTCTGTCACGGAGCTTTGCCGCCTTTTCAAAATCAAGATTTTCCGAAGCGGCTTCCATTTCTTCTCTGAGCCTTCTTACCGTACCTGCACTGCCGCCTTTAAGAAAATCCACAGCTGCCTTAAGGCTTTCTTCGTAGTCCTTCTGACTGATTTTTCCTGCACAGGGAGCACTGCAACGGGAAATGAAGAAGTTAAGACAAGGTCTGCCCGTCTTTATGTCACGGGGAAACACCTTCTGACAGGTAGGAAGCTTAAAAATCTCTACTGCCTGCTCAACTGCATTGGTGACGGAGAAGTTACCCGTATAGGGTCCTAAGTACTCAGCATCACTGTCATCCTTTCTGAAGCAGGGCGAAATCTTACCCCAAGGGCCCTTGGTGATTTTAATATAGCTGTAGCCCTTGTCATCCTTGAGAAGAATGTTATACTTAGGCATATTCTGCTTTATGAGACTGCATTCAAGGACGAGGGCTTCAAATTCACTGTCAGTGAGAATATAATCAAAATCATCCACATTCTCCACCATTTTGCGAACCTTGGCGGTATGCTTGTTCTGTGAACCGAAATACTGACTTACACGGTTTTTAAGCTTCTTTGCCTTACCGATATAGATAATCTTACCGTCCTTGTTTTTCATTATATATACGCCCGGAGTAAGAGGCAGCTTCATTGACTTTTCACGAAGGACAGACAGTTTTTTGTTCTCAGCCATAGCCTTTTACTCCTTTCATTAACAACTGTAGTATAGGTATTTTATCACAAGGGCAGAATAAAAACAAGGAACAGACAATAAAAATATTGCATTTTCTCTTTCCATATTATATAATTGAAAATCAAAGGCGGTGGTAAAATATGACAGTCGGTATTGCAGGTTCAAGAAGTCTTAATACGGATATACCCGAAGGACTCATCGGTGACGATGTTACTATGATATATTCGGGCGGTGCAGTAGGCATGGACAGAAGTGCAAGACGCTACGGTACCGAGCATCATATAACCGTAACGGAAATTCTCCCCGAATATGACCTTTACGGAAGAGCCGCACCCTTAAGAAGAAATGACTGGATAATACGTATGAGCGATTTTATGTACATATTCTGGGACGGAAAAAGCCGCGGCTCAGACTATGTTATAAAGCAATGCAGAAAAACGGGCAAGCCTTATGCCGTATATATATGGAAAGATGACAGATTTGTCAGAGCAGATGAGGAGGAAGTAAAAAATGTTTGAATTTGTATGTCTTGAGGGTAATACCTATTGCTTCAAGTCAATGGCTAATGTAGGCATATACGAAAAGGGCGACGGAAGCGTAATTCTTATTGACTCCTGTGAGCACGTCAGAATGGTACGCTCCGTTGACCGTTATCTGAGAGATAAAAACCTTACAATAGATACTATCATCAGCACTCACTGTCACGTTGACCATATCTGCGGCAACAGATTTTTTCAGGAAAAATTCGGCTGTAAAATCTTAAGCACTGAAACAGAGAAGGCTTTCATTGCCGTTCCCGATTTAGAGCCTTCCTTCTACTATGCAGGTATTGACACGGACAAAACCCGTAACCCCTTCTTTATGATTGAACCCAGCACGGCTGAGACAATCACCGAAGACAACACACCCGACGGATTTGAGATTATCTCCCTTCCCGGTCACAGCTTTGATATGATTGGTGTGAGAACACCTGACGATATCGTTTTTCTCGCTGACAGCATAATTTCCGAGCAAACCTGGCAGATACACAGAATGCCCTTTTTCCATAATGTCAATGAGAGTATAGAAACTCTTAAGATGCTCAAAGCTCTTAAGGCGAAATGGTTTGTCCCCTCTCATGATAAGCCTATGACGGATATTTCCGAGCTTGCAGATTATAATATAGAAAGACTCCTCGACCTTAAGGAAAGAGCTTACCGTCTTTGTGAAGGCAAGAGCTTTGATGAAATTTTCAAGGCACTTGTTGAGGAGCTGGAGCTTAAAATCAGAACGGAAAAGTATCCCTCCTATGCGGTTATGGGCAAAAATATTCTTCAGTCTCTCGTTGAAGATGACAGAGTGTGTGCTGTTCTTGAAGATAATATTTTTGTCTGGCATCGTAAATAAATTATAAAATTAATGAAGTAAAAGCAACTTTTTTAAGATTTTTTCAAAAAAGTTGCTTTTTTCTATTGACATTTTTTAGCAGTGATAGTATATTTGTGATAGCGATTAGCACTCGAAAGTCAAGAGTGCTAAAAACACAAAAGTTCAAAATTAAGGAGTGTGAAGAAATGGAGCTGGGTAAACGCAAGGAAATGATACTTGCAGCGATTGTTGAACAGTATATCAAAACAGGCGAGCCTATCGGTTCAAAGCTTATTATGCAGCATCTTCCTATTTCCGTTTCTTCGGCTACTATCCGAAACGAAATGAGCGAGCTTGCTGAAATGGGACTTCTTGACCAGCCCCATACCTCAGCGGGCAGAGTTCCCTCTCAGGCAGGCTACAGATATTATGTTGACAATCTTATGAACACCGACGGTCTGTCCGACGAAGAGAGAATCAACATTAAGCTTGAGCTTGAAAGAGCAATGGGCTCACCCGATAAGCTTCTCGAAAAGGCAAGTGAAATCCTTGCAAAGATTACCGGCTGTGCCGCTCTTTCCACAACCCCCACTGACGAGGGTGCAACAATCAAGCATATTGAGCTTATGCCCGTAGGCACAAGAGTTGCTATGGTGGTTATGATGACCTCTTCGGGAATTATCAAAAACGGCGTATGCAAAACCGATACGGAAATCACAAGAGATATGGTTGACACCTTCTACAGCATAGTAAACGAATGCTTTATCGGTAAGCCTGTCTCAGATGTAGGCACCGTAATGATTCAGACTCTTGTAGCTTCCCTCGGAACCAATGCTCTTGCTATGAGCCCCCTCTTCGTTGTTCTTGCCGATATTGCAAATCAGGCAATGCAGGCGGAAATAAGACTTGAGGGTGAGCAGAATCTTCTTCATCACAGAGAGTTCGGCAGCAGCATTTATGAAATGATGCAGTTCTTCGATGAAAAGGAAAAGCTTGAAAGAGCTATCTCAAAGGATAAATCAGGCTTGCAGGTTATAATCGGTAAAGAGAATATGTACCGTCAGCTTGAAAATTCAAGTATGATTATTGCAAGATACTCAATTGCAGGTCACGACGGCGGAGCAATCGGTATTATAGGCCCCACAAGACTCGACTATGCAAGACTGATTCCAAGCATAGAATATCTTACATCACTTGTAGGCGAAATGTTGACTGATACTTTAGAAGAATAAGGAGGTTCACTATGAGTACAGAAAATAAAGACGAAATCCTTGAAGAAACTGCTTCAGAGGAAGAGACAACCGCTGAAACAGAAGAAAACGAAAGCGACAAAAAAATCGCAGAGCTGGAAAAAGAACTTGCAGCTTCAAAGGAAGCGCACATCAGAACTCTTGCAGAGTATGACAACTTCAGAAAGAGATCGGCAAAGGAAAAGGAAGGCTTCTACACTGATGCAAAAGCACTATGTATAACCGAGCTTCTCCCCATTCTCGATAACTTCGACAGAGCATTACTCATTCAGGAGTCCAACATTGAAAGCTACAAAAAAGGTATGGAAATGATAAATGCCTCTTTTGTTGAAACACTTAAGAAATTAGGTGTTAAGGCTTTCGGTGAAGAAGGCGAAGAATTCGACCCCAATTTTCACAATGCAGTTCTTCACATTGAAAGTGAAGACTTAGGCGAAAACGTTATCGCTCAGGTATTCAGCAAGGGATACAAAATAGGCGACAAAGTTTTAAGACCCGCAATGGTTCAGGTTGCAAACTGATAAGTTCAGTTTAATATAAATTAAGAAACAAAACATTAAATATACTCGGAGGTATTATATTATGGCAAAGATTATCGGTATCGACTTAGGTACAACAAACTCATGTGTAGCAGTTATCGAAGGCGGCGAGCCCGTAGTTATCGCTAACGCAGAAGGCGCAAGAACAACTCCCTCAGTAGTTGCTTTTTCAAAAGCAGGCGAAAGAATGGTAGGTCAGGTTGCAAAGCGTCAGGCAGTTACAAACCCTGACAGAACAATTTCTTCAATCAAGCGTCAGATGGGTTCAAACTATCACGTTTCCATCGACGGCAAAAACTATACTCCTCAGGAAATCTCCGCTATGATCCTTCAGAAGCTCAAGAGCGACGCTGAAGCATATCTTGGCGACACAGTAACAGAAGCAGTTATCACTGTTCCCGCTTACTTTACCGACGCTCAGAGACAGGCTACAAAGGACGCAGGTAAAATCGCAGGTCTTGAGGTTAAGAGAATCATCAACGAGCCCACTGCTGCCGCTCTTGCTTACGGCATTGACAAGGAAGCTGACCAGAAGGTTATGGTTTATGACCTTGGCGGCGGTACATTCGACGTTTCAATTATCGAAATGGGTGACGGTGTTCAGGAGGTTCTTGCAACTGCAGGTAACAACCGTCTCGGCGGCGACGACTTTGACCAGAGAATTATTGTCTGGCTTGTTGCTCAGTTCAAGGCAGAGCAGGGTGTTGACCTTCGCGGTGACAAGATGGCTATGCAGAGACTCAAGGAAGCTGCAGAAAAGGCTAAGATTGAGCTTTCAGGCGTAACAACCTCAGCTATTTCTCTTCCCTACATCACAGCTGATGCAACAGGTCCCAAGCACCTTGAAACAACTCTTTCAAGAGCTAAGTTCAACGAACTCACCGCAGACCTTGTTGAAGCTACAATGGGTCCCGTACGTCAGGCTATTTCCGACTCTGGTCTCAATGTAAGCCAGATTGATAAGGTGCTTATGGTCGGCGGTTCTTCAAGAATTCCCGCAGTAAGCGATGCAATCAAAAAGTATACAGGCAAGGAGCCCTTCAAGGGCATCAATCCCGACGAATGTGTTGCTATCGGTGCTTCTCTTCAGGCCGGTGTTCTCGGCGGTGACGTTAAGGGACTTCTTCTTCTCGACGTTACTCCCCTTTCACTCGGTATTGAAACAATGGGCGGCATCAACACAAAGGTAATCGAAAGAAATACAACCATCCCCACAAAGAAGAGCCAGATTTTCTCAACAGCTGTTGACAATCAGCCTTCAGTTGAGGTACACGTGCTTCAGGGTGAGCGTGAATTTGCAAGAGACAACAAGACTCTCGGCGTATTCAGCCTTGACGGCATTATGCCCGCACGCCGCGGCGTTCCTCAGATTGAGGTAACCTTCGACATCGATGCTAACGGTATCGTTCACGTTTCAGCTAAGGATCTCGGCACAGGCAAGGAGCAGTCAATCTCAATCACATCTTCCACAAATATGTCCAAGGAAGATATCGAAAAGGCTGTAAGAGAAGCTGAACAGTTCGCACAGGAAGACAAGAAGCGCCGTGAAGAAATCGACGCAAGAAACGAAGCTGACCAGATGGTTTACCAGTGTGAAAAGATTCTCTCTGAAGAGGGTGCAAAGCTTGACGACGGCGATAAGGCTGACATTCAGGCTAAGGTAGATTCACTCAAGAACGCACTTAAGGGCGAAGATATCAACCTTATCAATAACGAAAAGGAAGCTCTTACACAGGCATTCTACAAGCTCAGCGAAAAGCTCTATCAGCAGGCAAATCCTCAGGGTGCTCAGGGCTTTAACCCGGGTGACTTCCAGCAGGGCGGCGCAGGCTATGCTGATCCCGGTCAGAGCTACAATGACGGCGGATATACCGATGCAGGTTACACTGACGCTAACTTCACAGACGCTAACTGATAAAGATTAAAAGGGGCTGTTCCGAGGGGACAGCTCCCCTTATGATGTAATGTTGTCAACTTAAAAATAAGCTTGTCATTCTGAACAAAGTGAAGAATCTTAAAGGCTTCTTTGCAAAGCTCAGGATGACATTCTGAAGCTTTCTGCTCCGGTTGATGCCATTACCTTATGATGTAAAACTACTCCCTGAGAGGAAGATATAATCAATGGCAGAAAACAAGCGAGATTATTATGAGGTGCTGGGTGTAAGCAAAGGTGCCTCAGAGGATGAAATAAAAAAAGCCTACCGAAAGGTCGCAAAGCAGTATCACCCTGACCTTAACCCCGGTGACGCTACAGCTGAAGCAAAGTTCAAGGAAGCCAACGAGGCTTACGAGGTGCTTTCGGACAGCGACAAAAAGGCACGATATGACCAGTACGGCCATGCAGGTGTTGACCCCAACTTCGGTGCAGGCGGTTTCGGTGGCGGCTTCGGCGGTTTCGGAGGAGATTTTGACCTTGGTGACATTCTCGGCAGTATGTTCGGCGGCGGCTTCGGCGGTTTCGGAGGCTTCGGCGGAAGACAGCAGAATCCAAATGCACCGAGAAAGGGCTCAACCATTCAGACCAATGTCACAATCTCTTTTGAAGAGGCGGCAAAGGGCTGTAAGAAAAAAGTCAACATAACTAAAATAGAAAAATGTAAGGAATGCTCAGGCACCGGTGCCGCTAAAGGCACAAGCCCCGAAACCTGTCAGAACTGTAACGGACGAGGTCAGGTGAATGTTCAGCAAAGAACTGCCTTCGGTGTAATGAGCACCACAAAGCAGTGCTCAGTCTGCGGAGGTAAGGGTAAGATTGTAAAGACTCCCTGCCAGAAGTGCCGTGGAACAGGCTTCGAATCAAAGCCTCAGACAGTGGAAATCACCATTCCCGCAGGTATCGACGACAGACAGTCACTCAACGTCAGCGGTGGCGGTAATCCCGGTATCAACGGCGGCCCCACAGGTGACCTTCGTGTAAATATCAACGTCCGTCCTCACCCCTTCTTTGAACGTGACGGCTATGACGTATGGTGTGAGGTGCCCGTAACCTATGCTCAGGCAGCGCTGGGTGATACTCTTTATATTCCCACTCTCGAAGGCAAGGTTAAATACGACCTTCCCGCCGGCACACAGCCCGGTGAGGTATTCCGTTTCAGAGGCAGAGGTATTCAGCAGCTTTCTTCATCACGCAAGGGTGATCAGTATGTAAAGATTGTTGTTGAAGTGCCGAAGAATCTTACTCAGGAGCAGAAGGATATGCTCAGAAGATTCAACGATTCTCTCCCCAACAAGCCTAAGAACAATATTGATGACGGCACTGTAGTGGGTGAAGAAAAGAAAAAGTTTTTCGACAAGTTTAAGAATTTTTAATCTTAACATAAAAAAAGCAGAGATAACACGGATACACACTGTGTTATCTCTGTTCTTTTATACCTTTACTTTAACAACAATTTTCTTTACCGGTCCGGGCTTACCCTCAAAGCAAAGTCCCGGTCTGTGAATATCCGACGGGAAGAATATACCGTACTCCCCTGCTTCCAGAACAATTCTGCTTGCCTTTTCGTTGTTTTCAAAAAATCCGATATCCTTCTGAGCATCATATTCCACTAAGGTTGTTGCCTTAGCGATGTTTATTGAATCCATAACTTCTATTCCTGAAAGGATATGCTGAATATCTATATATTTTCTGTGGCCCTCAAATTTGCCGTCCTTTTCATAATTCGAAGTATACTCCTGAATGAAAGCGAAAATCTCTTCGCCGTCAATTTCATATCGTCCCACGGGCAGATTTTCTTCTGCGGCCTTTCTGATGAATTCAAAGCTCTTTCTGAAGCCGTCATGAGCTCCGAAATATTTTTCGCAGTTTTTCAAAGTGTCAGCTATCATTTTAATTTCTCCTTTTTAATAAAATAATTATGGGGTGTATTATCCCTTTACAAGCTCATAAAGCTTCTGCTTAAAGCCGTATCTTTTCATAAGCTCTTCTATTGCCGTAAGGTCAGGTGTAAGGGGCTTTTTCAGCTTACAGCGAAGCATAAGATTCTTAGGTGAATGGGCAAAATCAACGAATTCAATTATATCTGTCTCATAGCCGCAAAGGCGTAATATCTCAGCTCTTATGCTGTCCGTCAGCAGTGCAGAAAATCTCTCTTTAATAAGGCCGTGAGAAAGAAGAATGTCATAGTCGCCGCCCTTTCGGATTGACGAGCATATTTCGTGCTGACAGCAGGGCACAGAAAAGATATTCTTTACCTTATGGCTGATTGCATGATAAAGAGCAAAGTCTGTCGCAATATCGCAGGCGTGAAGAGTGATTACCATATCAACCTCGCCCTCGAAAAGCTCGCCCTTTGTAACATCATTTACATAAAATTTAAGTCCTTCATAGCCGTAGCTTTCAGCGATTCTGTTGCAGTTTTCGACTACATCTTCCTTAAGGTCATAGCCTAAAACCGTAGCCTTGACCTTCTTGATTTCAGTGAAATAATAATAGACAATAAAGGTCAGATAAGACTTTCCGCAGCCGAAATCAAGGATTGTTATTTCATCCTTATTCATCTTATTGAAGCTGTCATCAATAATCTCAATGAAACGGTTAATCTGCTTATACTTATCGTACTTACTGTTTACAACCCTGAAATCCTTTGTGAATACACCTAAATCAACAAGGGCAGGAATATTTTCGCCCTGCTTTAAAATATAGGCTTTTTCTTTATTATGACTCTGAGGTGCAGACTGCTTTACAGTGTTGGCAGTCTCTTTTCTTTTGATTTTATCGGGAAAAACCGTATAGTGTACATTCACACCCTCACTTGTAAGAGATATCTGACGGAAGGAATCCTTGCCCACAGTGTCAATCCAGGAAAGGAACTCTTCCTTTGAAAGATTTTCGTGAAAAACCTGATTGTTTCTGAACTTTTCAAGCTGCCACACTCTGCCCTTTTTTGACATAAAAGGACGGACGGTTATTTTTGTATATTCGAATTCCTTATTCTTCCTTTCGCTCAGGGCAATCTTTTTAATTCTATCTTCAAGGGACAAAATGTCATCGGTAATTATACTCATTGTCTCACCTCTTCCTGCCCATAATACCACATATATTCTTCCCTTGCAAGTTGACAAAGAAATTTTCAGGCTTTATAATTTACGTGAGGTGAATTTTTATGTTTGCGATGTTCGAAAAGGATTATATAATGCGCCTTGTAAAAGAAATGGTGCGTACACTGCTGAAGCTTCTTTTTAATATTGATACCTCTCTTCCGATGGACGAGGTCATAAAAATGGCAGAAGAAAAGGTGCTTCTTGAAAAACTTCTTTCTATGGCTGATGAAGGAAGGGTCTGTGAAGCGGAAAATAAGCTTTACGAAATCACAGCCGACGGTGACAGATATTATCTTAAAACTGCCCTCATTTTCTACTACCGTCTCGCAGAAAAGGGCGACGGCTTCTTGTCCTCGCATAATTTTTCTATGGAGGAAGTAAAAGAGGGCGTCGAAATGCTTACAGAAAGGTATAATATCAAAGATTTATCCTCTGTCTTTTTAGAATAAAAAAGGTTGACTATAAACATTAATTAAGTTATAATTTATCTATTAAAAAGGAAAGGACTACCGTTTTAAGCGGTAAAAACAAAAGGTGAATCTATGAACAAGAAAGTATCCCTTGACACTTCTAAAAAAGTGTTTCCGATTATCTTAATGATTATCGGTATTGCAGTTGCAGCTGCTCTGCTTATTACAAGACTTAATCTCGTTAATCTTGTATGTCTTTTATACTGCTGCATTATGTCTGCTATTATCTTTGTTTCACTTATTGCCAAGAAAAAGGTTTATGCTCCGATGATTTTCGGCTATGCTGCAGCATCAGCAGGTATGATTATCTTCCACATTATCTTCGGTGCAGACGCAGGCTTCGGCGCATTCATTTCCGATGCTGCTGAGGGCTGGTCATCAGCTGACCATGCGCTCTTTACAGGTGAAGGCTCCATTCTTACAAGACTCCTCGGCAACCTTCTTCTTGCTCTCCCCTCAATAGTTACTCTCTGGGGACTTTTCTTCATTGCAAAGAAAAAGTGCAACAAGTCAGGTCTTAAGAAGGTTCTTTCAGGCCTTATGAGTATTCTTCTTATGGGCGCATCTGTTTTCTCTGTTCTTATGGGTAACCACAGAACAAAGCCCGTTACCGAAAGACTCTGGGACGGTCACGATGACTACCTTGACAGCGTAGACGAAACAGCAAAGGGCAAGCCCAATGTGCTCTTTATTCTTATGGATGACCTTGGCTACGGTGATATATCCCTTAACGGCGCTATCTATGACACTCCCAACATCGACTCAATCGGTGAAAACGGTCTTAATTTTGAAAACTTCTATTCAAGCTATTCGGTTTGTTCACCTGCACGTTTTGCAGCTCTTACAGGCCGTTACCCCTACAGAGGCTATGCCGATAACGTTATTTATCCCACTGTTCAGACATCTGCAGCCTTCGCTCAGACAAGAGTTTACAACTCCTTTGAAATGGGCAACAACTGCGACGGTATGCTCGGTGACGAAATCACAATCGCTGAGGTATTCCAGAACGCAGGCTACAACACAGGTGCCTTCGGTAAATGGCACTTAGGTGACTACGGCGAATATCTTCCCACAAATCAGGGCTTCGATTATTTCTACGGAAGCCACCACGTAAACGATATGTACGCTTTTTATCACGTAAGTGAAAAGAACGGAGAATATACTATTGTCCACGGTGCAGACGAAATGAGAGACGAAAACGGCAAGAAGGACCAGAGTATGCTCACCGAATGGATTCACGAGGAAATCAATACATGGATTACCGATACTGTTACAAACAGTGACGAGCCTTTCTTTGCTTACTATGCTACTCCATGGCCTCACGGCCCCGTATTTGCAGGCGACGATTTCGACGGAACATCAGGTATGGGTACTTATGTTGACTGTGTAACCGAATTTGATACATATCTCGGTAAGCTTTTTGATAATCTTGAAGATCTCGGCGTACTTGAGGATACAATCATCATCTTCTCGAGTGACAACGGTCCTGCTCTTGAAGGCAGTATTGCCGACCTTCGCGGCGGTAAGTATCTCGCTTACGAGGGCGGTCAGAAGGTTCCCTTTATGATTAGATGGGATAACAACGGCGGACTCTTTGAAAAGGGTGAAACAAGAGAAAACAGCGGTACCTTCGTTGACCTCTTACCTACTCTTATTGACCTTTGCGATATCACTGTAGGCGGTCAGGAAAATACTCTCCCCTCCGACAGAGTTATTGACGGTGTTTCATTTATGCCTGTTATCGAAAAGGATACTCCCGTACATAACGAAGACCATCCCATTCTTCATATGAAGAGAGAGGATATCAAGGCTATTCAGTACACTGTTTCTTCAAAGAGTGTGAAAGAAGCACACCCCGACTACAAATACTCTGTTCTTAAAAATGACTATATCACCTTCAAGTATTTCGACAAGATTCAGAATGACAACTCTGCATTCTGGGATAAGAACAGAAAGAACTGGCTCCATATCCTTACTGACGACTATCAGGAAAACTACAACCGTACTCCCGTATATCCTGAGGTTTCAGAAGCTATGAACGCAAAGCTTAAGGAAATCCAGAAGAGCTTTGCCGACAACAGAAGAGGTATTATTGAATAATGCCTGCTCTGTCAATTATGATAAAACCTGCCTCAAGCCTTTGCAATCTGAGATGCAAATACTGCTTCTACTGCGATGTTGCATCTCAGAGAGAGGTTGTCTCCTTCGGTGTTATGAAGGAGGACACGGCAGAAAAGCTTATAAAAAGTGCTTTGGACTTTGCTGACGGCTGTAGTGTTGCCTTCGCCTTTCAGGGCGGCGAGCCCCTTATTGCAGGACTTGATTATTTTAAGTTCTTTACAGGGAAGGTAAAGGAATACAACACGAAGCATTCGGAGATTTTCTATTCGATTCAGACTAACGGCACCCTTGTCACTGACGAATGGGCAAGGTTTTTCCGTGACAACAAGTTCCTTGTAGGCCTCAGCCTTGACGGTGACTTTGAGGGAAACAGATTCAGAGTCGATGAAAAAAGGCAGAATGCTTACTATAAAATAATCACTGCTGCCAACAAGTTTAAAAAGCACGGTGTTGAGTTCAATATTCTTACGGTGCTTACGGGCTACTGCGCCGATAACGCCGAAAGAATTTATAAGTATTTCAGGTCAAACGGCTTTAAGTACATTCAGTTTATCCCCTGTCTCAGACCTATGGGCGACAATACTCAGAGTGAGCTTTATATGACCAATGATCAGTACGCTGATTTCCTTATAAAAATCTTCAACCTTTATGTGAAGGATTTTGTAAGAGGTAATTATATCAGCATCCGTCAGTTTGACAACTGGGTCAGAATGTTCCTCGGTGAGAGAGCTGAGCAGTGCGGTCTTATGGGCCACTGCACACATCAGTTTGTAGCTGAGGGTAACGGCAACATTTATCCCTGCGACTTCTACTGTACTGACGAGTGGCTTTTAGGTAACATCAATGAGGATTCTCTCGAAAGTATGGCCAAGGGCGAAAAAGCCAAGGCATTCATAATGGAAAGCCTCGGTGTGAGAGAGGAATGCAAGAACTGTAAATACTACCCTATCTGCCGTGCGGGAGGCTGTAAAAGAAACAGAGAAAGCGAAGACTACTGTGTGGCTTATAAGAGATTTTTCTCAGCCTGTCTTCCCCTTTTCAGAGCTTTCAGAAAATGAGGTCATTTTGTGGATATCAATAAAATTATTTCCGAAGCTGTCAAAAGCAATTTAGGAATCTCTGTTCTCAATATTTCTCACGCGGGTAAAGGTGCAAGCGGTTCTGTTTATTGCGTAAGCTGTGACAATGAGCCCAAAAGAATCGCTGTCAAAGTCAGCGAGCATCCCGAACTGATTTCTGAAGAAGCAAAAATGCTTATGTTTCTTAAAGAAAAAACCAACAGTAAGATTCCCGATGTATATTTTTTCTGTAAAACAGAAGATTCAGGTATTCTTGCCATGGAGTTTATTGACGGCATAAGTCCTACCGAAAAGAATCTTTGGTATAAGCCTAACAAGAAACACCTTGCTGAAAGTATTGTTGATAATCTTCTTGTTATTCAGCAGGCACACAATGACAAATTCGGACCGTACGACAAACCTATATACGATACCTGGTATGATTATTACAAAGAGTTTGCAAAAGAAATATACGAT
The DNA here is from genome assembly GCA_045544175.1 of Acutalibacteraceae bacterium. Classification (GTDB taxonomy): domain Bacteria; phylum Bacillota; class Clostridia; order Oscillospirales; family Acutalibacteraceae; genus UBA6857. Next base: position 55,668 of record JAZPYL010000065.1, on the reverse strand, counting down.
TTTTCACTTTCAATGAGCACTGAATGCAAACTCGATGCTATTGTAATGAAGGCAGTTGAAGACTCATATAATAACCTTCATAAGATATTTAAAGAAGGAACAGGTAAGCCCACACTTATTCACGGTGACTATTGGTTACCCAATTTTATAATAGATAAGGAGTCCATGGAGCTTCTTGCAGCAGTAGACCCATTCAATGTTATGTGGGCGGAACCTGAGTATGAGCTTTTTGCAATGACAGTAGGCTACGGAAAAAAGCTGAAGCTCTATGAGCTTTATAAAAGCAAGGTCAAGGTTTCAGAATATTGTGATTTGAAATTGGAAATGTATGCCCTTTATTCAGAACTTTTGTGGTATAAAAAGCTTGGTTCAATAACACATTCATATTTAAGAATGCGTTCGAAAAGGCTTTTAAAAGAATTAAAAAAGCATAGTCTTGAATAACTAAAGGCACCCCAACGGGTGCCTTTTATTATTTAAGTATCAGTGTCGCATTGTAATCATCAATATCATAATTACCTGCGGAATTCTTAAGGGTTTCATAAAGGTCAAGCTTCTTGCCCGACTTGTCCTTAAGCTCAATCTTTTTAAGAATAAAATGTATTCTGTTAAGGAAGGCAACGAGCAAATCTCCTTTTGGTGTGCCCTCTTTATAGCCTTGATTACCCTCAAAGATAATTCTTACAAGCTCTGCCGCATAGTCCAGAAGCTTAACATTTTTTATGCTCTTGTCGCACTTTATAAAGAGCAGTCTTGCAAGGGTGCCGACCTTAATGGTGCAGATAAGCTTACCGACAAGACTCAAAGCAGTTTTTGTAATGCCCTTATCTTCAATATGGAATTTATTCATCATTCTCGGTGTATCATAAGCCATATCCGTAAGGACATTGACAATCATATTGTCGAACATATCCGAAAGATACTGCTTGCAATCCTTGCCCTTGGTATCATAGTCGAAATCGGGAGTAGGTATACTCTTGATTTCTACAGTCTTTTCATCTTTGAAGGTTACAAGACGGATAACAGCAGGGTCGGCAATAATTGCACCGGTGCAGACATCATAGAACTTGTTGCCTTTTTCTGTAACAAACTCATTTATGGACTGATTGTGCATATGTCCCGTAAAGATAAGGTTTACGCCTCTGTCAGCAAGGAAGGAGGCAAACTCGGTATTTTTATATACGGTAGCCGGCTTTACTATCGAGAGAACAGGCTGACCGGGAAGGATGGGATAGTGAAGCATCGCAAACATTATCTGACCGTCTTCTTTTGCTTTTTCAGCCTGCTCGTCAATCCATTGGAGCTGTTCCTCATTAAAGTGATACTGTCCCTTTTCTTTAAAGTCAGCATTAAGGCCGAGAAGTCTCACATTCTCTGAAATCTGAGCAACATAGGAAAGGTGCTTTTCGTCAAAGGCAATAGCCTGACCGAAGCCGAAATCACGATAAAGCTCAGGAAGCTCCTCACGGGTAGTTCTTTCGGGTGAATATCTGCCGTTCTCACCGAAGGCAAAGGTGTCACCGTCATTCCACTTGAAATCATGGTCAGCGGTAACTACAAATATTTTCTTTCCGCTGTCCTTCAGCTCGTTCAGAAGAGCAATAAACTCTGTATGGCTCTGCTTTTCACCGTTAAAGCTCAGATCGCCCGCGATAAGCACCGTATCGGCCTCGTCAGCCGTCTTGAGATATTCAATAACACTTTTATTGATGCTCTCCGTCTCAGCAAAACATTTCTGCTCATAGTGCATAAAATCGTCATATTCCTCACCGCTGCAGCCTAAGGAAGAGGCAAAATAATGAGTATCGGTAATTAAATAAAACTTTGTTTCCTTCATTTCTCTTTTTTCCTTTCGGATATATTGTTTTTTATCCGTTTTTATGTTACTCTAATTTTAGCAAATATTTTTCTATAAATCAAGGGGGAGAAAAATTATGAAAATTACATTTATGGGCGCAGGCAGCACCGTCTTTGCAAGAAACGTTATCGGTGACTGTATGTGTACACCCTGCCTTTGCGAAAGCGAATTTGCACTCTATGACATCGATGAAAAGAGACTCTCGGAGTCAGAGACTATCTTAAGCGCAATCAACAAAAATATCAACAATTCAAGAGCTAAGATTACTACATATCTCGGCGAAGGCGAAAGAAAGGAAGCCTTAAGAGGTGCATCCTTCGTTGTCAATGCCATTCAGGTAGGCGGCTATGAGCCCTGCACAGTAACAGACTTTGAAATTCCCAAGAAATACGGTCTTCGTCAGACCATCGCTGACACAATGGGTATCGGCGGCATTATGCGTGCCCTTCGTACAATCCCCGTAATGAAGGCTTTTGCTGACGATATGGAAGAGGTTTGCCCTGATGCATGGTTTCTCAACTACACCAATCCTATGGCTATGCTCACCGGCTATATGCTCAGATACACTAAAATCAAAACCGTAGGTCTTTGTCACAGTGTTCAGGGCTGCTCAAAAGATCTTCTCAAAAAGCTTTCTATGGACGACAAAATCGAAGGAAGAACAGACAAGATTGCAGGTATCAACCACATGGCATGGCTTCTCGATATAAGAGACAAGGACGGAAATGACCTCTACCCCGAAATCAAAAAGAGAGCCTACGAAAAGAACAAAAAAGAAAAGCACGAGGATATGGTACGCTTTGACTATATCGAAAGACTCGGCTACTACTGCACCGAAAGCAGTGAGCATAACGCAGAATATAACGGCTTCTACATAAAGTCACGTTATCCCGAAATGATTGACAAGTTCAACATTCCCCTTGACGAATATCCAAGAAGATGCGTAAACCAGATTGAAGGCTGGGAAAAGGAAAGAGACAACATTCTCGCTGACGGCAAAATCACCCACGAAAGAAGCGGTGAATATGCTTCCTACATTATGGAGGCTATAGTTACCAACAAGCCCTACAAAATCGGCGGTAACGTCCTTAATAACGGTCTTATTGACAACCTTCCCCCTGAGGCCTGTGTTGAGGTTCCCTGCCTTGTTGACGGCAGCGGTATCACTCCCTGCCACGTAGGACCTCTCCCCTTACAGCTTGCCGCTATGAATGCAAGTAACATCTATCCTCAGCTTCTTACAATAGAGGCCGCCGCAACAGGTGAAAAGAAATATATCTATAATGCTGCTATGATGGATCCTCTTACAGGCACAGAGCTTAATATTGAGGATATTTATTCTCTTGTTGACGAGCTTCTTGAGGCTCATAAGGACTGGCTTCCAGAGTATAAGTAATGCCTGAAGGGCATTACTCAGGGCCGAGGGCCAAGGGCTAAGGGCCGAGGCCGCTTAAGCGAGTGATAGGCAAACAAATTCTACCCGCACAATCAAGTTTGCAGAATGATACAAGTAATGTTCTGCTTATAATTTAACAAGGCACCCAATAGGGTGCCTTTGTTGTTTACTTTTAAGTATTCAGAAAACTTAACGGTGCGGGTTGAACTTTATCTGTACAACTTTATCGGTCGTCCTTGGCCCTCGGCACTTGGCCCTTGGCCCTTTTATACGTTGTCTCTCGGTCGTTTATTGCAGGAGCGTGGTGTGCAGTGAAAATCCTTTACGGCAAGCTCCTTAACGTCTCTTATGTAAAGTCCGTAAACAGGTAGTTCCCAATAGGGCGATTCTTCATGAGAGTTGGTATAGATACTGCAGATACGGGTGATTTCGGGATATTCCTCCATAGCCTCATAGCCCACTCCCCCTTCTCTTATATAAATCTCTTCATCGCTGTCACGGTAGGTAACATTTATATTTTCGAGGGTGATATTTTCCGCCGCATACTGCTTTCCTTTATGTATAACCCCCGTTACCGCTGAGGGCAGAGATACATCCTCGGCAATAATATTTCTTATTGTGATATTCTTCATTTCACCCGGTGTAATCTGTCTTCGGTTACCGAGCCATATAAGGAAAGGTGATGTTATACCTTTCATCTTAATGTTTTCGGCAACAATGTTTTCTACCTTGCCTCCGCAGTCGGACTGAATTGAAATTCCCGCATAGCCTCCCATTGTTCCGTCCATAAAAAACTCGCAGTTTCTTATTGTAACATTTTTCACATCACGGTAAACGGTTGTGCCGATTTTGAAGCAGTTGGCAAGGCTCATAGCCTTACAGTCCTCGATAAGCACGTTTTCTACATTCTCTTCACCGTCAGCCTTAATGCAGAGAGCATCGTCACCGGTAGCTATATAACAGTGCTTTATATGTACATTCCGACAGCAGCTGATATCAAAGCCGTCACTGTTGGCAATATGATAGTTACTGTTGATAATCACATTTTCAATATTTACATTACTGCTTTCGAAAATATTGCAGGTCCAACAGGCAGTCTCATAAAGCTCAACATTATGAATATCAAGTCCTTTTATATGACAGAGCTCAAGAAGGTTCACTCTTTCGCTGTTTTCCTTTTCGAAACGGATTCTGCTTCTGAATTCCATAATATATGTTTTCAGGTGGAATTTCCGAAGGGGCAGAAGCTTTTCGGGCTTCTTTGCATTTTGACAGTAGCTCTCTCCGCTGCCGTCAATTCTTCCGCCGCCGCAGATTGTTATATTTTCGCCGCCGTCGGCATAAATAAAGCCTTTTCGTCTGCTGCTGTGTACGAAATAAGTCTCTCCTCCGCCAAGCTTATTTTCTGCCTTTTTATTGCTTTCGCAGTCAACACATTTCAGCGTGCCTTTCACAAAAAGGGTAATATTACTCTTCAGCACTACCGCTGAGCAGATATATGTTCCCTCAGGCACAAGCACTGTTCCGCCCTTTTCGCTTGCCTTATCTATGGCGGTATTTATCGCCTCGGTATTGAGTACAAAATCTCCGTCCTCACTTGCGCCGAAATCTCTTATATCATAAACCTCTCCCTTTATCTCCTCTTTACAGAGATACTCGTCAAAGGGGATGTTTTTATCAAAATCACATATCTCCCCCGTCGGTTCAAGGTCATAGAACTCCACTGCACCGTTCTTAAAAGCCATAGCGCACCTTACTTTCCCCACTTGGATTTAAGTCTGTCATACTCCTCGTCACTGATTAAAAGCATTGAACCGTGACGTGGTGAAAAATTAAGGGAGTATTTCTCCTTATCTACCTTTTTAAAGGTAGTGAAATCCGTTGTCTCCTGCATTACATAATAGCCCTTGGTGTAGGAATCCATTATCATAAGCCACTTGTCTGTACCTGCAAGAGGATAAATACAGCAGCCTTCCGTATGCTCATCAAATGCAGTTATATTCTTTTTTTCAGGCTCTTTGTAGGGGCCTTCAAGCTTATCTGAATACACATAGCAGATAAACTTTTCGTTTTCATCCTTATAGTACATATAGTAAGTACCGTCAGCTTCAATAATATCTGCATCAATGGCGTCCTTTTTGCAGGGCGGTGCATAGAGAAGCTGAGGCTCGGTTTCAAGTCGGGTAAAGTCCTTGGTATATGCATACCACATAACCGTATTTGTCCACTTATCCGTATCTTCAAAATGCTGCTGATTTGCCCAGTAAATCATATACATTTCTTTTTCCTTGTTATAGAAAACCTCGGGTGCCCAGGTTCGCACCGATGAAGGCAGATATTCATTCATATCTATTCCGCCAAACTGTGTCCAGCTTATCATATCGTCACTGTGCCAGACACAAAGAGCGTGATTCGATGCCCAGCCCAGCTCACTTCTCATATCAGTACCGATTATGTAATATCCGCCTTTGACGTCACGGAAAATAAAGGGGTCTCTTATACCCTTTGTGCCTTTTTCGTTATATAAAACAGGATTGTTGTCATTAAGCGGTGTAAAATTGTAGCCATCTTCACTCAGGGCAAAATTTATACTTTCTTTTTCGGGTTCATTGCCTGTGAAATAGCAGAAAAGATATTTGTTGTTCATGGGAAAGGGCTCCTTGTTTTTTTACATTATAGCACAGATTAAATCATAATACTATAAAAAATAAAAAAGAAGACAAAAAATGCTCATCCGTAATTATATAACTGCCATCTCAATAACAAAAACCGCTGTGGATTTCTCCGCAGCGGTAATATCTTAAATTTTTTCTGAAGGTAAAAATTTATATAAATATATCTGTGTTACAGATATCCGCAAATAACAAATACATCTTTTCAATAAGTTTAAGCCATCAGACAGTTACCCTAAAAAGCCGAAAAGCTTTTTGAAGAACTGAAGAATCGATTGTATAAATCTTTTCAGAATGTCAAATGCACTTTCTTTTGAGCCGTCTTCCGGAGCTTCGATGTCCTTTTCTTTTACGGGAACAAGTTTTTCAGCATCAACACCTGCATCGAGGAACTGAGGATAGTCAGAATTTGAGAAAACATCCATATCAGTTGTCAGAATTGTTTCGATAAGTCTGTCAATATTTGCAGGGAAATGATCGTGATAGCTGTTCTTTACAAACCATGTTTTTTCGGGGAAGGTACAGGTTGAAGCATCTATCTTTTCATCAGCAGAAAGAAAACGCTTGTCTGCTTCAGTCATTGCTGAAATGTAGCCGGCAGAAAGGGTCTTTCCAAAGTCCGCTGTAGTTGCACCGAAGGATGTAAGATATGTTTCAGCAGTACCGTCACTTGTATAATGGCAATCAGGGAAAATAGGCATAGTAGGAAGATTGTACTTTGAAATTACGCTTATTTCAATCTCATCGCTGAGTTCCTTCATACAGTTTCTAGCGTTAACCATAACATTATCACGGAAGGAATATGCTTTTTCTATTGTTCCTGCATATTCAGCCTTAAGCTCAGGAGTGTTATATACAAACTCAACGACATCGTCGAGATATTCGGCAGGAACCATCGCCCAGAATGACGGGAAAGAACCATAGCTTCTTCTGATAAGACGAGGTACGAGATTGTCCTTGATTTCATTGATAAGATTCTGAAGTGCATCTGTTCCTACACCGAGAACTCTTCCCTGTTCAAGAATCGAAATCATTACTGTAATAAAATCTCTTACAGCAGGATCCTCAATAACTGCTTCATACTTTAAAAATACTTCTGTATATTCGTCAAGTCTTGAAGCATCAATTTCAATCTTACCGGAAAAAAGTGCACCGATCATATTTATGCCTTCAGTTGAAGGTATAAACATAACAATCTCATTAACCTTATCAGCAGCCTCCGACGCATAGTTCTGAAGATAAGCTGAAAGAACGTTTCCGCCAAGACAGCGTGCGATAATATTTACCTTTTTTGCACCGGTTGCTGCAAGCATTGTGTCGATAAATTTATCAAGCTCATCAGCAGAGGTTTCAGGTGAAAGTCTCCAGTCATACGGAAAGGTTTCCTCTCCGCCGCTGAATCTTTCATAGTCAAGAAAGATATGCTTCGGATTTTCACCTCTGCCGGAATTGTCCTTCGGTGTTCCGTCCGGAGCGAGAACAATATTTTCGTAAATAGGATGAATTGAATTATAAAGCTCATCACAATACTTATCATAGTTTCCGGTTAAAAGACCGGTTGCAAGCTCTGTAAGACACGGAGTAATAGCTTCCTTGACAATTGCACCTACATCAGCACCTGTGGGGTAATAAACTTCTGATCTGCTGTTGCCCTTTTCTGCAAAAATGTTGGCACCGTAGCCGGCTATGTATATAACGGGGTATTTCTCCTCTGCTGCTGAAGCCATCGGAACTGTCATACCGAAAATCATAATCAGACAGAGAGCTAATGAAAGAGCTTTTCTTAACATAGTACATCACCTTTTCGATAAAAATTTACTGTATAATTTTACCATATTTTATAGCTCTTTTCAATAGCAAGGATCGAAACAACTCTTTTTATTAAAAAAATTAATGCTTTTTAATTTTCTCAACATATTATAATAAAAAAGGAATTTTTGATATTATATCAGTAAAATTGTCAAAATGTCTATTTATCCAGACATAAGTATAAAAATATATAAATTTATAAAATTTTGTTGAAAATAATTATTATTATGTTATAATAACCACGGTTATATTTTACCAATACAGCAATTAAAATGAAAGGTCGTGCAACAATGAAAACCAGAATTGAAGCTGACTCAATCGGAGAAAAAGAAATAAATATCGATGCGTATTACGGTGTTCAGTCTTTAAGAGCGAAAGAGAATTTTCCTATTACAGGTATCCCTATGCATTTTGAAATAATAAAAGCCCTAGCTCAGCTTAAAAGAGCTTCTGCGATGACAAACCGTGACTCAGGAAGACTTGAAGGAAAAAAAGCCGAAGCAATTATCCAGGCATGCGATGAAATCATTGACGGTAAATTGCACGATCAGTTCATAGTTGACGCAATTCAAGGCGGTGCAGGCACATCTGCAAATATGAATGCCAATGAGGTTATTGCTAACCGTGCTATAGAAATCCTCGGCGGACAGAAGGGCGACTACAGCATTGTTCATCCCAACGACGATGTAAATATGGCTCAGTCCACCAATGACGTATATCCATCTGCTGGTAAAATTGCTATTGTTCAGATGCTTAATGTTCTTATTCCTGCCGAAAAGCGACTTTACGATGTTCTTATGCAGAAATCCGAAGAGTTTGACGGTATTCTTAAAATGGGCAGAACTCAGCTTCAGGATGCTGTTCCCATGCGTCTGGGTCAGGAATTCCACGCCTATGCTTCAGCAGTAAAACGTGATATAGGCAGATTTATCTTTGCTGAAAAGGCACTCCATGTTCTTAATATGGGTGCAACGGCTATCGGTACAGCAATTGACAGTGACCCTTATTATCTTACATATGTTTGCGACAACATTTCAGAGGTTGTTGAAGGCGACTATTCACAGTGCGAAGACCTTTTTGACGGTACATCAAACCTTGATATTTATGTTACTGTTTCCTCAACACTTAAGACAGCTGCACTTAATCTTTCAAAGATGTGTAATGACCTTCGTCTTCTTTCAAGCGGTCCCAAGACAGGTATTGCTGAAATCTCTCTTCCCGCAAAGCAGAACGGTTCCTCAATTATGCCCGGTAAGGTAAATCCTGTTATTCCTGAGGTTGTTTCTCAAGTTGCTTACAGAATTATCGGCAGTGATATGACCGTTACTATGGCAGCTGAAGCAGGACAGCTTGAGCTCAACGCCTTTGAGCCCGTTATCTTCTATAGCCTCTTTGAAGGTATTCAGGCACTTACCAACGCTATCGGAACACTTATCGACAACTGTATTTCAGGTATTGTTGTTAACGAAGAACGCTGCTCAGAGCTTCTTCACAAGAGTGTTGGTATTGCAACTGCACTTAAGCCTTATATCGGCTATAAGAAGTCTGCGGAAATTGCTAAGGAATCATTAAAGACAGGTGTATCCGTCAAGGAAATTGTAATAAGAGACGGTCTTATGAACGAAGCACAGCTTGCAGAAGTTCTTGAGCCTAAGAATATGACTGAAATTAAAAGGCTTGAGAGATAAGCATATAAAAAATCGGAATAAATTTCGAATAACAAAAAAGCAGTAACTTTTCAGTTACTGCTTTTTTTGGTGCAGACGATGGGACTTGACTCTTGCGCGAACTGCGCGCCTCGGTCATTCGCGGCTCTGAAGCTCCACCGGAGCTTCATTCACTACCGCTCCTACTTCAAGTCCCACTCAAAGCTATAATAAAAAACAAGAAAGCAAAACCTCTCGGCTTCTGCTTTCTTTTTGGTGCAGACGATGGGACTTGAACCCACATGAAATTGCTTTCACTAGTACCTGAAACTAGCGCGTCTGCCAATTCCGCCACATCTGCATATCAAGTTTTGTGTTTTTGCAGACGCGCTCCGCGTGACCGCTTGCGGTTCCCAAAATTCTTTTATCGGCTTGGAGCGCCGACGAATTTTGACCGCTGCGCCATTTCACCCTCCCTTAACCGTCCACAGGACGCAGTCGGGTTCAATGCTGCCAATTCCGCCACATCTGCATATCAACGAGTGATATTTTATCATACATATCTTTTTAAGTCAAGAGTTTTTCCTTTGTTATTATCACAAATAGAATTCTGTTTCTAAACATTAAGACCGCCCTTTAAGGACGGTCCGTTTAATTTTAATCTGCCTTTTCAATTGTTTCCATTGTCTTTGCGGCAACCTCTAAGGGTGAATATTCCATCATCATATGGCCGCCCTTTTCAAAGTTATATACGATCGTACCTGCAGGAGCATTATCAATAATCGTCTGCAGATTTTCGGCTGATGCAACCTTATCATTACTTGCAGTAATAATTACACAGGGAATGGTGAGAGCTCTGAGCTTTTCAAAATCTGTACCCCTTGTATGTGTCGCCATAATTGAAATGCCTGCACCGGTTCCCGCTACCGAAAGAGGAACAGTCACTCTTGTAAGGTCATAATCCTTCGCATAATCAGCATCATCAAAGCTTGTTGATACGAACATTCTCACAAGAGCAGGCACTCTGAGACAAATTCTGAGGATAATCTTATATAACATCTGCATCAGTCTTGAGGTGATACCGTCTGCCGACGTGGCAGTGGCTTCCTTTGATGTCTGAGGTGCAAAAAGGACAAGTCCCGTCACTTTTTCGGGATAGTCTGTGGCGAGATTAAGAGCAATGCCGCCACCCATTGAGTGACCGCCCACAATCCATTTCCCGCCGAGGCTTTCCATAAGTCCTCCGATAACCTCTTCTCTTGAAAGAAATTCAGTTTTGCTGTTTTCTCTTGATGAATAGCCGAAATTGGGTGCATCAACAAGAACTACTCTGTAGCCCTCTTTCACATACTCCTGTGCAACACCCTCAAGGGATGCAGTCGAAAGACAGAAGCCGTGTATGAGGAGAATCTGCTTTTTCGCCTCATTTTTGGGTTCGAAGGTTCTATAGTGAAGAGTGTAGTCACCTAAGGAATAAAACGCACTGTTGTCAAAGGGCTTCTCAGTGTCTGCTGCATAGGCCGGTGTACAGAGAGAAAAAACAAGAATTATCGATAAAATGAGTGATGAAAGCTTTTTCATATTTTTCTTCCTTTCCAAATTGTTTTTTTGGTTATATAATAGCAGACTTTTTCTTTCTTTACAAGTAATAATAAACTTTACATTTACAAAGAATTCCTACACGGTACGCTATAACCCTACTGTAAAACATATGTCAGAACGCAAACAAAAATGGAGACCACACAGGGTCTCCACTACACGTATAATAAATATCAGTTTCTTCCGCGACGGGAATATCCGCCGCCGTGCTTGGAATCGGAATTTCTCTTCAAGTCGGTCATCTTTTCGTCGCTGACCTGCTTAAAACGTGCCATCATATCCTCAAAGGACATTTCTTCCTTTACCTGCTTGGGCTGACCCTGCCATACATTAGCATTTCTCGGTCTGTCATTTCTCGGCTTACGAGGAGCTTCCTTCTGAGGAGCGTCCTGAGCCTTACGGATTGACAGGCTGATTTTTCCTTCTTCGGAAATACTTACAACCTTGACCTTGACCTCCTGACCTTCCTTAAGGAATTCTTTGATATCCTTTACGAAACTATCAGACACCTCGGAAATATGTACCATTCCGCTTTTACCGTCAGGCAAGCTGACAAAAGCACCGAATGTAGTAAGTCCCGTTATTTTACCTTCAACAATTGCGCCAACTTCAAGCATAAAAAGATTATGTCCTCCTGATATCATTCACCGAATGATGAATTATAATATACTTTTTCCCCCGGTTTGCAGTAGCCGTATTCTTCTCTTGCAATTTTTTCAAAATATGCTTCGTGATTCTCTGCCTTAAGGGTTTCGGAAATATCTGCGCTTTCTTCGCTGATAGCTGTAGCTGCAGCTTCAATTTCACTTGCCTCACGGTTATACTCAGCCGCACGGGCATAGTTAGAAACACACTTGGTTATAACAAAAGTGGACATCAGTGCTATAACAAGAATGAGCACGATGTGATATTTACTTATGCTTTTCCTGTTCGGTTTAACTTCATTAATGTTTCTTACCGCCAAGCCTATCAACCCCTTAAAGAATTCAGTACTGCAAATTAAAAAGCACCTATTTTTAATTATACAGATTTGTTTTTATTTTTCAAGGGGATTTTGCGAATATTGATAAATTTTTTCTTGATTTTTTCGGTGTTTTTCTCCTGCGAATCTGCTTTTTTATGATTTTTAAGCAGAGCTCTGATTTTTACGGCTGTTTTATCGGCAATTTTCTTTATGGGAGACAGCAGAAAAGCTACCGTCTTTCTGATTGCATTTATATATTTCTGCATCACTGACAAAAAATATCTGCCGATACTCAGATGAAAGGCAAGACCTCCCGCAAGCTCACCGACCATAAGATTGAACCTGACCTGTCCCGTATTGTAGAGCACCATAAAGAAAAAAGACACAACCGATGCCGTAACGGCAAAGATAATATCAAAGGTTATGTACACGCTTTTTTTCTCACCGAAAACCATTCTCAGAAAGCTCAGAGCAGAATAAATAATTCCTAAAATTATCCCTGCACCTACAGAGCGGAAAAATACCGTCACCTGACTGATTAAAGGGTCACTGTAATTCATCGGAAAACCTTACCGAAAAATGAGGTGCTTTTTGGCTGATTTTCAAGGTAGGTAAGAGACGAAACTCTGCCGTCAATTGAAAGGTCGCCCGTATCAATGTTGAGCATACTTATATGAAGATTTTCACCCTTTACCGTAAGCTCACCGTAATCGGTATAGGCTACAATTATGCTTTCGTCAAAGGAGTCCACATCCGTAACCCCGCTTAAAGTAAGCTGTGCCCTGTCCTTTAAAATAAGGCTGTGGGGCATTCTGATTTTATCCTCGTTCATAGAAAAAACCTCCTCTTATAAAAACTTATTCGGTGAGGAGGTTTTATATTCTGTTTTATATAATTTTGTACATAAGCCCCGCATCATTTTTGGTGGCGTGCTCGGTAACAATAAGAACTTCGGCTTTCAGAAGATTTTCGCCCATCTGAATTTCGATTATGTCCCCTACCTTCACATCATAGGAGGCTCTTGCTATTTTACCGTTAACGGTAACGTGCTTTGCGTCACAGACCTCGTTGGCAATTGTTCTGCGTTTGATAAGCCGTGACACCTTAAGATACTTGTCAAGTCTCATAGTTTCTACTCCTAAAAAATTCAGACTGCCGGGAAAGGCAGTCTGAACAAGCTGAATTTTAATTATTTAACAGCGTTCTTAAGAGCTGCGCCTGCCTTAAAGGAAGGAACCTTTGCAGCTGCGATTTCGATAGCAGCGCCTGTCTTGGGGTTGTGACCTGTTCTTGCTGCTCTTTCCTTAACTTCGAAAGTACCGAAGCCGATAAGCTGAACCTTTTCACCCTTTACGAGTGCTTCTTCGATTGAGCCGATAACTGCTGCGAGAGCCTTTTCTGCGTCCTTCTTTGAGATTTCAGCCTTAGCTGCAACTGCATTAATTAATTCAGTTTTATTCATTTTTGATTTCCTCCAAAAATAGATTTTTATTTTCCACGGGATTATTCCCGATTGGATACAAGAATTTTCTTAGCCTCCACCCAGAGCTTGTCAAGCTCTTCGATTGAGGTGCTTTTCATATCAATGTCCCTTTCCTTTGCAAGTCTTTCAACCTCAAGAAAACGGGAAATAAATTTTTCCGTCGAAAGATTGAGAGCCTCCTCGGAGTCAACATCAATAAACCTTGCAACATTGACACAGGAGAAAAGCATATCACCGAATTCCTCGGTTATATCCTTCTTATCACCCTTATTCATAGCCTCTTTTAGCTCTTTGATTTCACTTTCAAGAGCCTCAAAGGCACCGTCAACATTGTCCCAGTCAAAGCCCGCTTTTTTAGCCTTAGACTGTATTTTCTGACTTCTCATAAGTGCAGGTAATTCCTTGGGGACCTTAAGCATTGAAGAGCCCTGAGTTTTCTGTCCCTTGCTCTTACGCTTGATTTCGTCCCAGTTGGTGAGCACATCTTCCGTACCCGACACCTTTACCTCACCGAAAACGTGGGGATGGCGTTCAACAAGCTTTTTGCATATTCCGTCGCAGACATTACCGAAATCGAAGGAACCCTCCTCCTTTTCAATCTGCGCATGGAACACAACCTGAAGAAGCACATCGCCGAGCTCTTCCTCGAGAAGTGTTTTATCTTTTTTATTTATGGCTTCAATAACCTCATAGGTTTCTTCAATGAAATCCTTTTTTATGCTTTCGTGAGTCTGCTCAGCGTCCCATGGACAACCACCGGGAGCACGGAGAATTCTCATAATCTCAAGCAGGTCATCAATGCCGTATTTTTCCTTGAAAGTAAAACCGTCCATATCTTTTACCTCATTACTCCTATTTTACCCTAATAATCCAAATTTTGCAAGGACTTTTGCAATTTTTTCACCCTTAGGAATCATTTCTAAGTCATCTTTCACAATTCCCTTAAGCAAAAGTATAGATATTGCATAAAAAACTGCACCGACGCCTACTGCAACAATGGTTGTAAGGCGGCTTTCTATAGCTAAAACGTCTACTAAAAGGTAGTTCGCACCGAAAGCACCCACACCGCAAAGGAGCGCTGCAAGGAAGGGCTTGAGGAAAACCGATACAAGATTCACCTTAACTCCCGTATACTTTGTAAGCTGAACAAAGTTGAGAATTACCATAACGATATAGCATACAGTTGAGCTTATGCAGGCACCCTTGATGTTAATCTGAGGATTTGCAATAAGAACGAAGTTCATTGCTATTTTTATAACGGCACCTATGGACATTGTAACAATAGGTACCTTTGTCTTGCCTACTGCCTGAAGCATATTCGTAAGAGGTGAAGCCATAGCAAAAAGAGGAATTGCAAGGCCGTAAACGAACATCATCGGTGCGGCGGCAGGTGCAAAAGCAGGATTGTCTCCACCGTAGAGAAGATTAAGTATAGGCTCGGAAAGAACAGCAATACCGATACCTGCAGGCATCGCAATAAGCATAGCAACTCTCAGTGCAGATTCCACACAGAGCTTCACATCCTCCTTATTTCTTGCCGTCCACGCCTTTGAAAGAACGGGAATTGCACTGATACCAAGGGTAAGTGTGATCGTGGGAATAAGGTTCTTTATATTGATTACCGAACCGTGCATACCGTAAAGGTATGTTGAGATATTTTCGTCAAGTGTCTGAGAAATACCGAGAGTTTCGCCGTAGATGCCCTTGACTGTATCAAGTCCGTTTTCAAGAGCCACAACAAGACGGCTTCTGATTGTAACGTCGTCGATAAGGTTACTTACATTGAGAACAAGAGATGAAGCAGCAACGGGAATTGAAATTCTCAGAATGCTCTTAAGGATAGATTTGTCGCTTTCAGCCTGAGGAGAATTGACAATCTCTTCTCTTGTAAAGCCGAAGCCCTTTCTCTTGTATCTTATAAACAGATATAAAAGACCGAAGGCAGAGCCTAAGGTAACACCTGCAATAGCAACGGCAGCACCGTAAGGATAAATAGCCGCCATAGCTTCAGCCTTGCTCTTTACATCTATACCGAAAAGAGACATTGCACCGTCTACTGCATTGTTTTCATAGTATGAAAGTGCACCCTTCATAAATACATAGGTTGCCGAAAGGCCGAAAATCAGCTTCACAGCTGCTTCAATAACCTGAGATACACCTGTAGGTGTCATATTGTTAAGTCCTTCATAATAGCCTCTGAAGGATGACATCATACAGCAGAAAAGCACACAAGGAGCAACGGCTAAAACACTTATGTAATTCATAGGTGCCTTGGCTGAGTATACGGAATAAGGAACGGCTATAGCCATAAGCACAAGAGTACCCACAAGACCTACGAGGAAGAATATCTTCTGCGATACCTTAAAGATAGCCTTTGCGTCCTTTACTCTGCCAAGCTCCATATTCTGAGAAACCAGCTTTGACACGGCAACGGGCAGACCTGCCATTGAAATAGCATAAAGAGGTGTATAAACGGCATAAGCACCCGTAAAATAACCGTAACCCTCTGTGCCTAAAAGGTTATTAAGAGGTATTTTATATACGGCACCGATAAGCTTAACGACAATTGTTGCAATTGCAAGAACACCTGCGCCTGCAAGAAGCGACTGTTTTTTTCTTTCAGCCATATTGTTCATCTCTTTTCTTTATAAATTTATCCGACAAATTCAGTAAGCAGTGAGGACCTCGGAACTGCTGTCTCACTGATTGAAGCGAATTTTGATAATTTATCTATCAGCATTTCTGCCTCAGGGTAGTATACACTCTTTTTATCCATACGGTCAAGAACCTTCATTGCCACATCCTTAAAGGCACACACTTCGTAAGGGTGAATTGAATCAATTTTTATATCAGCTCTGTCACTGAAGGGGAAAAGATATCTGTCCTCGCCCATTCTTACGCCGTTCCACAGATAAAAGGTGTTTTCAGGTGAGCTGTCCCTGAAATGATAGTCCCTTATGAGCCTTCTTACAAGACGGATATCCCTCTTACCCATAAGCACATTATCACCGTCATATATCCTTGAAGATACGCTGACATAGATTTTCACTGTCTGCTCATTTATAAGCTGGTCGATGATAAGAGGGTTAAGGGCATGAAGGCCTTCGACAATTATTATATCGTCCTCTTCAGCTACGGTTTCGGCATAATATTCCCTTTTCTTCGTAATAAAGCTGAAACGGGGAAGCTTACATCTGCCCTCATTCATAAGCTTATAAAGGCATTCGGCAATATAGTCAACATCAAGAGCCTTGACCGTCTCATAATCTACGGTGCCGTCCTCAAAGGTGTAGACTGTATCCTGACTTCTGTAAAAGTCGTCAAGGGAAACAACCTTTGCTCTTCTTCCGAGATTTTCAAATTCTTTTCTGAGAAGCTTTGAGGTGGTTGTCTTACCCGAAGAAGAGGGACCTGCAACCATTACAAGAACTCTGCCCTCTTTTTCATTTATACCCTTTGCTGTCTCTTTTATAAGGCTGCTGTATCTTTTTTCACTGTCTGCAATTATTTTTCCGGGATTTTCTTTGATAAGTCTGTTGATTTCATCAACGGTTAATGTGAGCATAAAATCACCTTAAAAAATATTTACTGTAAAACTCTCTGATATATTCTTTTCGCTTTATTATTTCGTCAAATCCGCTTATATATTCATAAGGATATTTATAATTGAATATACGCTCTATTGTATTATCCTCGGGGGCTTTAAGCTTTGTTACGGCACCTGCACCCACTGAAAGAATTGTATGAATCTCTTCCATCATATAGACGTTATAAAGACCTTCCTTGCCTTTTTTTGCCCAGCCTACATTTTCGAGATTGCCCAGACTCTTGCTCTGTCGGTACATATAGTAAGGAATGTAATCTTCGCTTAAAAGCTTTTTCTGCACAAGAGAAAGCATTTTTGAAGCCACATCGCCCGAATTAGTCTCTTTATTCTCTGTTACGATATTGGAGGAGCGTTTGAGTGCAAGAGTATGTACGGTAATGTTTTCAGGCTTTAAGGAAAGTGCAGTATCAAGTGTCCTTCCGAAGCTTTCCACCGTATCTGTGGGCAGACCTGCAATAAGGTCCATATTGATATTGTCAAAGCCCTGCCGTCTTGCCTCTTCCATAGCATCAAGGGTCATTTTACTCGTATGATTTCTTCCGATAACCTTAAGGACATCGTCGGAGAAGGTCTGCGGATTGATGCTTATTCTCGTTGTATGACAGTCCTTCATTACCTTCAGCTTTTCTGCTGTTGTACTGTCGGGACGGCCTGCTTCGATTGTATATTCACGGGCATGGGAAACGGGAAAGTTCTCCCCTATTGCATCGGTTACCTTTTTCAGCTGCTCAGCAGTGAGTGCCGTAGGTGTGCCGCCGCCCATATATACGCTTTCGAGCTTAAGCCCCAGCTCCTTTGCAATGTCACCTGTTATTTTAATCTCCTCACAGAGCTTTTCGACATATTGAGGTACAAGCTTTTTTGCACTCGGACTGTCATTGGAATGAGAAATAAATGAACAGTAACTGCATCTTGAAGGACAGAAGGGTATGGAAATGTAAAGTGAAAAGGATTTTTCGCTGTTTATTGCCGTAAGGGGCGCCTCATTTTTAGCTACCATAAGAGCAAGGTTAGTTTTTTCTTGGCTAACCTTAAGCTCAGTGATAAAATACTCCTTAGCCTTTTCTTCACCCATCTGCTGTGAAAGCTTAGTCATAAGCTTTGCAGGTCGTACACCCGTAAGAATACCCCAGGGTGCTCTGTATGATGTATAGTCACTCAGAAGCTCAAAGAGTATAATTGCCGCCTTTCTTTCAAAAAAGCTGTCGTCACTTTCGTCACCGACTTTTTCCGAAAGAGAAAAGCTTTCTTCTCTTCTCAGCTTATTATCACCTATAGAAACTTCGACTGTTACTCTTGTACCGTCAAGGGAGACAAGGCAATAGTCACTGCTTTCATCAGGCTCATCTGCCGATAAAAACTTTTCCTGAGGAAAAAACACACGAAGAAGATTTTCTGTCTCATAATGATATGAATTATTTCTGTTTATTATCTGCATTTTATATGCCTCTCATATAAGGGTTATGGGCTCTTTCGTAATCGAGGGTTGAGCTTTCCTCGTGGCCGGGATAAACCTTATAATCACCCTCAAGAGCCTTGAGCTTTCTCAGTGAGAAAAGCATTTCTCTTTCACTGCCGCCGGGGAAATCCATTCTGCCCACACACAGATGAAAAAGAGTGTCACCGGTGAACAGACAGTCGCCCACCTTGTAGCAGACACAGCCAACGGTGTGACCGGGAGTGTGAAGCACCTCAATTTCACCCTCACCGAAAGGGAGAGTGTCCTTATCGTGAAGAGCGATATCATTTTCAAAGGCAGGCATAAGAAAATCCCTGAAAATAACTCTGCTCTTTTCGGGGTCACTGAGACAGGACGCATCATTTTCGTGAATGCAGATTTTTCCGCCGAAATTTTCCCTGAGCTTCTCTGCTCCCATAATATGATCATAGTGGCCGTGAGTGAGAAGGATATATTTAAGCTCAGTTATTCCCTCTTCACTGAGTGCTTTTCTGAGTCTTCCGTCAAAGGAGCCGGGATCAACCGCAAAAGCCTCACCGTTTTCAGCCTTCACAATATAGCAGTTAGCCATAAGGGGAGGCAAGGGACAGCATCTGACTTTTAAATTCACGGCATTCACCTCTTTCAGTTTTTCTTCCATTCGTCTGTATTCATAATTATTGTTACGGGGCCGTCATTGATAAGCTCTACTGCCATATCGGCACCGAAAATTCCCTTTGCAACCTTCTTTACGCCGTAGGAAACAAGCTCATCACAGAATTTTTCATATAATTCATTGGCAATTGCAGGCGGTGCAGAACCGATAAAGGAAGGTCTTCGGCCGTGGGAAACATCAGCACAGAGAGTAAACTGCGACACCACAAGCACCTCGCCGTCAACCTTATCAAGTGAAAGATTCATTTTATCGTTTTCGTCAGTAAAAATTCTTATCTGTGCCACCTTTTTGGCAAGAAGCTTCATTTCCTCTTCCCCGTCACCGTCGACAACACCGAGAAGGACTAAAAAGCCTTTTCCTATCTCACCGGTAACATTTCCGTCAACGGTAACAGAAGCTCTTGTAACTCTTTGTATAACTGCTTTCATTTATTCTCCTTAAGGGGTAACCCCTTTTTTTATTTGTTTTACTGTAATCCCGAACGCTCCGTTTCAAGAACGCCCTTGATTTTCTTAAGCTTTTCGCACACACTCTTAAGATGCTCGGCGCCGTTGACAGTAATTGTCATATAAATGGTACTTCTGCCGTCACTGCCCTCTTTTGTAAAAATAGAGTGAATCATAACGTGCATATTGGCTATAACCGCCGATGTATCGGCAAGCATACCCACACGGTCCATACAGGTAACTGCAAGAGTAACTCGGTAAGAATTCTGCACCTTTTTATCCCAGTAGGCATTAATCCATCTTTCAGGCTCGGAGGCTTTTGCAAGGTCTTTCGGTACATTAACGCACTTTCTTGTATGAATTGATACACCGTGGCCTCTTGTAATAAAGCCGATAATATCATCACCGGGAAGCGGGTCGCAGCAGCGTGAAAACTTAATAAGACAGTTGTCAATGCCCTCAACGATTATGCCGTCGGTGCTTTTACTTGTCTTTTTGGGTGTGGGCTTCAGATTGACCTTAAGCTCCGGCTCAGCCTCTTTGATAAGCTTATTGTATTCATCCTTGATTCTCGGAATTATCTTTGTGAGAGTCAGACCGCCATAGCCGATTGCCGCATAGAATTCATCGGCATCCTTACAGTGCTGCTTTTCGGCAATCTTAAGGATAAATTCATTCATCTGCTTTTCGGGAAGAGCAATACCGTTGCGCTTGAATTCTCTTTCGATTTCAGCCTTACCCTCGATAATATTCTCTTCTCGTTTTTCCTTCTTGAACCAGCCTCTGATTTTTGTTCTTGCCGAGGTGGTCTTGGCAATTTTCAGCCAATCTCGGCTGGGTCCCTTACCCTGCTGAGAGGTAGTGAGAATTTCAATAATCTCACCGTTCTGCACCTCGTGATCAAGGGTAGTGATTCTGCCGTCAACCTTGGCACCTATCATCTTATTACCTACAGCCGAGTGAATGGCATAGGCAAAGTCGATAATACAAGATCCCATAGGCAGACTGATAACGTCACCCTTAGGAGTAAAGGCAAAGACCTCTTCGGGCACAAAGTCCGTTTTGATAGTCTTTACTATCTCTTCAACATCATCGCTTTCCTTCTGGCTTTCAAGGAGCTGTCTTATCCAGGAAAGACGTTCTTCAAACTTTTCCTTGCCCCCTGTCATACCAAGCTTGTATTTCCAGTGTGCAGCGATACCGAATTCGGCAGTATGATGCATTTCCCAGGTTCTTATCTGCACCTCAAAGGGAACACCCGCCTTACCGATAACCGTAGTATGAAGCGACTGATACATATTAGGCTTAGGTGTAGAGATATAGTCCTTGAATCTGCCGAGAATAGGATTGAACATATCATGAATTATACCCAGACAGCAGTAGCACTCATAAACAGAGTCAACAATAAGTCTTACGGCATAAATATCATAAATTTCGTCAATAGTTCTGTTCTGCATATATGTTTTACGGTAGATGCCGTGAACACTCTTGATTCGTCCCTCAATATGAACATTAGGTACTTCCTGACGGACTCTTTCATATATTTCGCCCTTAATTCCTTCGAGGAAATGGTGACGTGATTCTACCTGCTTTTCAAGGGTATTGGCAATTTCACCGTAAGCCACAGGGTCAAGGAAGCTTATAGCAAGATCCTCAAGCTCCTCCTTAAAGGCACGTATACCCAAACGGTGAGCTATAGGGGCATAAATTTCAAGTGTTTCCCTTGCCTTATATCTGCGTTTTTCTTCGGGCATAAACTTCAGTGTCCTCATATTGTGAACACGGTCAGCAAGCTTTATGATAATAACCCTGATATCTCTCGACATTGCAAGGAGCATTTTTCTTATATTTTCGCTCTGCTCCTCCTCCTTACTTGCAAGAGGAATCTGACCGAGCTTTGTAACGCCGTCAACAAGATGCTCTACATCCTTGCCGAACATCTCACGGATTTCAGCTGAGGTGGTAGGTGTATCCTCAACTACGTCATGAAGAAGAGCCGCACAGACAGAATCAGCATCCATACCCATATCAGCAAGGATTTTTGCAACGGCAATAGGATGAATAATATAAGGTTCACCCGAACGTCTTCTTTGCTCCTTGTGGGCTTCGTCGGCAATATTGAAGGCCTTTGTTATTTTTTCAATATCCTCTTCGGAAAAGCTGTCCCTTACTTTTTCAATAAGGATGTCAAAATCTGCTTTATATTCCTGCACTGTACTCTCCCCTTTCTTAAATGTATTTTCTGATGTGTGCCATCAGCTTTGAATCTTCAAGATTCACTTTTATTGTTGTATCTTTAATGCTTACACAGCCATTTTCTTTTCGGAAAATGCCGAGCTCCGTCAGCACATCTATTGCCGTCAGAACTCTGCAGGCATTGCTTCCGTCACCGCCTAATCGGTAGCAGAGAACATCCGTATCCTTATTCCACTGCTTTACACCTCTTATATAACGGAAAACGTCGGCAACATCATCCCTTGAAGGCAAAGCAAAGGCGGCTTCCTTAGGTGTAAGCCTTTCTTTTCTTCTTATTTTTTCATAGAGACGGACACTTTTGAGGTACTTTTCGTCATCGGTGCCCGACATTCTTACATCTTTGATATATATACTTACTCTGACCTGACCCATATATTCATTTTTTTCCAGTCTTACGGCAAGGTCAAGGCTGTCACCTGCAGCATAAGGAAATTCCTCTTCAGTCACACCGAACCAGAGGGCACTGAAGGAGGTGTTGCCCTTTCTGAGATTGAGTCTTATATGCTTTCCGCCACCGATTGACTGAACGGAGGAAAGAACGGCACCGAAAAGTCCGAATACGGGCTGAGCATTGCCTTCACCGAAGGGCTCAAGAGCCGTAATGACCGAAAGGATATCCGCCGAAATAAATTCGGGCTTTAAACGGCAGTCGAGCTCCGTGGTCATAAAGGGCATCTCGGTATTCTTTGCATAATCGGCAATTGCCTTTTTGAAAAGAGGGAGATTTTCACTCTTCATACCCATACCGGCCGCAAGAATGTGTCCGCCGAAATGAGTAAGAAGGTCTTTAGCTGAAGCGACGGCATCGTAAAGAGAAAAGCCCGGAATACTTCTGCCTGAGCCTTTGGCTTCCTCTCCGTCATCAGTTATTACAATACAGGGCTTGCCGTACTTATGCACAAGCCTTGAAGCTACTATACCTATTACGCCGCCGTGCCAGTTCTTACCCGAAAAGATAAGCACCCTTTCACAGATTATATCGGGATTTCTCATAATCTGCTCTTCAGCTTCGGCGAGAATCTTTCTTTCGGTTTCCTGTCTTTCCTGATTGAGTCTGTCAAGACTCTGCACAATTGCCTCAGCCTCGTCTTTATCTTCAGAAATGAGAAGGTCGAAGGCACCTGATGCGTGCGCCATTCTGCCCATTGAATTAAGTCTCGGAACAAGAGAAAAGGCAACGGAAGAGGCTGTTATTGTTTTATCATTTATACCTGCCTGCTTTTTAAGGAATTCAATGCCTGTGAGGCTTTCTCCGTTAATAAGCTTAAGGCCGTGCTTTACAATAGTTCTGTTTTCACCCGTAAGAGACACGATATCACCGATTGTTCCGATTGTAACAAGGTCAGAAAACATACCGAGCATTTCTTCATCGTCGGCACCGGAAAGGGCGCAGACAGTCTTGAAGGCAACACCTACGCCTGCCCACAGCTTATACTGAGAGGGGCAGTCAAGACGGTGAGGATCAACAACTGCCACTGCCTCGGGAATGCTTTCGGAGGCTTTGTGGTGGTCCGTAATAACAAGGTCCATACCAAGCTCTTTTATATATTTTGCCTCTTCAAAGGCAGAGATACCGTTGTCAACGGTAATAATAAGCTTTATACCCTTTTCACTGAGTTTTTTTATGGCTGCCTTATTGAGACCGTAGCCCTCGCTGTTTCGGTCGGGAATATAAGCCGTAACATCACAGCCGTTCATTTCGAGATATCGGTACATAAGTGCAGTTGAGGTCACACCGTCAGCATCATAGTCGCCGTAGACGGCAATTTTTTCGCCCTCATCAATAGCTCTCTGTATTCTCTCTACAGCCTTATCCATATCCTTTATTTCAAAGGGATCACTTAAAGGAGCGTCCTCGGAAAAGAACTCGGCTATTTCGGTTTCATCGGTAATACCTCTTGAAACAAGAAGAAGGGCTGCAAAAGGGTCAATGCCGTACTCTTCGGCAATATCCGATGCAAGATCCTTGTCGATGCTGTTTACTACCCATTTTTTTCGGCTCATTTCCGTCACTCCTTTCTTTTCAGGCTTTTTTGATAAAATAATTATTTATTATATCACTTTATTTACTCTTTTTCAATATTTTCCGTACAGTGTCTTTGTATTTCTTTTAAAAATACAGTGCCGTATTTGTCGATTTTATAGTCAGGTGTACCGTCTATCTTTCGCATCTCTTCAATGCTTGACGGTTTTCTCAGTGCCATCTGCACAACAGTGTAGTCCGTAAAGATTGAATAATCGGGTACACCGCTCTTTCTTGCAAGAAGCTTTCTGAGGGTTCTGAGCTTAAGAAGGAGCCGTACATCCACATCAGGAGTTTTGTTTTCCGGCTGTATTTTTTCGCTCTTATCGGGGAAGCGTCTTATTCTCTTGTTGCCCTTGAGAATATCCGTACACTTTTCTTCAAGATAAAGACTGCCCGTTCTCTTAAGAGAAATAAAGGCATACCTGACAAAATAATCTATATGCTTTTTAATCTCACTTTCGGCAACATCGTGCATAACACCGTAGGTTTTCAGCAGGTCATAGCCTTTATCGCTGATATAATCCGTTTTCTTGCCCTTAAGTATATCAATTATCACCTCAGCGTTTTCGCACTCTCTTACCCTTTTTATGCAGGAAAAGATTTTTTGTGCAGGCTCTGTAATGTCTATACTCATTTCTGTACCGTTACAGCCCGAGCAGCAGCCGCATTTACCCTTTGTCTCCTCACCGAAATAGTTCAGTATATAATTGCGAAGACAGGTGGCTTTCGTCGAGTAGAAAACCATTTTATCAAGCTTTTCAAGACGCAGAGCCCTGAGGCTTTTCACCTCTTCTTCCGTGAGAGCTTCGTTTTCTTCGGGGTTATCAATAAAATATCTCTGCATTCTTATATCTGCCGCAGAATAAAGCAGCACACAGTCGGCACTGTTACCGTCACGTCCTGCCCTGCCCGCCTCCTGATAATAGCTTTCAATATCACCGGGCATATTATAGTGAATTACAAAAGAAACGTTGGATTTATCTATGCCCATACCGAAGGCATTGGTGGCAATAATAATCTCCTTTTCATCACCTATGAAAAGGTCCTGATTTGTTCTTCTCTCCTGCTTTGTAAGACCTGCGTGGTACTTGGTAACACTGTATTTTTCTTTAATCAGTGTTTCACAAAGGTCATCGACAGTCTTTCTTGAAGAGCAGTAAACAATACCGCTTCGGCCTGAATAAAGGTCAAGGTATCTTCTCAGAGCAACAAGCTTTACCTTAGGTCTTACAACCTCAAAATAAAGATTTTCTCTGTCAAAGCCCGTAACAATGCTGTAAGGGTCATTAAGACCGATTAGTCTTTTAATATCGTCTCTTACCCTTTGTGTTGCCGTTGCGGTAAATGCGGTTACAACAGGTCTTTCCTTAAGAGATTTTATAAATGTAGCAATATCCAGATAGCCGGGTCTGAAATCGTGCCCCCAGTGTGATACACAGTGAGCCTCGTCAACGCAAATCATAGATATTTTCATATCCTCGCAAAGCTTCACAAACATAGGTGAAAGAAGCCTTTCGGGAGCAACGTATATAATTTTGTAGTGGCCGTTTCTCGCTCTTTCAAAAGCAAGATGAAGCTGCTTTTCCGTAAGAGAAGCATTGATATAGGCACTTCTTATTCCGCACTGAGTCAGAGCATTTACCTGATCCTTCATAAGAGAAATGAGAGGTGAAATTACTATTGTCACACCGGGAAACATAAGAGCCGGCACCTGAAAGCAGACAGACTTGCCTGCGCCCGTAGGCATAATGCCCATAGCATCTCTGCCCGACAGAATAGCGTCAATAAGCTCAGACTGTCCCTGACGGAACTGACTGTGACCGAAATATTTATTTAAAACATCAGATTTGTTCAAGCTTTTACCTCCCCCTGAGGCAAGAAATTTATCTGTCATTCTGAATAAAGTGAAGAAGCTTAATAAGAAAAGTGCAAAGATCATTCGCTGCGCTCAGGATGACATTATATACACAGAAATTTATCAGACAAAGAATCTTTTAGAAGCCCATCTTCTTATGGTCTTACTCGAATAGCAGTAAATGAAAAAGCCGAAAATCGCAATAAATGAAAGGAAGGCGATTATACCTATTACCGTTCCGAGAGACAGCACCTGAGCATAGGAAAGCAGAACGCCGCAGACAAGAGAGCTTACAGCAAGTCCGAGAAAAACAAAAGCAAGCTTAAGAATAATATGCCTCTTCTTTCTGAGCCAAAGCATATAGAGCAAAACAATCAGGCTGTTTGCGGCAATTGCAGGTAAAAGACAGCATGTGAAGAGTCTGCCTTCTCCGCCGAAAAGAAGAACATAAACGAACGCCGTAATACACGCCATAACGCTGTCCGCTGCCCACAGAACATAGGGATGGGGCTTTTTTGTACAGAAAGGAAGCACAAAAGCAGACCACAGAAACAGTGATGTTGCCGCAACGCCTACTGACCAGAAGCTGCCCTTGAAAACAAAAGCATTAAGCATAAAGCAGACTACATTGGGAATAAACATAATCACACTGACAATTGCTACAGCAATACGCTTTTTTGCGTCTTCTGAAAGCTCGTTGGGAATATAAGCATCCTGAGAAAAGGGAGTGGATTTCTTTTCTTCCTTTTCCCTTTCATTGGGGTTAATTACAGGTGTATCGCAAAGCACACACTTTTTTGCACTCTTATCAAGCTCAACACCGCAGTTTACACAATATGACATATTAACTCTCCTTAAGATATATTAATCTCGGTTACTTTCAATTTTTACATGTATACCCATTTTAACAAGACGGGTGAAAAACTCTCGTTCAATATCGCTTTCCTCATAGCAATTAGAGAAGCTGAAAACGAATCTGTCCCCTATGCTCAGAGCGGCACATCTTGCACCGTTGAGCTTACCTGCACCCGTAAAGAATAAGTATTTTTCGATATACTGATACATCTCCTCGGGAAGCTTTACGGGGCCTACATTTGAAAGAAGGGTTGTGGTTGTCTGCTCACCCGTAATTATAAAGCCGATACCCACACCTAAGTTCTTGATGGCCAGAGGTATATATTTTGCAACGGGGTTTCTTTCTATTTTCATATTCTGGGTCATCAGAGAATTGATAAGCTTCGGGTCATTGGCAAGACGAAGCTGCAGAGATACACTTCTGAGAATTTCCTCAAAGGTGTATTCACCAAGATTCGGGTCAATTTTAACTCTCAGGCAGAGAACAAAATTGCGAAGGGTTTCTGAAGGAAACGCCTTACGGAGATTGACGGGAATCTGAGCACATATCTCCCTTTGCTTTTTATTTTCCGCCTTCTGCTTGCGGTAGTGAATATCAATAAGCATTGCCGCTAAGAATTCCGTCACCGTAACACCGTAGCCTTTAGCCACTGTATGAAGCTCTTTAAAGGACATTTCACCGATTATAAAATTACTGTAATGCTTTTCTGCCTTTGTGCCTCTTGCGTGATACATCCACTTATCCTTGCGGTCATACTTTACCTTTGAAGAGGCATATCGGCTGTAAGCATCCTCAAGCTCTTCTTCTCTCGGCTTATCGTTGACATCAAGAACAAAGCTGTTACAGGAAATCTCCTTACCCGTAAGTCGCAGATACTCGGCGACGAGAGTTGAAAGAAAAATTACTGCACCGTAGCCGTCGCAAAGGGCGTGGTAAAAGTCAATACAGATTCTTGTTCCGTGATAATAGGTACGGAAAAGATATCCGTTATTCTCCTTGAAATTAATACGGTAGCAGGGATTTTTTACATCGGGGCTGACAATGGGCTCCTTAGGATTCTTTTCAAAGTAATGCCAGAAAAATCCGTTCCTTATTCTGACATTAAAGGAAGGTATTCTTTTAAGTGTTCTTTTAAGAGCAACCAACAGAATTTCAGGGTCAACCTCTTCCTTAAGCACGGCACCGAAGCGGAACACATTTGACCATGAGCTTGAATTCTGTCCCGGGAAAATTTTTGCCGCATTATCAAGTCTGAACCATTCGAAAGTATTTTTTCTCATAATAAATCCTTTCTGAGTATATCATTAACATAAAGTCTGATTTGTAATTATCGGCTAAGCTCTGCCATTCTGAATATCAGTGAAGAATCCTGTATAACTTATTTTAAGCTCCTTCGCACCGCTCGGGATGACAGCTATTTTTGCAGTATCTATATATAAAAACCTCTATTTTGCAATATTTAGTTAATTATACAATAAAACACTGTTTTTGACAATAGGGAGCCTGTATTTTAGACAAATGTTGAAGAACAGTCAGCAAGTCACCTGTTCTTCACTGTTAAAATAATAAGGACGGCCAATGGCCGCCCCTACCGAATATATTTTCATTTACCTTTCCTCATGGGGCGGGTACGACTTACTCTCCACCACCCTGTCGGGCGCAATTCTGCATTCTGCATTTAAAGGGCCCTCGGCCTTTTTAAATAATAACGTCTGCAATAATAGGATAGTGGTCGGAGGGATACATACCCTTTGCAGTATCTCTGATAACCTTATAATTCTCCACCTTAGTGCCCTTGGTAACAAAGACAAAATCAATGGGGCCCTGTCCCTCATCAGCCTTTTTGCCGTAGTTATGGAAGGTAATACCGCTGTCTGTATTTTCGGCAACAGCCCCCGCATCGTCAGTTCCCTCAACCATTGAAGCATAAACCTCACCGTCATTGAAGGTGTTGAAGTCGCCCGTTATAACCAGAGTACCCTCAAGCTGAATCTTTGCCATTTCTTCAAGGAGAACTCTGCACTGCTCTACTCTTGTAGTTTCAAGAACGTGGTCAAGGTGAGTATTGACGTGGGTGTATTTTTCCCCTGTTTCCTTATTTTCAAGTATTGCCCATGTTGCAATTCTTCTGCAGGCACTGTCAAAGCTTACGGAATACTTTTCATAGGGTGTCTCCGAAAGCCAGAAGGTGCCGCTGTCAACAAGGTTATACTTATCCTTAAGATAGTACACACAGCCGTACTCAGAGAAAGGACCGAAAGCGTCTCTTGATTCGCCTACACGGTCATATCTGTCACCGAATTCCCGGTCTAAAATTCTCAGCCACTTGGGTTTTGCCTCCTGAACACCGAAGGAGTCGGGTGCATACTGTTCAATAATTGCCTTGGCTATCTTTGAACGGTTATTGATACTGCCCTCAGGGTCATCGGCACATCTTACATTAAAGGACATTACACGGACTGCCTCGTCGCTCTTTTCGGGAATGCCCTCAATTATAATTTCACCGAAATCAATCGAGTCACGGGCTATGCTGATTCCGTAGCCTGCACCTGCAATAACGGCGGCAGCTACGATAACTCCGAGAATAATCTTAACTATCTTCATATTTTTGACCTCCTTGTTTTATAGCTCTATTGTACACGGAGATTGAAGATTTTGCAAGGGGTGGGAGATAAAAAGAAAAGGGAACGGTCGAGGCGTTCCCTTTTATATTTTATGTAAAGTCTCCGATTGAACGGAAAAATTCTGTAATTTTATCAATTAAATTCTTAAACAACTCTATAATCTTGTCAAGAAAATCAAGAGGTGATTTTTCTTCTTCAGAGGGATCTTCAGGTGAAGACTCTTCCTGAACGTCCTCACCAACAATTATATATACGCTGAAATGGTCGCCCTCATACCACCACAGACCAAATTCCGCAGATATTTTACAGGCATTATCCGTCTTATAAATCAGGCAATCTAAACATTTCAGAATTTGCAAGGGTCTGCGGCCTGAGCAGAACAACGGTTTATAAATATGTGGGGCTTTTGGAGAGTAAAAGTTAAGAGAACGGTTTTGAACCGTTCCCTTTTGATTGTTTTATTATGTAACATTTGCAAATTCAGAGCCTTAAAATAATTTTAAAATTCATATGTTTTTCCGTAATAAACTATTTGCGATAAATAACCTTCACGATCATATTTAATCTTTAAAAAGTCGTCTGACGATGAAGTCCCATAGTAAACTTCGGAGCCAAATATTTCAAAGTTGCTTGTTACAAAGTAGAGAGTTCTTTGCCCTCCATTTAGTATTTGATATTCTGAAGAGATTGTTTCATAAGAACTTTTGTAATAATCTTCAAATATATAATTACCGTTACAACTAACAGGGTAATCTATACTAAGTATATATTGAGTATCATCTATGTGCTTAACTATATAATTTATTTTGTTTTCGTTATCTATATAGAGCACCACAATATTATCGGATGTGGTTCCTTTATATTTGAGAGCAAAAAAAGTATACCCCATATAAACTCCACTTGATGCCATAAACTCATTTATGCCTAACGATGTAGCTTCATACCTAAGTAATTTAGCATTTGGAAAGCCAAAATCTTCCATATCACAAGTACGCTCTTGTGGATAATATTGACTAGAGAACAAAACATCTGATAAGATTTCAGGTTCAATTTTTAATACCGAAGGAATGGTATATGCTACTTTTTTCTCGAATAAACCTCGCTCATATAAGCTTTGAATTACTGGGTCTTCGGGCAAGATTATTTCCTTCGCCATACTTGTTACTGTTGTTTCGTCAAATTCGTTAAAATATTCTATATGAAAAAATTCCTCGTACACCATAAAAGCGGCAGATGCTACTAAAAGAGTAGCACTCAAGAACACAATTACCATTAATATTTTTTTCTTCATTTTAAAAATCCTTTCATTTCTATTTTCGTGTGAAATATATTTTCTCCTTGCCCTCCTTAAAAACAAAAAGTGTGTGCAAACCGAAGAATGCACACACGAAAAATGCAGAACTTCGATTAGCTACCACACTAAAAATTTTCACTAACTATATTCAGAAATGCGAAAATAGAAGTCCGCATTTTTACCGAAATAAAAATGCTCACTTCTGAACATAGTTATATTTAATTTTTAGTGTGGTGCTTTTAGTTTATCACCATTACTTTAAAAAATCAACTGTTTGTTCAATTTATTGCATCTTTACTTTAACACTTTTTCTGTGCTATAATCAATCTAACGACACAGGAAGGTGATATTATGGCAGTCGGACAGGGAAGGCCACCTCACTGAATAATTTTTCAGAGTGTCCACGAAATAGGGTTTTGAACGCATTTTGAGAGTTCATCCTTTCATTAAATTTTGTAAAAAAGGATGTAGTCATATTAAATTAAAATCAAGGCGAAGCCTTGTATATCATCAATTCCGTCAGGGATTGCATATCATCTGCTTCATAAGAAGCTGTATCTCATCATTGCGAAAGTGAGTATACAGCCTACGGCTGATGATATACACACTTGTGTGATGATATACGCCTGATGGCGATGATATACCATTGCTTTCGCAATGGATAAAAAAATACCCGTTCAAAAGAACGGGTATTTTTTGGAGCTGATAACCGGATTTGAACCGGTGACCTCATCCTTACCAAGGATGCACTCTACCGACTGAGCTATATCAGCACGCTTCATATTGAAAGCTTATTGATTATATCCTATTTTCTCTCCATTGTCAACCTTAAAAGCAAAAATTTTAAATCTTTTTGTCAACAGTCCTGACTTTACTCCCCCGAAGCCTTGACAAAAGGAAAATAGTGGCTATAATATATTTAGCACTCTAAGTGTGCGAGTGCTAAAAAACAATATGTTTAAGATTGGAGTAAAGAAAATGAGCAAAAAACAATTTAAAACAGAATCAAAAAAGCTCATGGATATGATGATTAACTCAATCTATACCCATAAGGACATTTTCCTTCGTGAGCTTATCTCTAACGCAAGTGACGCTCTCGATAAGCGCTACTACCGTAGTCTTTCAAACGGAGAAAGCGGTGCGGCAAGAGAAGACTATAAAATCGAGCTTTCCTTTGATAAAGAAAACCGTATTTTCACTATCACCGATAACGGCTGCGGTATGAATGCGAATGACCTTGAAAATAATCTGGGTACAATCGCCAAAAGCGGCTCACTTGATTTCAAGTCTGACCTTGAAAAGAACAGCGATGTGGAGATTATCGGTCAGTTCGGCGTCGGATTTTATTCGGCATTTATGGTAGCTGAAAAGGTTACGGTTTTAAGTAAGGCTCTCGGTGAAGAGAAGGCTTATATGTGGGAATCCTCAGGCGTTGACGGCTACACTGTAACAGAGGCCGAAAAGGACACGGAAGGCACCGTTATCACCCTTAAAATCAAGGCTAACACCGAAAATGAAAACTATGACAAGTATCTTGACCAGTACGGAATCAGCGATATTGTAAGAAAATATTCCGACTACATCCGCTACCCCATTATGCTTGATATGACTACTACCGAGCTTAAGGAAGGCACCGAGGACGAATACGAAACTGTCACCGAGCCTACTCAGCTTAACAGTATGGTTCCCCTCTGGAGAAAGAACAAGAGCGAGATTGCCAAAGAGGACTACGACAATTTCTATAAGTCAAAGTTCTATGATTTCGAGGATCCTCTGAAGACTATCCACTCAAAAACCGAAGGTCAGGTATCCTATGATGCCCTTTTATATATCCCCTCTCACACTCCCTTCGACTATTACTCAAAGGACTTTGAAAAGGGACTTCAGCTCTATTCAAACGGCGTTCTTATTATGGAGAAATGCAGTGATCTTCTCCCCGACTATTTCAACTTTGTAAGAGGTCTTGTAGACTCCGCCGACCTTTCTCTCAACATTTCAAGAGAAACCTTACAGCATGACCATATTTTAAAAATTATCGCAAAGAATGTTGAAAAGAAGATTAAATCTGAGCTTTCGAAGATGCTGAATAGTGACAGAGAAGCCTATGAAAAATTCTTCTCTGCTTTCGGTCTTCAGCTGAAATACGGTCTTTACACAAACTACGGTATGAATAAGGAAGCTCTTAAGGACCTTGTTATGTTCTTCTCCTCCAATGAAAAGAAGCTTACTACCCTTTCTGAGTATGTCAGCCGTATGAGAGAAGAGCAGAAGACTATCTATTACGCTTCGGGCGAGACTATCGATAAAATCGACCTTCTTCCTCAGGCTGAGGCTGTAAAGAATAAGGGCTTTGAGATTCTTTACCTCACCGATGATGTTGACGAATTCGCAATTCAGATGCTCCGTGAATATGACGGCAAGACCTTCACCAATATCTGTGCCGCAGGTCTTGACCTTGAAAGCGAAGAGGAAAAGGAAAGTCTCAAGAAGAAAAACGAAGAGTCAAAAGAGCTGCTCGCCTTTCTTAAGGAAAGCATCGGTGACAGTGTAAACGAGGTACGCTTTACCTCGGCACTTAAGAATCACCCTGTATGCCTTACAAGTGAGGGTATGCTTTCACTTGAAATGGAAAAGGTGCTTTCAGCTATGCCCGGTGCGTCAGGCGCAAAAGCAACACTTATTCTTGAAATCAGCACCGAGCATCCCATCGCTCAGAAGCTTATTTCTCTTTATGAAACAGACAAGGAAAAGACTGCTAAATATGCAAAGCTCCTTTATGCTCAGAGCTGTCTTATTGCAGGCAGAACAATTGAAAATCCTGCTGAATTCAGTGAGATGATATGTGAACTGATGTAATGACCGCATCAGCATCACAAATGCAGAATTATGCCGAAGGTTATAATATATCAATCAGTTGTACTCTGCAAATAAAGGCAATAAAAAACACCGGAAATTCCGGTGTTTTTATTATATATGACTCAATCAAATTACATTTCGCCTTCGTGCTTATGTCTTTCCTTTTTAGAGGGGGTAAGCGCCTTTTCTCCGTTAAGATACATAGCTAATAAGCCGAGAAGAACCATTATTACGGCAAGATATATAATCACGGGAACAACCTGCTTATAAAGGAATGTACATATAGCAGCAGCTACATCACCGCCGATAATAAGGGCAGCTACATAACCGAAGAAGGTAAGACCGCCTGCAAACAGAGCAATCATAACACCGTAGCCGAAGATAGTCTTGAGTATTTTGGAAAGCTTTTTGCAAAATTCTTTCATAATATCTCCTCCTTTACATTCCGAATACAGGCAGCCAGCCCATCAGGACTGCAACCTGAAGAACGAACTGAGCGGCAACCCACCACATATTGTTTTTGAAGGTCTTGCTGAAATCAGATTCTGCAATGGTCATACCTGCATACATACCGAGGCCGAGAGGAGGAGTGATACCGCACATAACGCCGCAGATACAGGGAAGCATTGCAGCTGCAAGTAAGGGATTAACACCTACATTGGCAAGCAGAGTGATGAATACCGGTCCGAAGATTACAACCTGAGATGAACCGGGCACAACTGCACCCATTACGCAGGTAATAGCGCAGATTGCAAGAACCATACCGAACTTGCTGAAGCTCCATGATGACATAAGAACACCGAGTGCATCGGCAACGCCAAGGTCATCGAACATTGCACCGATCATATAACCGAATACACATACAGCGATAGCGGGAGAAATTGTCTTAACGCCTTCTGCGAACATCTTTGCAATCTTGTTGGGAGTAACAGTTGACTTATCCTTAACAATAAGGCAGGCATAGATAGAAGAAATACCCGCAACAAAGAGAAGTACAGACTTTGAAAGATACTTTGCACCGTCAGCACCGAGACGCTCTACAAAGAAATTATCTGCAAAAATTGCGTCAAGAACGAAGGGAAGAAGGATAATTACCGGAAGGAACATCGCTTTCCAACCGACTCTGAGAGTCTCTTTAAGACTGGGAAGATCTTCCTTCTTCATAGGCTCTACCTTATAATGCTTACAGAAAGCCCATACCATAATAAGACGCTGTACAACAAACCATGCTGCAACACCCCAGAGGACAATCCAGAACTTGCCCTGAGAAACCTCTTCAATTCCTGCAGCTGCGGCATAGGTTGTGAAAGCAGCCATTGCAGCAACGATATTTGATGAGGGAGGGATAAGGTTACCAAGGTAGCTTGCATTTGACTCAATATTTGCGGCAAGCTCTGCGGGGAAGCCGGTACGCTTCATAGCAGGAATGGTAAGAGAACCTGTAGCCATAACGTTACCCGGGCCGGAGCCGGAAAGGGCACCCATAAACGCACTGGCAATAACAGCTGTATAGCCTGCGCCGCCTCTTACACGGCCGATAAGTGAGAGAATGACAGCGATACAACTGTCAACAATTTTTGTCTTCGTCAGAATAATTGACATTGCAACGAAGGCCACCATCGAATAAAGCAGTGAGGTAGATAAGCCCTCATTGATGTAGACCAGAACGTTGCTCCAGGTGCCTGTGACAAAAAGCAGTACTACAAAGGCGAGAAGAACACCCTCATAAACAGGACGCTTAAAGCCCAGGAACCACACACAGATGACTACCAGCATAATACCGAGGTAGAGCAAAGATTCCATGGTAAAAACTCCTTTTCAATAATCTTTTTGTTATAGTTTGTATTACTAACGAGTTATATTATACGTAAATCCCGTCGAATGTCAACCCCAATTTGAAAATTTTTAAATTTTTTGTTGCGTACTTGATTTTCTGTTTATTTATGTATATAATCTAAACGTTATAACTACTATAATATTTTTAAGGCGGTGACCCTTGTGAATCTGAGACAGCTGCAGTATGCCGTTTTACTTTCTGAAACCGGCAGCTTTTCACATCTTGCAGAAAAGCTTAATATTACTCAGCCTGCACTGAGTAAGCATATACTTACTCTCGAAAAAGAGCTTGGTATTCAGCTTTTTGACAGAACCGTAACCCCTCTGAGAATGACAGCAGCAGGAGAATTTTTCATTAAAGAAGCGAAGGAAATTCTTTATAAAGAGGACCAGCTTATACGTTCAATAGAGCAATTCCGTTCAGGCGAAAAAGGTCAGCTGACAATCGGAATTACCCCCTTCCGCAGTGCATATCTTATTCCCGAAGTTGTTAAAAAGGTGCGCGACAGGTTTCCCGGTGTACGCGTAACACTTATAGAAGAAGGCAGTGAACAGCTGAGAAAGGATGCGGCGGACGGAAGATTTGACTTTGCCGTTGTCAATATGCCTGTCGATGAGGCTCTCCTCAGAGCAACACCTATTGAGCCCGACAAGCTTGTACTTGTTTACTCCGAAGAAATTGCAGAAAAAGTTCCCGAACTCAAAGATACAGACGAAATTGATTTTGAGGACTGTGAAAACCTTCCCTTTGTTGTTCTCAGCACAAGTCAGGAAATGCGGATTTTATTTGAGAACCTTTGTGCTTCTACGGGTATTTATCCGCAGATTGCCGCTGAGGCTGTTAATCTTACAACAGCATGGGAAATGGCCTGCTCGGGTGTTGCTGCAACGCTTCTGCCCCTACAGTTCGTAAACTCTGCAATGACTAACCGCAAGCTTACGGTGAAGAGACTCAAAAACAGTGTCCGCCTCCGTCAGCCTGCCGTTGTTACGAAACGCGGACAGTACATTTCACCTTATGCAGAGTATGCAATAAAGCTTCTGACAAAAGGATAATGAGATTTGAGGGCCAAGGGCAAATAGAGGGCCAAGAGCCGAGGGCCCAGGGCCGAGGACGCCCGAAAGAGTAGAACAAATAAAATTCTACCCGCACCGTTAGGTTTTTAGATGCTCAAGTATAAACAATGAAGGCACCCGATTGGGTGCCTTGTTTAATTTTAAGATTAAATTTCACAAACAGATCATTACTTGTATCATTCTATAAACTTAATTATGCGGGGACAACCTTTCTTTTACTCCATTGTAAAAGCGGCCTCGGCCCTAGGCCCTGGGCCCTTGATCCTGACAATTCGCCTCAGCGAATTGTCCTGTACTCCCCTGTTTTTCCGTCCTTAACCACAACAGCCCTGTTTGAATAAAGCAGCTTTACAAGGTTATATACATCGAGCCAAATCTGATTTGTGCCTTCTTTCTGGCTTTCGTCGAAAATAAGCTGTAACCCGAAATGAAGATGAGGCGAGGTCATTCCGTTGACATCAGCTTTATCACTGTAGCCTGTCATTCCCATATATCCGATGACCTGCCCTGCCTTCACCTGTGTACCCAACTCTATCCCCTCTGCATAAGGCTTGCCCTTTCTTAAGTGTGCGTAATAATA
This sequence comes from Acutalibacteraceae bacterium, assembly GCA_045544175.1. Classification (GTDB taxonomy): domain Bacteria; phylum Bacillota; class Clostridia; order Oscillospirales; family Acutalibacteraceae; genus UBA6857. The sequence continues at coordinate 18,814 of JAZPYL010000065.1, read as the reverse complement.
TGACCTTTTGCCGTCAAGAGAGCGTATTCCGAGTCTCCACCCGCCGTATTTATTCCAACCTATATTTTCTACCCTTCCGCTTTCCACTGCGACTACAGGTATTCCCACATATCCCATTAAATCATTCCCAAGATGCTGCCGTCGGTAGCCATAGGAACGGGACACACCGAAATCGTCATAGTGGCTGTAGTAAAAACCCTCAGCAATCGGACTGTAGGCAATCATACCGTAGGAAAGCTTCACTTTTTCTTTTCCGTTTCCGTCGGTGCAGATTTCTTCATATTCGCCGAGTATTCCTCCGAGCATAGCAGAAAATACCTCTTTATAATATTTGTAATACTTGTTACCCGACATTAAATCGTCAACCGTATAAAGATCTCCCAGTTTCTCTTTCATTTTATCAAGATCACTCTTTTTATAGCTTTTCCAGTTGTTACCGTTAAGGCAGGCAAGATATGAAAGAGAGTCTATCCAGCTTATATGACAGAGCATATCATAGGTTTCGATATCAAGTGCCATTGTGTCTTTTAAGGCAGAAAGCGAAAAATTCATCTCTGCCCATTTTATATATTCTGTTTTTGTCTTTTCTTCGGCAAAGACAGTATTTATGATAAAAACGCAAAGGAACAGACTGATTATAAAAGAAATGAAAGCTACACCGAGCTTCCATTTATAAAGACGGATAACCATAAAAAATCATCTCCCCTACATTTTATGAAAAGTGTAAGGGAGATATGATTATGTGATTTTCAGATTAATAAAGAGGATATGCCGACCTTACGAAAAGGATACTCAGTGCAATAAGAATCTGTGCCGTAAAATATGTACCGATATTTACAATTCTTAAAGCTCTTGTTATTTTACCCATAGGAATGGTATAGCCGAGAATAGTATCGGAAATACAGAAAAGCAAGCCGCCGATTGCAACACAGACAAACACCGCAAACATATGGTCATTTGTGCCGTAAGCAATCTCACCGATAGCATATCTGAAGGACTTTGTCATCATTGTAGCAAGAACAAGACCGTATACGGTAAAGACTACAAGAAGAATACCTTTTCCTTTGAATATACCTCTCTTTATAAAGGAAGCCAGCAGACCTCCGATAAGTAAAACTGTAGCAAGAAGCTCATACCACTCGATAAAGTGTGAACCGGGATAGGTTTTCTGAATAGCCTTCCAGAAGGCAGCGATATAAAAGAAATGCCCTGCAAAGAAGGAAAGGAAGCCTATTACAAAATGTATCTTGTTGTCTGAAAGAGAATGCAGGAAAACATCACCGAAAAAGCCGAGCACAAGACCTATCATTATAAGCTTTGCATAAGGGGTGTTGTTTCCGCTTATCTGCACACTGAGATATCCGCAAAGGACAAATAATGCGGCCGATACTATCTTAAGAATAAATGACTGCTTGCATCTGTCAGGCCAATAATACTTAAGAAATAATGGCACTGCAGCGCATTCCGCCACAACAACCAAAGCAAGTAAAACCTTTAAAAACATATTTTCCCCTCCTGAAATTATTTTCTGCGTCCTGCAGTTTCGACTTTAATTTTACCTCTCTGAACAGAGTCGATAAGAGGTACAATCTTCGGAAGAGCCTTACTTACAGCTGTCTGGAAAACAGGCTGCTTGATGACATCCTTGATTGTTTCCTTAAGTGTCTCTGCCATAACACCTACATCAGGCTTCGATGAGGGACGCATAATAACATTATCACCGTTAATCTTGAATTTAATAATTCTTTCTGAGGGCACCTCAATACAGCGTATATGAACCTCAAGCTCACTTTCACTGTTCCAGCAGCCTGTACTGCAGGTAGTGTAAGGAATCTGACCGATAACGATGTTATCCCAGCGATATTCACCGTCAAGACCGATATGAACCGTATTGACCTCGTCGCCCTCTACCCATGTCATATACATATCATCTTCACCGAATTTAAAGGTAACCTCGGTGATATTACCTGCCTTGTCACTTTCCATAAACAGTGCAGGAAGAGGTACAACTGAAACGGGATAGCCTGCGATATTAACCATCACGGGCTTTCTGAAGTTAATCTTTTTGTCTTCGATTCTGCTTTCAAGAGCAAGTGAACGGGGCTTTACGGGAGCCTTTTCAAAAGCAGGAAGAACAATGGGTGTAGTCTCGGCCTTTGCATCAGGCTCAATGAATGCCTTGGGGAAATGTTCCCATATTACATCACGCATTTTCTGCTCGGAAACCTCACCGCCAAGAGAGATAAAGCAGGCATCAAGGTCTTCGAATACGATACCGAACTGACAGAACATACCGTCGGCACGGTAGGAGTTTTCATAGCCTCCGTTTCTCCAGAAGCAGTAGCCGTAGCCTACCACAGAGTCGCTGTCTTTGTTGGCGAGGCTTGTGTCTGCGTGGTAAGCCGTTGCAGTCTTTACCCATTCCTCAGGTATAACCTGCTTGCCGTCAAACTTACCCATCTGTGAATAGCAATATATAAACTTGGCAAGATCTTCAAGGGAAAGCATAAGTCCCCAGCCGCCTGCCTCAACACCTCTGGGACAGGTTTCCCAGAATGCATTCTCGATACCGAGGGGCTCAAAAAGACGTGGCTTCAGATAGTCCATAACAGACATACCTGTCATCTTGTGGATAATACAGCAGAGAAGATACATATTCTCACTTATGTAAAGGAACTCTGTGCCCGGCTCGGAAATCCAGGGTGAGTTCATAATATCCTTGAACCATCTGTCTTTTGTACGGTCAAGGAATACGCTTACTGACTTACCGCTTCTCATTGTAAGAAGGTCTTCAACAGTCATTTCTTCAAGGTACTCGTCAAGCTTTTCCTCTCTTGCTTCGGGGAAAATATCAACAAAGCGTGTATCTACATCAAAGTAGCCTTCGTGTACGGCGAAGCCGATAGCCGTTGAGGTAAAGGACTTACTTACAGAGTACATCATATGCTTATATTCTCTTGCAAAAGGCTCTCTGTAAACCTCACAGGCGATTTTTCCGTTACGGATAACCATAAACGAGTGAAGCTCTTTGTTCTTTTCAAGACAGTCGTCAATAAACGCCTGCACTTCTTTTGAGGATACGCCGACTTCTTCGGGTGTTGCGGCTTTCGGAAGCCACTGCTTTTCTTTCACTTTCATTTGTGTTTTCCTCCTTGATATATTCTATATATAAAATGCAACAATCTTATTTTCTCCGTTTCTCCTCTTGCATTTTGTGTACATAAATCTGTGCCGCAAGAATTACTGCACCTACAAGAAGCACTGCAATTATCTTGCCTGCGGTAATATTGAGCTGTCCCTTCTGTGTGTCCTCAGCCTCGCTGATGTTAAGCTCATTCATCGAAAGAAGAAGAGCCGAATAGGCACCTTCGATTTCATCAAGACTGCTCACCTTTGAAAGAACATACTCACTGTTTTCAAGGGCATCGTTAAAATTAGCCGTCAGCACCTGTGAGGACTTTGAAAGGTCTGTTGTCTTCGCTTTCTCTGTAAGAGAAGAAAGTGCCGACTGCATTTTCTCCTGTCGGTCAATATATGACACAAGGGAAACTATATTGTTGGTTTCGATTACGCTGTAGCCTTTTTCTATAAGCTCACTCCAGCCCTCTCTGCTGTCGCTTCTCTGCCCCGAAAGGTCAAGGTCATAGGTGGGAGCAAGAGCTCTCGGTGCATCTGCACCGTAGAATCTTTTACAGAAAAATCCGCCGTACATAACATTAAAATAGTTTTTACTGCTGAACTGAATGAGGGGCATTCCCTTTTCGGAAAGAGTGTCAAAATGAGAAATGGCATTGAAAATAATGTTGCCGTTATAAACACCGATAACATTCACTTTTTCAGTCTTCTGTGAAAGCCATTTTTCAATTGTTTTTGCTGACTCCTCAGTTCTTATAATTACTCTTTCAAAAGCACCGAAATGACTTATAAGGTCATATATTCCGTCTCTTTCAGCCCAATCTGCATCAAGGATAAGGATTAAGTCATCACCGACAACATCAATAGTCTGACTCAGAGAAACCATACGGTAGGATGTCAGTTCACCCGTATTGTTATAGAGAAAATACTTCTGAAGCTCGTCATAGGTTATCTCCGAAACCTCTTCATAGGGTGCATTTGAAACGTGTGAAAGAGGCTTGTTTTCCGTAAGAACATAAATTCCGTCCCTTGTCTTGTCCACGCCTACACTTACCATATCGGCACCCTTTTCTTTAGCCGAAAGGATACCCTCAAGGGAGTTTTCGGGGTAAAGAGAGGTGTCGCCTCTGTAGGATACGCTCATTAAACCGCTGTCTTTATTATAAAGCTCTTCCCGAAGAGATAAATCCGCCGCAAAGGACGAAAAGGAAAAGGTGGAAATAAGAAGTAAAACTGTGAATATTATTGATAAGCTTTTTCTTTTAAAAATCATACTTGTGCCTTCCGAACATAATAATTCATACTATTAACTATATGATAACACAAATGGTTTTATTTAGCAATATTTTTTTCTTTCTTTTATCTTACAATTTGGCTTCGCTGAATTCGCAATTCACAATTTGCAATCCGCAATCGTGGGGAATGTTCGGGAGCAAATAAGGCTCTGCCCGCCCCGTCAGGTCAGAAAGCTGATATTACTGAAGAAAAAACCGCTGTACAGCCGAAAAATTCAGACTTTACAACGGTTTACATTTTATTACAGAACAATATTTACTTTATCCTTTATTATCATTTCGTCCTCAGTAATAAGACAGTCGTGTGCGAGAACCCTTACGCCCTCTTTTTCTGCCTTTCTCAGAGTGTCGGCAAATACGGGGTCATGGTCTTCGTTGGGTGTAAAATAAAGCACGTCCTTCATCTGTACTACGAAGAAAACATAGGCTTCATAGCCCTCCTTCATACACTCGCAAAGCTCCCTTAAATGCTTACTGCCTCTTTCCGTAGGTGCATCGGGGAAGGATACAACATTATCATTTTCCAAGGTTACACCCTTGACCTCAATGAGTGCCTTTTTATCGCCATACTCCACATAAAAGTCAAAGCGTGAATTGCCGTATTTACATTCGGGCTTAATGAGCTTTATGTCTTCAAAAAGCCCTCCGTTCCCGATAAACTCCCCTACTGCCTTATTGGGTGCCTGAGAGTCCATATTCACAAGCCTTTCACCTTTTCTGACAGTAACGAGTGAATGCTGATACTTTCTTTCGGGATTGTCACTCTTTTCCAGATAAACCTCGGCTCCCTCTCTTAAAAGCTCACGGCATCTGCCCGTATTTTTAACGTGGCAGGCTGTCTCTTTTCCGTCGATTACAACATTGGCTACAAATCGGTTAGGACGGCTTATGAATGTTCCTTTTACAATCTTACTGTATTTCATTATTTTCCACCGAAGAGCTTTTCCGCATATCTTACCGTCTCCATAGCATCCTTTGCATAGTGTGTTGCACCTATCATACGGGCATATTCCTCAGTTAAAACTGCACCGCCAACAACGGTTTTTGTGTCGGGACAGCTTTCTTTAAGAAGAGCTACTGTCTCCTCCATAGCCTTTGTAGTAGTGGTCATAAGGGCACTGAGGCCTACAAGACGGATATTTCTTTCCTTTGCCGTCGCTGCTATTTTTTCGGGTGCGACGTCTTTACCAAGGTCAATAACCTTATAGCCGTAATTTTCAAGAAGAACCTTAACTATATTTTTGCCGATATCGTGAATATCTCCCTTAACGGTGGCAATAAGGATTTCACCCTTGCTTTCGTCAGAGGATGAAACAAGCTCCTTTACTTTTTCGAAGGCTCCCGAAGCGGCCTCGGCACTCATAAGAAGCTGAGGAAGATACATTTTCTTTTCTTCGAAAAGCTTACCTACTCGGTCAAGGGCAGGCACGATATATTCGTTTATCACCTTTAAGGGCTCGGTAGTTTCAAGAAGCACCTTTGCATTTTCGGCAGCTTCCTTTTTCATTCCCTTTACTATGGCTCTTACAAGCGAATTCATATCCTCGCTTTTATCCTCTTTTTTCACCTCAGCAACTGCTGTTTCTTTCACGAAGGATGAGGCAAAGCCGATATACTCACTGCAGTTTTCGTCAAGACCGCGAAGAGCCTTAAAGGAGTGATAGCTTTCCATCATAGCAACGGAATATGGATTCATAATGGCACAGTCAAGGCCTTCTGTCAGTGCCATTGTAAGAAAATGAGAGTTTACCGTATCTCTTGACGGTAAACCGAAAGAGATATTCGATACACCGAGGCTGGTTTTAACACCGAGCTTTTCTTTTATCATTTTTACACTTTCGAGAGTGATTCTGCCGCTCTGATTATCGGAAGAAACGGTCATTGCAAGAGGGTCAACGATAATATCCTTTTTATCAATGCCGTACCTTTCGCATTCCTTTATAATCTTTTCGGCAACAGCACATCTGCCCCGGGCTGTTTCGGGTATGCCCTCCTCGTCAATGGTGAGGGCGATAACGGTACCGCCGTACTTTTTTATAAGGGGCAGAACACTGTCCATACTCTCTTTTTTGCCGTTGACGGAGTTGATAAGAGGCTTACCGTTATAGATTCTCATAGCCTTTTCCATAGCTGAAGCTTTAACGGAATCTATCTGAAGAGGCAGAGTTGATACTGCCTGTAATTCTTTTACTGACGTAACGAGCAAATCGTCCTCGTCAATTTCGGGAAGTCCTACATTGACGTCGAGAATGTGAACACCCTTTTCCTCCTGCATAACGCCCTCATTTATAATGTGGCTGATGTTTCTGTCACGCAGTGCCTGCTTGAATTTAGGCTTACCCGTAGGGTTGATTCTCTCACCGATAAGAATGGGAGTATTGCCGATTTCCACAGCGTGAGTATAGGAAGAAACAAGGGTATAGTTTTTCTTTTCAATGGGTACAAAAGGTAAACTCTTTGTCTTTTCAGCTGTCTTTTTAATATATTCGGGCGTTGTTCCGCAGCAGCCGCCGATAACACCTACGCCAAGAGACGCAATTTCAGCCATACAGTCGGAGAACTCCTCGCTGTCAACGTCAAAAACTGTCTTTCCGTCCTCGGTTCTCGGAAGTCCTGCATTTGGACAGACAATTACGGGAAGAGAGGAATACTCCACATATTCCCTTGCAATGTCAATCATCTGCTTTGGTCCGAGAGAGCAGTTCATACCTATTGCATCAACGCCGAGACCTTCAAGAAGAGCAATCATTGCCTTAGGTGATGCACCCGTCATAAGCTTACGGTTTTCATCGTAAACATTGCTTACAAATACAGGCTTGTCTGAATTTTCTTTAACTGCAAGAACGGCTGCCTTGGTTTCGTAGCTGTCGTTCATAGTTTCAATCATATAAAGGTCGGGAGAATACCTTTCGGCAATTCTTACACTTTCAGAGAAAATCTCCACTGCCTTTTCAAAGGGAAGGTCACCTAAAGGCTCAAGAAGCTTACCGAGAGGGCCCATATCAAAGGCGACAAAGGCTTTTTCCTTGCCTGACAGCTCTACTGCCTTTTTTGCATTTTTAATTGCAGAAGAAATAATCTCTTCAAGGTTTTCGAACTTGTGCGAATATGCGCCGAAGGTATTGGTATTGATGATATTTGCCCCTGCATTAAGGTAATCGAGATGAATACCGATTAAAGCTTCACTGTGGGTAATATTCCATTCCTCCGGCTTTTCGCCTGCCCCCAGTCCCTTTGCCTGCAGAAGAGTGCCGAGACCTCCGTCAAAATATAAAAGCTCTTTATTCAAACAATCTCTGATATTCATAATCTTACTCCTATAAATGCCGTAACAGTTTTTTTCGGTGTCATCATCATTGAATCGTTAAGGGTAATGCCGAGGGTTTTATCTGCATCTAAAAATGAGAGCAAATCCTTCTGATAGCTGAGCTTTGTGTCGCCGTAGCCTAAGCTGAAGCGGGGCTTTGTATCCTTACCCTCAGCAATTACGGAATTGACCTTGTCGCAGAAGCACTCAATGCCCGAAGATGCTATACAGTCAAGTGCCATAAGCTCTATGGGTGAAAGACGGCTGTATTTTAAAATAAGTCTGTCAATTGCCATTCCCGTTGTAGCGGCAAATACATAGACATATTTGCAGTCCTTCAGATTTTTCTTTAAGTCTGCACTTTCAAAGGAACAGAAATCGAAGTGAAGCATATTACCCTCACCAAAAGTGAGACTGCTTTTTCTGTAGGCGGCTTTAAAGGATACATTTTCAGTAAATGCGCAGAGACAGTCCTTGTAAATCTCTTCAAATTCCTCGTTTTTGTAATCTCTTTTAAGGCCCATATATCTGTAGGCTTCACATCTGTCTACGGTGATTTCATTTTTATCACAACAGATAATATTAAGCTTATTTTCCGTCATAAATCAAGTTATGCCGTACCTTATGATACGGCATCCTTTCAAATTTATTTTATTATAGCTGATACATTTTCCATAATTTTTTCTGCAACAAGGGGCTTGTTCATAGAGTAGACGTGAACTGCACCGACACCGTTGGCAAAAAGGTCAATAATCTGCTCTGTTGCATAAGCAATACCTGCCTGAGTCACCTGTTCGGGTGATGAGCCGAATTTATCAATAATTCTGATAAATCTCTGAGGCAGTGCAGTGCCCGAAATACTGCAGATTCTTTTTATTGACTTGGGATTTGTAACGGGCATAATACCCGCTACAACAGGCACCTCAATGCCTGCTTCTCTTACACGGTACATAAAGTTATAGAAAACATCGTTATCGAAAAACATCTGGGTAGTGAGAAATTCACAGCCTGCATCAACCTTTTCCTTAAGGTATTTTATATCGTCAAAGGATGTTGCACTTTCGGGATGGCTTTCGGGGTAACAGGCTCCGCCTATACAGAAACCGCCGTATTCCTTGATTTCCCTTGTAAGCTCACTTGCATAATGATAGTCAAGGTGGTCCAATGTCATACCTTCGGGAATGTCACCTCTGAGGGAAAGAATGTTTTCGATGCCTCTCTCTTTCAGAAGGTCAAGCTGTCTTCTGACATCCTCCTTCTTTGAGGAAATACAGCTAAGGTGTGCAAGAGCAGGTACACCGTATTTCTTCTGAATGTTTTCGGCAATAGACGCCGTAAACTCGGACGTGCCGCCGCCCGCGCCATAGGTAACACTCATAAAATCGGGGCTCAGAGCAGCGATTTTCTCTGTTGCTTCCTTTACGCTTTCAAAGGTATCCGTTGTTTTAGGCGGAAAAACCTCCATAGAAAGAGTCAGCTTTTCATCCTTGATAATATCTATAATCTTCAACTTGATTCACCTTAATTCTTTAACGAATGCATAGGAGCAGGAATTCTGCCGCCTCGCATAATAAAATCAGCACTTGAGAATTCGTGTACGGGCATTACGGGCGCAGAGCCTAAAAGTCCGCCGAATTCGATTATCTCCCCTACCTTTTTACCTACGGCGGGGATAATTCTTACTGCCGTTGTCTTTGTGTTGACAACACCTATTGCCGCTTCGTCAGCAATAATTGCCGAAAGAGTCTCGGCTGAGGTGTCACCGGGTACGGCTATCATATCAAGACCTACAGAGCATACACAGGTCATAGCTTCAAGCTTATCGAGAGTGAGTGCATTTTTAAGAGCTGCCTCAATCATTCCCTCGTCTTCACTGACGGGAATAAATGCACCTGAAAGTCCGCCCACGTGGTTACTTGCCATAACGCCGCCTTTTTTAACTGCATCATTGAGAAGAGCAAGTGCTGCCGTTGTACCGTGAGTACCGCAGACCTCAAGACCCATTTCTTCGAGGATTCTTGCAACACTGTCGCCCTTTTCGGGAGTAGGTGCAAGAGAAAGGTCAACAATACCTGAGGGCACACCGAGTCTCTTTGAAGCCTCAGAGGCTACAAGCTGTCCCATTCTTGTAATCTTGAAGGCAGTTTTCTTTATAGTCTCAGCAACAACATCAAAGGGCTCGCCCTTACATTTTTTAAGCGCGTGATGAACAACGCCCGGTCCGCTTACGCCTACATTGATTACGCATTCAGCCTCACCTACACCGTGGAAGGCACCGGCCATAAAGGGATTATCCTCAACTGCATTGGCGAACACAACAAGCTTTGCACAGCCGAAGCCGCCTCTGTCAGCAGTTTTATCTGCAGTCTCCTTTATTATCTGTCCCATAAGCTTTACGGCATCCATATTTATGCCCGCCTTTGTGCTTGCAACGGAAACAGATGAGCAGACATTATCCGTTTCTGCAAGAGCCTTGGGAATTGAATTGATAAGATTGATATCTGCCTTAGTCATACCCTTATGTACCAAAGCAGAAAAACCGCCGATAAAATTGACACCGCAGGTCTTGGCAGCTCTGTCAAGAGCTTTGGCTATAGGCGAATAATCCGTTTCCTTACAGGAAGCGGCAACAAGGGATATGGGGGTTACGGAAATTCGCTTATTGACAATAGGAATACCGAATTCCTTTTCTATATCCTCACCTGTTTTCACAAGGTCCTTTGCGAGTGTGGTGATTTTGTTGTATATTTTCTCTGCCGTCACCTCGACGCTGTCACTGCAGCAGTCAAGAAGCGAGATACCCATTGTGATTGTTCTTACATCAAGGTGCTGATGGTCAATCATATCAATGGTGGCTAAAATTTCTTTCTGATTATGCATCGGACATCCCCCTTATATTCTGTGCATTTTATCGAAGATGTCTTCTCTCTGAATACGGATGATAAGGCCCATTTCCTTGCCCTTCACATCAAGGCTGTCGCTGACCTCTGTGAATGCCTTTTTGCACTGTGAAAGGTCAATGAGCATTGTCATTGTGAAAAAGTCCTGCATAACGGTCTGGCTGATATCGAGAATATTGATATCGCTGTCTGCAAGAAGAACGCAGACTCCTGCAATGATTCCCGGTCTGTCCTTACCTGTAACTGTAATAATAGCTCTCATTTTTTAATACCTCTTTTATAAATTACAATATATGTATATTTTAAACAATATGTAGGAAAAGTCAAGAAATTTTTAACCGAAAACCATTGACCTTAATACTTTAAACTGTTAGAATTAAGAAAATAAATTCTCAAGGAGAAAAACTATGCTTAAAAAAGATACTTTTGCCCCCCGTCCCCCTATGGGCTGGAACAGCTGGGACTGCTACGGTGCCGCAGTAAACGAAGAACAGCTTTTAGGTAATGCACAGTATGTTGCCGACAATCTGAAGGACTGCGGCTGGGAGTACATCACCTGCGATATTCAGTGGTATGAGCCGAAGGCAACAAGTAATTTCTATAACAATTTCACCGAGCTTTGTATGGACGAATATTCACGTCTTATCCCTGCCGAAAACCGTTTTCCCTCAAGCAAGGGCGGTGTAGGCTTCAAGGCTATTGCCGACAAAATTCACGCTATGGGCCTTAAGTTCGGTATACATATTATGAGGGGTATTCCCCGTCAGGCAGTTCATCAGAACACTAAAATCAAGGGAACAGACAAGACAGCAAGAGAAATCGCCTCCGGCTTTTCTGTATGTGCATGGAATACGGATATGTACGGTATACGTTCCTGCGAAGGTGCTCAGGAATACTATAACAGCATTTTCGAGCTTTACGCCTCATGGGGCGTTGACTTTGTAAAGGTTGACGATATTGCCAACACCGAATTCAAGCCTCACGACCCCTACAGCGCAAGAGAAGAGATTGAAATGATAAGAAAGGCTATCGACAACTGCGGCAGAGCTATGGTGCTTTCACTTTCACCCGGCCCTGCAGTTATAAATGAAGCCTTCCATCTTTCGCAGAATGCAAATATGTGGAGAATGACGGGCGACTTCTGGGATCACTGGGATAAGCTTCGTGCTATGTTTGAAAGATGCGAAAAGTGGTCTCCTCACGTAAAGACAGGCTGCTGGCCTGACTGCGATATGCTCCCCTTGGGTAAGATAAGCAAGAACTGCTCCTGCCTTGGTGACAGAGACAGATATACAAGCTTCACTCCCGACGAGCAGAGAACTATGCTCACTCTCTGGTCAGTTTTCCGTTCTCCCCTTATCCTTGGCGGCGAGCTCAGAGAAAACAGACCTGAGGACCTTGAGGTTATCACTAACAGAGACATTCTCGAAATCAATCAGTTCTCTTCTGAAAACAGACAGCTTGTAAGAAACAGAAATGAAGCAATATGGTACTGTCTCGACAAGGACGGCAACGATGTTGTTGCGCTCTTCAATCTTTCCGATGAAGAAAGAGAAATCTCTGTCGAGATTGCAAAATACGGTATGACCGATACATATACTGCCGTTGAGCTTTGGACAAAGGAAAAAGCTGACGGAGTAAAGGATATTCTTTCAGCTTGTGTCAGACCCCACGCAGCTGTTATTTACAGACTCAAATAAGGGCCAAGGGCCGAGGGCCGAGGGCCAAGGACGCTTTTACGGTGAGGTAAAGGAAGGGTTGTTCCCGCATAATCAAGTTTTAAAAAGTATAGGTAATGTTTTATATGCAAAAATAAATTTATAAATTAAACGAAGGCATCCAATCGGGTGCCTTCGTTGTTAATATTTAAGCATCTAAAAACTTAACGGTGCGGGTAGAACTTTACTTATATAACTTTGTTGGGCGGCCTCGTCTCTTGCGGTTCCCAAAATTCATTACGGCTTGAAGCGCCTATGAATTTTGACCGCTGCACCATCCTCGCTTCGCTTTATCGTCCACCGGACGCGCTTCAGCGACGATGCCCTCGGCCCTTGGCCCTTGACCCTAAAGAAAGGCCCTTGGCCCTCTTATTATATTACAGTTACCTTGCACGTTGCCACAAGGCTTCCGTTTGCAGTAGTGACCTTTATGTTGCAGGTACCTACACCTACCGCCGTTACAACACCTGCAGAGGTAACAGTACATACAGATGTCTTAGTGGAAGACCATTTAACCTTTTTATTTGTTGCATTTTCGGGAAGAACCGTTGCCTTAAGCATAAACTGTCCGCCCTTATCAACATAAATCTCCGACTGATCAAGAGTAACACCTGTTGCCTTGACTGTCTTTACGGTTACGGTACAGGTTGCGGCATAGCCTCCGTCCTTGGAGATACAAGTGATTTTGCAGGTACCGTCCTTACGGGGAGTTACAACGCCCTTAGCTGAAACGGTAGCAATCTTCGTATCCGATGATGACCAGGTAACACTCTTATCTGAAGCATTTGAGGGGCTGAATACAGGTGTCAGAGTAACCGAACCGCCTACACCGGCAGTTGCCTTTGTCTTATTGAGCTTAAGTGCCTTAAGAGGAACATTGACAACCTTGACCTTACATTTTGCGACGAATTTACCGTCCTTGGTGGTAGCCTTGATTGTAACGGTTTTGCCTGCCTTGAGACCTTTTACCTTACCCTTTGAAGAAACGGTAGCGTAACGCTCATTGCTTGATGTCCAGGTTATCTTCTGATTGGTTGCGTTGGAGGGAGATATAACGGGTTTGAGGGTAAGTGTTCCGTTACAGTTCACCTTATATACGGACTCCTTGAATTTTATGGACTTTACGGCAACCTTCTTTACCTTCACCTTGCAGGTGACCTTCTTGCCTGAGTCCTTGCTTTTACCGGTAATCGTGCAGGTACCGGGCTTTACGGCAGTAATAACGCCTTTTGAGGAAACTGTTGCTACCTTTGTATCGCTTGACTTCCATTTGATAGCCTTATTGGAAGCCTTTGAAGGAGAGAATACTGTCTCGAGCTTATATGTTTTTCCGTCCTTTATAGTAACAGATGTCTTTTTAAGACTGAATTTTTTGACAGGTACATACTTTTTAACAGTGATTTTGCAGGTGGCAATATGCTTACCGCTTTTTGTTTTCACGGTAATTGTACAGGTGCCCTCTTTCTTGGCTTTTACAATACCGTTTGCAGAAACAGATGCAACCTTTTTGTCACTTGATTTCCAGCTTACACTCTTATCCGTTGCATCGGAGGGCTTTACGGCAGCACTGAGCTTTACCTCCTGTGTAGCATACATAGTAAGCTTTGTCTTCGATATTTTTACACCCGTTGTCCTGACCTTGACGGTAACTACACAGCTTGCCTTGCACAGAGGATTATCAACGGATGTGCAGGTGACAGTGACCTTGCCTGCCTTCTTTGCAGTAATCTTACCCGTAGAGTCAACGGAAGCTATCTTTGAATCAGAAGACTTCCATTTAAGCTCAGGGAAGGTCGCCTTTGAGGGATTGACCTCAGACTTGAGCTTATAGGTTTTACCCGTATACAGTGTCTTTTCGGATATATTGAGATTTACTGACTGAACAGGAACGGTCTTTTTTACTTTAACGGTAAAGGTAGTCTTTACATCGGGTAATTCAGCTGAAGAAACGGTTATAACCGCCGTACCGCTGCCGACACCCTTTACAAGACCTTTACTGTTGACAGTAGCGACATCTTTATCGGAAGAAGACCATTTGACCTTCTTATCGGAAGCATCAGCGGGAAGAACGGTTGCCTTGAGCTGTGCTGTTTTAGTTGTATAAATTGTGTTTGTGCCCTTGACTGTTACGGATTCGGGCTTGATTTTTACGGTTACCTTACATTTTGCACTGTAGCCTACACTGCTGTAGCCCTTATCGACGGTCTTAGCCGTAATGGTACAGGTGCCTGCTTTCTTTGCAGTAATCTTACCGCTTGAGCTGACCGTGGCAACGGAAGTATCTGAAGATGACCATTTAACAGCTTTGTTGACTGCATCGGAGGGCTTTACGGTAGCCTTAAGAGTAGCCGTACTGCCCTTGTAAACTGTAAGGCTTGTTTTTGAAAGAGAGATCCCGCTTGTTCTTTTTGTTACGCCGAGAAGCTTTAAGGGGAACTTTTCTGCCCAGACCTGCTGTAATTCTCCCGTAGGATGAATGCCGTCGGTGGTATACTCCGAAAGGAAGGCATCGGGGTCTTCGGGGTTCTTTGAAATATCAACATAGTCAATATAGCCGTCGCTGTAGCCTTTAGTTACCGCCGTAGTGGAAAGCCACTTGTTTACATCCTTTGCAATCTGCCAGTCAGCCTGAAACTCATCGTATGTTCTGTCGTACTGATCATCTGTGCCGAAATAGTTTCTTTTTGTGTTTTTCCACTGAGTAATACTTGCGGCAATTACCTTTATGCCGTTTTTATGACAGAAATCGAAAACCTCTTTATAGCCTGCGATAATATCCTCGGCTGAGGGCTGCTTGAAATCGGCATATTTTTCATTTTCGAGAACCTCTTTACAGACGGGATGAATAATATCGTTTGCACCGATTTTGATTACAACATATTTAACATTAGTGGAATTCTTTCCGTCGGCGCCTAAAATATCTCTTTCCATTCTTGAAAGAAGAGATTTACCGAAAATCAGTGAGCCGTAGCCGACACCGTCCCTTAAAAGCTGATTGCCAAAAATGCCCTTGCCGGCAACACCGATATCGGTAATTCCTGTTTCATTGATTGCCTCGGCAAGATATTTCGGAAAATCGTTGGCAACGGTTGAATCGCCTATAACAACAACGGAATAAGCATCACTGTTGGGATTGAGAACCTCAACATCGGAAAGAATGGGAACAACCTTAATAAAGCTGTAGGAAAGAGGAATCTCAAGGAAGCCGTCATCGATAATATATCCGAAAAGACTATTGAGGGAATCCTTCAGTATATCACTCATATCACCGTTACTGAGAATATTCAGATCTTCGGCACGGGTTTTATTACCCTTCTCCGTTGCTATATAGGTTGTGGCACCGGAAAGACCGGCACTCTTTATTTCGGAGAAATCCCTGATGTAAATACTCACAGCGAGATCTTCACCTGCAGTTACCTTAAAAGCAACCTCATCACAGTAAACCTCCTTACCTGCGGGAATGGTAACGGAGGTTTTTCCCGAGAAGGTGAGATTTACGAATGTATCTGTATCAACGGAGGATATGCCCGTGCTTTTTGCCAGCGTAGCACATTTAACGGTCATATCCTTTTCACCGTAAAGGTTAGAAAACTTGATTCTTATCTTTGTACCGGAGGCAGAGGGAGTGAGAACTGTTCTCGCAGTAATATCCCCCACGGAAACCTTGATGTTATCGTATTCCTCCAGAGCAAGCTCGGTAACGCGTGTGCTCCACGCCGTAATCCACTGACCGTCATCAGCTGCAAAGGTATTAACAGCGAACACACATACTGCAGCAGCGAGTATAAATGTCAGAAAAACTACTTTTTTCAGCATTTTCTTCATAGTATCAATCCTTCCTTTTTAATGAGCAGATTACTTACTTAATGAAACATAAGCTTTTTTTATTTCTTATTAAGGCCGGCAAGCTTCTTATTCTGCTCCTGCTTTCTCTTGATTCTTGCCTGAATTGCTTTTTTCTGTCTCTCTCTTTTCTTATAGGCATTGTAGCTTATCACAAGATAGGTCGTACAGCCTACAGCAAGAAGGGCTACAAGAACAATAAACACCGTCGATGTCATTATATTTCTTATGCCCGTCATTATAAAGCCGATAAAGCTCAGTGACACATCCTCAGCAGCAACAAGATTAACCTTGGAAAGAATCTGTCCCGCATAAAGAATATTAGCCTGACCGATTACATCACCCTTCTTTACGGGAGCCTTCACCGTTTCGGGCACTGTTCCTTCAACGATTTCAAAAAGCACTGAAGCTGTTGTTGCATTGGAGGGAACAAGAGCAGAGGTTTCCTTTTCAGGAACAAGTCTTAAGGTATCTGTGCCCTTACCCGAGGAAACATTTACCACAGCAACATTCTGGTTAGGGGAAGCAATAACTCTGTATCTGATGTTTTCATAAACCCAGTTAAGCATCTTTTTAGCATCAGTCATACAGGTATTTTCATCAACACCGTCATCGTCAATATCCTTGAGCTTACCGCCGAGAACAACCGTCAGGTATGAATAGCCGTCCTTTGAAGAAACAACGGCAATACATTCGCCTGCAAGGTCAGTTGATGTCTGCTTACCGCCCGTTACTGAGCTGTGATAGTAATCGGAGATAGTTGAATTTATCATCTTGTTACTTGCACTGTATGTTCTTTCTTCATTGAGGTCAGTAGCCTTCAGTGTAACGGAAGAAGCAGAAAATGCCTCAACAAATACGGGATAATTCATGGCATATTTAATTATTTTTGCAATATCCTTGGCTGTTGTGTACTGTCCGTCCTCGTCAAAGCCGTGGATATTCTTTATAACCGTTGACTCACAGCCGATTTTGTCGGCAGTAGCCTGCAGCTCCTTAATGAAGCCCTTAAGTGAGCCTGAAATCTCGTAACCGATAATACTTGCCGCATCGTTGGCACTGTAGATAATAAGACAGTCTACAAGCTCTCTTTTAGTTACCTTCTCCCCTGCCTTATAAAGAGCGGTTCTTATTCCGTAGCCGTATTCCATAAGAGAAAGGCTTTTATCTGTAATCTCAACCTTTTCGTCAAGATCGGGCCACTTTTCTATAGCAGTGATCGCCGCAACAATCTTGACAAATGCGGCGGCAGGCACTTTTTTGGAGGAATTTCTGTCAAAAAAGGCAGTTTCTTCATCAAGGCTTTCCATATAATAAACGTCGCTTTTGAGCTTTGCCGTAACCGTACCCGAGTCAAAAATAGCTCCTGCCGTAATACACATACTGAAAAATATAATCAACGTCATAACCAAAGCCAATGCTTTTTTCATTTTATACACCCCATAAGTAATTTTTTGAAATTTCACTTTTATATTTGCAATATAACAAAAGATATGTTAGAATACTTATACATCTTACATTATAACAAAAAGCAACCGAAAAGTACATACTTTTCAGTCAAATACACAAATCTTTAAAATATATTCAACATTTAAAAGAAAGGACTGTCCCATAGGGGCGCAAGGTGTAAATATATGATTTATGTTACCGGTGATACTCACGGTATAGCCTCACGTTTTGACGACCCGAGACTTAAAAAGCTTAACCGTGGCGACACCCTTATTGTCTGCGGTGATTTCGGTTTTTTATGGAACGGCTCCAAGGAAGAAATGAGTGTTCTTAAAAAGCTCAGCAAGAAAAAATACAATATCTGCTTTGTTGACGGCACCCACGAAAATTTCGATATGCTTTCAAAGCTCAAAATCAAGAAATGGAACGGCGGCAAGGTGCATCATATTGCAGCTAACATTTTCCATCTTATGCGAGGTCAGGTCTTTAATATAGAGGGTACAAAGATATTCACAATGGGCGGAGGAGAAAGCCCCGACATTGATATCCGTTTTGAAATGAACACCTGGTCTGATATGGAAATTCCTACAAGAGAAGAGCTTATGGAGGGTGTAGACAACCTGCAGAAATATGACGGTAAGGTTGACCTTATCATTACCCATGAGCCCCCTGCAAAAATCAAGGATTTCCTTCTTCTGCAGACAGGCTCCGATGCGAGTATTACAGCCATTAACACCTACCTTGAGGACGTAAGCCGTATCTGTGAATTCAGACATTGGTATTTCGGCTCACTTCATCTTGATAAGTTCATTTCCACAACTCATATTTCCGTTTTCAACAACATTATCAATGCTAAAACGGGAGAACCGCTTAAGAGATAAAGGAAGGGCCAAGGACCTTTGTTCAGGGCCAAGGGCCAAGGGCTAAGGGCCGAGGACGCCCAACAGAGTAAAAGAAATAAAATTCTACCCGCACCGATAAGTTTTCAGATGCTTAATACAACGAAGGCACCCGATTGGGTGCCTTTCAGACTGTCGATAAAGTCGCAAGAACATATATGCGAAATATACATACATATAAATTAAAGCAGATATAATAACAATATTGCTAACAAAATCCGGAGGAACATCGAATTCCCCCGGATTTTCGCATATATTTACCCTTTTT
>JAZPYL010000064.1:0-166529 GCA_045544175.1 Acutalibacteraceae bacterium | reverse complement strand
TGGAAACGCCGTGTTCTACCTTACCGACAATCGCAGGGCCGGCAACGCTCATCAGCGCAACAATGAACATAAGAAGATAGGTGCCCCACATCATCTTTTTAGGTGCGATAATGCCATCGCTCTTTTTCACGAACCGCGGCAGTTGCTCCTTGCCTGTGGGCATACGGAGAAAGAAAACAAACAAAAGCACAAGCGCCGCTACCATTCCGTAGCGGAATGTAGAGAACGGGATCGAGATGACCTCGTTCTGAACCAAAGCGATCAGGAACACCGCTATGCCGTAGCCGAAGGTCAGATACTTGACACCGCTTTTCTCGGAAAAGCAGTTGACCACAAGGAAGGTCTCAAAGCCGATCATCAAACAGCAGCAGAAGATCTGCAGGTAAATGTTAAGGCGCAGAATATCGTCCGGCAGAGGGAGGAAAAAGGCGATTGCCGAAAGGAGCGCAACACCCGTGGCGATCCGCTGTGTCCACACGATAATCTTCGGTAAAAAGATCATCGTAAGGATGCCCAGGATGTAACAAACTGCTGTCAGTGTGGTACCGTAATCGATGTTAATGGGTAGTGGGATTTTCCCGTCCGCTGCCGAGGACGGTTCAAGGAAATAATAAACAAATCCCATCTGCCAAAAGCTGAACATAGAGAAGCATACGAGCATCCAAAGCGGAAGCTCTATCCTCTTTTTCTGGTTTTCTATGAGAGTTTGGTGATTCATAAAGTGCACCTTCCTTATCTGCTGAAATCATAGTAAAATCGTAAAAAAATCTTTGGTTTTTCTGACAAAGCCTACCCAATAGGGCGAGTTTTTCCTAAAAACCCCCCGAACGGGGGGTACAAAGTGAGTAAAAAAATCAATATAATCAAATTACATTAACAGATTTATCCGCTAATATTATAAATCAGATTTTTAAATTTTTCAATGATATGTTAGAAACACTACCCAAACAGGTAGTATATTTGTTTAATCCACTTGTTTCGGGTAGGTTACAATTTTAGCTTAATAAAGTATAATATTTTCAAGGAGGTGGCTTATGGGAATACTGAACTATTTTGAGTATATGGCTTTGGCAGAAAGCGAGCATAAGCGACTGCTTGAAGCTTATCCTGAGCTGAAAGCCTTGTCAAAACGTGAGCTTGAGGTTTTTGCTCAGCTGCTTACCGACAAAACGCAGGCACAGATAGCCAATGAATTGTTTATTACACATTCTTCCGTACATTTTCATTGTAAAAATATATATAAAAAGCTTAAAATCAACAGCAGACGACAGCTGTTAATAAAATACAAAGACATATAAAGGAGGAAGCATTATGGGATTTTTAGAAAGAGCTATCAGACGTGGCGTAAGTGAAGGCATAGGCAAGGCGGTGGGACAGGCAATCACCAAGGCTGTTGAGCCAACTGCAACAGAGCTTGCAAACAAGGCAGCTCAGCATTTTGACAATGCGGCTCAGCAGAACATTCGGCCGAAAACACAGATAGCTTCCGGCCTTGAGGGAGCCTTTGCAAACCTCGAAAGAGCTGCACAGGGCTATGCAACTGAGATGAGCAAAAACATAAAGGTTTGTCCGAACTGTAATCAGCCTTCGGACAAGGAGAAGCTTTTCTGCCCCTCGTGCGGTACAAAGCTTCCCGAAACAACCGTTTCTGAAGGAGCAGTCTGCACGGAATGTAACAAGCAGAATCCTGTAGGCGCAAAATTCTGTGAAGCCTGCGGTGCAAAGCTTCCCGCGGCAATCGCCGAGGAGCAGGCTCAGGCTGACCGCAATGCCGCTGTAATAGCAGAATGGGATACAAAGCTTCCGCAGTATCCCAAATGGAATTGCGGAGGGAAAAATTACTGCATAGAGGATATGGATGGTTATATCAGATTTTCTGCCGATTTCGAGGGTAACCGCTTTGCAGCCGAGCAGGCTGTTGCACAGTACAGAAAAGTACTTGTGCAGAACGGCTTTATTCAGGCAGGACAGTACCCGGATGTTGCACACCTTTACAAAAGGGTGAACGGAGTATGCTATCACGCAGATACAGAGCACTGCTTTGAGGGTGACCCCGACTGCCCGAATATTTATTTTAATATTGACGAGCCGACAGGCGGATATGATTATGTAAAGCCTGAACCTAAAAAACAGGTAGGTCTGAAGGATCTGTTTAAATTTTAAATAAAAGGAGGAAAAAATAATGTTAATTTGTAAACAATGTAACGCACAGGTAGAAGACGGTTTAACTCACTGCACATCCTGCGGTGCACCCTTAGAAGCACCAACCGAGCAGGCTTCTGCCCCTCAGCAGGATATTTCCGCAAAGCTCACCGAGCTTAACAATACTGCGGACACGACTGCAGATTATTCACCCGAGGATATTGAAAAGAACAAAATTATGGCAGTTCTTGCTTACATAATTTTCCTTATTCCTCTTCTTGCTGCAAAGGACTCTCCCTTTGCAAAATTCCATACAAATCAGGGGCTTGTGCTTTTCATCGGAGCAATACTTTCATCCGTAATAGCGGCTGTTCCCATTATCGGCTGGATTATTGCCCCGATTGCAGGTCTTGCCATAACGGTGCTTTCGGTAATCGGCATAGTAAATGCACTCGGCGGAAAAGCCAAGGAGCTGCCCGTTATCGGGAAGTATAAGATACTTAAATAAAACGGTCTCACAGGTAGCTACGATTACATAAAGCCCGAGCCCAAAAAGCCTATGGGGCTAAAAGGTTTATTAGGATTTTGATTTAAAGGAGGAAAAAAGAATGAAGAAAATATTTGCACTTTTACTTGTGTTGTTGATGTTATTCGGTCTTGCGGCTTGCGGCGATTCAGAAAACACAGGAAAAACCGACGCTGACAATGAGAAGGTAAACGCAGAAGAATTGGCACAGGATGCTCTTGCGCAGGCTGAGGAATTAGACTCATTCAGCGAAGCGGCAGCAGAGCATTATCTGAAAGCCTACGGCATTAATTATGACGAATTGAAGCCCGTTTGGGAATATACAGTAAGTGAAAAGGGCGCATACGCCGATGATCCTGCAAATGGCAGCGGTCATGCGGTTGTCATTTTCAAAAATCCCAACGGAGAAATTACAGATGAGCAGATCAAAGCATATTATGAACAGGTGTTCAAAGTCACCGCCGCCGCTTCAGATGACGGCTACAACATTATCGGACACGAATTTGTGGGTGACGGTGAGGATCCCGGCGATGAAACTACCCTGGAAGATGCTTTGAGTGGCTTTTTGCAGGGCTGGTGCTTCCGAAAGAACGGAAAGAGCATGGCAGTGTATGTTTCCGAAATTTATGACAATGACAAGGACAGTGAGCTTAACCGACTCTTTTATTACTACGGAGTAAAATTCGATATCGGCGTGGGACTTCAGAAGAGCTTTGACGATACTCTGAATGATATGGAACAGGCTCTGGAGGAAAACGAAGACGAAATCAAGGAAGCACTCGGCGGCTAAAAGGCGATAAACATTAAACAAACCAAACCACCACGGGCGGTTGGCACTATCGCCGACTGCCCGCTTACGCATAAAGAAAGGAAATATCTTATGAAGAAAACACTTAAATTTTTATGTATTACAGCAACGATTATGATGTGTACGCTTATTTTCTGCTTCGGCACATCAGCTGTAAATGAAAACGACATTTCACAATTTGAATTGCCTAAGCCTCAGACACCCAACTACTTTATGTATATCGACGGCAACGGTACAGACGGAAGTGCCGACGAACTGAGAATGATTATGGTTGCCGACAGAAGCGTAACAGACCTTACATCAGAGTGGGACAGCGACAGTGATGCCTTTTACGAAAAATACGGGCTTTATCACTTCAATGCATGTATGCAGTACGATGTATCCCTTGACGGTGAGGACAACTGGCAGTATACAAGCGAATGGGACAGTACTCCCTATACCGGAAGCTACGGCGAAGGTTTTCAAAGCGTATCTCTCCGCTCAGAGCTGATGGAGGAATTCGGATTCTTTGATCTTTATTTTTACGAGGGACCTGATACAGATACCTTTAAAGCCTATCGATCGGCTCTTACAAGCGAAAAATATTATTGGGGCGACGGCTACGAAAAGGACGTTTACTCCTTTGATACCGCAAACCACAACCTTTACATCCGTTGCCGTTACTATATCGAATGGGAAACATACGACGGCGAAACCGTAGGTGATAGGCAGTCCAAAGTCTCCGAGTGGTCTGACAGTGCCGTGTTCGGCAGAAACAGCACCCAGATAGTGCCCGAGGAGCCTACTGTTTATGAAGCACCCGTAATATCTGACCTTACTATTGAATTAGCCGACATAGGTCAGGGAAAGCTTGAGCTCGGATATACTCAGACCACACCTGAATCCGTATGGCTTGCAAATATTTACTATTTAATGAAGGACGAAGGTTACTTTGACGGACTTGAAACCCAGGTAAGCATTGACGGCAGCGACTGGATAAGCTTCGATACATACGATTCAGGAGATGACTGGTGCCTTTGGGACGGAATAAGAACAGCCGGAGCATACGATGTTACCATAACAGACACCTCACACATAAAGCTGCGTATCCGCTTCAACGGCTCACACGGACCTTCAGCCTGGTCGAATGTGCTTGAAATAAACAAGCCCGCAGAAGAGGAGCACGACTATGCGCTCACTGTTGTAGAGGCAACCTGCCTTAAGACAGGACTCAAAACCTATACCTGCCTTTGCGGTGATACATACACAGAGGTAATACCTAAGCTTCCTCACGAAATTTCAGAGGAATATACAGTTGATGTGCCTGCTACCTGTGCAAAGGAGGGCTCAAAGTCAAAGCACTGTATAAACGGCTGTGATATGAAGGAAGATGTTACGGCTATACCAA
Organism: Acutalibacteraceae bacterium; assembly: GCA_045544175.1. GTDB lineage: Bacteria > Bacillota > Clostridia > Oscillospirales > Acutalibacteraceae > UBA6857. The sequence continues at coordinate 161,666 of JAZPYL010000064.1, read as the reverse complement.
GGCTTTCGCATGTATATGAAACCGAATATACCGTTGATGTACAGCCTACCTGCTCAAAGGAGGGCTCAAAATCAAGGCACTGTACAAACAATTACTGCGATGCAAAAACCGACGTAACCGCAGTAGAAATACTTCCTCACAAATATTCAACCAAGTATACCGTTGATGTACAGCCCACCTGCACAAAGAGCGGCTCAAAATCAAGGCATTGTGAAAACTACGGCTGTGATGCAAGAACAGCTGTAACCGCGGTTGAAAAGCTTCCGCACCCGTTGAGAGATTACCTTACAAAAGCAACTCTCAGCAAAAACGGCAAAATTGTTACCAAGTGCCATGTATGCGGCTATGTTTCAAAAACTGAAACCGTATATTATCCTAAAACGGTAAAGCTTTCCGCCACAAAATTTGTCTACAACGGCAAGCAAAAAACGCCCAAGCTTATTATCAAGGACAGTAAGGGCAAAGAGCTTCTTAACAGTGTGGATTACATTTATTCTATGCCCGAAAAAAGAACAGAAATAGGAAAATATACTGTTGAAGTGACCTTTAAAGGTAATTACAGCGGCGAAAAGAAGCTCACCTTCACAATAGTTCCCGACGTAACAAGTAAAATTACTGCTACGCAGACACTGACAGCTGTCACTCTTAAATGGAGCAAGGTGCCGAAAGCGGACGGCTACAGAGTTTATGTGTACAATACAAAAACAAAGAAAAATGAGAAAGTAAAGGACGTAACAGGCACAAGCCTTAAAATTACCGGACTCAAGGCCGGCACAGGTTACGCATACCGCATAAGAGCATATACCGACACAAAGAAAGACGGCAGAATCTGGGGCGATTACTCAAAGACATTTGAAACCGCCACCAAGTGCAAAGCTCCTACACTCAGTGCTGCTCAGACAACAACGGCAATTACTCTTAAGTGGGGCAAGGTAAAGGGTGCGGACGGCTACAGAGTTTACAAATACAACCCAAAAACAAAGAAATACGAAAAGGTCAAGGATGTAACGGGCACCTCGCTTAAAATTACAAAGCTTTCAGCAGGTAAAAAGTATAAGTTCAAGGTAAGAGCCTACACCAAAGCCGACAGCACAATCTGGAGTGATTATTCAAAGGTATTTGAAACTGCAACAAAGTGCAAGACTCCTAAAATCACCAAGCTTACAACAACCAAGGGTAAGGCTACCATAAAATGGAGCAATGTAAGCGGTGAAAGCGGCTATCAGGTTTACTATTCAACCAAAAAGGACAGCGGATACAAGAAGGCTGCTTCCTACAAAACAAACGTAGTAAAGGGCTCAAAGAGTAAGCTCACAAGCGGTAAAAAGTATTATTTCAAGATCAGAGCTTACACAAAGACGGAAAGCGGAACGGTTTATTCATCCTGGAGTGCTGTTAAGAGTGTTAAAATCAAATAATCGGACCTGTGTCTGATAAATAAATCAAGCTGCAACAACGAAAAGGAGGAAACCGAATGAAAAAAATTACGAAGAAAACATTATTCGCTCTGTTTGTGTGCATCATACTGCTGACAAGTGCCGCCTTTGTGTCCTCAGCCACAGAGGTTAATACGGAGCCTTGGGTTGAGGATTTGAGCCTGGCAACCGGCACGCATACCTATGCCTTTAACCCCGAGGCCAACAACAGAATAAACTATGTTGTTACGGGCAGTAATCCCGATGCTGAAATCTATGTTTGGGGAAGCTGTAACATTACTCTGCGAAATGCGAGCTTCAGACGTCTTCATATAGACTATGCAGACTCATACACGGTTAACATAACCCTCGAGGGCGAAAACACCATTAACCAGTATAATTGGGCAAGTCAGGCAGCCTTGTCTATTTACAGCTCGGATGTTACTATTAACGGCGGCGAAAATGACAGCCTCAATGCAACTTCAATAGCCTTTACTGTTTTCAGCAACAGTAACGATCTCGGTTGCTTAACCGTAAACGGCGGAAATATTACCTTTGAATCAACAGGAGGAGGTAACCCCTTTCAGACGAAATATGTTCAGAACGGCGGCACAGTTAAGGTTATAGAAAACAGTGACTATTCCTTTTTATATGATGCAAAGCTTAACGGCGGAAACCTTGAGGTTATAAACAACAGAGCCTCAAACGGAATAGTTTTCTCGCAAGCTCTGTGGATTAAAAAGGGTGCTGACTTAAAAATATCAACCCCCAATACACCTTATGCCGCTTACAGCAACATCAGACTTGCTGAGGGCTCGGATGCCAATGACTGTGTATTTGTAAGGTTTGATGAAAACTCCGAATTTGTTTATCTTGATGAAAGCAACTCTTTGCTCAACGGAAAAAATTACGCTGAAATAAAGGCTGTTGAGCACGCTCACACTTATGATAACGGAAAATGTGCCTGTGGCTTTATATGCGGACATAATACAGATAACGGCACCTGCGGTATCTGCGGGAAGTATATTTACAAAATTATTCATCATCCCACGGAAAAAGAGCCCTTTGTGGCTTTAAATGACGGCACAGGAGCCTCTTATCAGTGGTATGAGGTGAAAGGCATCAGCGAAATCACAGATAAAAGCAAGACTTATCCCTGGTCATATTTTGGGGCACCCTTTGAAGAGGAAAGCACCTACAGTGAAGCAGAGGGCTGGATGCCTATTGTTTACAGCGAAGAGGGCTATGAGTCTGAGTACGCTTACTTGTATTATTTCATTACCCGTTACAGTGAAGGGGATAAGGTAACTCTCAGCTTTTCGTCGCCTGTGATTTATGCTGAATTATTCACCATAGATGGTGTGTATGCTGAATGTGAAATCGACGGAACCACGGCAACTGCCGTTATACCCGAAAACGGTGTTTACGGTATTTGCGCGGGGACGGAAAATGCTGCCCCGACGGTAAAGGTGTATACAGGTGATGCGCAATATGCCGCTATAACGGGAGAATCTGTCGCTACGCTGAAAAAATACTCCTACGGTAATTATTATTTTTGCCAAGCAAGAGCAAATGACGGTACGGTGCATGAAAGCCGACTTGCCGATTTCACATACAAAATAACACATCAGCCCACAGACAAGGAGCAGTATGTTTCTCTCAACAGCAGTGATGGAGCCTCTTATCAGTGGTATTTCGAAAAAGACGGCATAGTGCCGGTAAACGATGAAAATTCCTATCCGTTCACGATTATGGGTGCACCGGAAGAAATAGGCGGAACCTACGACGGTGAAAACGGTTGGACACCCGATGAAGGCGGCAACTATTTTGTGATAAAGCTCAATGAGGGTGATATTCTTAATCTTAAATTTTCACAGACACCCGAAGAAGTACTCTATCTGTACAGTTCCGAGAAAGGAACTGTTGAAGATGAAGCTGATATTACTGCAGCCGGGAGCATTATAGCAGAGGCTGACGGATATTACGGTATATGTGCATTTGACGGTGGTAATCTCAGGGCGACTTTCAACAGAACTGAGTTTGATGCTGTCAGCGGACAGACCGAAGCCACCCTCAACGCCGATAAGCTTGGCAGATACCGTTGCGAGGTAACCTTCAAGGACGGCAAAAAAGAAAAGTCTGAAACTGTAGAAGTGCTTCATCTTCATACAGGCGGCACGGCAAACTGCAAGGATAAGGCAATATGTACAAGCTGCGGTCTTGCTTACGGTAAGATAAACGCTGATAATCACAAATCACTTACAGCTCTTGACGCTGTAGCATCCACCTGTACAAAAACAGGACTCACCGAGGGCGAAAAGTGTACAGCTTGTGGCAAGGTAACCGTAGCTCAGCAGACTGTGGCAAAGAAAGCTCACACCCTCACTACCCTTGACGCAGTAGCCGCTACCTGCACCAAGGAAGGTAAAACCGAGGGCAAAAAGTGTACTGCTTGCGGTGCGGTAACCGTAGCACAGAAAACTGTGGCAAAGAAAGCACACAGCTATAAAAACGTTACCACCAAAGCAACCCTTTCCAAGAACGGTAGGGTAGAAAACAAGTGCTCAGTATGCGGTTATGTTTCAAAGACAACAACGGTTTATTATCCGAAGACAATCAAGCTTTCAACTACCTCTTATACTTATAACGGTAAGACCAAAAAGCCCTCTGTAATCGTAAAGGACAGTAAGGGTAACACACTTAAGAAGGATACGGATTACACTGTTAAGTATGAAAGCGGAAGAAAATCACCGGGCAAGTACACTGTTACAGTAACATTCAAGGGCAAGTATACAGGCACAAAGAAGCTTTACTTCACAATTGCACCTAAAGCAACAAGCAAGATAACTGCAACTCAGACCACAACAACAGTTACTCTTAAATGGAACAAGGTAACAGGTGCTGACGGCTACAGGGTTTACAAGTACAACTCAAAAACCAAGAAGTACGAAAAGCTCAAGGATGTTACAAAGACGACCCTTAAGATAAGCAAACTCAAAGCAGGCACAATCTATAAATACAAGGTAAGGGCCTACACCAAGGACGACGGCACAATCTGGGGCGACTACTCAAAGGTGTTTGAAACCGCAACAAAGTGCAAGACTCCTATGATAACTCAGCTTACTACATCCAAGAGTAAGGCTACCGTATAATGGAGCAATGTAAGCGGTGAAAGCGGCTATCAGGTTTACTATTCAACCAAAGAGGAAAGCGGCTATAAGAAGGTAAAATCCTACAAAGTAAATGTTGTCAAGGGCTCAAAGAGCAAGCTCAAGAGCGGCAAGAAGTATTACTTCAAGGTCCGTGCTTACAAAAAGACCGCAAGCGGAACGGTTTACTCTGCATGGAGTGCAGTTAAGAGTGTTAAAATTAAATAAGCAAACATAACAGCTTGCCGTCGGGGATTTTTCCTCGGCGGTTTTCTGTGTATGGAAGGACTCAACAATTCAATAACACTCACAAAAAAACTCATTTTCCCCTTGACAAAAATGAGAAGGTACAAAAGGATGAACCGATAAAAGTACCGTCAATCAATCCCATGAGGGCATACAGAGAAGAACAGAGCAAAAAAGAGGCGGAGTGTGAACAGAATAAGCTTAATATCATTATAGAGAATATAGAGGCTTATGACGGAACGGCTGCCGGACAGAAGGATGTGAACTGATGAGAACGGAAGAAATCAAAGAGACAAGTATTTGGAGACTTTATGAAAAAGGAAGAAACTTCCACCGTATGAGAAATGTTTTTGCCGACAGTGACCGTAATTACCGCATGTATAACGGTAATCAATGGGAAGGCGCAAAGCTCGGTGGCATTGAGCCGATCCAGAAGAATTTTATAAAGTCTATATCTTGGGATTGAATTGTAAGCAATATCAATCTATATGGATGATTACATATGACAAATATAATTGAAGAATTATTCTACGGTAACCTCAATCCCTGAACAATTTTGTGCAAATTAAAAAGGAACAAACTGCTCATTTCATAAGCGGTTTGTTCCTTTGCCTTTATTTGAATTCAAGCACTTTTTCTATTGCATCCGCCATTACCTTGTGACCAAGATTTGTAGGATGAATACCGTCAACGGCAAGCTTTTTCGGTTCAATGCTTTTTTGAGCCTGATAAAAAACCTCTTGTAAATCAAGTACCGTTGCACCGTTTTCAAGTGCAATGCTTTTAAGCACTTCACGGAATTCGTCAAGCGTTTTATGGTAGGGGAATTTCTCTTCTACAGCATCAATTAAAAAGGGCATCAGATATAAAATCTGCGTGTTCGGCAGTTCCGTTCTCAATCTTCTGTAAACCTCACGTATATGCGGCTCCATAGGGCGAAGAAGAGGGGGATACTTTTCGGGAACATAATTTTCCCAAGCATCATTGACACCAATCAGCATAATTACAACATCAGGCTTTAAGCTTATACAGTCTGATGTAAGTCTGTCGTAAACATGATATGTACGATTACTTGCGATACCTTTAATTTCAACCTTAATATTTTTGCTGTATTTTTTGAATCTCTTTTTCAGCTGTAAAGCATAAACATTTTTACCTTTGATTGTAAATCTTTTACGCCTGTTGAACTTTACATCGGTAATACTGTCTCCGATAAAAAGTATTTTGCTGTCTTTTTTTATCTGGATCTTTTCCATAGCCTTTTTTTATAAGCTGAGAGCTTTTTCTACGAGTTTATATGCTTTCTCAACGATCTTTTCGTCGCCTTGCTCAAGAGGTAAAAGGGGAGCTCTTACAGAACCGAAATCCTTGCCGGTACGCATTTTAAGCACAGCCTTGGCAACAGCATACATATTACCCTGAGCAGAGCACATTGTGTATGTAACCTCATTTGCTGCATCCTGAAGCTCTCTTGCCTTTTTGAACTCACCCTTTTTGATAAGCTCATCAAGCTTGATGTAAACCTCGGGCATTACACCGTAAGTGCCGCCGATACCGCCCTCTGCACCGATAAGTCTGCCGCCGACAAACTGCTCATCAGGTCCGTTGAAGACAACTATATCTCTGCCTCTCATTTTTGCCTGACGGACGAACATCTGAATATCCTGAATGGGCATTGAGGAGTTTTTAACGCCTACAACTCTGGGATTTTTAAGCATTTCATCAAAAAGTGAGGGAGTGAGTGCAACACCTGCAAGCTGAGGAATGTTATAGATAATATAGTCTGTGTTGGGAGCTGCTGCCGAAATATCATTCCAATATTTAGCTATTGCTTTTTCGGGGAGACGGAAATAGATAGGAGGAATTGTTGCGATAGCATCAACACCGAGGCTTTCAGCGTGGCGTGCAAGCTCACAGCTATCCTTTGTGTTGTTACATGCAACATGTGCAATAATGGTGATTTTACCCCTTGCAGCTTCCATAACTGCCTCGAGAGTTTCCTTTCTGTCCTGCACACTGTGATAAATACATTCACCTGAGGAGCCGCCTACATAAAGTCCCTTAACTCCTTTTTCGATAAAGAACTCTGTAAGAGCGATTGTTCTTTCCTTAGAAATGTTGCCCTCATCATCATAGCAAGCATAGAATGCGGGAATTATACCCTTATACTTTTCAAGACTCATTTTTATTAACCTCTCTTTTCTATTTCTTCTATCATTTTATCAACCATGATAAGACATCTGGGTACATGGAAAGGTCCTTTAAATGTGGAACCGATGCAAGCGGGAAGAGTCGGTTTTCCGTCTCTTCTTAAATAGCCGTACCACTCACCGCAGGGAGCCGTAGCAAAAGTCTTTTTGCAGTAGTTGAGTATCTCTTCAAATATACCGAGATATTTTTCATTTTTGGTTTCTTTATAAATCATAAGCGAAGCAATAAGGGCTTCATTGTGGGGCCACCAAAGCTTCATATCGTGTTCGTAGGCCTCGGGAGGATTGCCGAGACAATCGAAGAAATAGAGGATACCTCCAAATTCCTTGTCCCAGCCTTTCTCAAAAGCCATATCGAAGATTTCTACAGCCTTTGAGAAAAGAGCCTCATTGTTTGTAGCTTTGGCTCTTTCCATAAGAAACCAGCTGCATTCAATATCATGCCCAGGGTTAACTACTCTGCCCTCGGTGATATTAAGGCGGGGAGTACCGTCGAGACCTACACTTTCAAGTGTGCAGCCGAGCTCGGGCTTTACATGGTATTTCAGAATATCCTGTACACATTCATCAGCTCTGCTGTTATAAAGCTCTGAATTCTCAGGATCCACACGGAGAAGCACAGATGTAACATTAAGCAGGATCATAGGTATACCCAACGCTCTGCCCTGTCTTGTTTCGGGCTCAGTTTTAGCACCGAGGCCTGTGGGATCAGCCATTCCGTGGTTTAAGTTCCAGTACATATCATAAGCTTTTCTTGCTCTATCGAGATGCTCCTTTTCACCGGTAATGCCGTAATACTCTGCATTAGCGATGCAGTAGAATGCCTCAGAATAGAAGTATCTTCTTTGTCTGAGAGGCTTTCCGTCTTCGGTTACGGTGAAGTAAAGTCTGTCGCCTGCCTTGCGGTTTATGCAGTATTTCTCGAGGAAATCAAGGCAGCTTTTACTTGCTTCAAGCCACTGATTTTTAACTCCGTAAATATGGCACAGGTAAGCGAAAATCCATCCGCAACGGCCCTGCATCCACACACTTTTATCTGTGGAAAAGACCTTGCCGTCTTTATCAAGACAGGTATAAATTCCGCCGTTGACCTTATCCATTCCGTTGTTGAGCCAAAAATCTGCTACAGAATCGAGCTCATTTTGTATCCATTTTCTTTCTTCTAAAAGATTCATAGGTACTCTCCTTATGATTTATTTACCAATAAGTCTTTATTCGTCATTGCAGATTCAGCCGGGTGTCAATTATTTCTTTGAAGCTGATTTTTCAGCAAGTCTTTTTTCCTTTTGTGCCTGCTTTTCAGCCTCAAGACGCTTCTGCTCAGCCATTCTTGCTGCAAGCTCTTCTTCGCTTCTCTTTTTAGCTTCTTCGTACTTCTCGGCAATGTCGTCCAAGTGAGTGTAATTTTCTCTCTGCTTTACAAGCTTTTCGGCAACAATTACAGGCTTAGCAATGCGGTTGAAGTTAGCGTGCTTATCCATCTCGGCGCTAATGGTTTTCTTAAGCGCTGACTTTTCTTTAGATAATTCCTTAACAGTAGCCTTGATTTCAGCTTTTCTTTCCTTGGTAGCCTTTTTCTCTTCGATATAAAGAGCCTTGATAGTTTCGTCGATCTGCTCTTCTCGGTCGTAATAGCCTTCAAGAACCTGGAAATCGGGCTTAACAATTTCGTCTGTATCCTTATAGTACTTCTTTATTGTCTTATAAGAAGCAATCTTGTTTTTAGCCATATCAATAGCAAATGTGCGGTATTCCTTTTCACCTGCATTGTTTTTGCTTAATGCACGGGCAGCCTTGAGCTCAGCCTTGAGCTCGTGAATGTCTGCGTTAATAAGACCCTGAAGACCGGCTGCATAAATTGCATTACAATCTGCAACCTGACGCTGAACCATCGGCGAAGAGAATTTGTCAAGCTCTTCGCAGACAAATTTTGCAATAGTGATTTCATCATTGAAAGCAAGGTCAGCCTTATAGGCCTTCTTTACTGCTTTTTTATCTTCGCTGTTTTTCAAAGCTGCTTTGTATGTCTTTTTATCAACTGACTTGGGCTCGGCAACAGCCATTTCTCTTGCGTTGCGGATAATGTCAATACCCTCAACAAGGGCACTGTCATTGGTAATGCCGTTTCCGTAGTCCTCAAATAAAGCTCTGACCTTAAGAACACGAACAACAGACTTCTGCTTGATTTCATTGAAGTCATAGGCAAAGAAGGGAAGTACGTTCATAAATGCACCGAAAGCAGCAACAAGAACCAATACCTTGAGAAGGCTCAGAAGAATATCGGGATCATAGAGGGCCGAATAAGCGTTTGTGTAGTTATCCTGACCGTTTGCAAGCTGATCGGCAAGAATCTGTCCGACGGTTTTTCCGTCACCGAGCACTCTTGAAAGAATAGTGGGATTAGAGGTTACAGCGGCAGCGTTTGTTTTAGTGATACCGCCTTTTTCGTAAATATAGGGAAGAACTGAAGATGTTACAAGAGCGATAACTGTACCGATGGTGGTAACCGCTGAGAACATACCGTCAATTCTTTCGCCTGTCTTATACTGCTGATAATCACGGATGTCAGCCTGGATTGAGGGGTTGAGTATACGGGCAAAGGAGCCTACGAGTGCATTCATATAAAGGCATCCCATAACAAGCCAGATTGTACCGTTCTTTATTTCGGAAAGGAAGGGGTACATCATAAGAATGAACAATACATTAAACAGATTGGTGACAATCAGAACTGCCTTTTTACCCCAACGTTTAATGCAGAAGGGAGCAAGAATCATACCCCAGAGAGAGGCATTACCGTAAACTGTTACTATAAGACCGTACTCGTTACCGTTGCAGGCACCGCCGTAGTTGTAAAGCCATGCGAGAATATTTGAATATGCGGACTCAAGGAAGCCGATCCAGGAGGCAAGAGATATAATCCAGAAATACTTGTTCTTGGCTACGGCGCGCAGTGCATCACTGAATTTGATGTGAACAACATGGGATTTAGCCTGAACGATTTTTTCTTCTGTGTGCTTATAAACAATGATACAAAGAAGAATGCCGAGAACTGTAAGGATGGGATAAAGAAGTCTGTAAACACGAATGTCTGTTGTGTTTGTGTGGAAAATATTTTTTGCAATGATAGGAGTAAAGAGATTAACAACTGTGGGAGCAAAGGAGTAAACAACGCTCTTGATGGAAGCAACCTCAGCACGCTCCTGAGAGTTGGGCGAAAGAACATGAATAAGATTCTCGTATGAGTCATAGAAGAAATAGAAGCAGAAGTGCAGCAGGAAGTTGAAAAGCATTATAAGAGCACATTTTGCGACATAAGCTCTTGTTTCACCGAAAATCATACCTTCACCTACGATAAGCGACAGCTTATCATAGGGGAACCAGACTGTTGCCAGACATATAATTGCAGTCGGTATAGCCATTGTTACAATGTAAGGTCTGTATTTACCTGCTTTATTTCTTGTGTTATCAATTATGTTAGCTCTGATTCCCGTAAGAGGGATATTGGCAAGCACCGCGATAACATACATAATGTACATATCGGTAGGATTAATACCTAAAGTACTCGAAAGCAAGGTATTGTTTGTAGAGAGAATACAAGCATTACCTATCATTGTAAGAGCATAGGCACCGATACCACCGCCGCAATAAGCAGCTATTTCCTTAAAGGTAATGTACTTACCTTTTTTAGGGATATTCCAATATAATCGAACATCCCTGAGAATACTCATAATTTTGTCCATATTAATTCATTCCTTCCATTTTTATTAAATACCCTTGATCCAATCAAGGCTAAATTTTGTGAAAATAATATCCTTACATTCCTGATTAGGTTCAAACAAAGCGCCGATGTTACCGTCAGGCAATAAAGTCATGGAGCTGTAAACAAAATCATCCTCTTTAATCACACGGCTGTATTTAAAGGTTTCGCCGTCGTCTTCAGACAATCTGACGGTTCCGCACATTCTGCCTTTTCTGCTTGCAGGATTCAAAAAAACGACATAAGGCTTGTCTGCATTTTCAATTTTGATTACAGAAGACTGACATATAGGCTGGGGTAGATCATCGTCAAATCTGAAATTTTCCCAGCTTTCGCCACCGTTTTTACTGTAAGCTACAGCGACACTTCTTCTTTTCTCATGATTTCTCATAAAATACTTAAGAGTACCGTCACTCTGCTCAATAACTTGTGACTCAGTGAGCATTTTGCTTTGGGTGATAAGAAAATGGTTTGCTTTGAATCCGTGAATTTTCCTCGTATTATTCGGAGTTTCACCGAGAGACCAGCTGAGTCCGTTATCGTCACTGTAAATTACGCAGCAGGAAAGGCAAAGAGGCCACTTGCGTGTGCCGTAGTAAACAGGAACCACTATTCTTCCTTTGTATTTGCCGTTCTTAATTACTATTCCGCAACCGGGTCCCGGTCCGATAAAGCTCATATATTTTTTCTTTATCTGGGTATTCAGTGACACAGGCTTTGACCAAGTGAGTCCGTCATCGTCACTGTAGCACATCATAAGAGTCGATGTGCCGAACTCTCGGTAATCCGTTGAAGTGAAAAGATTTCCTACGGGTTTTGAGTCTTTTGTTACACTGCCGTCATCGGCGACTCTGAAATCGGTTTTCTTTCCGTTTTTCGTGTAAAGACTGTCGCCTTTAAGTATGTATTTTTTACCGCATTTACCTTCAACGATTTTATCACCCTGAGGTGTTTCACCGATACCTCTTTTACAGTTGAGTATACCTATTTCCGCCGGAGTGTGACAGTAATGCATATATATTCTTCCGGTTTCGGGAACATATGTAAGTATCGGATCAATGGCAGCCGAGGCTTTCATTTTCTCATGACCGAACTCCTCAACGGCAATAATATAGTCGCTCCATGTTTCGCCGGAATCGAAGCTTCTTCTTACAACCTTGTCTATTCTGTTGGGGTTATCTTTTCCGGTGTAGTATCTGGCATCTGCACAAGCAACCACTACACCTGTTTTTGTTGTTACAATAGATGGAATTCTGTAGAAATCGGACGGCCCGCCTGTGCCCGGGCCAAAAACAGTTTCAAATTTTATCATAGACAAATTTCCTTTAACAAAGTATTTATATTGCTCTGACCTTTACTGCTATCCTTTTAGTATTGACGGGCTTACTGTTGTAACAAAGTCCGGGTTTGTGAGCATCCTGAAGAGCACAGTGCTCAACCTCGAAATCCTTCTCGTATGTTTTCTTCATATGGACTTCATCAAAGTCACGAAGTTCTGTCGGATTAATTATCTGATCGACAACATCTGCACCCGCAATAACGAGCTTGTGTATACCTGCAATTCAGATAAGCGATTTTGCTATACGCTCAACAAAACGAAAATTTTCCTCGTCATGGCCTGTGCCTTAGGGGAAAATTCTCGTCTTGTACTTAGTTGTGTATCCGTCGTTTCTGATCGCAGATATTATAGTGTTCTGACCGTTTTGTTTTGTTGCTTCCCTCATTTCGTGCACAACAAGTGAAAGAGGCTCAAACTGAGAACCCGGTTCTGCACTTACTTTAAGGTTCATATTAATTCCCTCCTATAAAAGATACTACATTATTTTAACAAAAATCAATAGTTATTTCAATGGTTTTTTACAAAAAAAATCAATATAAATAAGATTTATTTGTATAATACTCTGATCATACCTGTGAAATGTCTGATTCATTTTTATATTATCCTCACAAAAGACTCACACATTTATGAACTGTAGTTATAGTCAGAATTACTGATGCTTGAAAATTAAATGCAAGAGCGTGTAAAATTTCAAAACAGTTGCTTTTCGTTTTCGGATAATTTTGAGGTCAGTTCTTCCTCTTTCTTTACAAGCTCATTCAATTTCTTTTTGAGCTTCAGCTTAATTTTCGCCTATGAGACATCTTTTTTCTTAAAAAGACAAATAGGACTAACGGTTTACAAATTTCAAATAGGAGCATTTTATTATGAGATTTTGTAAAATCCAACAGCAAGAAACAACATTACAAGAGGCTATGAGTAATTTTTTTAACTATAAAAAAGCTCAACAAGTAGCCGATAGGATAATGCGAGATTATGAGCATTATTTATCAGAGTTTTTAAAACATAGCCATACCAATAGTAAATTAGTGAGTTATTATAAACTCTTACCTAAAGAAAATATAATTTTATAAAAACCTATTGACTCTTACGTAGCGTTATAGTGTATACTCTCATTGAGAGGTGATGAAATGAAGATGCAGATTAAAGAATTTGCTGAGTTTTCAGGTGTAAGTGTGCGCACGCTGCATTATTACGATGAAATAGGACTGTTAAAACCTGCAGAGGTTGATGAACATACAGGTTATCGGTTTTACGACGAAAAGTCTCTTCTTCGTATGCAGGAAATTCTCTTTTACCGTGAACTTGATTTTTCTTTAAAAGATATCAGCAAAATTCTGTCATCTCCGAACTACAACAAAGTTAAGGCATTACAAGAACAGAAAGCACTTTTAACAATCAAAAAAGAACGGCTTGAAAAACTGATTTCTGCAATTGACGATGCCGAGAAAGGAAAGAACATTATGAAAGCTTTTGATAACAGTGAATATGAAAAATTTAAAGATGAAGTAAAAGAAAAGTGGGGGGATACTGAAGCTTATTCGGAATATACTGAAAAAAGTAAAAGCTATAATAAGGATACGTACAATTCTCTTGCAGAAGATATGGATGTAATTCTCTCTGAATTTGCTGCTTGTATGAAGAACGGTGCAGAATATGATTCGGAAGAGGCACAAAGCCTTGTTACTAAGCTGCAGAATCATATTACTGAAAATTACTATACCTGCACAAAGCAGATACTTGCAGGTCTCGGTCAGATGTATGTTGCAGATGAACGCTTCAGAAACAATATTGATAAACATGCTGACGGTACTGCACAATTTATAAGTGAGGCAATAGAATTTTATTGCAAATAAAAAATAACGAGCAGATTATTTTTTCTGCTCGTTTCTTTATTTGATTACTGCATAAAAATTACTTTCCCATGCAGGAATATAAGGATGATGTCTGAAATAAACATTATATCTTTCGTCAAGCTCTTTGATTTTTTGCGGTAACAGCCACATATCTTCGTTTCGGTGATATGCGCAGATATAAAGCTTGGGTAAGCATTTTTTTATTGTCGCTTCTGCACCGTCAAGAGCCTTTGCTTCTGCTCCTTCAATATCCATTTTAATGAATGTAACATCGTCTTTAACTATATTATCAACGCTGTCAAAATTTACCGGAACACCGTTTTCATCTTTTCTTGAGTTTCTTCCGCCTTTTTTTGCGAAAAAAAGAGTCTCTTTTTGGTTCCATGCACCAAGATTATATCTCTCGATGTTATCAAGCTCTTCGGTTTTCCTGAGGAGCTTTCTGAAGTTTTTCCCGTCAGGCTCAAATGCAATAATTTTTTTGTATTTATTTTTTGTAACGGCGAGAAATTCTCTTATTGTGTCTCCGTCGTAGGCACCGAGATCAACAATAACCTCGTCGTCGCTTAAGTGAATGATATCTTTGTAAAGCATTTCTTTTTCATACATTGAGTTAAAGAGAAATTCCGGCTTCCCTGATACCTTGAAATTAATCACATCAAGATAATCACTTTTTGATTTGTTATCGCATAAGATACTATATGCTTTATCAAAATCTGTATTATGTTCCTTTACATAATCGTAGGTGAAGAGTCCTTTGCCTGCAATGGGTACGGTAGGGCAGTAGAACTCACCTTCAAGGGACATCTGTCTTACTTTTTCCAATGTGTTTTTATCATGTACAGCAAAGGTCATCAGTGTAATAAATTCACCATATTTTTCTTTTACTTCGCTGTATTTGAGCACTTTTTTGCCGTGAAAATAATGTCCTCTAACAAATTCATCGCTTGCAAAAATATCTTCATATTTAAGATTAAGTGAGTCAAGCACATCAATAATCATATCTGCACCGTTGCCCATACCGTAAAGAATTATAGGCTTATCTGCAGTTTTAAGATAGTCCCATAAAGGAATGTCTTTTATATTTTCAATCATTTTATCACTTCTTTTTGATATCTTTTATCTGTAATATTATCACACAGATGGAATAAATGCAACTGACATGAAAAAGGGAACAACTATATTTTTAATAAGCTTTTAAAAATTTCACTGTACAAATTTAAAATTGTATGTTATAATTAACTAAACTTGATAGGAGGTTATCAATATGAAAAATATAAAGAAAATACTTGTTATTGCTCTTGCGGCTATCCTTGTGCTCGGTGTATTCTCTGCTTGCGGTGCTTCTCCCGAAAAGAAGCTTCTCGGTTCCTGGAGAGATTCAACAGGAATTACAGGCTACGAATTCAAGGAAGAGGGAAAGTGCGTAGTAACTTTTGCAGATGTTACAGTGCCTATTCTCAATGTAAACTTTAACGGTGACGTTGACGGCGTTTATACTGTTCAGAAGCGAGAAGACGGCAACTATTATGTAAATATTACATACACAATTTATGCTAAGAGTGTTACTAAGGACTATATGTTTGTTGTTGAAGACAGCTCGCTTACGCTTACTGATACAACCGACGGAACAGTTACGGTTCTTATCGCTTATACTGCTCCCGGTGATACAACAGCATCAACTTCTGCAGTGGCTCAATAAGTAAATCAGGGTGTCCGTCAGGATACCCTTTTCTTTAAGGAAGGACAGATAATATATGGATAAAAATACAAAAATTATAGCAATAATTTTGGTTGCAATTTTTGCTGTATTTATAGTGATTGTCGGCGTTACGACTGCTCTTATGAATAAAGATGATGTAAGTGATGTGACAGTTTCAGATACAACACAGGCTCCGACTGTTTCTGTCAGTACACAGACTGCTCAGACAACAACTACTGAGGCTACGACTGCCGCACCGAATCTAAGTGAGCTTATAATAGGCAAGTGGACCGACAGCGCCAATATGAGCGGCTATGAGTTTTATGCCGACGGCACTGTTGAAATGACTTATGTCAATCTGACTGTGCCTATTATTAATATTCCCATTAACGGCACATCAAGAGGTACCTATGTTCTTGAAGGCGATAAGCTTACAACTAAGTTCTCAATCTATTCGGCAACAATAGAAAACAGCTATACAATTTCCGTGGAAAACAATTCTCTTTCAATGAAAGACCGCGAAGACGGTGAAACTGCAACTTATTCTAAAACTTCTTCATCAGCTACAACCACAACAACAGATTCAAATGAAGGTGTAGTTCTTTCTGATGAAATTGTCGGTTCATGGATTAATGCTGACAGTTCAATAAGATACAAGCTCAAGGATGACAATACAGCGGAGATATCTTTTACAAATGCAAGTGTTTCATCTATAAGTACATCTGCTCTTAATGGCAATTATAATGGTATATATCTTACTGAAGGCTCATCAATAATCATTCAGTTTACAGTAAACGGTAACAAGGTTACACAGAAATTTGATTTTGCTGTCTCAAAGAACACTTTAAGCTTCACAGATGAAACAGGCAATACTGATATTTATATCCGTGAGGGAACAGGCTTTGTTTCTTCGGGTGAAAGTGATCTTATCGGCAAATGGACCGACGGTGTAAATATGAGCGGTTACGAGTTTAAAGAGGGCGGCGTAGTTGAAATCACTTATGTAAACTTTACTGTTCCTGTTGTTAATATTCCTATTAACGGAACGTTTACGGGTTCATATTCTACGGACGGAAACAGCATAACTATCAGCTATTCGATTTACGGTAATTCTGTTGTTGATACTTTCGAGTATTCAATTGCATCGAATTCACTTACGCTTAAGTCAGCTGACGGCAATATATCAACTTACATAAAGAAATAACAGGTGAAAATATGACTCAACAGGAAAAAGTATACAGCGCACTTGATGCATTAGGTATTGAATATAAGGTGATTCATCACGAGGCTGTGTGTACCATTGAAGACATGGATGCGATGGGTATTTTTACTGACGGTGAGGTTTGTAAAAACCTGTTTCTCCGTAATGCAAACGGTAAGACACACTATGTTGTATCAATGCTTAAGGATAAGCATCCCGACATTCAGAAGGATATAAGAAATCAACTCGGTTGCTCAAGACTCAGCTTCGGCTCCGATGAAAGACTCTTAAAATATATGGGACTTGAACCGGGGGCAGTTTCTCCTTTCGGTATTATTAACGATGAAGATGCAGAGGTCAATGTTGTGCTTGACAGTGAGCTTAAAAGCATTGACGGATACATCGGCTTCCACCCCAATGACAATACAGCATTCCTCTGGCTTAAATTCAGTGATCTGATAAAATTCATTAAATCCAGAGGCAACGACATTTATTATATTAATGTATAAAAAACAGGAGTCTTCGTGACTCCTGTAAATTTTTATCTGTATCTTTCATTAAGTATTCTGCCGACAACATCCGGAAGGTCGGTAATAATTCCGTCAACACCGCTTTTAATCATTTTGTTAATAAACATAGGATCGTTGACCGTCCATGCGTTAACCATAAGACCCTCTTCATGTGCTTTGTACACATATTCTTCGCCAACGAAGATGAATTGCGGATGAAGAGCATCGGCGTTGATTGATTTTGCAAATTCAACAGCTCTCCAAAAAACTTTAAGAGTAATCGGTCTGTTAGGAGCGTAAAGATAGCCGGTCTTACAATTAGAATCAATTTCTTTAGCTTCAACAAGAAGCTTCGGATCAAAAGAGGAGATGAGAAGTCGGTCGAAAAGACCGTGCTCCTTAACGGCTTTGATAGTCTCTCTGACGATACCGGTTTCGTTTTCTTTCGGAGATTTGATTTCGATATTCATAACACTAATGTCAGTGGTCTTAACGAAAGAAAGGAATTCATCGATTGTCGGTATCTGAGTCCAGTCATATTTACTGCAGAAATATGAGCCGAAATCATAGCTTTTAAGCTCAGCGAGTGTTTTATCGGAGATATTTCCTTTTCCTGTTGAGGTCTCGTCGATTGTGTAGTTGTGGCAAAGAACAATTTCTCCGTCTTTTGTAATGTGAACATCGGTTTCAAAACCGTCAACACCGATTTTCACTGCTTTTTCAAAAGCGGGAATGGTGTTTTGAGGAGCGTATGCATTAGCACCTCTGTGTGAAATTATACGGCAGTCATACATAATATCACCCTTATCAAATTATTTACTTTTAAAGTATAGCACTCTTTCAGACAAAAATCAATAAAAATTCATATTTCTGCAATACATTTTATGATTGTTGTTTTTCTGTTCAAATTTATTTATAAAAAGGTTGACCTTTTATCTTATTTTGTGGTATTATTTTAACGATTAAAAATTGAATTTTAAGGGGAAGTCGTAATGATTAAAAACAGACTTGTTTTTTTTGAAAAAGCCATATACTTTGTAATGGTATTGCTTTATGTATTTGCAACAATTGCCGGTTGGTTCGGTATTGATGCAGATTCTGTAAAAATCAGCTTTAATCCTCTTGCGGTTAAGCAGGAGATTACCGGCTGGGGCACATCTGCGGCTTGGTGGGCACAGATGGTTGATTCCGCTGAAACAGCTGATGAATATGCAAAACTCCTCTACTCCGAAGAGGGCTTAGGTCTTAATGTTTACCGTTACAATGTAGGCGGCGGTGAAAGAGATAACCCGAATAACAGAGTATGGTGGCATGATTCAAGAACTACTGAAAGCTTCCTTAAGGCTGATGTGTATGAGTCTACAGGCAAGCTTGAATATGATTGGTCAAAGGATGCCAACGCACAGCAGATGCTTTTCAAGAGCCTCGAATACGGCTGTGTTGATACAGTTGTTTTATTTGCCAACTCACCTCATTATTTGATGACTGCTTCCGGCTCTGCAGCAGGCAGTTATGAGGTTGATACCAATAATCTTAAAGAAGAATGCTATGAAGATTTTGCTGATTATATGCTTGACATTGCTGAATATTTTATTTCAAAGAATGTTCCCGTCAAGTATATCAGCCCTATCAATGAGCCTGAATGGTCATGGGGCGGAGAATGGGTAGGCCAGGAAGGCTGTCATTATGATTTTGACAGTGTTCTTAAGGTCGCCAAGATATTCGCTCAGAAGATTAAGGAAAGAGGACTTGACGTCAAGCTTTCTCTTCTTGAAAGCGGACAGGTTTCACTGGAAGATAAGCATTATGCTCTTGACGGTATTGATGCTATTTATGCCGATGAGGATATCAGGTCAGTTCTCGGCACTTATGCATATCACAGCTACTGGAACGATGATAACTTCTTATTAAAATATGCTTTTGGCAAGTATATTGACACTGCATATCCGAAGGTTGAATTAGAGATGAGTGAATGGTGTGAGCTTCCCTGCAGCCACGAGTTCGACGATATTGAAGCCGGTATTCTTATGGCTCGTACAATTTCAGAGGATGTTTCAATTACAGGTGTTAACTCCTGGTCATCCTGGGTAGCTGTAAATGAAGGCGGTGTTAAAGCCGATTCAATGATTGCAGTTGACGGCGATTACGATGAATATTCAATCGGCAAGAGATATTATGCTTTAGCTCATTTCTCCAAGTTTGTTCCTGCAGGCAGTAAACGCCTTGCTACAAAAATAAGTGTTGCCGATATTACAGCAGAAAAATCCGAATGGCCCCACTGGATTAATAACGAAGCGCATCAGGGATATGTTATTACAAACGACTTATATGTTTCACAGTTTGTAACCCCTGACGGTGATTATGTGGCTGTTATTGTAAATGAAGCTGATGAAGGCAAGACTCTCAAGTTTGATAATTTCTGGCGCAGTATGTCGGTTTATACGACTGATGCAGAAAAGAATCTTGAGCTTACAAACGAGTTGGGTGTAGGCAGCTTCAAGAATGTTGAAATCGGTGCTAACAGTATCACTACTGTTGTATTTGACTGATTGATATAAGTTATTACTCAGGTTTTCCTTTGGGGAGCCTGAGTTTTTATTTATATAAAATTGACTTTGAGATGATAATCATATATAATTACTCTCGGTGATTGATTTGAATAACATTATGAAAAAACTTTGTGTTTTTCTTTTTGTACTTTTAATAGTATTATGTGCTGTTCTTGCTGTGCTAATCGTCAGAAATGATGATGCTCAGACAGTCAGTACAGAAAGCAAGTTTTACGAAAAAATCTCTTACAGACAATATGAACCCATTGAACCCAACGTTAAGCTTTTGGGCCGAAGCAGTTACAGTGACGGTAAAATGATTTTCTCCCATTCGGGAAGCGGTCTTGAGTTTTTATGTAAGGGTGCGTATGCAGAAATAACAATTTGTTCTGTCGGCACGTTCTCTTTCAGCAGAACACATTTGCCGAGATTTGCAATTTATGCTGACGGAAATCTGATTGTTGATGAGTGTGTCGGTTATACCGAAAAAACATACCGTATTGATACAAGCTATGAAGGTACAGTCATAACAGTTGTTAAGCTGTCTGAAGCTATGTATTCTTCTTTCGGCATAAGCAATATTGCATCTTACGGCATGGAGAACATTACTCCTACGGCGGAAAAAGAGCTGAAAATTGAGTTTATAGGCGATTCAATTACCTGCGGTTACGGTATCGATGAGGGGCCCTACGGCAGTTTTTCAACCGAGACGGAGAATTTTTCAAAAAGCTATGCTTATCTCACTGCGAAAAACCTTGATGCTGATTACAGTGCAATCTGTTTTTCGGGCTACGGTGTAGTTTCAGGTTATACGGAAACAGGATATAAGACAGACAAGCTTGTTATGAATGAATATGATAAAGCCTGTATTATATCAGATAGTGAGTTTTTGTGGGATTTTTCAAAGAATGCAAATGACCTTGTGGTTGTAAATCTTGGTACAAATGATGCTTCATACTGTGGTGACAGCTATAACGGCAGACTTGAATTTATTGCAGCATATATAAACCTTATTAAAACCGTCAGGGAAAAGAACCCGTCTGCATATATTCTCTGCATATTGGGAGATATGAATAATACTCTCTTTTCGTCAATTGAAAGCGCAGTTAATCAGTACACATCGGAAACCTGGGATAGCAAAGTTGAGGCTTTTACCATAAGCTATAAAATGGGAGAAAATGATGTTGTAATTGACGGCCACCCCGGTGAAGAGTCGAATCGATGTGCAAGTGTAAGTCTTACCGAAAAAATAAGAAATCTCATTCAGCAGGGGAAGGTAGGTAATTAAATGAAAGATATATTTATGTTTTCTTTTAATGCGGTAATGCCTATTCTGACTCTTATTCTTGTGGGATGCTTTCTGAGATATGTGCGTTTTGCAGATGATGCTTTTTTTAAAAAGGCTAATTCTATGGTTTTTAAGGTGTTTTTACCTGTCCTGCTTTTTAAGAATGTTTATTCAATTAACGAGCTTTCTGATATAAAATGGAAAGTTCTTATATATTGCGTTGCTGTTGTATGTATAATTGCTTTGTTTGCCTATCTTACTTCGGGTTTTATTGCGGACAAAAGAAATCAGAAAGGCGTGCTCACACAGTGCGCATTCCGTTCAAATTATGCAATAATCGGTATACCTCTTGCCGAAAGTCTCGGCGGAGCGGAGGCGGTTGCATTCGCATCTGTTCTTTCTGCTGTTGCCATACCGCTTTTTAATATTCTTGCCGTTATCATTCTTTCACACTATGCGGAGGATGATAAGGAACCTCCTATAAAAGAAACCTTGGTTAAAACTGCAAAAAATCCTCTTATTTTAGGCGTTATGGCCGGTATTATTGCAGTTCTTTTAAGGAATATTTTACCTTCAGGGTTTACAATAGAAAAAGATTTACCTTATATCTTTTCTGCGATTGACAGCATGGGTAAAATTGCTTCACCTCTTGCTCTGATAGTTCTGGGTGCAAGATTTGACTTTTCAAAGGTAAAGGATTTATATAAGCAGATAGCATGGGGAACATTTACCAAAATAGTTCTTACTCCTCTTGTAGCTATCGGTCTTGCAATAATACTTTCGGAATATGTGGGTGTATTCAGGTTGACATCTGTTGAATATCCGGCTTTGATTGCACTTTTTTCAACACCTGTCGCCGTATCAAGTGCAGTTATGGTGGGCGAAATCGGTGGCGATGAACAGCTTGCAGGACAGCTTGTTGTATGGACAAGTACTGTTTCTATGTTTACAATGTTTGTAATAATATTTGCAATGAAGACTATTGCATTAATATAAAGGAGAATGATTATGGATATCAAGAAAACCGTTATAACTGCTGCGTCTGCAGTTTCAGCAGTGACAGCAACAGGTCTTGCTGCAAAGAAAATCAGTGACAAAAGCTTTTGTCCGATTTGCAGTGCAAAGAAACTTATAAATAATTTCCGCCTTACTCAGAGTGCCGATACGGGCTACAATAACGGCGTTGCACTGACTCCTCCTATGGGATGGTCAAGCTGGAATCTTTTCAGGGATAAAATAAATGAAAATCTGATTAAAGAAATAGCTGACGCAATGAGTCAGAGCGGTCTTGTAGAGGCCGGATATAAATATGTAAATATCGACGACTGCTGGCAGGCATCAACAAGAGATAAGGAAGGCAGACTTCAGTGCGACAAGGAAACATTTCCGGGCGGAATCAAGTCTCTTGCCCAATATGTTAACTCAAAGGGCTTAAAGCTTGGAATTTACTCTTCAAACGGCACACTTACCTGCGAAGAGTATCCTGCAAGTCTCAGAAATGAAGCACTTGATGCAGATACTTTTGCTTCCTGGGGTATCGAGTATTTCAAGTATGACTTCTGCCATAATGAAAAAATACCTTCGATTGCTCCAAAGGTTTCTAAGATTTCATTTTCTGCTGAAGGTACCGGTGAGGAAATCGCTTCTTTCAGCCCGCAGGATGTTGAGCTTGAAGGGATGGCGAAAATAATTGAAGATGATAGCCTTGAAACAAAGGCATACATTGGCGGTGTCACAAGCCGCAACGGTGCTTTTTCAGTTAATGTTTCTGTCGAAGCTGACGGTGAATATATTCTTACTCTGACAGTCAAGAAAATCGACAGCAATGAAAAATTTCTTATGGTAAAAATTAATAAGAGCGATGAATACCATATATATGTACCGGGTATGAAGAACTGGACAGCTGAACACAGAGCACAGATTAAAGTGAAGCTCTGTGAGGGTGAAAATCACGTTCATTTTTCAAATCCCGTCGGCTCAAAGATGGACAGCGCCGCGATTCAGTATAAGCTTATGGGCAGAGAGCTTAAGAGAGCTACAAAAGAATATGCTGAGGAAACCGGTACAGAAGAAAAGCCTATAGTTTACTCCATCTGCGAGTGGGGTCTTAACAAGCCTTTCAAATGGGGTCTTGAGGCAGGTAATCTCTGGAGAACAACTCCTGATATCAAAGCTACCTGGCTTTCTGTTATGGCTATTTATGAGGTCAATGTAAGACTCTATAAGTATTCGGCTGTCGGTGCATGGAACGACCCTGATATGCTTGAAGTCGGAAACGGAAACCTCACTTTCGAAGAAAACAAATCTCATTTCAGCCTGTGGTGTATGATGAATGCTCCGCTTATTCTCGGTAATGATGTGCGCAAATTCATTGTTGACGGAAAAGTTGATACAGATAACAAGGTTTATCAGATACTTACAAATAAAAATATGATTGCAATCAATCAGGATGAGCTTGGTGTTCAGTGCCAGAGAATTAAAGCGGGCACAGTTGATATTCTTGCAAAGCCTCTCAAGGATTCGAGAGTGGCTGTTTGTGTACTTAATAAAGGTGTCGGCTCAGCATGTTCAAGAATAGATCTTAAGAAAATTGCAAACCTTGGTTTCCTCAATCTTCCTCAGAAGGAAGGCTATCGTATTTTTGATGTCTGGGATGAAAAATATACTGAGAATTCAAGAACTATAAATACAGTTGTTGAGAAACACGGTGTAAAGGTATTCATAATTGAATAACAAAGAAAATCAGCAGTACAGATTAATTGTACTGCTGATTTTTAATTTCGGTACAGAATCTTAAAAGGTCTTCTTTTTGATTCTCTAATTTGCCGTCAATAACGTTTTCGAGTGCAGAATTTAAGGCAGCGCCGATTTCTTTTCCTTTGAACCCAAGCGAAATCAAATCATTCCCGTTAATTTTTAAATCTTTTAAAGTAAAACACTGTTCGCTTCTGATTATCTCCCTTGTCATAGATTCAAGAGCTTTGAAATGACTTTCTCTGTTATGATATTCGGGCGCAAGTCCTTTTGCATCGCCTCTTTGAAGCTGAATAAGGTCGAAAAAAAGGTCTTCACCTAAAGAGCGGAGCTTTCTTTTTATTATTCTTTCGCTTTCTTCTATAGGAGTATCGTGCATTTTTACAAGTCTTACAACTTTCTCCATTGTTTTGTTGTCACAGTGTAAACGAATTAATGCTTTTTCTGCTTTTTCTGCACTGATTGAAGGGTGGGAATAAAAATGTCCTATACCGTTCTCATCTATAGAAAAACAATCTGTTTTGCCGCAATCGTGAAAAAGTGCAGCCAATCGTAAATGGGGGAGAGGCGGAACATTTTCTACAACAGTGGCAGTGTGTGTAAGAATATCGTAAATATGATGAAAGTTTCTCTGATTAAAGCCTTTCATATTCTTTATTTCAGGTAATACAACTTCAAGAACCTCACTGTATCTGCACAGAATATCCTTTATATTTTCACCGCAAAGCATTTTGACTATTTCCTGAAATATTCTTTCCTGAGAAACCTTCAAAAGCAGATTTTTACATTTGAAAACGGCGGCTTCAGTTTCAGTGTCAAGCTTGAAAGACAGTGTTGAAGCAAATCTTAATGCCCTCAGGATTCTCAGAGCATCTTCTTCAAATCTTGTCGTCGGATTTCCGACACAGCGAATTACTCTGTTATTTATATCCTCAATACCGTTGAAAGGGTCAAAATATCCTTCATCTTCGCAGTAGGCAATACTGTTTACTGTAAAATCGCGCCTTGATAAATCTTCTTTAAGGCTGTCGGTAAAAATAACGGTGTCCGGATGTCTGCCGTCTGAATAATCCTTATCTATGCGATATGTTGTAATTTCAATCGGTTTGCCGTTAATAAGCACTGTTACAGTTCCGTGTCTGATTCCGGTGTCTATGGTATTGTAAGCTGAAAAGGTTGCTTTGATTTCTTGGGGAAGGGCTGAGGTAGTTATATCGCAGTCAAATGGTGTCTTGTCCATAAGCATATCTCTTACATACCCGCCTACAACATACGCTTCATAACCATTTGTGCGTAAAATATTAATTGCTTCCTGTGCTTCTTTTGAAAGTGTGTTCACTGTTAATTCACCTGACTTTCATATAAACGGTTTATGATATTATACACCAGAGCCAATAAATTTTGCAATATAGTTGCAATATGAAGGATTTTATGCTAATATTATTATGTAAAAATTTGTTTAAAAGGCAGTGAAATATTATGGATAATAATTTCGGCAAACTCAGAAAATCAACCTTTGGCGGTTTTAATAAAAAGGATGTTATTGCTTATATTGAAAGAGTTAAGAACGAATCTTACGAATACAAAACCCGTATAGAAAAGACCGTCAGTGAACTTAATGCTCAGGTCGCTGAACTCAGAAAAGCAGCTGATGAAGCCGTCAAAGAAAAGGAAGAGCTCTTAAGACAGATAGGTGAGCTTACAAGCGGTGAACTTGCTGTTGTGGCTAAAGACAGTACAAATGAAACTGTAAGTGAAATCAATGAAGCAACTACACACCTTAAGAATGTTGCCGACGAGCTCTGCCGCAGCCTTCGTGATTTTATGGAAAAAATCAGCGAAAACAGCGTTTCCGTTATTCTCGAAGGTGGCGAAGCTGAAGAAGAGGAACCCTTCGACGGCGAAAAGCTGATGGCTGAAATTGAAGCTGAAATCTATGCTAAGCTTGGTGTCGGCGACACTGCTGAAGAAAATAATGAGGCATCTGAAGAAGATACTATTGAAATAAAATCAGATGATAAGGTTTCTTCTATTCTTTCGACTGTTGCTTCCTTCAGCAGCTCAGACAGTAAGCAAACTGAAAAAGCTTCCGAAGAAGCTGCAGCTAAAGATGAAACTGTTTCCAACATTCTTGGCTCATTATCATTTTTAAAATAAAGTAACTTTTAAAAAAATCGGATTAATTAAACAACAGGAAGTGACAGAATGAAAAATACTCTAAGAAACAAAACAAAGTCAATGCTTTCATTAGTGCTGTCTGTTTTGCTTTGCTCAGTATTCGCTCTTTTATCTTTTTCTGCTGAAGATGATTTTGAAAGTAAAATTGCAGCTTTTCCTGAAAGCTACAAGCCTTATTTAAGAGAGCTTCATATTGCTCATCCCGAGTGGGAATTCGAGCCGTTTTTTACTTATCTTGATTTTTATGAGGCTGTTGATAATGAGTGCGGAATTAAGTCTCTCGTTTCAAGCTCGGTTACATCGAATATTTTTAAGAGCAAGGATTCAGACGACTACGATTATGATAAAGGAACTTATGAACTGAAAGACCCTGGTTTTGTCGAAGCTAATCGTCTTGCCGTTGCGTACTTTATGGACCCGAGAAATTTTCTTAATGCGGACGGTATATTTCAGTTTGAGACTCTTGCTTTCAGCGAAACATATACAACTGCTGTAATTGAGAATATTTTAAAAGGCTCTTTTATGTATGACACTAAAATTACCTATTTTGATGCTGACGGAAAAAAGGTAAAAACCAAAACCAAATATTCAAAGGCTATATATAATGCAGGTAAAAAATACAATATCAACCCTTGTTTTCTTGCTTCTAAAATTCTGAATGAGGTAGGCACTTCGGGAAGTAAAAGCGTTACGGGAAACTATGAGGGCTATCCCGGAATATATAATTTTTATAATATAGGCGCTTATGACGGAAAGGAACCAATTGCCAAAGGTCTTAAGTGGGCAAGCACAGGTACCACTTATTCAAGACCCTGGAATACACCTGTGAAGTCAATTGAGGGCGGTGCGAAATATATTGTTGAATTATATATTGCTTGCGGACAGTTTACCGGCTATCTTCAGCGCTTTAATGTAAACCCCAACGGAAAGCACAGTATATATACCCATCAGTATATGACTAATCTTACAGGTGCGCTGTCGCAGGGTTATTCAACTTATGTCTCTTATACTAAATCGGGAATTCTTGACAATAAGATTAAGTTTTCTATTCCGGTTTATGAGAATATGCCCTCAGATACAAATGTTGCTACCGACGGATGCTTTATTGATTCCTTAAGTCAGACAGGCAAAATGACAGCATCGTCATCATTCGTAAGAACAGGCCCGTCTACCTATTATGCAAAGCTCCTTGATAAATCCGGAGCAGAAATTAAACTTACCTCCGGAACGGCAGTGACGATTCTTGATAAGACGGATACAGATTCGAATTATTATCTTTCGATTTTACAATATCCCTATTGGTGTAAGGTCAGCTTCGTTTATAACGGTGATACCTATGAAGGTTATGTGCCTGAAAATTTTATTGATATCACAACTGAGGTTGTAGTCGGTATAGGTGAGTTTTCTCCTTCAATTTCCACTACTAACGATACGGTATGTATGGATCTTATTTCCTATGATTGCAATATTGCTCGGATTACAGCTGATAATAAAATCAATTTTCTTAAAAGCGGTACGGTTGATATTGCAGCTTACGATTCATCGGGCAGCTTTGATAAGGTGAAGTATACTGTTGTGAAAACACCGTCAGACACTGAAACTAAAGTAGCTCTTTCCGATATTACACCTAATACCGTTGTTGTCAACTTTAATGAGGTTAAAACGGCATCGGGCTATGAAATCATTGTCTGTGACGGTACGGGTAAGATAATTCATAAAGCTGTGACAAAAACAGCGGCTCCTTATACGGTTACAGGACTTGACGGGGCAGCAGGTTATAGTGTTTTTGTAAGAGCTGTTTTCGGTAAATCTGCTGAATATAAATACGGTCCTTATGCTTCATCGTCACTTGTTACTTTGCCTGACAATGTAACAATTAGCCGCGTTAATAAGGATTCTTCAGGCAAGGTTACAATTAATTGGGAGCCTCTCGGCAGTGTCAGCGAATATCAGATTTTCACTTATGATACAGAATCTGATGTCTATACTCAGATAGATACCGCTGAGGCTGAGGCTTCATCATATAAAATACCCTCTGAGTTTGCAGAAGAAAACTGCTTTGCCGTACGTGCTGTAGAGGTTATCGGCGAGAGCGAGCTTTACGGTGATTATTCAGATATCGTTGATATCAGAAATATTCCGGCCAAGTGCAGCGGTACAAATGTTACTTCTGTTACAGACAGCGGATATACAATAACATGGAATAAGCTTGACGGTGTAAGGTATTTTATATACAGAATGGACAGCGGTAGCTATCAGC
This sequence comes from Acutalibacteraceae bacterium, assembly GCA_045544175.1. GTDB lineage: Bacteria > Bacillota > Clostridia > Oscillospirales > Acutalibacteraceae > UBA6857. The sequence goes on along the minus strand of JAZPYL010000064.1, from coordinate 133,253 downwards.
GCCTTAAATCTGTCGGCACACCCACTTATAAGGTTACCAAAGCAGGCTTGTCTGCCTATAAAAAATATAAGATAAGTGCATACAAAAAAATTGACGGTATTGTTTACGAGGGTGTGGCCTCACGTCCCTTCTCCGCCACAACAACGCCTGCAACAATCACAAATCTTAAAGTGTCTGCAACTCCTAAAGGTGGCAAGTTTACCTGGAAAGCAGTAAGCAATGCAAGTAATTACATTGTTTATATCTATAAAGAGAGTAAAGGTAAATATGTTAAGAAAGCAACCGTTAAAACCAACAGCTACACTATGTCCGATAAAAAACCGGGCAAGCCATACAAAATACAGGTAAAAGCCTGTATTAAGACTACTTACGGTGATTATTTCGGCAAGACTGCTACGGTATCTTTTTATACTACTCCCGAAAAGGTTTCTGATGTCAAGTTCTCTTCAATAACAACTGACTCTCTTAAGATTTCCTGGGAAAAGACCGGCGGAACAAGCAGATATTATATATATCAGTACAGCTCAAAGAAAAAGAAATATGTTAAAATAGGGGAAACCAAAAAGAACTCATATTCTGTTTCAGGTCTTAAGGCAGGCACAACTTACAAGTTTAAAATCAAAAGTGTCAAGCTTGTCGACGGAAAATCCGTTTCTTCGAGTACATCGTCTGTTTTAAAAACATCTACCAGGCTTACGAAGACAACTAAGGTTACAGCCAAGAGCTGGAAGGAAAAAATGACTTTGTCGTGGGCGTCTGTTAAAGGAGCAACTCATTACAGAGTTTATATGTATAATTCCACGAAGAAAAAGTATGTGCGCCTGGCAACCGTAAAAGGCGGTACAAAGTATACTGTTAAAGGACTTAAAGCAGGAGGAACATATAAGTTCAAAATCAGGCCGTTAAAAGTGCTTGACGGGAAGAAATACCTGGGTTCTTATTCCGCTGTATATACCTTCAGGACTAAATCATAAGACACATTACACTTTTTATATCATAACAAGAATTTTTAAAGAAAAATTTTAACTAATTCTTTGTTTCTTATTGACAAATCGAAGCTATATCTATATAATGTTATCTGTTATTATGAGGTGAGTTATGTTTATTGCACTTGAAAGTTTGTTCGGTGGTGGAGTTGAAAGACTTCCCCTTAACTGTGAATTTGATTTTTCCCGTGAGGAGTTAAATGGTGTGTTTCCATTCACGACGCCTGTTTCTCTTAAGGGTGAGATTAAAAACATAGCCGGAGTTGTAACTGTCGAGGCGCAGATTAAGGCTCAGCTGCAGATATTTTGTGACCGCTGTGCTGAAGAGGCAAAGCTTGACTTTGACATCGAAATGGCGCACGGACTTGTTTGCTCACTTAACGAAGATGATAACGATGATTATATCTTAGTTGAGGATATGAAGCTTGATCTTGAAAGACTTACTTTAGAGGACATTTACCTTGCTCTTCCTACAAAGTTTCTTTGTAAAGAAGACTGTAAGGGCGTTTGTGCTAAGTGCGGTGCAAATTTAAATGAAGGTTCATGCGATTGTAAAAAGGAGATAGACCCGCGTCTTGAATCCTTGCTTGAGCTTTTAGAAAATTAACAAGTTATATTTATTATTATTTATAAGGAGGTGCTGGGCAATGGCAGTACCAAAGAGAAGAGTATCAAAGGCAAGAAGAGACAAGAGACGTTCAAATGTGTGGAAGCTCGACGCTCCGACACTTGTAAGATGCAAGCAGTGTGGCGCTTATACAGTTCCCCATAAGGTTTGCGCTGAGTGTGGTTACTACAAAGGTAAGCAGGTAATTGCAAAGGACGAAGACTAAGCCTTTGAACTTTGAGAGGTGGAGAAGCGGTTCTGCTTTCTCTGCCTTTTTGCTTTAATTATGAAAAGAAAAGAGGAAAGAAAATGGCTGTAACAATTAAAAGTGTTATAAAAAAATCGCCTGCTGCCCGTAGAGGTATAAAAGGCGGAGATGTTCTTCTTTCCCTTAACTCACATCCGGTTAATGATTTTCTTGATTATCAGTTCTATGCAAAAGAAAATGTGCTCAGGACTGAATTTATGCAGGACGGCAAGGTTAAATATGCATTAATAAGAAAAGAAGAGGACGAGGATTTAGGACTCGAATTTGAGAATTTTCTTATGGATAAAGAGCAGAGATGCAAAAATAAATGTATTTTCTGTTTCATTGACCAGCTGCCTGACAATATGAGAAAAAGTCTTTATTTTAAGGATGATGATTCAAGACTCTCCTTTCTTTTCGGTAATTATATAACCCTTACTAATCTTTCTGAACGCGATGTGGAAAGAATCATCGAAATGCACATAAGTCCCGTTAATATTTCTGTTCACACTATGAACAAAGAGCTTCGTGTAAAGATGATGAAGAATAAAAATGCCGGTGAATGTCTTGATATAATTAAAAGACTTGCCGATAACGGTATAGAAATTAATACTCAGCTCGTTCTGTGTCCCGGTATAAATGACGGAGAAGAGCTTAAGTACAGTCTGAATGAGCTCGGTAAGCTTTATCCCGGTGTTCAGAGTATAGCTGCTGTACCTGTAGGTGTCACAAAGTACCGCGACGGTCTCTTTGATATGCCTGAATATAATAAGGATACAGCAGGAGAGGTTATTGATATTATCAACAGCTTCGGTGATGGCTTTAAAGAGAAGCACGGTACACGCCTTGCTTATGCTGCTGACGAGTTTTATTTAAAGGCTCAGAGAGATATTCCTGACAGTGATTATTATGAAACATATTGCCAGATTGAAAACGGAGTCGGAATGTGGACGAGCCTTAAGGATGAGTTTATATCTGCCCTCCAAAATGCAGACTTTGAAGGTGCAAGAAAAGTGAGTCTTGCAACAGGTGTTGCAGCTTTTCCGCTTATGCAAAGTCTTGCACAGGAGGTTATGCTGAAATTTCCTGAGGTAAAAATTGAGGTATACGAAATACTTAACGATTTCTTCGGACACAGCATTACCGTTGCAGGTCTTATAACGGGTAAGGATTTAATCAATCAGCTCAGGAATAAAGAGCTTCACGGCAATCTCCTCATACCTTCCGTAATGCTCAGAAGCGAAGGGGATATTTTCCTTGATGATGTCTCTGTAGAAGACGCTGAAAGGGAACTGAACGTAAAAATCAGAACAGTATCCTGTGACGGTGCAGATCTTCTTGACGGGATGCTTGGTATTGAATATTGAATAAATAAGGAGGCGATAAAATGGCAAGACCGATTGTTGCAATTGTCGGAAGACCGAATGTAGGTAAGTCTACACTTTTTAATAAGCTTATCGGCCAGAGACTTTCTATTGTTGATGACACTCCCGGTGTTACAAGAGACAGAATTTACGGCGATTGTGAGTGGCTTAACCGTCATTTCCTTTTAATTGATACAGGTGGTATTGAACCCCATTCTGACGATATTATTTTAAAGCAGATGCGCCGTCAGGCACAGCTTGCTATAGATAGTGCTGATGTTATAATTTTTGTAACAGATATCAGAAGCGGTGTTGTTGCAACAGATGAAGATGTTGCCGCAATGCTTCTCAAGAGCAGTAAGCCTATTGTTCTTTGCGTAAACAAGTGCGATACTATAGGTGAAACACCTATGGAGTATTATGAATTCTATAACCTTGGCTTAGGTGACCCTATTGCCGTTTCATCTGTTCACGGTCACGGCACAGGCGACCTTCTTGATGCTGTTTTTGAACATTTACCTATTGAGGATACTGAGGAGGAAGAGGATAACACCATCAAGGTTGCTGTTATCGGTAAGCCTAATGTTGGTAAATCATCTCTTATTAACGCCATTTCAGGTGAAGAAAGAGCCATTGTATCCAATATTGCAGGCACAACAAGAGATGCTACCGATACCTTTATAACTAATGAATATGGCGAATTTATGTTTATTGATACGGCTGGTCTTCGCAGAAAAAGCAAGGTCGAGGATCAGATTGAAAAATATTCCGTTATCAGAGCTAAAATGGCCGTTGAAAGAGCAAGTGTATGTGTTATTATGATTGATGCACTTGAAGGCTTTACAGAGCAGGATTCAAAGGTTGCCGGTATAGCACATGAAATGGGTAAGGCTTGCATTATAGCTGTTAACAAGTGGGACGCACTTGAAAAAGACGGTAAGACAATGGATTCATACCGAAAAAAGCTTATGAATGATTTTTCATTTATGTCTTATGCACCTATTATTTTTATTTCTGCAAAAACAGGACAGAGACTGGACCGTCTGTTTGAGCTTATTAAGTTTGTTGATGAACAGAATTCAATGCGTATTTCTACGGGTAAGCTCAATGACGTTCTTGCTTCAGCTACAGCAAGAGTTCAGCCTCCGACGGATAAGGGTAAGAGACTTAAGATTTACTATATGACACAGGCATCTACAAGACCTCCTACGTTTGTATGCTTCGTTAACAGCAAGGAGCTGTTTCACTATAGCTATCAGCGTTATCTTGATAATCAGATCCGAGAGGTTTTCGGCCTTGAAGGAACGCCTACAAAATTTGTTATCCGTGAAAGAGATGGAAAATAAGTTTAATATTCAAACAAATAACAGCCACTGTTAATTTTACAGCGGCTGTTTTATTATTTTTAAAATATTTTTGATTATCACAACATTCTTCGACAATATGCACCTTGCAAGTATATCTGTAATGTGATAATATCTCACTGTAATTCGATAAAAATGTTAAATTACTACACATTACAGGAGGAATCTGCTATGACAAACAAAATTAGAATTATGATTACAAAAGAAGACAAGGATTTTGAAAAACAATGTGAAAAATATTTGTCTTCAGCGAATTTCGATGTTATTTTCGTCGAAAAAGACGGTTCGGTTATCAGCGAGCTCATTTATAAGTATAAACCTGATATAGTGCTTCTTGATGTATTTATGCAAAAGATTGACGCTTTAGGTGTGCTGAAGAAGCTAAAAGAAGCAGGAACAGATATGCCTATTATTGCACTTATGTCTTCTGTTGATAATACCGCTTTTCATAATGAACTTATACAAGCGGGAGCTGATTATTATTTTCTCCGACCTTTTGACTTTGAGGTTATGACAGAAAGACTTAAGCAGCTTATCAAATGGACAAAAAAAGACAGCACATCAATAAAAAAAGAAAGCTTCAATCTTGAAACTGTTATTTCTGATATAATGCGTGAAATAGGTGTTCCGGCGCATATTAAGGGCTATCAGTATCTTAGGGAGTCAATAATGCTTGTAATTGAAAAGCCGGATCTGATTCACGCAGTTACGAAAGAGCTTTATCCTACAATTGCAAAAAATAATACCACTACATCGTCACGTGTTGAAAGAGCAATCAGACATGCAATTGAAGTGGCGTGGGATAGGGGAGACGTTGATGTTTTAAGCTCATATTTCGGTTATACTATCCTTAATTCAAGAGGAAAGCCAACTAATTCCGAATTTATAGCAATGATAAGCGACAAGCTCAGACTTAAAATGAGATAATACATAAAAAGAGACTGAAGGGATAAACCAATCAGTCTCTTATTATATGCAATGGATTATTCGTTTACGATAGCCTCTACGGGACAATCAGCTGCACAAGCGCCGCATTCGATGCATGTATCAGGATCGATTGAATACTTGTCGCCTTCAGCGATAGCTTCAACAGGGCAGTTAGCTGCACAAGCGCCACAAGCCATGCAATCATCAGTGATTACGTATGCCATTTCTCTTACCTCCCTTTATTTTTGTAATTCTATAATATCACATAAAAATAAAATATCAATAGTATTTTTGATTTTTTTCATTAAAAATGAATAATTTTATTTCCAAAATGGCCATAATATAGTTTTTGAGAATTATTCCGGGTTAATTACTTGTCAAAATCATTTTTATATTGTATAATACATAGGATTATGATTAACAGGTGGATTAGTGTGTTTGAAAATTTGTCAGTTACAGAATCTTTCAAAAATTCAATAATATCTGCTCTTTCTCAGGGGAGACTGTCTCATGCGCTAATATTTGAAGGCTCTGATGATGCAACAAGACTTTCTGCAGCTAAAGAAACAGCTAAAGCTCTTGTCTGCATGGGAGATAACAAGCCGTGCGGTGTGTGCTCTTGTTGCTATAAGGCTGCAAATGACTGTCATCCTGACATTCACATTCTGATAAAGAGTGATGACAGCACTATGATAAAGGTTGATGAAATCAGAGATTTGAGAGCAAAAGCGCAGATTTATCCTAATGAAGCAGTTAAGAGTGTATTTATCATACACGGTGCACAGTATATGAATACCCAATCGCAGAATGCTCTTCTTAAGATTTTTGAAGAGCCCTCATCACACGTTTCTTTTATTCTTACCTGCGACAGTAAATCTTCATTGCTTGAAACAATTATTTCGAGGGCTACTCTTTATTCATTGGGTGAGGAAAAATCCCTTGCTGACAAGAGCGAGGATGATATTCTTGCTGAAGAAAAAGCCAAGGAATTACTTGCTTCTTTTATAAAAGAAGATGAATTCGAGTTTTTGAAAAAAACAGCAGCTTTCATTAAAGATAAGGCTTTATTCAGGGCTGTACTTGAAAGTATGCTGCCGATAATCAGAGATGCGCTCATTCTTCAAAGCGGAGGTAAAACGCTTTTATGTGAAGAGACTGATATTTCTTCTCTTATTAAAAATCAGCTTACCCAAAAGAAAACCATGACCCTTATGGAGCAGATTAAGGAGCTGATTGACGACGTTGATTCGTCAGCAAATCATAATTTAACAGTTACAAGATTTTCATCTGTATTATATAACATCAAGTCCCGTTAAGGAGGAAAAAATAATGGCAGAAGTTGTTTCAGTCAGATTCAAGGACGTTGGGAAAAATTATCACTTTGACCCTCAGGGCAAAGAATATAATTGTCAGGATAAGGTAATCGTTGAAACTGCAAGGGGAATTGAGTGCGGTACAATTACTATTGCTAACAGAGTAATTGATGACGAAGAGATTACCGCACCTCTTAAACCTGTTTTAAGACTTGCTGACGAAAAAGACCTTAAAACTGTCGAAGAAAATAAAATCAAAGAAAAGGAAGCATTTGATATCTGCAGTAAAAAAATTGCATTTCACAACCTTGAAATGAAGCTGGTTGATGTTGAATACACATTTGACAGAAACAAGATTCTTTTCTATTTTACTGCTGACGGCAGAGTTGACTTCAGAGAGCTTGTAAAGGATCTTGCCGGCGTTTTCAGAACAAGAATTGAGCTCAGACAAATCGGTGTCAGAGATGAAAGCAAGAAGGTCGGCGGACTTGGTGTATGCGGAAGACCTTTCTGCTGCAATACTTTCTTAGGTGATTTCCAGCCTGTTTCAATTAAAATGGCAAAAGAGCAGAGCCTATCTTTAAGCCCTGTAAAAATCAGCGGTACTTGCGGCAGGCTTATGTGCTGTCTTAAATATGAGCAGGAGGCTTATGAGCATCTTCTCAGAGTAACACCCAAGTGTGGAGCTATTGTTGAAACTGTTGAGGGAAAGGGTACTGTTGTGGACAATAATCTTCTTACGGGAATGCTTAAGGTTTCTCTCGAAAAAAGACCTGATGCTGCACCTATAGTTGTCAACCGTAAGGATGTCAAAACAATCAAAGATTCACAGATAAGAGTTGACAGAAAAGAGCTGGAAGCTCTTAAGGGTATTGAAGAATAAAAAATGAGCACTGCATTTGCAGTGCTTTATTTATGCGTACATTCTGAGCTTGTCACTGAGAATGGCTATGAACTCTGAATTTGTCGGCTTTCCTCTCTGACTTGCAATACAATGGGAGAACAAGGCATTAACAACATCCTGATTGCCCTTTAGACAGCAGTATTCAATTGCATGTCTCATTACCCGCTCTACTCTAACGGGAGTCGTGCCGTGGGTACTTGCAATGGCAGGATAAAGAGCAGTTGTTACCTGACCGATTAAATCGGGGGATTCTGTTGAAAGAACAACAGCATCTCTTAAATATCTGTAACCCTTTGTATGTGCCGGTATACCGAGTTCGTTAAGTACTGTTGTTACCGCACACTCAAGCTCAGACATAGGCTCTACATTTGCAAAAGACTTTTTCTGCTCGCACAAAAGATTAATAAAATCTTTGGACAAAATAGATTCCCGACCGTTATTGATATCTTTGACCGCTTCATATAACTCTTTCATATTTTCGGGTGATAGAGTTATAACAAAATCAATATCTGTTGTAGTATTTTCACATTGTTCAATCTGATTATAGCTGTTGCTTTTAATTGTAAAACGTACTGAATTGCTCATAATATTCTCCTTGATGTGATGTTTTTAAACATTTATTATGGTGAAATATTATCACAAAACATTTTAAAATGCAATAGTTTTCTACAAAAAATTTATAAATTCGATAAAAAAATTAATATATCTGCAAATATAATTGTGTATGATTCAGAACTTGTTATACAACACATTGCTGTGCAATACTCAGTTATCTTGACTTTTAGACAAAAATTTTGTAAAATATCCTAATGAAAGAAATAACGATTGGTCAGGAGGAAGTCCAATGACTGAAAATAAAAAATATTGTATGGGCTGTATGAAGGAAATCGACTTCGATAAGACAGTGTGCCCTCATTGTTACTATAATGCTGAAGCGGTACAGCATAGCCCTTGTCTTCCGAAAGAAAGTATAATAGCAGGACGTTATCTTGTAGGTAAGGCTGTTTCTATTGCCAATGACTCAATTACGTATATCGGTCTTGATAAAGAGACGGAAGAAATAGTTTCTGTTCACGAATTCTTCCCTTATAAGATTGTTGACAGAGCTGAAGGTGCCTGCACTGTTTCGGTGAAGCTTGGTTATGATGCTATGTTCAGAAACTGTCTGCAGAGCTTCATTAATCTTTGGAAGGGTATCGGTTCTGTTGAGGGGGAGATTTCACTTCCTGAGGTCAGAAACATTCTTGATTTTAACGGCACTGTATATGCTGTCTGCAAATACACGGACAGTATTACACTTAAAGCATATTTTGAAGAGACAAGAAAAACACTTCCCTGGCAGAAGGCCTATTCTGCCTTCAGAAGCATATTATCTGCACTGTCCAAGCTTCATGCTAACGGTGTAATACATGGCAATATTTCGCCTGCCAGTGTTCATGTGGGTTCTGACGGAAAGCTTCATCTTACCTCTTTTTCAATTTATCAATGCTATTCGCCCCTTAAGGAGCTTGCAATAGCACCTCTCAGCGGTTTTTCTCCTTTGGAGTATTACAGTGAGGAAAGAAATATTTCTGCGTCTTCCGATGTATATTCCGTAATGGCTCTTATTTACTATTGCGTTACGGGCATCGTGCCACCAAAGGCTACGGAAAGAGCGGTTAAAGATGAAATGATTATTCCTTCTGCTATTGCCGCATCACTTCCCAAAAAGGTTATCGGTGCTTTTGTTAAAGGACTTGCAATCAATAATGAAAACAGAATTCAATCCATTGATGCGCTTATTCAGGCGATTTCTCCTAATACAGCAGCTAAATCCGAAGCTGTAGCCAAAGGTAAATCTCCTGCTGAAATCAAGAAATCAGCTTCAGCGGATTCTGTAAAGAAAAACAGCTCGAAAGCTTCCGATAAGGCTAAGAATAAGAAAAACAGCGGTTCATCCTTGATTGCACTTGCTGTCGGTACTTTTATCGGTGTTGTTGTACTTTGTATGATTGTGTTCTCTATACTTTATACAACTGTTCTTTATAAGAATTACGATGTTCCTGTGCTTAACAAGGTGTTTTCGTCATTCACATTCCTTCCGATGAACAAAGAAGAGGAGGATGTTCCCGTTAACGCTGAACCTTCTACAACGGATTATACACCGCAGGAAAAGAAATATGTTACTGTTCCTGATTTTACTGCACATACCTATGACAGTATCAATACCAACGATACATTTATGAAAAGCTTTAATCTGAAATTTACTTTTGAGTATAACGATAAATACGCTAAGAATGCTGTCATCAGTCAGGATGTATCGAAAGGTGAAAGTGTACTTGTAGGTACAACGGTAAATTTGGTTGTCAGCCGAGGAGCCGAGCAGGTTGAGCTTCCTGAGGTTATGGGGCTTGACAGTAAAGATGCCGAATCTGAGCTTAAAGAGCTTGGCTTCAAGGTGAAGATAGACCTTCTTGAGAACGACGGTACGCACGATGCAGGTATTGTTGAAATGACAGACAAGGTTGCAGGGCTCGAATTTGATAAGGGAACGGAGATTGTTCTTTCTGTATGGGATGAGCCCGAAGAAGAGGAGACAACCGAGGAAGAAACCACTAAGAAGAAAAAGACAGAGAAAACTGAAAGTGATGAATAATCATCAGTTTTTTGGCATATAATAAAAATATAAAAAATTTTAAAAAAACTATTGACTTTCTCAAGTGTATGGGTTATAATAACTGAGCACTTGAGAGAGTGATATATCGCGGAGTGGAGCAACCCGGTAGCTCGTCGGGCTCATAACCCGGAGGTTGCAGGTTCAAATCCTGTCTCCGCAACCAGCTAAAAGTACTCACCTTATTGGTGGGTACTTATTTTTTTATATCTTAATTTGATTTACAAATATTTAAACCTGTGATATACTGTTCTGGTAATTTTATGAAATGGGGCTTAGGATATGAGTAGCGAAAACAATAAAGTCGCTATAGTTACAGGCGGCAATTCCGGTATAGGTCTTTGCACTGCTATAGCTCTTCGCGATGCTGGATGTACCGTTTACGAATTCAGCCGTCGCACAATAACAACCGAAGGAATTATACATATTACGGCTGATGTTACTGACGAAGAAGCGGTAAAAGCAGCTGTCGGTGAAGTTCTGAAAAATGAAAACAGAATTGATATTGTCATAAATTCTGCGGGATTCGGCATTTCCGGTGCTGTAGAGTTTACGGAATTGTCTGAAGCAAAAAGGCAGATGGACGTAAATTTCTTCGGTATGGTAAATGTCAACAAGGCTGTACTTCCTGTTATGCGAAAGGTAGGTGCTGGACGCATAGTAAACATAAGCTCCGTTGCCGCTGCTGCTCACATTCCGTTCCAGACTTATTATTCTGCATCCAAAGCTGCGATTGAATCTTACACCTGCGCTCTTGCAAATGAAATCAGACCTTACGGAATTACCGTTACTGCCGTTCAGCCGGGTGATATCTCAACGGGTTTCACTGATGCACGTGCGAAATGTGATGAGGGAGATAAGGAATACGGCGGCCGTATCTCACGCAGTGTTGCGGGTATGGAAAAGGACGAAAGAAAGGGTATGAGCCCCGAAACAGCAGGAAAGTATATTGCTGATATTGCCTTGAAAAAGCGAGTTAAGCCTATATCTGCTATCGGATTCAGCTATAAGCTTCTCAGTACCCTTTGTAAAGTTGCTCCTTGCAGCTTCAGAAATTGGATTGTAGGTATGCTGTATGCAAAATGATGATAGGCAGAAAGTTGATTTTTGTGGGGTTTTACTATGACTAAATTGCTTCTAAGATTATTTGTTAAGAATTATACTGAACCTGCTTCGTCAGATGTTCGTTCATCTGTAGGTACACTTTCGGGTGTAGTAGGTATTGTATGTAATATTTTACTTTTCGGACTGAAGCTTCTTATTGGTACAGTTTCGGGCTCTGTTTCTATTACTGCCGATGCTATGAACAACCTTTCCGATGCAACAAGCTCAATTGTTACTCTTGTCGGTTTTCAGCTTGCTAAAAGGCCGGCTGACGAAGATCATCCCTACGGTCACGCAAGATACGAATATCTGTCAGGCCTTGCTGTTGCGGCAATGATAGTTATTATCGGCTTTGAGCTTGCTAAGACATCCGTTGAGAAAATACTCAATCCAACATCGGTCGAGCTTTCAATCTATGCTTGTATAGTTCTTGTCGGTTCTGTTGCCGTTAAATTCTGGCTGTGTCTTTTCAATCGCAAATTAGGTAAGGACATCAATTCCTCGGCTCTTCTTGCCACCTCAGCTGACAGCAGAAATGACGCTGTTGCTACAAGTGCAGTTCTTCTTGCAGGGATAATTGAGTTTGTTTTCGATATACGCATTGACGGCTATATGGGCTTTGCGGTTGCCTTGTTCATTCTTTACAGCGGTGTTATGATGGCTAAGGATACAATCAGTCCTCTTCTCGGCGAAAATGCAAGCCCTGAGCTTAAAGAGAACATTATAAGTGTTATGGGAATTTACCCTGAGGTTTTGGGGTATCACGATTTAATGGTTCACGATTACGGTCCGGGACAGAGATTCGCAAGTATTCATGTTGAAATGGATCATAAGGCAGACCCTCTTTACTGTCATGAGCTTATTGACAATCTCGAAAGAATCTGTCTTGACAGACATAATATAAACCTTGTAATTCATTATGATCCAATTGTTACAGGTGATGCTGAGCTTGAAAGACTTAAGGATATTGTTATTGTTCTTCTAAAAGAACAGGATAACAGGATTTCAATTCACGATTTTCGCATTGTAAAAGGTGAGAAGAATACAAATCTGATTTTTGATATTGCACTTCCTGCTGATCTTATGTCTGAGAAAAAGCAGATTAAAGATAAGCTTGATACTGAGCTGAATAAGATTGACAGTATGAATTACTGTACAGTTGTAAACTTTGATATGGTTGCATTCAATGACGATGTCAGGTAAGGGAATATAAAAAAACAACTCCCGAATTTTCGGGAGTTCAGACTGTCGATAAAGTCGCAAGAACATATATGCGAAATATATATACATATAAATTAAAGCAGATATAATAACAATATTGCTAACAAAATCCGGAGGAATATCGAATTCCCCCGGATTTTCGCATATATTTGCCCTTTTTTCACCCTCTCGGAGTACCCGTGTACGCCTTCGGAGTGAAGAAAAGGGCATCTTGCAACATTCTCGGCAGTCTGTTAGCTTGTCGAAAATGCTTTTTCGACAAGCTGAACTCCCGAATTTTCGGGAGTTATATTATTGTATCAGCAGATTAAATTATGCTGCAAAGTTTCTCGTCTTTCTGTAGGCACGGGGATTCTGTCGTGTCCTTACAGGTGTCTGTCTCTGCTTATTCTGCTGAACAACCTTTGCTCTGTTTTTCTGCATTTTTGCGTTTTTCATTTTTCTTACCTTTGCATCAAACTTGGCTTCAAGTCTGAGACACTGTTTCTCAAAAACTACTAAAAGAATAAGAATTGTTGCAAGAATAAAATATACTACCGAAAAGCTTCCTAATGTATCAAACATAAATTTGTCCTCCTTAATCGAACATTCGTTCTTTGTTTCTGATTAAATTATAGCACAATTTGTCGAAATGTCAAGACAAATGTTCGATAAATTTAATTTTTGAGTCCTATTAAACGGACTTTGATTGATTTTTTTGTTAGATTTTAATTTTGTCAAAAAAAACTTCTGTTTTTTGTTGAATATGCTACAAGGATTATTTATAAAAATAAATGAAATTGAAATTTTCTTATGTTATAATTACTTAAAATGTATTACCAAGGAGGAACAAATATGATTAAAAAAGAATTTACTTTCCCATCGGTTTCCGGTCTTGCCGATATTCACGCCGCCTCATATTATCCTGAAAACGGCGAAATCAAAGCAGTAATTCAGGCAGCTCACGGTATGGCGGAGCATCTTGAAAGATATGAGCCATTTGCTCAAGAGCTTTGCAAGGCAGGCTTTGCTTTCTATATCAACGACCATATCGGTCACGGTCAGAGCATTAGTTCTGAAAGTGAGCTTGGTTTCTTTGGCGAAAAGGATGGCTGGAAGGTTTTTGTTGAGGACTGTCATGAGCTCACAAAGATTATAAAGGAAGAAAACCCCGATAAGCCTGTTGTTTTCTTCGGTCACTCAATGGGGTCCTTTGTTGCAAGAGCATACAGCTTTAAGTATGCAGATGAAATCGCAGCTGCAGTTTACTGCGGTACATCAGGCCCCAATCCCGCCGCGGGAGCAGGTATTGCTCTTACCAAAATTATTGCCAAGCTTAAAGGCACACATTACAGAAGTAAGCTTATTGACAAAACAGGCTTTGGTGCATATAACAGCAAATTTGAAGGAAGAACCGCTTTCGACTGGCTTTCAAGAGACAACGAACAGGTTGATAAGTACATAGCTGATGATTTATGCGGATTCCTTTTTACTGCCTGCGGTTACGGCGATCTTTTCTCAATTTTAAATTATGTTTCTTCAAAAGAATGGTTTGAAGGTCTTTCAAAAGAACTTCCCGTACTTATTATTTCAGGTGCAATGGACCCCGTCGGCGAATACAGTAAGGGTATTGAAAAGGTATATAAAATGCTTACTGACGCAGGGAAGAATAATGTCGAGAGAATACTTTACCCTGATGCAAGACACGAAATTCTTAATGAAAGCGCTTGCTTTGATACAGTATGTAAGGATGTTATTTCCTGGGTTAATGCAAATATCTGAACTGATATAAAGGATTGTTAAAATGAACAGCAATATTGTTATTGAAAATCCTCATATAAAAAAGGAGCTACAGATTAAATCGGGCAGAATTAACGGCTGTGTAGTTACTAATAACCTTAGCGGAATTCAATTATCTGCGGGCGAAAATTCAGAGGAGTTTATAATTAACTTCAAAGTTGGCTTCGGCTCGATGACTGTGTCTGCTTCTCAGCTTAAAATCTCTGACTGTCACTGCTGTGAAACGGACGGTGGCAAGGAATACAGAATTAACTTTAAATCTGTTAAGGTAAGAGACAGCAGGATAATAATCAGCCTTGTATATACACTTAACGACTTTCGCTGTTATATGAGAAAGCATCTTGAGTTTTCTTTTGAAAAGAGAGGAAAGAAAGAAATTAAGCTTGATTATATTAAATTCGAGCATCTTATTATTGATGAAAAAAGCAAGTATTGGTCCATTCCTGAACAGAAGGATTCAATTATTTCGGGTTTTGCTTTATCTCTCGGTCAGCCTGTATATGTTGATTCGTTTTACATGGGTTGTGAGTTTCCTGCTGCAATAAACAATATCATTGACTATAAGGCAAATGTTAAATATTATAGTGGCAAAAGCTTACACGAAATCATCGGTTCCGACAAATATTTGTCACCGAAAAGCGTCCTCGGTGGTGCAGAGAGTGATATTTATGAGCAGGTTCAGAAGTCTTTTTATGAGTACATAAAAGATATTTCAAAGCCTGTCTATCTGAGAAGACAGTATAATTCATGGTTTGACCATATGCTTAATATTTCAGAAAAAAATATCACTGAATCTTTTCTTGAGGTGGAAAAGCAATTTACAGCGACAGGTGAACCGCCGCTTGATTCCTATGTCATGGATGACGGATGGAATGATTATTCAAAGTCATTCTGGACATTTAACGGTAAGTTTCCCAATGAACTTTACCCGATGAAAAAACTGTCTGAGTCATTCGGCTCCCGATTCGGTTTATGGTTAGGTCCGAGGGGCGGATATACTTCGGATACAATAAAATTTGCCCGTAAAATTGAGTCCGGCGGTAACGGTTATGTAAACAGAAAATCCCTTGATATCTGTGTCGGCAGTGAAAAGTATGTAAATAAAACAACTGATTTTCTTGTCGATTGCGAAAAACGTTTTGATATTAATTATTTCAAGCTTGACGGATTTGCCAGAAAGCCCTGCAAAAATAAACATCACGGTCACCTTACAGGCGGTTATAAAAATATGTATTTCTATAGCGATGTATGGGAAAAGTGGATTAAGGCTTTTGAAAAGCTGAGCCTTAACAGCGGCAGTGATTTCTGGATTAATCTTACCTGCTATGCCTGGCCGTCTCCTTGGTTTTTACAGTGGGTGAACAGTATGTGGCTGCAGATCAGCGAAGACATAGGCTTTATCGGTAAAAAGGGCAGTGTATCTGATAAGGACAGAATGCTCAGCTACCGTGATGAGATTTATCTTGACTTTTATAAGGTCCGTCAGTTCCAGTTCCCGCAGAGAGCCATCTATAATCACGAGCCGATTTACGGCAATGAAGCAAAGATTTCAATGACCGATAATGAGTTCCGGGATTATCTGTTTATGATGGCTACAAGAGGTACACAGTTCTGGGAGCTTTACTACAGCTACAATATGATGAATGAAGCCAAGTGGCGTATAAACTATAGCTGTATGCGTTTTATAGAGGAAAATATTGATGTACTTTCAAATTCCGTTATCTTCGGCGGCAGACCATCTCAGGCAAAGGTATACGGGTACAGCTGTTTTTCTGATCACGAGGGAATTGTTTCCGTGAGAAACAGCTCAGATAATGAACAGAGCTTTACATTGAGGCTTGATGAGCTTATCGGTGTCAGCAAGGATTTTGCTTTTGGTGAGCTTTTTACGGTTTTACCTTACACTGTCGGCGGCAGTCAGGGAGCTTATTCTTACGGTGATACAATAACTCTCAGGCTCTCTCCTTATGAAAGCAGAATACTGCATTTCGGTAAAAGAAAGAAAGAGCTGAAAGCAGAATATGTAAAAGCTGTCAGTGATAGAATAATTGAGGTGCAGTTTAATCAGACAGTTGATATTTCGTCAGTTATCTGCAATGAAAACAGAATAAAAAATATAAACCTTCTTGAAGATTATATGACAGCTGTAATTGAGTTTGAAGAGCTTTTTGATAAAGAAAATGAACTGACTCTTTTATCTGTAAAGGATGTTATGAATAATGAAGCTGACATAAGACTTGAGTTCAGCTATTATGAGAAAAATATAGTTTCAGATTGCGTAATCAGGGGTAGCGGCGATTTCACTGTAGAAATAAACATAACTGATGATAAAGCTAAACATCTCTTTAAGCAAGGCGATGAAATTGAGATTTATATCGGTGATGATGGGTTTGTAAGATTCAGAGTTGGTGTTTCCACACTTAAATCATCTGAAAGTTGCACTGATGTTGTACAAATAACTGCCGTTAGGGAAAGAAACGGTGTTCTGAAGCTCTATTTCAATAAAAATCTGAATGCCGGTATGCAATCGGTTTATTGCAATCTCAAGGGCGAGGTTCCTGATACTTTTATCGGTGTAAATGTCAGATTGCTCAATAAAGCATTGTCTTATGATGAGATATAAAGATTTATTTCAGGTGTCTCCGGTGTAAAAATCAGAGACACCTGTTTTTTGTTTAAATATTTACAGATAAAATTACTTATTTCTTGGTTTACATTTTTCAAATCGCCTTGACAATTGATGAATAAAATTATAAAATAATCAAGTACCTTTATGCAAAAATAGAGGATATATCAATAGTGTTACGTGGCTGTTAATTAAATCAGTTCATAACATTAAGAAAGAAAGGGTGTTCAGATGGCAACCAATTGTCCTAATTGCGGCAGAGTGCTCAAATGGTATAATTTTAAGGCTGATTGTCCTGATTGCGGTGTAAGTATTCCCAATTTCAACTGGGAAGCCCGTCTTGAAGAGGATAACATCAGAGCCGAAGAAAAATTTGCAGCTCTTTATAAGACCTTAAACCGACTTAAATTCACTGTAATCGGAACTAAGTTAAGAATCATAAGATTGATAATTTCACTTCTTCCTGCGATTGGATTTATTCTTCCTTGGGCAACCGTTTCGAGTGAAAAATCAACCTTAAGCTTTGATCTTATAGGTATTTTTACCGACGGTGAGTCAACAATCAAGTTTTTTGGAATTCTTTTCAAAAATTTAGGCGGAATTATTTCGGCTATGAGTGCTGAAGGCTTCAAAGGTCCCGTAACCTTTATAATGCTTGGATTTATAATGATGCTTTTCAGCGTTGTAGCTATTGTGGTTGCTTTCTTTATGATCCTTGTGCGTTTCAGAAAATCAGACACAAAGGCAACCTGGATTACTGATATTGTAAGTATAGTATTTGTAATTATCAGTGCAGTTATCTTTATGATTTCATCTTCAAAAGTAAATTCTTCTTTTGCGATTGCTACACTTGAATTTGAAAATGCTACCGTATCTGTGCTTTGGGGCACTTTTGTATATCTTGTTCTTCTTGTTGCTGCAGCTGCTGTGAATTTACTTGTTTCACGTTCAGAGGTTGCTTCTGACGAAGTACTTGAGGCTGCAAGGGCAGAAAAAGTCAGAATCAAGGAAGAAAAAGAAGAAGAAGAGAGAAAGAGAAAAGAAGCAGCGAAAGCTGAAGCTGAAAAGAGAGCCGAAGAAGAGCAGGCAGAAAAGGTCAGAAAAGCCAAAGAAGCTCTGGCTAAAAAAGACAAGAAATAATCTTGAAAATACGTTTGAAAAGAGTGATTGAATGTCAGATACACAGGTAAACACCGGTTCTGCCGCCCAGGAGCAGGCTGATGAACAGCTTCTCAATAAACTGGCACAGACAAAGAAAAGATATCTCAGACCTAAAGAAATGATAGCATATCTGCTTGTCAACTTCGGTCAGAAAAACCTGACTCAGTTCATAGGCGCATCTAAGGAGTTCTTTATGATTCAGTTCGTAAAGATTAATCCTGCTGTTTTTGCTAACATAAACCTTTTTGCAACTATTTACGATGCCGTTGACGATACGATTTCAGGCCTTATTATTGACCGTACGAGAACACGTTGGGGCCGAGTGCGTCCGTTCTTTATCCTTCCTTTACCGCTCTGGATTTTAGGCGGTTATATGTTCTATACGGTTCCTGATATCAGCGATACCCTTAAAATAGTATGGGTAGCAGCTGCAACTGTTATTTACGGACTCGGTATGAGTTATTTCAACGCATGGAGTCTTATAATTTACAGTATTACCCCAAATACCAATGAACGAAACAACTTGATATATGTAACCAAGTTTGTTGAGAATTTCGGTGTCTGGCTGCCCTCATTCCTGCCTATATTGGTTTCTGTTCTTCCCAAGATTAATCCGTCATTTTCAATGAGTGGCATTTATAGCGGATTTGCATATTTTATGCTTATTTTCTCGGCAACATTTGCTGTGTTCGGTTTCTTTAATATGCGTGAGAGAATACCTCTTCAAAGCCGAGAGGAAATGAATAAGGTTTCAGCGTGGAAGTCCTTTAAAACTATTATTAAAAACAGACCTCTTATTGCAATTATACTTTCTGACTTCTTCAACAGCTTTAAAGCTGTTGGCGGTTCTTCGGAAAGCTATTTCTGGCTTAACAATACGGGCGACATTGCGCACGCTACAATCTGCGGTCTTTTTACGGGTATTCCTAACTACTTTATGATTCCCATTGCCGCTAAGTTCATTAAAAAGTTCGGCGCAAGAGCAGTTGCCATTTTTGCAGGTCTGTTCGGTCTTGGTGCATATCTGCTTCTGTTTGTGCTTGGTTTCCCCAACGGTGCAATCTTTAGTAGTGAATTTGGCGAAAAAAGAGTTATTAACCTTATTGCTGTTATTGTGCTTCTTACAATTGCAGGTCTTCCCAATAAGATTATTACTGTTTGTAATCCTATCCTTACAGCTGATGCTCTTGATTATATGGAGTGGAAGGACGGCATCCGCAGCGAAGCACTTGTAACTACTGTTCAGGGTTATTTCAATAAGCTGGCTTATTCAGTTACAGGCTGGCTTTCAGGTATGGTTCTTCACTGGATCAAATATGTTCCTCTTACTGATGAGGCAGGCAATGCTATACCTAATACTGATCCGACGATTCTGAGAGGTATTTGGATTGTATTCTGTATACTTCCTGCTCTTGCAAGAGGTCTTTACGGTCTTTCGTTTATTCTTTATCCCATTCACGGTGAGCTTCAGATGAGAATGATTGTTGAGCTTGCTGAAAAGAGAGCAAAGATGGTTGTCGAAGAATGATATTTTTTTCGGGCGGAGATTATCTCCGCCTTTATTTTTTTATTTACCACACAAATTTACACAAGTTGACAAAATGCAAATAAATGTTAGAATATAAAAAATAATTTTGAAAATATTTAGGGGTTAAGTGTGTGCACAATGAAAAAAATTTTGTTTATTATTTCTTTAATGCTTTTAATTATTTCAATGAGCTTTTTCGCCTTATCGTCTGAGCCTGTTCTTATCATGAATGGGTGTTATGATGGAACTTCTGATATAATCTGGTCTTATTATGATGACGGCACTTTTATTGTTGAAGGAAACGGAAAAATTTTGCCTTTTTCCGATGAAACGGAGATGCCGTATTCACAGCTTTTTGACGAGGCCAAGGTAACAACACTGATCATAAGAGACGGAATTACGGAAATAGGCGACTATGCATTTTTCGGTTGCAGTGCTGAAACTGTTGAGATTGCTTCTACAGTCAAGAAAATAGGCAATTATGCGTTTTATGGTATGAATAATGCGGAAAATATTGTTCTGTCCAAAAAAATTACTTCGATTGGAAACGGTGCATTTTCATGCTGCGGAAAGCTTAAAATCTTTGTTGATATCAATAACACTGAATTTACAGTTGATGAGCGAGGAGTTGTCTATAATTCTGATAAAACTGAATTAATATTTTGTCCGGTTAACAGTGATTTATCTGATTATGCTTTGCCTTCAACTTTAACATATATTAAAAATGACGCCTTCAACGGAGTCAGGAATCTTAAAGAAATAACTTTTCCTGAAACATTGAAAAATATAGGTGAAAATGCATTCAGGGGATGCGATAGTCTTGAAACAGTAATAATAAACTACGGCATAGAAAATATAGGTACAGGAGCATTTGAAAATTGTAATAATCTTAGAGAAATATATTATTGCGGTTCGGAAAGTTCTCTTTCTTTCGTATCAATGGATGATATCGGTATTGATAAGAGCAATATTGTTTGCGGATACTGCAGTCACAACGATACATCTGTTGTGCCTTCCTTGCCTGCTTCCTGCGTTAGTCCGGGATATACAGAAGCTGTTCGTTGCAATGGCTGCGGGGCATTTATAACACCAAAAGAAATAATAACGGTTAATCATACTGACAAGGACGGAGATACAATTTGTGATGTATGTGGTAATGAGTGCCACTTGATTATTGACGCCGGCTTCTGCTGTGAAAATGACTGCGATATTTTGTGGGTGTTATATGATAACGGAAATCTCGTTCTTTACGGTGAAGGTGAAATGAAGAACTATACTGCAGGCGACTCTCCTTATTATAAATACCGTAATGATATAACAAGGATTACAGTAGGCAGCGGTATTTCTCATATAGGCGACTGTTCCTTTTACGGTATGCAGCACCTTGAAAACGTTTGCGGAGGAGACAATGTTTTATCTGTTGGTGTAAGTGCTTTTGAAAATTCTTCATTATTGAATAGTGCTGAGGGCTTGTCAAATGTAATAACGATAGGTGATAAAGCATTTAAAGGTTGCGGGTTTACTGAGTGGATTCTATGTCCGAAAGCAAAATTCTACGGAGTGGAGTGCTTTTACGGTTGCAAGTTTGAAAACGTAAAGCTATCTGATTGTGCCGAGATAATTGGCGACAGAGCCTTCTATTTATGCGAAGATCTAAAAAGCGTGTTTATAGGTCCGAAGGTAAGTTCCATTGGTAAAGATGTATTCGGTAAATGTACTTGTCTTTCTGAGATAGCTGTCGATGGATTTAACGGAAATTTTAAAGTCGAAGACAGTGTGCTGTTCAGTGGCGACGGGAAAGAATTGATCAAATATCCGTCCGCTTCTACAAAGACTAAATATAAGGTGCCTGATGGTACCGTAACTGTTTCCGTAGGTGCATTCGACTGTTGCAATAACCTTAGTATAATTTCACTTAATGATGATCTGATGCATATTGGGGATGGTGCTTTTATCTCTTGCGGCTCATTAACTGAAATTGAAATTCCGTTTGGAGTGGAAACAATAGGCGATAAAGCTTTTTCACACTGTAATGAGCTTGGAAAAATCACTATAGGAAATTCAGTAACATCAATCGGCAGGTTTGCTTTTTCTGATTGTACCAAACTTAAGAATATAGCATTGCCGTCCGGTATTGAAAAGTTATCCGAAGGTATTTTTTATAATTGTAATAATCTTGCGAAAGTAAGGTTATGTACAAATATTAACATAATTGAAAAATCTGCATTCGGTTTTTGCAGAAATTTGTCTATGATTTTGTTCGACGGTGATGAAAAGGCTCTTGAAGAAATTGAGCTTTATGAATCAGGTAATTCTGATTTTGCATCTGCAACTAAGCATTGTAAATCTCATAATGTATCAAATATACCTGAGATTTTGCCTGTCTGCATATACCCGGGTTATACTTCAGGTGAGTTTTGTGTACAGTGCAATCTTTATTTATCGGGTCACGAAGAAATAGAGCCTGAATACAGTGAGCACAGTATGGGCGATTATGTTGTACTTAAAGAATCAACTTGCACAGAAAAAGGCGAAGCTAGAGCGTATTGTAGCAGAGGGTGCGATTACTCTGATACGAAAGAAATCAAGCTTAAAAAGCATCAATATGTATCGTCTGTTGTTGAACCCACATGTACTGACATAGGTTACACAATATATACTTGCTCTTGCGGCGACAGCTATTTTGATAACATTGTTAAAGCTTCAGGACATAAATTATCCGAGTTCTGTTTAATTGATAAGCCTAAATGTATTACTGAAGGTAAGGAAAGAGCGGATTGTACTGAATGTAAATATTATCGCGAAAGAACTGTTTCTGCAAAAGGACACGACTACAAAAAATCCTCAGTTATTGAGCCGACCTGCACATCCGGCGGCTACAGTATTTATAAGTGTTCCTGCGGCGCAGAAATCAAATCTGGCATAACCGCTAAACTCGGTCATAGCTATAAAAGCAGTTTTACAGTAGATAAAAAAGCAACCTGTAAATCCGTCGGCAGCAAATCACGCCATTGCAAAAGATGTAATGCGAAAACTGATGTGCAGACAATTAAAAAGCTTTCCCACAGTTATTCATATGTTATCACGAAAGCTACCCTGAAAAAGGATGGCAGTAAAAAGAAAACCTGCACCATGTGCGGCAGGGTGTCAGCTACAGAAACAATCTATAAAATTGCCTCAGTGAAGCTTTCTGAGACATCCTACATTTATGACGGAAAGAGCAAAAAGCCTGCCGTAACTGTTAAGGACAGTAAGGGCAACGCTCTTAAAGAAGGCACCGACTATACTGTAAAATTTCAGTCAGGCAGAAAGAAAACAGGGAAGTATACAGTAAAAATAACTTTTAAAGGTAAATATTCCGGCTCGAAAACTCTGTCGTTTAAAATTGTTCCGCCAAAAGTAAAAAGAATTACATCAGAGCCGTCAATTAAGAGCATTAAGCTTTACTGGAATGAAGTCAAGGGTGCAACGGGCTACAGAATTTATTATTACAACAGTAAAACTAAAAAATATGTAGCTATCAAAGATACCAAAAACCTTTCGTATACAGTAAAGAAAATAGACGGAGCTGACCTTAAAAGCGGCACAGAATATAAGTTTGCCGTTAAAGCTTATTCTGATAATTCAGGCTCGAAAGTCTTTTCTTATAAGAAGACTCATACCTCTGCTACTAAGCCTTCGAAAGCTAAGCTGAAAAAACCTGTTGCTTCTAAGGGAGAAATAACGGTTAAATGGAAGAAAATGGCTTGTGACGGATATGAGATTGTCTATGCAACAAACAAGAGCTTCAGCAGTAAAAAGACCGTAACGGTGAAAAATCCCGCTGACACTAAGAAAGTCCTTAAAGGTATACTTAAAGGTAAAACTTATTTTATTAAAATAAGAGCATATAAAACTATCAACGGTACAAAGATGTACGGCTATTACAGCGACGTTAAAACAGTTAAGGTAACGGTAGTCGAACCGTACAAGGTTTAATGGGGCATATTTTCCCTGTAGTATCGTTAAAAGCCTCGGAAATACGCAAGTATTCCCTTCACCTTTTGCCTTGCTACAAGAAAAATCTTCACCCATTAAACTCGAAGACCGTAAATGCCCGAGTTTTGGTGCATTTGGGATTTTCTTCGACGAAACAATACTCGCGTATTGCGAGGAGAAAAAATTACAAAGGTGCCGGAAATCGGACATTTTGGCTTGTTCGGTTCGATTACCGTTACCTTAAAGCAAAATAAGGCAGGGGAGACCTTGTCTTATTTTTTACAGAATATAAGACTGAAAGTATCCAATAATTGAAAATAATAACGTTTTTCTTATATTTAACAGAAAAAATAATTAAAATTGTGAAAATTATTACTATTAATGTTGATTTAATTTCACTGATTTATTATAATATAAGTTAATATGTGAGACTATGTCTGTATTCAGATAAATTTCTAAAAGCGGAGGACTTCTGATTATGGAAAACAATAAAAATAAAAGAGTTAAAAAGAACTCTGTACAAACAGATGCATCGACTCCAAAAGTGAAAAAGAAAAGGAAGAAAAAGAAACATTCAGTGCTCTATACAATATTCCTCTTTTTCTTTTGTATATTCGTGGCAGGTATGCTGACATTTATTATTGTCGGCGGTTCTGTTGCGTCATATATGGATTCTTTTGTCAACGGCGATGAAGCTATTGACCTTGAGATGTATAAAAACTCTCAGAATCAGACATCGATTATGTACGCCTACGATTCAGAAGAAAATATTATCGAGCTTACCCGACTTCACGGTGAGGAAAACAGAATCTGGGTAGACTATGAGGATATGCCCGAAAATCTCCTCTGGGCTTTCATTTGCCTTGAAGATTTCCGTTTTTATAATCACAGCGGTGTTGACTGGATAAGAACAATTGCTGTTATTATAAACCCTGCTTATGAAGGTCAGGGTGCTTCGACTATTACGCAGCAGCTTATCAAAAATTTAACTGACGAAAATTCTGCTACTTATAACAGAAAATTCCACGAAATTACAAAGGCTCTGAATCTTGAAAGAAACTATTCAAAGAAGGATATTCTTGAAGCATATCTTAACACTGTTTCATTAGGTTCCGGCTGTTACGGAGTAAAAACTGCAGCTGAAACTTATTTCGGCAAAGAGGTAAATGAGCTTAATCTTGCCGAATGTGCAATGCTTGCAGGTATCACAAAGGCTCCCTATACAACTAATCCGCACGCAAATATGGAAAAATGCAAAGCAAGACAGAAGCGATGCCTTGATGCAATGGTGGAAGAAGAGAAAATCACCCAGGAGCAGGCTGACAAGGCATACAATAAGAAGGTTAAGATTCTCAGCAAGAACGCTTCCGCTGAAAGTGAAGAAGAGATAGATACAGCCGAAATTATGTCCTGGTATGAAGAATACGTTGTAGAACAGGTTATTGCAGACCTTCAGGACGAATACGGCTACGATTATAATGAAGCATGGAGACAGGTATACTACGGCGGTCTTAAGATTTACGCAGCTGTTGACCTTGATATTCAGAAAACTCTTGAGTCTGCCTACGAAAACCGTACAGGCTTCCCCTGGTCACACTATGACTCATACGGTGAGCTTCCCGAATCATCGATGACTATTATGGACTACGAGGGAAGGATTGTTGCACTTGTAGGCGGTACGGGAAAAAAGACAGCTAACCGCGCTTATAACAGAGCAACTGATGTCCGTGCCAAGAGACAGCCGGGCTCTTCAATCAAGCCTCTTTCCGTGTATGCTCCCGCAATTGATACAGGAAGACTTACATCACAGTCTGTTGTTCTTGAACAGGCTATCATATTAAAGGGCGAAAAATGGCCGAGAAACTTTAACGGTGACCATGGCTCAGGAGATTATGTAACTGTTGAAAATGCGCTTATACGTTCTCTTAATACAGTTCCCGTACGAATTCTTGATGAAATGCTTGGTGTTGAAATTCCTCTTAAATACTGTAATGAGGCATTCCATCTCAATCTGAGCGAGGGCGATAAAGACCTTAGCCCCTTGGGCGTTGGCGGTACACAGACAGGTGTCACTACACTCGAAATGGCTGCAGCTTTTGCTACATTCGGTAACGGCGGAAGATATTATAAGCCTTATAGCTATTACAAGGTAACTGACAGAAACGGCGAGGTTTTACTCGACAATACCAATAATAAGCCTGAGCAGGCTATAAGCAGAAATACTGCATCAGAAATGCTTTCAATGCTTACCGGAGCTGTTAACCAGAGCTACGGTACAGGTTACGGCTCAAAAATCAGCAGATTCCAGACCTTTGCAAAAACAGGTACAACCTCAGACAACTGCGACAAATGGTACTGCGGCGGTACACCTCATTACGTTTCTGCTGTATGGTATGGCTTCGACTACCGTTCTGACCTGAGAACAGGTTCGTCTAACCCGTCAAAAACTATTTTCAGAAATGTCTTCAGTAAAATTCATACAGAGCTTCCCGCTAAGACCTTTACACAGGTAAGAGAAGCTATAGATAACAAGCTTGTGGATGTTGAAATGTAAGGTGGAAATTTATGGTAATTATGTCTGTCGATTACGGTGACGTAAGGACGGGTATTGCTGTCTGCGATAAGCTTGAGATGCTTGCTTCTCCTGTAACAGTTATTACGCAATCTTATGCACCTAAGGTAATTGCTGAGATTGAAAAGATGATTTCGCAATATAAGCCCGAGCTTATTGTTGTCGGTCTTCCGAAAAATATGGACGGCACATCGGGGGAGAGAGCAGAAAAATGCAAAGAGTTTGCAGACTCCCTTTCAGCTCAGACAGGAATTAAAGCTGTTATGTGGGACGAACGATTGACTACTGTTTCTGCACATAAGGCTCTTAATGTCACTAATGTTCGAGGAAAAAAGCGAAAAGAGATTGTAGATGCTGTTTCGGCAGTTATGATTCTCGAAAGCTTCCTCGCATCAAGATAAAATAATACAGAGAACATTTGCAGTCAGTTTGCAGTGTTCTCTGATTTTTTTCTTAAAAATAAGTCTTTTAATCCCATTAAAATCAATAAGCCGCCAAAAATTTTTCCTAAATAATCCGCTGTTACTATATTGATAATCATATAGCCTATACCTACACCGACCAGCCCCCAAATGATAAACGGTTTTGCAACTTTTTTATCAATCAGATTATCTTTGTTGTATTTTATAACTGAATATATGGCAGCGGGTATAAAAAATATAAGGTTGATTCCCTGAGCTTCCTTCTGAGGAGTGTTGAGATATGAAGTCAGATAAATTATCAGAACGGAACCACCGCCGAAGCCCATAGAACACAGAAAACCGGAAACAAATGAAGCAACTGCTGTTATTATATCCATAAAAATCACCTCAGAATTATTCTTATGCCTGCCCATAACATAAAAAGAGCAAATATTTTCTTAAGTATTTTACTGTCGGCTTTTTCCATAAGACGTACGCCGAGAAGAGAGCCGATAAAGCCGAAGGGTATATATCTGAGTGCATCAGATATAGAGAATTCGCCGTTTAAAAGATATATTATTGCACTTATTATTGTAAGCGGCAAAATTACGGCGAGGGTTGTTGCTTGCGCCTTCTTCTGCGAAAGACCGATTTTTTTCATTGCAGGCACAGATATCATACCTCCACCTGCACCGAGAAGAGAGTTAACGATACCTACAGTAATTCCGTAAATTGTTTCAGAAAGCTTCATCATACTTTTTTCCTTTAAGTTCAGAGCATTGGTAATATTTTTCTGAAAAACCTATTAAAATATGTATAAAAGATAAAAAATATGGTGAAATTGTTTGATTAAACCCTTGTAAATATAAAAAATTAGTGTTATAATCTGTTTATAAATGTTTAGGAGGACTAATTATGATTTGTAAATTTTGCGGCAATGTAATTGACGATAATTCAGATTTCTGTTTTATCTGCGGTCAGAAGAATCCTGCAGAGGAAGCAGAAGTAAAGGCAGAAAAAGCGGAAAATAACGATGTTTTTTCACAGGCAATTGAAGAAGAGACTGCTCCCGAAGCTGCTGTTGCAGTTGAAGCTACAGCACCCGCAGCACCTGAAGCACCTGTATATGATGATGTTGCCCCTTATTATACACAGTCAGCACCTATTTATGCTCAGTCTGCTCCTGTTTACGCACAGCAGGCAATTATTCAGCAGGTAGCTCCCGCACAGATTGTTAAAACAAGAGCACCTAAGGATGCAAGTGCAGTTTCAAAGGCATTACTTTTCTTTGCAGCTCTTTTCTCAGCTACATTTATTTTACAGTTCATTCCTTGGATATGGCATAACAATGCCAAGAAGGCAGGATATGAAAATAAGGCTACCACTCTTCTCAATACAATTATGATTGGTCTTTGCATTTTTATGGTTATTGTTTGCCTTGTTTTTGTAAAGAGCTTTATGCTTTGATTTTAAATTGTATTTTTTACCCTCCTC
The DNA here is from genome assembly GCA_045544175.1 of Acutalibacteraceae bacterium. Lineage (GTDB taxonomy): Bacteria > Bacillota > Clostridia > Oscillospirales > Acutalibacteraceae > UBA6857. Next base: position 105,024 of record JAZPYL010000064.1, on the reverse strand, counting down.
GTTGCAGGAGGGTATATTTTTTTGACATATAAAGATGTTTGTCTGCATAGAATTTCAATGAAGATTGATTGAAAAGAGGATTTGCAGATGACAAACACAAGCATATATGATTCCATTGCAAAAAGAACGGGCGGAGATATTTATATTGGTGTAGTAGGACCTGTACGCACAGGCAAATCTACGTTTATAAAAGGCTTTATGGATGAATTTGTTCTGCCGAATATTGAGGATTCAGCCAAAAGAGAAAGAGCTATGGATGAGCTTCCGCAATCCTCGTCAGGAAGGACAATAATGACAACTGAACCGAAATTTATCCCCGAGGAGGCGGCTGAGGTTAAAATTGACGGTTCGATGGAATTTAAAGTGAGAATGATCGACTGTGTCGGTTATGTTGTACCGTCATCACTGGGCTACATAGAAAATGAGCAACCGAGAATGGTTAAAACACCGTGGTACGAAGAAGAGATACCCTTTAATATGGCTGCTGAGGTCGGCACAAATAAGGTTATTACCGAACATTCAACAATCGGCCTTGTTATTACAACCGACGGCACAATCAGTGATATTCCGAGAGAAGAATATGAAAAAGCCGAAGAAAGAGTTATAAATGAACTCAAGGAAATAGAAAAGCCTTTTGTTGTTGTGCTTAACAGCCGAAACCCTGATTCAGCAGGTTGCAGGTCTCTTGCAGAAAAATTGAGCGAAAAATACAGCGTCAGTGTTATTCCTGTAAACTGTCTTGAAATGACATCATCTCAGATTAGCGGTATTTTAACTGAGCTTTTATATGAATTTCCGATTAAAGAAATGCTTATTGATTTTCCACGCTGGATAACAGGTCTTGAAAGAGAGCATCCAATAAGAAAAAATATTTATTCAGCTATTTATTCTGCAGCGGCTGAACTGAAAAAAGTAAAGGATGCAAAAATGTTTGAGGGCGAAGTCTCAAAGGCGGATAATATCGATAGGTGTGAGCTTGGCGGTATTGAGCTTTCGACAGGTTCGGTGAAAGTAAATGTGACAATTTCACCGGATTTATTCTACAAGGTTATCACTGAAAAAACAGGTGTGGAAATTAATAACGAACAGCAGCTTATGAATTCTCTTCTTGAGCTTTCGCAGGTAAAGAAGGAATTTGCGAGATTTCAGACAGCTCTTGAAGAGGTTGAGGCTACAGGTTACGGAATTGTGATGCCGACGATGAATGAGCTGACGCTTGAAGATCCTGAGATTATGAAGCAGGGCGGGAGATACGGCGTTCGGCTTAAGGCCTCTGCTCCGTCAATTCATATGCTTAAAGCCAATATAAATACAGAGGTTGCACCAATTGTAGGTACGGAAAGTCAGTCTGAAGAGCTTATTATGTATCTTCTTAAAGAGTTCGAGGAAGATCCGTCAAAGATATGGCAGTCAAATATATTCGGTAAAACCCTTGACAGTCTTGTCAATGAGGGACTTCATAATAAGCTTTACAAAATGCCCACTGATGCAAGAATGAAATTACAGGAAACTCTTGAAAGAGTAATCAATGAAGGTTGCAGCGGTCTTATCTGTATAATTTTATAATAACTCAGAGACAGATTTTTTCTGTCTCTTTTTATGTTGACAAATGTAAAAGAAGGTAGTATAATTATATCGAACAAATGTTCTTTTTTGTGAGGCTTCAAATGATGGAAAGAGTAATAATACATTCTGATATGAATTCCTGTTATGCGTCAATTGAGTGCAGCCTGAATCCTGAACTCAAAGGTAAACCTGTAGCTGTGGGCGGCTCTGTTGAAGAAAGGCACGGTATAATTTTAGCAAAAACTGCCGAGGCTAAGGTTTACGGCGTAACTACAGGTGAGCCTATATGGCAGGCGAAGCAGAAGTGCCCTGATTTAATTGTCGTAAGACCTCATTTTGACCGATACATCAAATATTTTCGTCTTGCCCATGAAATATATGCAAGATATACGGATAAAATCGAGCCCATGGGACTTGATGAGGCCTGGTGTGACATTACAGGGAGTATAATGCTTTTCGGTTCGGCAGATAAGATAATCGATGAAATAAAAGAGAGCTTTAAAAATGAGCTGGGACTTACGGTTTCCGTAGGTGTTTCTTATAACAAAATTTTTGCAAAGCTTGGCAGTGACCTTGCAGAAAATGACGGAGTGTATAAAATTACAAAAGAGGATTACAAAGAAAAGGTATGGACTTTACCTGCAGGTGCTATGATGGGCGTCGGCAGAAAGACGGCAAAAAAGCTTTCATCTTACGGCATAAAAACGATAGGAGATATTGCAAATTCATCTGTTCAGTGGCTCGAAAAGATTCTGGGTGTTCAGGGGAATGAAATATGGACCTTTGCTAACGGTCTGGATTCTTCAAGGGTAATGCCTGACGGATATTCTGCACCGATAAAAAGTATAGGACACGGTATTACTTGTACAGCTGATTTGGTTGATGTCAACGAGGTATGGAAGGTTTTCCTTTCTCTTAGTCAGAATGTGTCAAAAAGGCTCAGAGAAGCCAGTTTAGCTGCATCGGGAGTACAAATCGCCGTAAAGGATAATAAGCTTCTTACAAGGCAATTTCAATGTGAAATGCCATTTCTCACTCAGTCTGCCACTGAGATTGCACAGACGGCGATTGACCTTTTCAGCAAGAATTATAACTGGAATTACGATGTAAGAGCCGTCAGTGTCAGGGCAATTAATCTGAGAAACGATAATGAACCGGTGCAGATGAGCTTTTATGCTGACTATAAAAAGCACGAAAAACAGAAAATAATTGATGATGCGGTAATGGATCTCAGAAGACGTTTCGGCGAAAATGCAGTTATTAATTGCTGCCTTTTAACTGAAAATAAAATTCCCGGTCATAATAAGGATAAAGTACCGCTTCCTATGAGAATGTATCGGTAGGTGAGTATTCTTGGAAAGTAAAAAGGTTTATGTTGACGTTGTTGCCAAAATAGGCAGCGACGGCTTTGTTACGCCTCTTACGGTTATATGGGAGAACGGACGCAAGTATGAAATTGATAAGATAATTAACGTGCAACGTGCTTACGCAAGTAAGGTCGGAGGCACAGGAATTCGCTATACTATCTCTGTAGGCAACAAAACAACCTACCTTTTTGAAGATGAAGGCAAGTGGTTTGTTGAGGCAAGAAAAGAATAATACTTGATTTTTTTTGCAAAATAGTGTAAAGTATAACTGTTGTGTTAAAATAAGGAAATCAGTACAATATTTAGTGGATAATTCTGTATTTCAGATGAAAGGATTCAGATAAACGATGGCTAAAAAATCCGAATATTCAAATGACGATATTCTTATGCTGGAAGGTGCCGACAGAGTCAGAAAAAGACCTGCGGTTATTTTCGGTTCTAACGGTATTGCCGGCTGTGAGCATTCAATTTTTGAAATTCTCTCTAACTCTATCGACGAAGCGAGAGAAGGTCACGGCGATAAAATTATAGTCACAAGATTCAGTGACGGCTCTGTTGAGGTTCAGGACTTCGGTCGAGGCATTCCCGTAGGTTATAACGAAAAATATGACCGTTATAACTGGGAGCTTGTCTTCTGTGAGCTTTATGCGGGCGGTAAGTACAAGACCAATTCAGGCGGCAGCTATGAGTATTCTCTCGGTCTTAACGGCCTTGGCCTTTGTGCTACGCAGTTTGCAAGTGAATATATGGACGCAGAAATCAAGAGTGCAGGTGAAAGACATACTCTGCACTTTGAGAAGGGTAACAATATCGGCGGACTTGTAAGTGAGCCTTATTCTAAAAAGGATACGGGTACAAGAATCAAATGGAAGCCCGATACAGAGGTTTTCACTGACATTGATGTCACTCTCGAATATTATCAGCAGGTAATGCAGAGACAGGCTATTGTCAACCCAAAGGTCCGCTTTGAGCTTAAAAATCAGATTAAGGGCGGCTTTGAAACCTTTACCTACTATTACGAAAACGGCATAAGCGATTATGTTAAGGAGATAGCAGGTGAAGATACAATATCTTCCGTTCAGTTCTGGCAGGCAGACAGAAGCGGTAAGGACAGAGAAGATTTGCCCGAATATAAGGTAAAGCTCAATGTTGCTCTTACTTTCTCAAATAAAAAGCAGCTTATCGAATATTATCATAACTCAAGCTTTCTTGAATTCGGCGGTTCACCTGATAAGGCTGTTACCAATGCACTTGTAGCGCAGATAGATGCTTATCTCAAGCAGACGGGCAAATATACAAAGAGCGACAGTAAAATCAAATTTCAGGATATTGCCGACTGTCTTGTGCTTGTGTCATCGTCTTTTTCAACAGAGACATCATATCTCAACCAGACAAAGAAGGCTATAACCAATAAGTTTATTCAGGAAACAATGACTGAATTTCTTCGTCATCAGATGGAGATATATTTCATCGAAAACAAGATGGAAGCAGATAAAATTGCCGATCAGGTGCTTATTAATATGCGAAGTCGTGTCAAAGCTGAAGCAGCACGAATCAATATCAAAAAGACTCTTGCTTCTTCAAATGATATGGCTAACCGTGTGCAGAAATTCGTTGACTGCAGAAGTAAGGACATAGACAAGCGTGAGCTGTTTATAGTGGAAGGTGACTCTGCTCTCGGCGCATGTAAGCAGGCGAGAGACTCAGAATTTCAGGCAATTATCCCCGTACGAGGCAAGATTCTTAACTGCCTTAAGTCAGAATACGATAAAATTTTCAAAAGCGAAATTATTACTGACTTGCTTAAGGTTTTGGGCTGCGGCGTTGAGGTAAACTCAAAGGCGATGAAAAATATGTCTACCTTCAATCTTGACAATCTTCGCTGGAGTAAAATTATTATCTGTACCGATGCTGATGTTGACGGATATCAGATCAGAACCCTTATTCTTACAATGATTTACAGGCTTATTCCGACTCTGATTAAAGAGGGCAAGGTCTTTATTGCTGAATCGCCGCTTTATGAAATTACAAGCGGAAATCAGACCTGGTTTGCTTATACAGAAAAAGAAAAGGCTGATGCAATTGAGGAAATCGGCAAGGCTAAATACTCTGTACAGCGTTCAAAGGGTCTTGGTGAAAACGATGCAGATATGATGAATCTTACCACTATGAATCCTGCAACGAGAAGACTTATCAAGATTGACCCTGCTGATGCACAGCTTACTGCAGAAAAATTTGACCTTCTTTTAGGTGATAATCTTTCCGGCAGAAAAGACTATATTGCAAATTACGGACACTTATACATTGATATGACAGATGTCAGCTGATTAGTGAGGTAAAGAAATGGCACGAAAAAAGATAACTAAAAAAGAAGACAACGGTGCTGAGCTTCTCAAAAACACTCATATTGCCAATGCGGGTGAAATGATAGAGCAGCATATTACCGATACTCTTGAAATCAACTATATGCCTTATGCGATGAGCGTTATTCTTTCCAGAGCTATCCCTGAAATTGACGGCTTCAAGCCCTCACACCGTAAGCTTTTATACACTATGTATAAGATGGGACTTTTAGGCTCAGGGAGAACCAAGTCTGCCAATATTGTTGGTCAGACAATGCGCCTTAACCCTCACGGTGATGCGGCTATTTACGAAACAATGGTCCGTCTTTCGAGAGGCAATGAGGCTCTTCTTAATCCATTTGTTGATTCAAAGGGTAACTTCGGTAAGGCTTATTCAAGAGATATGCACTATGCAGCTCCCCGTTATACTGAAGCTAAGCTTGAAAAGGTTTGTAACGAGCTTTTTGGGGAGATTGACAAGGATACGGTAGATTTCGTTGATAACTACGACAGTACAATGAAGGAGCCTGTGCTTCTTCCCGTAACCTTCCCGTCAATTCTTGCCAATGTAAACTTAGGTATTGCTGTCGGTATGGCTTCATCAATATGCTCTTTTAATCTTAAGGAGCTTTGCGAAACTACTATCGAGCTTATTAAAAATCTTGACCATAACTGCATTGAAACTATGCCTGCACCTGATTTTGTCGGCGGCGGTACTATTGTTTACAACCGTGAAGAAATGGAAGAGGTTTACCGTACAGGCAGAGGCGGTATCAAGGTAAGAGCTAAGTACAGCTATGACAAGAGCTTTAACTGCATTGATATTAAGGAAATTCCTCCGACAACTACTGCTGAAGCAATAATTGATAAAATTATCGAAAGAGTCAAAGCAGGATCTATAAGAGAAATTACCGATGTCCGTGACGAAACCGATAAGAACGGTCTTAAGATTACTATTGACCTTAAGCGTGGCACTGATCCGGACAAGCTTATGCAGAAGCTTTATAAGCTCACTCCTCTTGAAGATTCCTTCTCCTGTAATTTTAATGTTCTTGTTGACGGCTACCCGAGAGTTATGGGTGTAAAGGACATTCTTATTGAATGGATAAGATTCAGAGGCAGGTGTGTAAGAAGAAGAGTTATATTTGACTTAAATAAGGCTGAATCAAAGCTTCATCTTTTAAGAGGTCTTGAAAAAATTCTTCTTGATATTGATAAGGCAATAGCAATTATCCGTAAGACCGAGGAAGAGTCTGAGGTTGTACCTAACCTTATGATCGGCTTCGGAATCGATGAAATTCAGGCTGAATATGTTGCTGAAATCAAGCTCCGTCATCTTAACCGCGAATATATTATCAAGCGTCTTAAGGATATCGAAAACCTTGAAGCTACAATCAAGGATATGAAAGAAATTCTTGAATCAAAGGCTAAAATAAAGAAGATTATTATCGGTGAGCTGGGCGATGTAATCAAAAAGTATGCTCAGGAGAGAAAGACAGACCTTTATTATGTTGCTGAAAGTGATGAGGATGACGATGTGGAAGAAATTCCCGATTATGCGGTAAATCTCTTCTTTACAAAGGGCGGCTACTTTAAGAAGATTACTCCGCTTTCACTAAGAATGGGCGGTGAACACAAACTCAAGGAAAATGATGAGATTTTCCAGAGCTTTGAAACCACTAACAACAATGACCTTCTGTTCTTCACTGATAAGTGTCAGGTTTATAAGGCGAAGGTGAATGATTTCGCTGATTCAAAGGCAAGTGTTCTCGGTGAATATATCCCGTCAAAGCTTGAAATGGACGAAGGGGAGAACGCAATATTTATGGTTGTTACAAACAGCTATAAGGGTTATATGATGTTCTTCTTTGATAACGGTAAAACTGCAAAGGTAAACCTTTCATCCTACGCAACAAAGACCAACAGAAAGAAGCTTATCAAGGCTTACAGCGATAAATCACCCCTTGTTACACTTATGTATCTTCCCGATGACAAGGAGATTGTCCTTGAAACTACGGGCGGAAGATGCCTTCTCATTGATACATCTGTTATTGCTCCGAAGGCTATGAAGGATACTCAGGGTGTCGCTTGTATCACACTTAAGAAAAATCATAAGCTTTCTCTTGTACGTGACTATGTGCAGGGAGAGTTTGTAAAACCGTCAAGATACAAATCAAAGAATCTTCCCTCAGCCGGTGCTGTAATCAGCAATGAAGATGTAATGAAGAAAAATAATATGACCTTTGACGGATTTGAATAAAAAGCAATCCTCCTGATGCAGAATCAGGAGGATTTTTTATCACTTTGTCGGAAGGGTGAAATCTATTGAATCATATCCTAAATTTACATAATACATACTGCTCCAGTTTCCGTCATATCCTGTAGAAAGACTCAGATCATATGAACCTCGGTATTTTAGTCCGTCTTTGTTATACACAGTAACATTGAACCTACAGGGATCAGATATATATGTATCATCGTAATACTCCGTATCTGCGAGATAAAGGAATTCACCGTCCCATTTTGCGATTTCACCGGTATAAAGGGCTTCAACGGTAAATTCGTTTTTTAATATTTTGTTTTCATCAATAGAGATAAGTGTATAATAATTCTTATCGTTAGTTTCGTCGTAAGTGTTATAAAGAATCATATTGTCTCTTATCTCAAAAACGTAGGAATACCCCTTTATAAAGCTACTGATTTCAATTGACTGCAACTTCTTAAAAGTCTTTGCGTCTATAACCGTCAGAACACATTTTCCGTCTTCTCTGGTCATAATGTAAAGATGCCTGTTATCGTCAGACAGACGGATTTCATATATTTCAGCTTCTTCGTTAACGGGGTAAATGTTCTTCATATTGTCAAAGTCAAAATTAACACTGTTTTCTGTTTCTGTGTAGGGGAGACAATAAACACCGTAACCGCCTGGAATATTACTTATGTCAACCATTTTGCCGTTCATTGTTTTATTGCTGAAGGATAAGAAACAGTTTTCATCGGTAATACTATCCTCAATATACATATCGAAGTTGTCGGCAGATTCTTCGGTAAAAGAAGTGCCCCATTGGGTGAGATTGCCTTCATCGTCGGCTATGCCGTTTATAGAAAGCTTATGACCTTCAATAACAGGTATTCTGAAAAATTCATTAAACTTGTTTATAACAGAAAGCTTATATTCTGTGATATTATCTCTAAAGAAATAATCACTTATATAAAAGTTCGGAAAGTCGATATCTACAACTAAAGGATAGTAGTCATAATAATCACTTAAAAGTATGGTTTTTTCCTGCTGAACATACGGCTCAGCATCTTTCATCATTTCTTCAAAAGCTTTCTTTGTGTTCTTGTAAATTTCATTATAATCTCCTGCAGAAGTTGAAAAATGAAAAGATGTGTATATGCTCATATTTCTTCTGATTTCAGTGTCTTCATATCTGAACCCGAAATGATGATATGTAAAATCTGTCTTTGTAACGGGTGCTTCTCCGATAGTGTAATCGGTTTCCCAAAGTAATCTGTTGCCATGCTTGGAGTCTGCACTTACAGTAATACCATCAGCATAGCTTTTGTCACCGAAAACAACGTTTTCTGTCACAACAACATTGTCCTTTTCATTGTTTATCTGAACAAATATGGCGGTATAAATGCCGAGTGTAGCAATAAGAATAGTCGTAAAAAGAGCCAGTGCTTTACGCATAATATCACTCCTCTCTGCCTGTCAGCTCATCAAGTGCTTTGCTTACTCTGTCATTGCGATAATTGTAGGTTTCTTTTATAAAGCTTATTAAATTACTGCCTTCTTCTTCAATTTCAAGGGTGGTTTTATCGCCGATTATCTGTCCTTTATGAATGAGAATTGCTCTGCCGATAAAGTCAGATACTTCTTCAATAAGGTGAGTTGAAAGAAGAACGGTTTCATTGGGTTCAAGTATACCTAACAGAACCTTATAGAAATCTTCACGGTTGAAAACATCATTTCCGGCAAACGGCTCATCCATAAGAATGAAATCGGCGCCCTGCGATAAAGCCAGAATAACCTCAAACTGATTTTTCTGACCTGTAGAAAAGCTTCGTATGGGCTTATTTTTACTGAGCTCAAAAAAGTTCATAAGCGAATCAAAGCGCCTTTCGGAGAAATCTGGGAAGTGTTCTTTATAAAAATCTCTGTGTCCGTTTGCAGTTAAATTCGGAAAAAATGAGTGCTCACTTGTAGCGAAAGAGATTTTTGCAATATTTTTCTTAGTGATTTTTTCTCCGTCAAGGGTAATTTCACCTTTGTATGATATAAAGCCTAAAATCGATTTCATAAGTGTGGTTTTACCTGCACCGTTTTCGCCGAAAAGACCGATTATTTCTCCACGGGGGATAGTAAGGTTTATATTATCAAGGGCTGTTTTGCCTGAATAAGTTTTTGTTAAATCTTTTATTTCAATCATATATAGCTCCTCCTGTATGTTTTATTAGAATTATAAGAATAGATTTGTAATAAGAATTTCCCACTGTCCTTCTACAAGACATTCGGGTGGTGTTGCTGTCATATAGTGCTTAAAATATACGAGTAGCAGTATCGCGGGGAGAATTATGCAAGTCAGAATACTGATAATCGGTACAGTAAGACATCTTATATGAAGCTCACTTTTTCGTGGCAGTCGCTTCATTGTGTAAATGCTTTTACTGTCAATATAGTGAAATGCGTAATGAAAAGCGATTAGTGCAATGAGTAAAAATATTACAACGAGAAAGCCTTCAAAGCATCCATCTATTACTACGTAAAAATCAGCCATGATTCTTCCCTCGACAAGAGCCTTCTTATCTTTATAATGCTCAAACAGGTGATTATAGTAATTATAATATGAGCCGAAATAAGACAGTGAACGTATTATAGCAAAGCTAATTCCGATAATTATACCTGTCAGCTCTTTTTTTATCGGTATTCCGACGGGTAATAATTTTTCTATGTGCTTAATCATAAGCTTTCGCCTCCGTTCCGATTCTTACCATTGCAAGACCTGTGAAAATAAGGCAGGCGGCAATAGCGAAATAAGGCTCATTATTTGTAAAATTGAAGATGATAAACGGAATTAAAATAAACATTTCCAATGAAATCCTTCTTCTCCTTAAAAAGTAGGGGAATACGGCACCTGTGAAGCCCAGGGAGATTATTGATAAAGCATTTGTTAAATGTCTCATGATATCATCCAGGGGTAAAAGACCGTGCAGAAAATCATTTCTGCAAAAGGCAAGGAAGATTGTCTGATGGTTTATATGTGTTACGTCAGCTAAATTGTTTTCGACTGCGAAAGTAACATATATCTGACATAATATAAATACAATGATTATTTCGGAAACAAGAAAAACAGTGTACATTAAGGTGTTCGCTAAAGCCTGAGAGAACAAAATTTCTTTTTCACTGATTCTCAGTCGCCTTAAGGTATACCCTTGCTTTGAGCCGAATTCACAGCCGGTTATAGTTAAAAATGCTGTCAGTGTTAAAAAAGCAACGCCGAAAACAAGGATAATCTTAGATCTGTCGATATAATTTTCGATACCTAAAAGTGCTTGTGTGACAACCTCGTCAACCATAACTGGTCTTAGTATATTTTTAAATATTAAAATCTGTGCTGCTGCCATAAGAACAATAATGCTAATTAGCTTATAAATATTGCTTCTTATGTACAGAGAGAATACTGATATATATTTTTTCAAATTAATCACCTTCATTCCAGAATTTACTCATGAGGCTGAGTGCCTCATTCTTAGAAATGCCCATTTGCTTTAGTGTTCTTACGGAATCTGCGACCTCTGATTCGGCAAGCTCCGAGCGAATGTCAGCTCTTTTTTTATCGGATATTACTATCAGGCTTTTTGATCCGGTATGAGATTCAATAAGACCTTCATCCTCAAGTATTTTATAAGCCTTTTGTACAGTGTTGGGGTTAACACCTAAAAGTGAAGATAAAACTCGTCTTGAGGGAAGCTCATCGCCATTAATAATTTTGTTCGCCGATATTTCCCGCTTGATGAAAAGAACAATCTGCTGATAAATAGGCCCGTCAGTCATAATAAAGCTATCAAACGAAACCAAGAATTGAACACCGCCTTTCCTTAAAAAGTGTATTAATCGATTAATACGGTTTACAACTGTATTATACAAGTGATACAGTTGCATGTCAATAGGTTTTCAGAAAAAAATAAAACCTCTTCATCTCTGTTGAGACAAAGAGGCAAATCTATGATTGCGCCGGAGCTTCTCCGCACAACCGACGGAGAAGTCACAAACGCTTCGACTTATCCGCTGAAAATATTATGTGTGGAGATGCAAATAATATAAAAGGAAAAATATGTTATTTTAGTCTTTTGACCATCATCTGTGCTGCTTTGTAAATATCACCACAACCGAGAGTGATTATAATGTCACCTGATTTTGCGTTATCAAGTACATAATCGCAAATCTCTTCAAAGGTATTGAACCATACACTGCCGGGAATTTTATCGGCAAGGTCTTTTGTATAAATGCCGATTGTATTAACTTCTCTTGAACCCATAATCTCAGTCATAACGCACTTATCGGGAATCTGAAGAACCTTAACAAAATCATCAAAGAGGATAGAGGTTCTTGAATAAGTGAAGGGCTGGAATACTGCCCATACGGTGTTATAGCCCATTTTCATAACCGCTTCAAGAGTGACACGAAGCTCGTTGGGATGATGTGCATAATCATCAGCGATTGTGATTCCGTCGATTTCACCTAAAATTTCAAAGCGTCTGCCTGCACCTGAGAAAGCTGCAATACCTTTTTCACATTCTTCCGGTGTGCAGCCTGCGTTAATTGCGGCAGCAAAAGCAGCCAGAGAATTGAGTATATTATGTTCGCCGGGTATATTAAGTACAAGGTGAGCAATTTTTTTGCCCTTGCTCATAACATCAAATTCAGCAAAAGAGCCTCTGTTATATTTAATATTGGCAGGATAGTAATCGCTGTCGGAATCCCTGCCGAATGTTATTTTCTTTCTGTCGACCTTTGCAACAGACTTTACTGTTTCGGGATCACTGTTGTTATAAATAAGAGTATCTGAGGTAAGTGTAGCAAATTTTTCAAAGGATTTGATTATATTTTCAAGATTCTTGAAATATTCAAGGTGGTCCTCGTCTACATTGAGAATTACAGCTACATCGGGCGAAAGGTCATGGTAGTGGTCACAGTATTCACAGGCCTCGCAGACAAAGGTTTCATTTTTACTGACTCGTGCATGACTGTCAATAAGGGGGAGTCTGCCGCCGATAAGCGCTGACGGGTCTTTTTCAGCCATAACGAGAATCTGAGTCAGCATTGCAGTAACCGTAGTTTTACCGTGAGTACCGCATACGCTTATGCAGTTGTTGTATTTTCTTGTAATTGCACCGAAGATTTTACTTCTCTCAAAGCAAGGGATACCGCTTGCCTTTGCGGCAACAAGCTCAGGGTTATCCTGAAGAATAGCTGCAGTATAGATAATCATTTCTGCACCTTCGATATTTTCTGCCTTCTGACCGAGAACAACATCAATGCCCATTGAGCGAAGCTTGATAATATTGTCGCCTGTATTATTGTCTGAACCTGTAATAGTATAGCCCCAGGCGTGAAGAATCTCAGCGATAGGGCACATACCCGAGCCGCCGATTCCTATAAAGTGTATTTTTTTGACTTCATCCAACAGTTTATCTATTTCGTACATTTTATACACCTCAAACAAGTATATTTCCACTCTATTATATTGCATCGGAGAAAAATAGTAAACACTTTCTTTGAAATTAACATTAAAATTTTTATTGCATAAGATATATTGTAAAAAAGATTTTTCTTTCGGAGGCCCATATGGAAAGCATAATTATTGTCGGCGGAGATAAAAGACAGTCTTATCTGAAAGATATTTTTATAAGAAAAGGATATATATGTGAACATGTGAACGCTGAGGAAGAAGCTGATATTTTAGAACAGATTGAAAGCTTTGATGCAGTGCTGTTGCCGGTTCCGCTCAGCAAAGATAAAGAGCATATCTACTCCGACAACGAAAGCTTTTCTGTAAAAATCAAAGATGTTATCAGTAAAATGAATAATAATCAGACTTTATTTGCAGGTTCAATAGATAAAACGCTTGGTGCGTTTCTTCGTGAAAGGGAAATATCTTATTATGATTATTTTTCAGAAGAAGCTTTAGTAATATATAATGCGTACCTGACTGCTCAGGGAGCCCTGAGATTGCTTTTAGAAAATACAGATGAATTGTTAGTAGGAAAAAAGACTCTAATAACCGGTTACGGCAGGGTAGCTAAAGCAGTAGCGGAAATATTGATGAGCAACGGTGCAGATGTTTACATCGCAGCAAGAAATGCAGTTCAGCTTCAGGAGGCAGAGTGCAGGGGATATAAAACGGTTGATATATGTAGTATTGGAAATTTAATATTTCTCTTCAGCTATATATTTAATACTGTACCCGCTGAAATCTTTTCCAAGGGCGATATAAGGCGTTTCAAAGGTAAATATTTTGAGCTCGCTTCAGCGCCGTTCGGAGTAAGCAGAGAAGAATTTTACGGGAAATATGAGGATTATATTAGCGGGGCAGCCTTGCCCGGTAAATATTTACCGCTTTCCGCTGCTGAGAAAATTGCAGAAATAGTACTTCAATATATGAAAGAATGAAAAGGGGGAGATTAATGGAAAACTTAACTTTTGGTTATGCACTAACAGGTTCTTTCTGTACCTTTGAAAGAACCATCGAACAGATAGATTATCTGATTTCGGAAGGGATCAATGTCTTACCGATTATGTCTTTTAACGCATCAAGTATTGATACAAGATTCGGTAAAGCGGCACATTTTATTGAGAAAATTGAAAGAATTACGGGGAACAAAGTCATAAAAACCATTGAAGATGCAGAGCCTATAGGACCTAAAAAAATGATTGATTTGCTGGTAATACTTCCTTGCACAGGAAACACACTTGCAAAGCTTGCGCAAGGGATCTACGATACCCCTGTTACACTTGCCGCCAAGTCGCATTTGAGAAATCAAAGACCTGTTTTGATAGGAGTTTCCACTAATGATGCGCTCAGTGCTTCAGCAAAAAATATCGGTGCGCTTTTAAATTATAAAAATTATTATTTTATTCCTATGAGACAAGATGCTCCTGAAAGTAAGCCGTTTTCCATAGTGTGCGACTTTGAAAAGGTTCTTGAAGCAGGTCTTTATGCTTTAGAGGGGAAGCAGATAGAACCTATTATTTATTGACATCTGCTAAGAGTGATGTTACAATATTGTCCAAAAAGGAGGAATGAAAATGAAACTGTATATTAAACAAAGAGTGTTTTCATGGAAGGATAGATTCAAAGTATTTGATGCTCAGGGAAACGAAAGATATAATGTTGAAGGTGAACTGATTTCATTCGGAAAAAAGCTTCATATTTATGATATAAGGGGAAACGAAGTTGCTTTTATAGCTCAGAAAGTATTCACCTTTTTGCCTAAGTATTTTGTGTATATCGGCGGCAGTCAGGTTGCTGAAATAGTAAAGCAATTTACATTTTTCAGACAGAAGTACACCATTGAAGGGCTCGGATGGGAGATTGACGGTGACTTTTTTGCCCATAATTACTGTATAAATAAAAACGGCAGAAGAATAGTTACTATAAATAAACAGTGGATGACCTGGGGCGACAGTTATGAGCTTGATATCGAAAACGAAAGCGATGAAATAGTTGCTCTTGCCGTTGTTCTTGCTATTGACTGTGTACTGGCTTCTCAGGCTGCTGCAGCTGCATCAAACTAAAATTAAAACAGAAAAAAAGACTCGGCATTGCAAGTGCCGAGTCATTAACATTATAAGGAACTGAACTTTTCTTTAATTTCAGCCGCTCTTCCGCAGGTCATTCGACCTTCAGGACAAACACCGGTTGCATAACAGCTCGGACCGTAGTGTGAGAAGAGGTCGGGTGCAATCTTGCGGAGCTTTTTAAGACAATCAACTGCAAATTCCTGAATTTCCCACTGAGCTCTTGTGCAGCTTCTGAGTTTTGAGAAAAGAAGAAGCTCTCTTGCGTTCATCGTAGTTACAATATCAACAGTGTTACCGCTGAGAACGCAGTAAACCATAGGATCTTCATTATAACCTTTACTTTTGAAGGACTCATAAAGAGCTTTCATGCTTTCAAAACAGTTGTTATAAATTTCAAAGGCTTCAGCATCAGCTTTGACTGTTTCAGGTGTTACATAACTGTATCTGTCTGCGACAACAAGCTTCGGTATACAGATGCCCTGCATTCTGTGCCTTGCAAAATGTGTAAGACAGGCAAGGGAAACCTTGTTAAATCTTACTGTGCAGTTGAAGCTTTCAAGAGCACGCGGTCTTGATGATTTAACAACAGATGCGAGGATCTTCTTAACGTTATCGTCATTGCTGATTATTTTTTCAACTGCAGATGCTGAATAATTATATTTTTCGATAAGTGCTGTTCGTGCGATGTTCTTTTCGCCGTCAATGGTATATGAAAGAATTTCACAGATTTCATCATTGCTATGGTCTTCTTCAACCTCAAAATCAAGGTTGATATCATCGCTGTATCTTGCAGCTTTTAATTCGAAATCAGTGAATATACCCGGTGTTTTTTCTCTGCACTGCTTAAGAAGAGAAAGGCCTAAATTATAAATTTCTTTGATGTTTTTACCTCTTCCGTAAAGCATGGCACTAAGAACATTAACTAACTCTCTGCCGTTAAGAGAACAGAAGAAATTGCTGTAAAAGCAGTAGGGCAGAACAAATCGGGCATCTTCTTTCGGGATGCCTTTTTCAGTAAGCTTTATATATGAATCAAACAGTTCTTCAACAGTTTCGGTAAATTGAGCTTTATCCTCTTCGCTTCTGAATTCAGGCATATAGTAGCCTGAAGAACTGAAATCAACATAACGTCTTGATTTAACGGTAAATGATGCAAGTCTGAATTCAATCATAAACTGCTCAACAACAACTGAAACATCTTCAAAAGCAAGATTGAAAAAAACGTGCTCTGTTGTCGATGTGTGGCCTGATTTTGTAACCTTACCGATTAATTTTTCATTTTTTTCCCTGTCCTGAGATTTTTCATAAATTTCCATCGCTGTACCGTTCTGAGTGGAAATTCTTCCGCTTGCAGCGCAAATCTTCTCATCACAGTCGGAAATACCTACAAGATAAACACCCGGTGTCGCCAATTCTGTCACTTCCTTTGGTAAGTAATATATTCTTTTATATTTTAGTCTAAATACGTCTTTTTGTCAATCATATATCAGCCATTTGTCTTTAATTAAAATTTGTTTTAAAAATAGCACTAAAATGAAAGAAAAATTTAATAAAAAACGATTGATTATACAGCAAAATGTGATATAATAGTGAGTAATGTAAAATGGGGGTAGTAGAGATATGATTAAACGTAACAGCAATATGACTACTGATATAAAAGTTCAGATGCGTGGCGGTGACGGACAGGCTGTAATCAGAAATGTATTTGACAAAGGTGAGTTTAAGGGTGCATCAAGATTGATTGCAACAATTACTCTTGAGCCCGGTTCTTCAATCGGCGCACATGTCCATGAAAACGAGGAAGAAATTTTTTACATAATCAAAGGTACAGCTACATATAACGACAACGGTAAAACTGAGATTTTAAATCCCGGTGACAGCTGTGTCTGTCTTTCAGGTCAGGAACATTCAATTGCAAACAAGGGCGATGAAACTCTTGAGGTGTTTGCAGTAATTCTTACATATTGAGGTGTCTTATGGGCAAAATGGTTGTTATTGAAGGTCTTGACGGAAGCGGAAAGGCTACGCAGGCAGAATTACTGTCAGCATATCTTGAAAATAAGGGCTATACAACTTATGCGCTTGATCTACCGTATTATAACGATCCCTCGAGTACACTGGTTAAAATGTATTTGAACGGCGAAATGGGTGACAAGCCTTCCGATGTCAATGCTTATGCTGCATCAACCTTTTATGCTGTTGACCGTTACGCAAGCTTTAAAAAGCATTGGGAAAAGGAATACAACTCTGATAAAATCACTGTTGCTAACCGATATACAACATCAAATGCGTCCCATCAGATGACAAAGCTCTCCGAGGATGATTGGGATGCCTATCTTCAGTGGCTTTTTGATTTTGAATATAACAAAATCGGTATACCTGAACCCGACTGTGTCATTTATCTTGATATGCCGGTGGATATTTCGCAGAAGCTACTTCTTAAAAGATATTCAGGCGACGAAGATAAAAAAGATGTACACGAACGGGATGTTCAGTATCTTGTTTCTTGCCATAAGGCTGCGGTATATGCTGCAGAAAAATTAGGGTGGGAAGTTATAAAATGCGGCGAAAATGGCGAACCTTTTACTGTTGAATATATTTCTAAGATGGTTTGCAATGTTGTTGAAAGGAAGCTTTTAAAAAATGATTGATTTTCGGGCTCCCGAATTAAGTGATAAGCAGTGGGTAAAAGAGCTGTTATCAAAAAAAGACAATCTTACCTGTGAATACTCATTTTCAAATATTTTCTCTTATACTGAAAAGATGAAGCTGCTTATAGCAGAAGTCAAAGGGTTTCTTGTAACTAAATGTTACATTGAAGATACTATTGGCTATTGCTATCCCGTAGGCGAAGGTGACATTAAAGAAGTTTTATCACTTGTCATAGAAGAAATGATGAATGAAGAAAAGGAATGCTTTATTTTCGGCATCAGCAGCGATGATAAAACAGAGCTTGAAAAGCTTTTTCCGGAAAGGTTTGATATTCTTCATGACCGTGACGGCGAAGACTATATTTATTCCAGCGAGGATCTTATCAGGCTTTCAGGGAAGAAATATCAGCCGAAAAGAAATCATATATCCTATTTCAGAAAAAACTACAACTGGTCTTATGAAAGCATGTCCTCTGAAAATATCGGTGACTGCTACGATATGAATGTAAAGTGGCTTGAGAAAAGCGGAAGTATTTATTCTGAAGACCTTGAAACCGAGCTTAAAATCATCCGTAAGGTGTTTGAAAATTTTGAAGAGCTTGACTGTAAAGGCGGAGTAATCAGAGTTGACGGTGACGTTGTTGCTTTTGCAATGGGCGAGGAAATCAATACAGACACCTTCTGTGTACATTTTGAAAAGGCTTTTTCAGATTTAAGAGGTGCATACCCTATGATTAATCAGCAGTTTGTTGAAAATGAGCTTTCAGATTATAAATATATCGACAGAGAAGATGATCTCGGTCTTGAAAATTTAAGAAAGGCAAAGCTTTCATATCATCCGGTAAAACTTCCCGAAAAATATGAAGCATGGCTTATAAAATGCTGATTGATGCAAAAAAATACAGCGGTTCGCTGAAAAATCTCTGGTCTGAGGTTTTTGGCGACAGCGATGAATATATAAGTCTGATTTTTGATAAAGGCTATGTACCTGCTGAGGTTTTCGGCGAAATTTCTGACGGCAGGGTTGTTTCTGCATTGTATCTTTTAAAGTGCAATATAACATCAGACGGTAAGATATATAACGGTAGGTATTTGTATGCTGCTGCCACCTTGACTGAATACAGAAAAAACGGAATAATGGCTCGTCTTATCAATGAAGCCGAAGAATTTATCGTTAATAATAACATTGATTATATTGCGCTTGTTCCTGCATCTGATAAGCTCTACGGTTATTACGCTAAGTACGGTTTTGAATCACTGATGTATAAATATTTATCAGTGACAGAGAAAGAAAGAGCTGTGTTTGACGAGGACGAGATAATTAGTTTTGATGAATATTTTGAATTAAGAAAATTATACGGAGGAAATAAATTCTCTTTTGAAAAGTCAGAAACGGAATATGCGGCATCCTGCCTTGATTTTGCAGGATATCATATTTACAGAAACAGCGTTGACAGCTATTATATTTCCGATACAGGCAAAACTGAGGTAATAGAGTATCTGAGCTCACAAGAGAATTTCAAGTATAATACAGAGAAATTTCTTTCTAAGCTTAAATCAGGAACAGAAATTTCTTCACCGTACGATTTAAGTAGGTTTTGTCAGAGTAAAAAAATTAAATTCGGTATGATATATACCGAAAACACAAGTATCAGAAAATCTGTTGAAAACGGCGTATATATGAATATCGCCCTTGATTAAAGGAGATTATCAATGATTTATTGTTTTTTAGCCGACGGCTTTGAAGAGGTTGAAGCTCTTGCGGCTGTCGATATGATAAGAAGAGCGGGCGTTGAACTTAAAACAGTCGGTGTCGGTTCAAAATTAATATGCGGTGCTCACAATATAAAAGTAGAGTGCGATTGTACTGAGGATGAAATTGTTTTTAATGAAAGCCTTGAAGCAGTTATTCTTCCCGGAGGAATGCCCGGAACCGTCAATCTTGAAAACAGTGCCATTGTTCAGAAGGCTATTGATTTTGCACTTGAAAGTGACAAATTTCTTTGCGCAATCTGTGCCGCTCCGTCCATTTTAGGTCACAGAGGCATTCTCTGCGGTAAAGAAGCTATTGCTTACCCCGGATTTGAAAAGGAGCTTGAGGGTGCAATTATCAGCGACAAGCACGTTGTCAGAGACGGTAAAATTATTACTGCTAAGGGTGCAGGTGTTGCTGTGGATTTTGGTCTTGAGATTGTATCTGCTGTTGTTTCATCTGAAAAATCCGATGAAATCAGAAAGGCAATTCAGTCAAAATGAATACCGGCAAAGCTGAACTTCGCAAAAAATATAAATCCGTAAGAAGTGCCGTGAAATCTGCAGACAAGGATGAAAGTATATTTCGCAAATTTTCCGAGTATGTAAACCTCAATGATGTTGATACTGTATTTGTTTACTGCTCAATGGGCTCTGAGGTTGATACGTCTGCAATTATTGCTGCTGCACTTGAAATGGGAATAGGAGTTGCAGTTCCGAGATGCAGTGACGCAAACGGCTCTATGGATTTTTACATAATTATTGATACTCAGAATCAGCTTATTGAAGGTATGTATTCTATTAAGGAGCCCGATTCTGAAAAATGTGTTGAAGCTGAAGACAGTGCTAATTCAATTTGTATTGTTCCCGGACTGGCTTTTGATAAAAACGGATACCGTATCGGTTACGGAAAAGGATATTACGACAGGTTTTTAAGCAATTTCAAAGGAAAGAGTATAGGCTTATGTTATAAAGAATGCTTATGCGATACTTTACCTTTTGATAAATATGACTGCAAAGTCAATGTAATAATTACAGAAAATGAAATTATAAGCATAAGATAAGGAGGAATACATATGGACGATCGTTTCCGCTCGGAAGAAAATGGCTTAAACAACAAGTCTGCAACTCCGAAGCCGCCTCATATTTCTAAATCGAATTCGCTCGGTGATTTCAGTGAGAATATTAATTCTGTGCGCGGTAAATCAATGAATGATGCTCCTGCAGTGAGCGGAGCTCCGAGGGCTAAGAGGTTTCAGGTAAATCTTCCCGAAGAGGCTAATCTCATTCCCGATTTTTCACCTGTTCAGCATAGAGAAACATCCCCGAAGCTTCAGAATGTTACAGGCAGAGAGTATCTTGAATCTATTCAGAATAAATCCGCAGGCATCTCAGGCGAAGTACCTTCAGCACCTGCAAAAGCTCCCGTAGTTCAGCCGAAAGCACCCGCGGAATCTGCTCAACATACAAGAGTTGTTCCTAAGATTAATTCTTCTGTTGACAGGAAGCAAGCGGCTGCTCCTAAGCCTCAGAATGCAAATGCACCTAAGCAGAAACCTGTGAAAAATAATAGTACTGTCGGTGGTAAACCTAAAAAAATGAGCGCAAAGAGAAGGTACAATTTTATTAATTCTGTACTTGTTGCTTGCGTTTGTGTAATTTTTATTGCTATTCTCACTGTTACTGCATCAACCGTTGCTATGACTACAATCAATGATATTCTTGTTATTGATAAAGATGATAATGACGGTTATGTATCGGTGTATATCGCACCTGAATCGGATTATGAAGATGTGTTTAAAACACTCAAGGAATCCGGCCTTATAAAGCAACCGATTATTACTGATATTTTCTGCAAGTTCCGTCATTATGATGAAATTGAAATATATGACAAAGACGGAAAATATGTTGAAACCAAAAAAATCGCTTACGAAGCAGGCAACTATTATCTCGACGCAGATATGGGCGTTGAAGCAATGCTTGAATCAATGATGTCGTCCAGAATGAATTCCAGCGACACAGTTCGTCTTACCTTCCCTGAAGGCTGGACGATTGCACAGATTTTTGAGAAGCTTGAAAAATATAAGGTCTGCGAAGCGGATAAGCTTTACGCTAATCTTGATATTATTGGCGGTCAGTATGATTTCATCGAAGATATCGGAACGGTAAACGGCAGATATCTTAAAGCTGAAGGCTATCTTTTCCCTGATACCTATGATTTCTTTATCGGCGAAAATGCAAGCTCGGTTATTAAAAAGCTTTTCAACAACTTTGAAGTAAAGTGGAAAGATGAATATAACGACAGACTCAAAGAACTTAATATGTCTGTTGATGAGATAATCACTATCGCTTCAATTATTCAGAGAGAGGCTAACGATACAACACAGATGGATGATGTTTCATCAGTTATTCATAACAGACTTTCCGACAAGGCCACATATCCGTTTATCAATATGGACTCGACGAGTGATTATATTTCTACTCTCGAAGATGATTATGATGTCTTCTCCGATTTCTATGAAAGCTTATACAGCAACTCATATAACACTTACAGTAACGGCGGATTACCTCCCGGACCTATCTGTAACCCCGGTGCTGCTGCTATAAGAGCCGCTCTTTATCCGGCAGACACAAATTATTACTATTTCTGTCACGATGATTCGGGTAAAATTTATCTTGCTTCTACCAAGAGCGAGCACGAGGCTAATTACAAAAAAGTTCTCTACGGTCAATAATGGAGTTTTAAATGATTACAGAATTTAAAAAGCCTGAGCTTCTTGCTCCGGCAGGCGATATGGAAAGACTTAAAGCAGCTGTTAAATACGGTGCAGATGCCGTTTATCTCGGTGGCACGGTTTTCGGTATGAGAGCCGCGCCTGCCAATTTTGACGGTGAACAGCTCCATGAGGCTGTTAGCTTTGCACACAAGCACGGCGTCAAGGTGTATTTAACGTGCAATGTTCTTCCGAGAAATAATGAAATAGAGCTGCTTCCTGCTTTTCTTGAAAACGCGGTTTCGGCGGGTGTGGATGCGTTAATCATTTCAGATTTGGGTGTTCTCGAATATGCAAAAAAATATGCACCGGGTATTGAAATTCACATATCTACCCAGACGGGTGTTGTCAACTATGCTGCTGCTAATGCGTTTTATAAAATGGGTGCAAAAAGAGTGGTAACAGCAAGAGAGCTGAGCCTTAAAGAAATCGGCACTTTAAGAGACAATATTCCTTCCGATATGGATATTGAATGCTTTGTACACGGAGCGATGTGTGTATCTTTTTCGGGCAGATGTCTTATTTCAAATTATCTTGTGAACAGAGATGCAAACCGAGGTGAATGTGCTCAGCCTTGCCGCTGGAAATATGCTCTTATGGAAGAGACGCGTCCGGGACAGTATTTTCCTGTCTACGAAGGCGACGGCGGCACATATATTCTCAATTCAAAGGATATGTGTATGATTGAGCATATACCCGAAATGATTAAAGCTGGGATTACCAGTTTTAAAATTGAAGGCAGAGCAAAATCTGAATATTACGTTGCTGTTGTTACCAACGCTTACAGAAAAGCTATAGACGGTTATTTTGAAAATCCGTCTGATGACTATGTTCCTGAACAGTGGATTCTCGACGAAATGCGCCGTGTAAGCTACAGAGATTACTGCACCGGCTTTTTCTATGGTGATCCTTCGGAAGATGCGAATATCAGCTATAAGGGCGGATACAACAGAGAATGGGACGTAGTTGCTGTTGTCGATAAGTACGAAAACGGCGTTGCGTATTGCACACAGAGAAACAGATTTTTTGAGGGCGATGAGCTTGAAGCTATGCCTATAGGTGAAAAGCCTTTCAGAATAACGGTGAAAAGCCTTAAAAATGATTCAGGAGATAGTATTGAAGCTGCCAATCGCGCAATGATGAAATTTTCTTTTGAATGTGATGAACATCTTGAAAAAGAGATGATTCTCAGAAAAGAACGGGAAGAAAAAGCCCGTGTTATTATATAACAGACGGTTAAAAACGCCGTCTGTTTTTATTTGGCAAAAAAATAATCGTAAAATTAACTGTTTTTTCAAAAAAATATTTAAAAAACTGTTGCGATTAAACTGAGTTTTATTATATAATATACAAGTATAATTATGTACAGTAATACTTGGAGGTGGATTATGTCTGCTAAATACAGTGTTTCTCTCGAAAAGTTTCTTAAGGATACACAGATGGAAACTTTATATTTGCCAAAGGCTCCTTCAGATATCCTGATTTCATCACGAGATGTTAACAGACCGGGTCTGTTCATTTCAGGTTATGAAAACTTTTTTGATAACACCCGAGTTAATTTCCTCGGAAAAACCGAGGTAGAATATATAAACAGCTATGACGAGGAAGAGAGATACAGAAGAGTTGAAAGGTTTATGTCAAGAAGCCCTGCTTGTGTAATTATTACAAGAACGCTTCCTTGCCCTCGGGAGATTCTTGAACTTGCACCTAAATATGACGTCCCGGTTCTTCTGAGTAATGACTCTACCTCCAGAGCAATGGCAACGGTAATAGCTTATCTTAATGTTGAGCTGGCTGAGAGAATTACCCGCCACGGTGTATTCGTCGAGGTTTACGGCGAAGGTGTGCTTATTCTCGGGGACAGCGGTGTCGGTAAAAGTGAAACTGCAGTTGAACTTATTAAAAGAGGACACAGACTCGTCGCTGATGATGCTGTTGAAATTAAAAAGACAGGTGCAAAAACAATCGTCGGTTCAGCTCCTGATAACATAAGACATTTTATTGAGCTGAGAGGCATCGGTATTATCAATGCAAGACGAATCTTCGGTATGGGTGCTGTTAAGCTTGCTGAAAAAATCGATATGGTTATTGAGCTTGAGCCTTGGGACAGTGAAAAGGTTTATGACCGAATGGGTATGGATAACGAATATACAGAAATCCTCGGTGTAAATGTGCCTCACACTGTTGTGCCTGTAAAGCCCGGCAGAAACCTTGCAGTAATTATTGAGGTTGCCGCAATGAATAACAGACAGAAGAAAATGGGTTATAATGCCGCAAGAGAGTTAATGCATAATCTCGGTATGGCAGATGATATAATGCCTCAGGAAGAAGAACTTAAAATCTGGGGAAATTTTTAAGAGGTGAAAGATATGTATAAAATTGGTGTAGATTTGGGCGGAACAAATATTGCCGTAGGCGTTATTAACGATAAATATGAAATCATAGGCAGGGGGAAAACAAAAACCAATATGCCCCGTCCTGCTAAAGAAATATTTGATGATATAGTAAAATGCATTTTTCAAGCTGTTGAAAATGCGAATATTGATATGTCTGAGGTTGAATCAATCGGTATCGGTACCCCAGGTTCATGTGACCAGGAAAACGGCGTAATTATTTACGCTAACAACCTTGATTTTTATAATGTTCCTGCGGTTGAGTATGTTAATGAGAAAATCCCCGGTGTTAAGGTTCACATCGAAAACGATGCCAATTGTGCGGCCCTTGGCGAAGCTCTCGCAGGCTCAGGTGTCGGAAAGGAAAGCTTTATTGCTATTACACTGGGTACAGGCGTAGGAAGCGGTATTGTCCTTGACGGTAAAATACTTACCGGTTGCAACGGAGCAGGCGGCGAACTTGGTCACGTTGTAATTAAATTTGACGGTGAAGAATGCAATTGCGGAAGAGTCGGCTGCTGGGAAAGATATGCATCTGCTACAGCTCTCGTCAATCAGACAAAAGCAGCAATGCTTGAGCACAAAGAAAGCAAAATGTGGGAGCTTTGCGGCGGAGATATTGAAAAAGCCGGTGGCAGAACAGCTTTTGATGCTATGCGCGCAGGCGATAAAATCGGCACACAGGTTGTCGATAATTATATAAAATATGTTGCTGTCGGTACTGTTAACGTAATAAACGGTTTTCAACCCGAAATGCTTTGCTTCGGCGGCGGTATATGTAATGAAGGGGACACTCTTCTTAATCCTATCAGAGAGTACGTTGCTAAATGGAGATACAGTAAACAGCAGGAAAAGCAGACTGAGATTTGCAGAGCAACTCTCGGCAACGATGCCGGTATTATCGGTGCAGCTCTTGTTTCATATTAATTATTTGGAGGTTATCCTTTGAACAGTTTAATCAGTGTTCTTGAAAGTAAAGGGATTTCATATAAAACTGATGAGCCGATGAAGCTTCACACTACCTTTAAAACGGGTGGCCCTGCTAAAGTGTTCATTATACCGAAAGATGAAAATGAGCTTAATGAAGTAATAACCGCTTGCAATGAGAAATCGATTGATATTTTTGTTCTCGGTAACGGTAGTAATCTTCTTGTAAGTGATGAAGGAATTTCAGATAAAGCAGTGATTTATATAGGATCTGATTTTGATTCGGTAAAGGATATTGATGAATGTACCTTTGAAATCGGTGCAGGTGCAAGTCTTGCTTCAGCCTGCAAGTATGCTCTTTCAAAATCTCTCACGGGTCTTGAATTTGCCTACGGCATCCCCGGCTCTGTTGGCGGAGCAGCATATATGAATGCAGGTGCATACGGCGGTGAAATGAAAGATGTTGCAGTAAAATGCAACCATATTTCTTTGAACGGTGAAAAAGGTTCCTTTGAAGGTGATCTGCTTGATTTTTCTTACAGACACAGCGTTTACTCTGAAGGCGGTTACATTGTAACAAGCGTTGTTTTCAGCCTTTCTAAAGGTATAAAAGAAGAAATAGAAAGTACAATGAAGGATATTTTTTCAAGACGCAAGGAAAAGCAGCCTCTTGAATATCCCAGTGCAGGCAGTGTCTTTAAACGCCCGACGGGATATTTTGCCGGTGCTCTTATTGAACAGAGCGGGCTTAAAGGCAAAAGAATCGGTGGTGCTATGGTAAGTGAGAAGCACGCAGGCTTTATAATTAATTATGAAAATGCTACAACAACCGATGTTGTTGAACTCATAAAATACTGTCAGAAAACTGTAAAAGAAAAGTTTTCTGTAGAACTTGAAACAGAAATTAAATTCGTCTAAACTGTGCAAATATGTTGCTTTTAATTGTAGTCGGATAATCATAGGACAGGGAAAACCTGTGCTATGAATAACTCTTTTAAATGCAGATGTATTATGTAAGGTTTTAAAACGTTGACTGATAACAAAAGGAGGGCATTAATGTCTTTTTCGTCAAAAATCAAAGATGAGCTTATTAAAATTGACAATATGCCCGAGTGCTGTACGCATGCAATGGCATACGGAATGTTCCTTTTCGGACGTTCCTTCGGTCTTAACGATATTTCATTAATGACCGATAACAGCAGTGTTGCTTTGAAATATACTGCTCTTGCCGAAAAAGCTTGTAAAATCAAGGCATACAGCACTGTTTCGGAGGCAGGTAAGCATACAGTCGGATTTGAATCTGCAGATGACAGGAAGAAGGTTTTATCGGTATTTTCCTGCACGGGAACCGAAAGAACGCTCAGAATTGACAGAGGAAATCTCACTAATGATTCGGGAAACACCGAAGAAAATACAAACTGCTGTGATGCAGCGTTTTTAAGAGGTGCCTTTCTTTCTTGCGGTACGGCTTCCGATCCCAATAAAAGCTACCATATTGAGTTTGTTGTTCCGTTTAAAACCTTAAGCATGGATCTTTTAAAGATACTTAATGATTATGGTATCAAAGCCAAGCATATGGTAAGAAGATACGTGAATGTTATTTATGTCAAAGACAGCGAAAGCATAGAAGACTTACTCACTTTAATGGGTGCGCAGCTTGCTGCACTTGAGATAATGAATATTAAGATATATAAAGATTTAAGAAATCTGACCAACAGACGCAATAATTTTGAAAGTGCGAACCTTTCCAGAACGGTTTACGCCTCTTTTGATCAGGTAAGTGCAATTGAAAAGCTCAAAGAATCGGGTACCTTTAATGACTTGCCCGAGGATCTTAAGCAGGTAGCAATTCTTCGTATTGAAAATCCTGATTCAAGCTTAAGAGAAATAGGGGAGATGTGTTCTCCTGTTATGAGCCGCTCTGCAGTCAATCACAGATTGAAGAAGCTTATTGATATTTCAGAAAAATCACAGAAAGAAGAAAAACAGAATTGAGTAACAGCAGATTTACTGTCCCTGAGGCAGAATTAAATAAACAAAGAGAATATATGGAGCTTGTGAAGACTGTTCTTTCTTCACGTTTTCCGGTAGCGGCACCTAAAGCTTATGTTCACACTTACGGTTGTCAGGGTAATGTTTCTGATGGCGAAAGGCTTCAGGGTATGCTTCGTGAAATGGGATATGAATTTATCGATACTCCCGAAAAAGCTGACCTTGTTTTGTATAACACCTGTGCTATAAGAGAACACGCTGAAGACAGAGTGTTCGGTAATGTAGGGGCATTAAAGCCAATCAAAAAGTCTAATCCTGATCTTATAATCGGGCTTTGCGGCTGTATGACACAGCAAAAAAGTGTTGCTGAAAGAATTAAAAGAAGCTTTTCTTTTGTAGATTTACTTTTCGGCACACACGTTTCACACAAGCTTCCCGAATTTATTTACCGTGTACTTTGTACAGGCAAAAGAGTTATAGATATTACTGATAGCGACGGCAATATTGTTGAAGGTATGCCAATTAAAAGAGACGGCACATTCAAGGCCTGGGTACCTGTTATGTACGGATGTAATAATTTCTGTTCATACTGTATTGTGCCCTATGTTAAAGGCAGAGAAAGAAGCAGAGATTTCGATGTTGTTATAAACGAGGTCAGAGAGCTTGTTTCAGCCGGATACAAGGAAATTACTCTCCTCGGACAGAATGTTAATTCGTACAACAAAGATTTATCTGAGGACAAGCATTTTCCTGCACTTCTCAAGGCGATATCTGAAATTGAAGGCGACTTTATTGTGCGTTTTATGACCTCACATCCGAGGGACTGCACTAAAGAGCTCCTTGATGTTATGGCTTCATCAGATAAAATTGCAAAGCATCTGCATCTTCCTTTCCAATCGGGAAATGACAGAGTCTTAAAGGAAATGAACAGACATTATGACAGAGAAAAATACTTGAGTCTGATTGATTATGCATATAAGATTATGCCTGACCTTTCGATTACAAGCGATGTAATTGTCGGCTTTCCGGGTGAAACCTATAATGAATTCAAGGACACTCTTTCACTTATTGAAAAGGTAAAATATACATCGCTGTTTACCTTTATTTTCTCTCCGAGACCGGGAACAAAGGCTTACGATTTGCCCGATCCTGTTTCAAGAGAGGAAAAAGGCAGATGGTTTAAAGAGCTTACTGATTTACAGGAGAGTATTGCAGGTAAAAGAACCGCAGCCATGCTCGGTAAAACCTACAAAGTTCTTGTTGAGGGAAAAGCGAAGAATGACGGCATTCTTTCAGGCAGAACGGATGGTAATGTTATCATCGAATTCAAGGGTGATGACAGTCTTATCGGTCAGTTTGTTAACGTTAAAGTTACAGAGCCTAAGACATGGGTTGTTTACGGCGAATATGTAGGATAATTTACGCTTACTTTAGTAAGAGTATTTATTATAAAATATCTTTTTTAAGGAGTACACACAAATGGACATTATCAAACTTACAAGAGAACTCGGTGCAGCTATTCAGCAGGACGAGCGCTACATCAGATTTTCAAAGGCTCAGGAAGCTAATATGAACGATAAAGAGCTCAACGACCTTATGGCTCAGCTTCAGCTCGTTCAGATGAACTATCAGATGGAAGCTTCTAAGGAAACACCTGATGCAGATAAAATGCATGCTTTTGAAGAAGAATTCAACGATGCTTACACAAAGCTTATGGATAACGAAAAGATGCAGGCATACGATGAAGCAAGAACAGCAGTAGATGAAATGATGAACTACATTATGCAGATCCTCGGTCTTTGCGTTAACGGTGCAGATCCTGCAACCTGCGAACCCGAGAAGCCCCACGAGCACGATTGCAACGGTTCATGCGCATCTTGCAGCGGCTGCCACTAAGCATTAATATCTGAGGAATTATAAATCACAGGAGGAAAAACAATATGTCTGAAATGACACCTATGATGGCGCAGTACTTTGAAATCAAAAAGGAATACCCGGATACTATTCTGTTTTTCCGACTGGGCGATTTTTATGAAATGTTTTATGATGATGCTAAGCTTGCTTCATCAATTCTTGAACTGACACTCACAGGTCGTGCCTGTGGTGGTGGGGAAAGAGCGCCTATGTGCGGTGTTCCTTTCCATTCTGCAGACGGCTATATTGCAAAGCTTGTTATGCAGGGCCATAAGGTTGCGATTTGTGAGCAGGTTGAAGATCCCGCAACAACAAAAGGACTTGTTAAGAGAGATGTTATCCGTGTTATCACTAAGGGTAGTATTATTGAAAATTCAATGCTTGACGAGTCAAAGAACAACTATCTCACATCTATTTTCCTTGATGATAACGGCGTAGGCATCTGCTTCTGCGATGTTTCGACCGGTACGGTTAATCTTACGCAGTTTGAGACTTGCAAAAATCTCGAAAACAAAATTATCAATGAGCTCGGTGTTTTTTCACCCAGTGAAATTGTACTGAACAGAAAAGTCAGTGAAAATAAGAATATTTCTTCATTTATTACAAGAAAAGTTGATGCTGTATGCGAAATTCCCGAAGACAGCTTCTTTGAATTTGCGGACTGTCTTGAAATCTGCAACAGTCATTTCGGTAAAGAAAAGTTTGATTCTTATGTTACTGATAAATCAATGCATGCCGTAATAGCTGTCGGTGCGGCACTTAAGTATCTTATGAATGTTCAGAAGAACGATCTGGGCAACATAAGGGAAATCAACTATTATTCTGACAGTCAGTTTATGAAGGTGGACTATTCCACAAAAAGAGACCTTGAAATTACTGAAACTATGAGAAGCAGAGAAAAAAGAGGCTCTCTTCTCTGGGTTCTTGATAAAACAAAAACAGCTATGGGTAAAAGACTTTTACGCTCATGGCTTGAAAAGCCTCTTATTAATTACAATCAGATAACACGCCGTCATAATGCTGTCGGCGAGCTGTTTGATAACAGTATGAAGCTTTATGATCTTTGTGAAGCTCTTTCGGGCGTTTTCGACATCGAAAGACTTCTGACAAGAATTGTTTTTGAATCTGCTAACGGTAAAGACCTTAATTCTCTCAAGCAGACTGTTTCGGCTTTACCTGAAATTAAAGCACTTCTTGCTGATTCTAAGAGCGCATATCTTAAGCAGCAGTATGAAGCTGTTGATTTGCTCGAAGATGTATACAATCTTATTGATGCTGCTATTGACCCTGATGCACCTTTCAGTATAAGAGAAGGCGGAATTATCAAAAGCGGTTTTAATGAGGAGCTTGATTCGCTCAAGGATATCAAGGCGAACGGTGAAACATACATCAGAGAGATTGAAGCCCGTGAAAAAGAAAGAACGGGTATTACTAAACTCAGAGTTGGCTATAACAGGGTATTCGGCTATTATATTGAGGTTACCAATTCATTTAAAAGTCTTGTACCCGATGATTATATAAGAAAACAGACCCTTGCAAATGCAGAAAGATATATCACGCAGGAGCTTAAAGAACTTGAAAGTAAGGTTTTAGGTGCTGAGGAAAGAATTGTTAAGCTTGAATATGAGATATTCTGCCAGATAAGAAAGAGTATCGCTGACGAATTCAACAGAATACAGTCTACAGCTGCAGCTATAGCTGTAACCGATGTGCTTTGCTCATTTGCAAAGGTAGCGATAAATAATAATTACACTTGTCCTACAATGCTTGACGGCACTGTTATCGACATCAGTGAAGGCAGACACCCCGTAGTAGAGCTTATGCTCGACGGTGCACCCTTTGTACCCAATGATACCTATATGGATTGTGCTGATAACAGATGTTCAATTATCACAGGACCTAATATGGCAGGTAAATCTACTTATATGAGGCAGGTAGCTTTAATCTGTCTTATGGCTCAGATTGGCTCGTTTGTTCCTGCGAGAAGAGCTGAGCTTTCAATAATAGGCAGTATTTTCACAAGAGTAGGTGCCTCGGATGACCTTGCAACAGGTCAGTCAACATTTATGGTTGAGATGAATGAGGTTTCAAACATAATCAAAAATGCTGACAAAAACAGCCTTATTATTCTTGATGAAGTCGGCAGAGGTACATCCACCTTTGACGGAATGAGTATTGCAAGAGCCGTACTTGAATATATCGCTGACAAGAAAAAACTCGGAGCAAAAACTCTTTTCTCCACGCATTACCACGAGCTTACCGAGATTGAAAATCAGATTGACGGGGTTAAGAATTACAATATTTCTGTCAAGAAAAAAGGTGACACAATTACATTCCTCAGAAGAATTGTAAGAGGCGCTGCTGACGGAAGCTACGGCATAGAAGTTGCAAAGCTTGCAGGTATACCGAACGGTATTGTATCAAGAGCGAGACAGATTTTATCTGAGCTTGAGGCACTTAATCCGGACCATATAACCTCTATGAAGAACATTCTTATAGAAGAAGAGGAAGAAGAGCTTCAGCTTTCGCTAAAATCCACTCTTGACGACGAAATTATAGATTCAATTAAAAATATAGACATTAATACATTGACTCCGCTTGAAGCCCTGACTACTCTCCACGAGCTTGTTACAAAAGCAAGGCAAACGGGCTTCTGATTGATAAAAAGAAGGGAATGACAACTTTATGGCAAGAATCAACGTATTATCAAGACATATAGCTGAGCTTATCGCTGCCGGTGAAGTTGTCGAAAGGCCTGCATCGGTTGTAAAAGAGCTTATGGAAAACTCTATTGATGCCGGTGCTACAACAATTACTCTTGAAATAAAAAACGGCGGCGTTACTTATATTCGCATTACAGACAACGGATGCGGTATTGTCAGAGAAGATGTTCCTAAGGCATTCTTGAGCCATGCTACAAGTAAGCTTAAGGAAGAAACTGACCTTAATTCTATTTTTACTCTCGGCTTCAGAGGTGAGGCTCTCGCATCAATTGCCGCTGTTTCGAGAACAGAGATTCTTACAAAAACAATTGAAGAAGAAATGGGAACGGCCTATTCAATTGAAGGCGGTGTTCAGACTTCATACGATGCTGCAGGCTGTCCCAACGGAACTACAATTGTTGTAAGAGACTTATTCTACAACACGCCGGCAAGAATGAAATTTCTCAAAAGAGACGTTTCTGAAGCCAATGCAGTCGCTGATATAGTTGATAAAATTGCACTTTCTCATCCCGAAATCAGTATAAGATTTATCCGTGAAGGCAAACAGGCTCTTATTACTCCCGGTGACGGAAAATTGCTTTCTGCAATTTATTCAGTTTTTGGCAGAACCTTTGCAGAGAGTCTTCTTGAGGTCGATTATGAGCTTGACGGTGTAAAAGTATCGGGTTATGTTTGCAAACCCGTATGTGCAAGACCGTCAAGGGCTATGCAGTATTTCTTTCTCAATAACAGAAACATTAAGTCACGTTCAATTATGGCGTCAATGGAAAATGCTTACAAAAACACGATAATGGTAGGTAAATTCCCCAGCTGTGTACTTAATGTACAGGTAAGGCCCGAAACTGTTGATGTGAATGTGCATCCTGCAAAAACTGAGGTACGCTTCAGCGACGAAAGAAAGGTTTCCTCAGCTGTGTATTATGCAGTTAAAGGCGCGATTTCTGAGTTTGATTCTGCTCCCTCGGTGAATTCTGATAAAATGGCTAAGCTTACAGAAAAAGCAAGACCTGATTATGCGCAGTTGCAGATGGTTGAAGAAGACACACCTGTTAAAATGAAACAGGCTGAAGATAAAACACTTAAAAATGTTACTCTTCAGAACAAAATATCGTCTCCCCAGCCGAAGCAGGACAAGCCTTTCTGGAATAAAATGTCTTCTTCGGAGTTTCAGTCTTCAATTACTCTAAATGCACCGGAAACAACGAATAAAGGCTTTTCAAATTCCGACGAGCCTGATTTGGTATCTGGATTCAAACGCAGGCAGGTGCAGGAAAAACGTACAGAAACAGTTGTTCAGCCTCGTAAAGTGGCTGTAGAAGAGAATAAACCTCAACCGGTTGTGAATAGACCTGCTGAGGCCGTTAAATTCGCAGAGCCGTTTAAGAAAACTAATGACTCTCATGTTGTGTCTGAACCGACAAGGCAGACAAGAGTTGTGATAACCGAAGAAAAGAAAGCACCCAAGCCTTTAAGACTTTTAGGTGAAGCTTTCAAAACATATATAATCTGCGAATATGACGGAAAAATCTGTCTTATTGATAAGCATGCAGCGCACGAAAGAATAATCTATAATAAAATAAAGAAAAACGCACAGGACAATGTATCTTCTCAGGTGCTTCTGACTCCCGTGACTGTTACTCTTAATAAAAACGAATATAATGTAATCCTCGAAAACCTTGATTCTTTCTCAAAAGCAGGTTATCTTGTTGAAGATTTCGGCACAGGCACAGTCATTGTACGGGAATGTCCTATGCTTATTTCGGGAGACGATATCGAGGATACTATAGTTGAAATTGCAACATATTTAAGCGAAAACCGAACAAATATTGAATCAGAAAAGATTGACCGTATTCATCATACTTCGGCATGTAAAGCTGCAATTAAAGCGGGATACAAGAATTCTACAGCCGAAATGAAGGTTCTTGCTGAAGCAGTTTTATATGATGATACTGTCAGATACTGTCCTCACGGAAGACCTGTTCTTCTTGAGCTTTCAAAGTATGAACTTGAAAAAATGTTCGGCAGAATACAATAAAATTATCGGAGAGTATTAATGAAAAAGCCTTTAGTTGTTGTCATTGTGGGTCCCACGGCATCAGGAAAGACATCTCTTGCCATTGATATTGCGAAAAAACACAACGGTGAGATAGTTTCTGCCGATTCAATGCAAATATATAAAAAAATGAATATTGCAACAGCTAAGCCTACTGCTGATGAGCTTTCACAGGCAAAGCACCATCTTATAAGTATTATTGATACCGATGAAGAGTTCAGCGTTGCTATGTATAAAGACAGAGCCGTTGAAATTATAAAGGATATTCTCAGCAGAGGTAAACTGCCCGTTGTCGCAGGGGGAACGGGATTATATATTGATACTCTTATAAATAATACTACTTTTCTTGATTATGAAAAGACAGACATAAGAGAAAAACTTGAAGCCGAAGCTGAAGAAAAGGGGATTGACTCGCTTTATAATAAGCTTAGCGAAATTGACCCTGAGGCTCACTCAAGGCTTCATATCAATGACAGAAAGCGTATAATCAGAGCTCTTGAGGTTTATTATTCAACAGGCAAAACTATCAGTGAGCAAGACGAGCTTTCACATATCAATGAAAGTGAATTTGACTGGTGTATAATTGGTCTTAACGCTGAGAACAGGCAATTCCTTTATGACAGAATCAACCTCAGAGTTGATATGATGCTCGAAGAAGGTCTGATTGAAGAAGCTGAAGAATTTTTCTCATCTGATATTTCAAAAACGGCAAAGCAGGCAATCGGCTATAAAGAACTGAAGCCCTACATTGACGGACTTGTTTCTCTGAATGAAGCAACTGAAAAGCTTAAAATGGAAACCAGAAGATATGCCAAAAGACAGCTCACCTGGTTCAGAAGAAACGAAAAGATTAACTGGATAAACATTGACTGCCTCGGTGATGACACTCTTATTTCAAAGGCGGCAGAAATTATAGATAAGCATTTGGGTGAAAATTTATGAATACCTCAAAGGATAAAAAAATTGCTATTGGTATGCTGATATCTTTTGCAGTTCTGATACTTTTGTATTTCGCGCAGTCGGCATATTCAAAAAGCACCGGTAAAATTGAATATGACTATGCACTAAGGTACACTCAGGAAGAAAAGCTTAATGTAACAGGCTTCGCGGTCCGTGATGAGTACCGCATTAAAGACGGTAAGAATATTTCTATTCTTACAAAGCAAAGTGATAAGGTTTATGTTCCGGTTCTTTCTGACAGTGCAAGTGTAAGCAAAAAAGACATAATTGCTGTTACTTTTGATGATGAACAACAGGCTGAAAACTACATAAAGGTTCAGGAGCTTAAATCAAAGCTTGAAGATTTGCGTGAGCTTAAAAGTCAGGGTGATCTCAGCTATGTGAATGTTGTTTATCTGAACTCCAGTATATATAGCTCCGTTGATAATTATGTCGATTGCATTTCAGACAGCAATCTTTCAGAGCTTGATAAATCGATAAGTGATTTTACTGCAAAAATGTCAACAAAGCAGATTGCAACCGGTGACAGCTTTGATATCGATTCACAAATCGATGAGATTAAAAAGGAAATTAAACGCCTTGAAAAAACCTATGATAAATCCGGAAGCGTAAAATCTTCATACGCAGGATACTTTGTAAGCAAAGTAGACGGATATGAGGGAGTAAAATCCTATGAGGATGTTGAGGGTAAAAAGGTTTCTGTAAATGATGGCAACAAATTAATCAAGTCAGAAAAAACAGTCAATGAAAATGCATTCGGAAAAATTATTGCTCAGCATACATGGTATATGATATTTGATACCTCAATAACCGACGCATCTGTTATTAAAACGGGGAATTATGTTACAGTCGATTTTCCCGATAAAAATATTGAAGACATATCGATGAAGGTTTATAATGTTTCTGAACTCAACGGTGACACTATAACCGTTACTCTTCAGTGCACATCAATGAATGAGGATCTGGCAAATCTCAGAATCGAGCACGCTGCTATTACTGTTAAGGATTATGAAGGCTATAGAATTGACAGCAGTGCTATTGTTGAAAATGATGAAGGTCTTAAGGGTGTATATGTAATTCGCGGTAATTACGTTCAGTTCACACCGATTTCTGTTTTATATTACGGCGATGAATATGTTATTGCCGAAAAATATATCGCTTATAAAGAGGATAAGGACGGCAATAAGGTGGTTGATGAAGAAGAGACAGGCCGTTACCGTTCAATCAATCTTTATGATCAGATTATAGTAAAGGGGATGAATATTACCGATGGAATGGTACTCGACTGAGGAAAGGTTTAAGAATATTGACTATAATGTTGAGTTTATAAAAGAAAAAATTGCTCAGGCAGCAATTAAATCCTCGAGGAATTTTGAAGATATCAACTTTATGGCAGTTACCAAAACTGTCGAACCGATTTTCATTAACAGAGCTCTCGAAAGAGGAATTACGCTTATTGGTGAAAATAAAGTTCAGGAGTTACTTTCAAAAAAGCCTTATCTCAATCTCGACAATGTTAACGCACACCTTATCGGTCATCTTCAGACCAACAAGGTTAAACAGATTGTCGGTGAGGTTTCAATGATTGAATCGGTTGATTCTCTTAAACTTGCAAACGAAATATCCAAACGCAGTACCGCTGCCGGAATTACAACTGATTGTCTCATTGAGGTAAATATCGGCGGTGAAGAAAGTAAGACGGGCATTCATCCTGATATGCTGGACGAATTGGTATGTCAGATTTCAGAAATGCAAGGAATAAGAATCAGAGGTCTTATGACAATTCCTCCGATTTGCGACGATGAAATTGAATTGAATGAATATTTTTCAAAAATGCATAGAATTTTTATTGACATAAAGGATAAAAAGTTAGATAATACAGATATATCAATACTTTCTATGGGTATGTCCGGTGATTATGAACAAGCGATACTTAACGGTTCAAATCACGTGCGAATTGGTTCGGCAATTTTCGGACCGAGATTATATTAATTTTAAGGAGTAATAAAAATGGGATTTGTAAAAAACTTAAAGTCAAAGCTTGAGGAA
The DNA here is from genome assembly GCA_045544175.1 of Acutalibacteraceae bacterium. GTDB lineage: Bacteria > Bacillota > Clostridia > Oscillospirales > Acutalibacteraceae > UBA6857. The sequence continues at coordinate 67,750 of JAZPYL010000064.1, read as the reverse complement.
CATTTTATTCCTGATGAAAGAGAATTTGAAAATGACGAGTATGAGGCATACGAAGACGCCGAAGATGAATATGAGGATTCAAATGATATTTTTGAAAATGATGATTCATCATACAGTTATTCACCTGAAAGCGCGCTCAATCCTCCCGAATATGTGAGATACGGCAACACACCCAAAACACAGCCCCGCGAGGAAAGAGCTTCAGCCGGCAGACAGTCAAAGGGCAATATTTATAATATGAATACTGCTAAGCCTCAGAATAAATTCAAGCTTAATTTCATCGCTCTTCATGATATTTATGATGCAAAAAATGTAGCTAATATTATGATTGATCAGAATGCAATGGTTGTTGTAAATCTCGGCCTTCTTTCTGACGAGCAAAAGAGAAGAGCTATGGACTTTTTAGACGGCGCAAAATATGTCACCAACTCAATTTTCACAAGATTTACCGAAAATATCTGTGCTTTTCTTCCTGAAGGTGTCGAGCTTCACGGTGATTTCTACGGACAGGTTGAAATTGATAATTTAGGCAGTTTCTGATTTAACATTGTCAATAAAAGGAGAGAATTAAAATGATGTTACCCAACCAGATTAATACACAGCGTTTTTCTACTGTAGGCAAAGGCGGATACCGTGCATCAGAGGTTGATGCATTTTTACAGAAAATTTCTCAGAATTATAACAAGCTTTTCAATGAAAACAATGTTTTAAAAGAGAGACTCGGTTCAATCACTCCGTTGATTGAGGAATATAACGAAAATAAAAAAGCAATTGCCAATGCTCTTATCTGGGCACAGACAACTTCGGATAAGACAATCAACGACGCCAAGAGCGAGGCAAAAAAGCTTCTTGATGCTGCGAGTGCCGAGGGTGAAAGCCTTATTGCTTCAAAGGCAGCCGAAGCTGAAGCTGCATATGCCGAAAAGCTTGAAGAAGCAAGAATCAACCTCGAAAAAGCTGCAAAGGAATATGAGCTTATTAAAAGTGAATCCGTAGCACTTTCAGAAAAATATATCAGTGAGGTTAATGCCAAGGCTAACGAGATAATTGAAGATGCTAACGCAAAGGCTTCAAAAATTGTTGCTGATGCTTATAATGACGCTAAGACAGCAAGAGAAAAGTCTGATGCAATTCTTAAGGATGCTCAGGCTGAACTTAATGCGATTAAAAAGGAAGCTGCCAAGCTTAAAAAGGAAATCGAAGATGCTGTCAATACAACTGTAAAAGCTATTTCTGCAATTGAAATCGGTGATTTTGATGCTCAGGTAAATGCAGGAGACAAGCTCGAGGCTCTTGTAATAGATAAGGCTGATATTGAAGAATTTTCAATTGATTTTACAGCTGAAATCACTGAAGAAGCTGTTTCGGATGATGTAGCTGTAGAAAATGAAAGCAATTCCGGTATTCAGGTTGAAACTGTTGTTGACGAAGTTTTTGATGAGAAGGAAATGGTCGATGCTGACCTTATTTCAGGTTCAAATAAAGAAGAAATGCTTGATGTAAACGCATATATTTCTAAGATTTTTGAGTCTGTAGGAAGCAATGACAGTGATTTTTCCTCATTTGCTGACGGTCTTAACGATATTCTTGAGCAGTCTTTTGAAGAAAACGAACTGAGCTTTGAAGAACTTAAGAAATCAATTGATAAGGACGAAGATACAGTTGAAGAATAAGAATAAAATTAGATTGTTATCTGTATTTATAATCTTATTTTCGGTTGCATTTGATCAGATAATCAAGTATTCTGTATATACATATCTTAAGCCGATCTCCGTCAAAATGCTGATACCCGGATTTTTACAGCTTCATTATTTTGAAAATGACGGTGCAATGATGGGCTTTATGAGCGGTAAAACAGAAATTATGACGATAGCTTCAATTGTTTGTATGATTGCTATATTAGTAGTAATTCTTTCGGGCAAAATGAAGTTTGGAGTTGATTATATCTGTCTTGTTTTTATGGCGGCAGGCGGCTTCGGTAATATAATCGACAGAGTATTCAGAGGCTTTGTAATTGACTATATAGAGGTGCTGTTTATTGATTTCTATATTTTCAATTTTGCAGACTGTCTCGTTACCTGCTCAGCTTTTGCAATTATATTTTATGAGATTTATGTGGTATACAAAGAGTATAAGGATAAGAAAGTGAAAACAGCTGATGGTTGATGCACATATTTTTGTAATATCTGCTGATGAAGCAGGCGAGAGAATTGATAAAATTATCTCTTCAAATACTGATGGCCTCAGCCGTTCTGCAGTTCAGAAGCTTATTGATGAAGGCAATGTAAGTGTAAATTCCATTGTGATTACCAAAAATTATAAGGTAAGAGCAGGGGATAAAATCGCTCTTGTAATACCTAAGCCCAAAGAACTTGAAATTATCGCTGAAAACATACCTCTTGATATCAGATATGAGGATGATGACCTGCTTGTTGTAAACAAGAAAAAAGGTATGGTTGTGCATCCGGCGGCAGGAAATTACGACGGAACTCTCGTAAATGCTCTTATGTATCACTGTAAGGGCTCGCTTTCGGGCATAAACGGAGTCATAAGACCGGGAATTGTTCACCGCATTGATAAGGATACAAGCGGTCTTCTGATTGTTGCGAAAAACGATTTTGCTCATATAAATCTTGCCGAGCAGATTAAAGCACATACTTTTACAAGAGAGTATCAGAGTGTAGTGTACGGTAAATTCAAAAACGAAGCAGGCACTGTAGATGCTCCTATCGGCAGACATCCCGTTGATCGTAAAAAAATGACTGTTACAGCTAAAAATTCAAAAAATGCTACAACTCACTATAAGATTGTAAAGCAGTATAAGGATTTCACACACTTAGCTTTGCGACTCGAAACCGGTAGAACTCACCAGATAAGAGTGCATATGTCTTATATAGGTCATCCTGTTGCAGGTGATGCCGTTTACGGACCGAAAAAAGTTATCGAATATCTCGGGGGACAGTGCTTACACGCAGGTTTAATCGGCTTTAAACACCCGAGAACAAACAAGTACATTGAAATCCAAAGTGAATTACCCGACTATTTCACTGATTTTTTAAGGAGGCTTAAAGATGAGTGAGAAAAAAATTACAATGTCCGACTGGCTCATTGCTTCGGACATTGACGGAACTATAAATGACAAATCAAGGCATCTTGTTAAAAGAAATTATGATGCTATTCAGAAGCTTGTGAAGGAGTATAACGGTAATTTTACTCTCGCTTCGGGCAGGTCACCTGATTCAATGAGAAAGCATTATAAAAGACTTGATATACCCGACGGAAAAGCTATCGTAATTAACGGTGCCGGTATATACGATTTTGCTTCAGAAAAAATGGTTTGGTCAAGTCCTCTTAACGACCATTGTATTGATATGGTGAGAAAAAGTGTTAAAACTTTTCCTTTTTTGGCTTTTCAGGCTATTACCGATAAGTATGTGCTTATTTTCAGGCCAACACTGTCGGCAAGGATACTTGCAATAAATGCAAAGCTTCCGATAAAGTACTTTTACAATTTTGAAGATATGCCGAAGGAAAATTGGTACAAGGTTATTTATACTGCACTCCCGTTTCAGATTAAACAGCTTGAAAGATATTTAAAAAGCTTGTCAAATACAACAGAAAACCTTATGGCTTCTTCTCCGTTCAGCTATGAAATGGTCAATGAAGGAACAAATAAGGGTAACGCTGTTCTTAAGCTTGCTGAAATTTTAGGTGTTGAAAAAGAAAACACTGCTGCAATCGGCGATTACTACAACGATTGGGAAATGCTTAAAGCTGTTGGTTTTCCTGCTTGTTGCGGACAGGCACCTGATGATATGAAAGCTATTTCAAAGCTTGTAACCTGTCATTGTAATTTCGGTGCAGTTGCAGATTTGATAGAGCACTTAATTAATAACAAAGAAAATATATAAGGAGGAATATATATGCAAGAAAACAAAAAGCTTGAACTTAAAAAATTAGCGGTTCAGGTTCGAAAAGGAGTAATTGAAGGTACTTTCAATGCTAAGTCCGGTCATCCGGGTGGCTCTCTTTCAATTGCTGAGCTTATTACCTATCTTTATTTTGCAGAAATGAATGTAAACCCTGAAAAACCTGACTGTGAGGACAGAGACCGTTTTGTTCTTTCAAAGGGACATACTGCACCTGCACTTTATGCGGCACTCGCCCTTAAAGGCTTCTTCCCTTATGATCTTATCAAAACCCTCAGAAAGCCCGATTCAATTCTTCAGGGACATCCCAGTATGAGATATACTCCCGGTGTTGATATGAGCACAGGCTCACTTGGCCAGGGTATTTCAGCTGCTGTCGGTATGGCTCTCGGTGCAAAGCTTAAGAATAAGAGCTTCAGAGTATATACTATTCTCGGCGACGGTGAAATCGAAGAAGGTCAGGTATGGGAAGCAGCAATGTTCGCAGGCAATAAAAAGCTTGACAATCTTGTTGCAATCGTTGACTATAACAAGCTTCAGATTGACGGTTCAATTGATGAAGTAAACTCGCCCTATCCCATTAAGGAAAAGTTTGAGGCTTTCGGCTGGAATGTTATCGAAATTTGCGGTCACTGCTTCGGACAGATTGAAGAAGCTTTTGAAAATGCAAAGGAATGTAAAGGCAAGCCTACCTGTATTGTTGCTACTACAGTCAAGGGTAAGGGTGTATCCTTTATGGAAGATAAGTGTGATTGGCACGGTACAGCACCTAATGCTGACCAGTATGAACAGGCTATGGCTGAGCTTGATGCAGCTTTAGCAGAATTGGAGGCGTAATTATGGCTGATGTAATAAAATGTGCAACCAGAGATGCTTACGGTAACGCTTTAAAGGAGCTCGGTGCAAGAGATGATATTCTTGTTCTTGACGCTGACCTTGCAAAAGCAACAAAGACAGTTGCTTTTAAGAAGGAATTTCCCGAAAAATTTATAGATTGCGGTATCGCCGAAGGTAATATGATGGGTATTGCTGCCGGCCTTGCAACTACGGGATATACAGTATTTGCTTCCAGCTTTGCAATGTTCGCTGCAGGCAGAGCTTTTGAGCAGGTAAGAAACTCAATCGCTTATCCTAACCTTAATGTTAAAATCGGTGCTACACACGCAGGTATTTCTGTTGGTGAAGACGGCGCAAGCCATCAGTGCTGTGAAGATATCGCTCTTATGCGTTCAATTCCTAATATGGTTATTATCAACCCTGCAGACGATGTTGAAGCAAGACAGGCAGTTTTAGCTGCTGCTGAGCACGAAGGTCCTGTTTATATGCGTTTCGGCAGACTTGCCGTTCCCCGTGTAAATGCTGAAGATTATAAGTTTGAAATCGGTAAGGGTGTTACTCTCAGAGGAGGTAACGATGTAACTATCGTTGCATCAGGTCTTATGGTGGCTGAAGCTCTCGCTGCTGCTGATGAGCTCGCTAAGGAAGGTATTGAAGCAAGAGTTATCAATATCCATACAATCAAGCCTATTGACAAAGATATTCTTGTAAAGGCTGCTAAGGAAACAGGTGCTATCGTAACTGCTGAAGAACACAGCATTATCGGCGGTCTCGGCGGTGCAGTATGCGAGGCACTCGCTGATGAGTATCCTGTTCCTGTTATCCGTCTTGGTGTTAATGATACTTTTGGTAAATCCGGTCCTGCGCTTGAGCTTCTTAAGATTTACGGACTTGATTCAACTAACATTGTTAAAAAGGCAAAAATTGCTATTGACACCAAGCATAAGCTTGGTAAATAATAATACTAAAATCCAGGAAAGGACTTATTTGTCATGAAAGAAATTACAAAGGATATGCTTATCGGTAATATTCTTGATGAAGACAGAGGTACAGCTGTATTTTTCCTTGAAATGGGTATGCACTGTCTTGGTTGTCCTGCATCAAGAGGCGAAACTGTTGAAGAAGCATGTGCTGTTCACGGCGTAAACGTTGATGAGCTTGTAGCTAAGATTAACGAATATCTTGCTTCAAAATAATTCAAATTCAACAATGAGCCACCTTGTTTCAGGTGGCTCTGTTTCTTATGTGAGGTAATTATGGGAAAAATCAGACTTGATTCAAGGCTTTCTGCGGTAGCATCCCTTGTCAGAAGTGGCAGCAGAGTTGCAGATATCGGCACAGACCACGGATATCTTATTACTTACTTAATTGAAAACGGGATTTCACCGTCAGGCATAGCCGCTGACCTCAGAGAAGGTCCTCTTAATAATGCTAAGCAGACTGTTATTGAGCAGGGAATCAGTGGAAAAGTTGAGCTTATTCTTTCAGACGGACTTAAGAAGATATCGGAAAATTCCTGCGAAGACATTGTAATAGCAGGTATGGGTGGAAATCTGATAGCTGATATTCTGAGCGCTTGTGAATGGATTTACGACAAAAAAATTAACATTGTTGCTCAGCCTATGTCGCACGCAGAGGTTTTAAGAGAGTTTTACATAAATAACGGATTTGAAATTAAAGAAGAAAAGACTGCTACTGACGGAAAACATATTTACTGTGTAATGTCGGCTTCTTATACCGGTGAGAAAAAAGAAAGAGACAAATCATATATTTATCTTGGCGAGCTGACAAAAAACAATGACGAAATAACAAGAAAATATATTAATAAATTGCTTACCGCACTTGAAAAAAAGCATAATGCACTTATTGCTGCAGGAAAAGAAGATGCTGACAACTTAGGAGAGATTATTTCTCAGATAAAAACAAAAGTTACGGAGGTTTACAATGGTAACTGTTAAAGTAATTTCCGATTTTATAGATAGTTTTGCACCTTATGATTCCAAATGTGAATGGGATAATTGTGGGGTTCTTGTCGGGGACAATGAAAAAGAGGTCAAAAAGATCGGCTTTTGTCTCGATTTAACAAAAGAAACTCTTAACGATGCCTGTGAAAAGGGTGTTGATATGATAATTACACATCATCCTGTTATTTTTAAGGCGCAAAAAAGCTTTTTAAGAGGCAATATGGCCTTTGAAGCAGCTTTGAACGGTATAACCGTCTTATCTGCCCACACCTGCTTTGACTGTGCTGTAGGCGGCGTTAATGATGTATTATGCGATATACTCGAAATTAATAATCCGATCGGTGTGCCTTCTGCTGAATGCACTGTGCCGATGGTAAGAATAGGTGAAATCGAGAGACATACCTCACTGGAATTTGCCAAGAAGGTCAGTGAAAAACTTAGTACAGTCTGCCGGGTTGTTGATGGTAACAATGAAATCAGAAAAGTCGCTGTCTGCGGCGGTGCAGGCGCTGATTTTATTGATGATGCAATAAAAATGGGTGCAGATGCTTATGTTACGGGCGATATGAGCCACCACGAATTCCTCGATTCTGCAGATAAAGGCATAACAGTTATTGCCGCAGGACATTTTGAAACCGAAAATCCGGCAATGACTGTACTTATGAAAAAAGTTGCTGATAAGTTTTCTGAAATCGAAACAGTAATTCTTAAGCAGAGTAATCCGGTTAAGTTTATAGGCTAAAGGTGAATTATGGCATTAGACGGTATATTTTTATCTAAAATCAAAGACGAGCTTATTTCAAATGCAGTGGGCCTGAGAGTAGATAAGGTCAATCAGCCCACAAGAGATGAAATAATTCTGAACTTAAGAGGTAAAGGCTGTTCGTACAGACTTCTTTTCTGTGTGCGTGCTGACAGCCCAAGGGTACATTTTACCTCACACACAATTGATAATCCGCCGGTTCCTCCTATGTTCTGTATGCTTATGAGGAAGCATCTTACGGGAGCGCTTATCAAAAATGTCAGACAGCATGAGCTCGACAGAATACTTTTCGTTGATTTTGATGCAACCAATGAAATAGGAGACAGGGTAGATTTGTCTTTATGCATCGAAATTATGGGCAAGTATTCTAACCTTATTCTTCTCAGCAGAGACAGAGTAATTGATGCTATCAAGCGAGTTGACATTACAACTTCTTCTGTAAGACAGATTCTTCCGGGCGGTGAATATAAGCTTCCTCCCGCTCAGGGTAAGCTTAATATTGAGACAGAAGACATTAATACCGTTACAGATAAAATTTTAGCACAGAAAGACCGATATCTGTCAAATGCAGTAATTAATACTTTGCAAGGCGTTTCACCAATTGTATCAAGGGAAATTGCTTACAGAACAGCGTTTGATGATGTATATGTTTCATCCCTTTCAAACGAGCAGATTGAGATTCTTAAAAAAGTGCTTTTGTACATTAAAGAAAATCTGCATAGAGAAAATCCTCTCTATATGCTTACCGAAGAAAACGGCAAGCCCAAGGATTTGTCTCATTATGATATCAGACAATACGGAGACAGTCTTAAGGTTAAAGCATACGAAAGCTGTTCAGATTTACTTGACGATTTTTATTTTGAAAGAGACAGAATCAACCGTATTAATCACAGAGGTCACGAGCTGATCAAGCTCATAAATAATCTTATTGAACGAACAACAAGAAAGCTTGCAATTCAGAGTGAGGAACTGAAAAAGTGTGAAGATAAAGAGCAGTTAAAGCTTTACGGTGAGCTTATTTTAGCAAATCTTTACAGACTCAATAAGGGTGTTACTTACTACGAGGTTGAGGATTATTATAACAACTGTGAGCTTATTAAAATTCCCTGCAATCCCGCTTTGAGTCCTACGGAAAATCAAATGAAATATTATAAGGAATACCGTAAGGCTCAGACGGCGGAAAAAATGCTTGGCGGACTTATTGAAGAGGGTAAAAATGAAATAATTTATCTTGAATCTGTTCTCGATGAGCTTTCAAGAGCGGATACCGACAGTGAAATTTCACTTATAAGACGTGAGCTTGCGGACGGCGGTTATATAAAAAATATTAAAGGTAAAAAACAGAAGCCTCCCAAGGAGCTTCCTCCAATGGAATTCCGTTCAAGTGACGGATATAAAATACTTGTCGGAAGAAACAATGTACAGAATGAGAAGCTTTCTTTAAAAACTGCAACAAAAAATGATATGTGGCTCCACACACAGAAAATTCCCGGCTCACACGTTATCATTCTTGGTGAAGGAAGAGAAATATCTGATCAGTCAATTGAAGATGCAGCAGTAATAGCCGCTTATTACAGCAAGGCAAGGGATTCATCGCTTGTTCCCGTTGATTATACAAGAGTAAAAGCCTTAAAAAAGCCTAACGGAAGTAAGGCAGGTATGGTTATTTATCACGAATATTACACAATTATTGTAAATCCCGATAAGGATACAGTAGAAAAATTCAGAGTAAAATAAAAGGAGGTTAAGGTTATGTCGTTCACACATCTGCATCTGCATACGGAGTACAGTCTTCTTGACGGTGCCTGCAGAATTAATAAGCTTATCGACAGAGTCAAAGAGCTTGGTCAGACAAGTGTTGCAATCACTGACCACGGTGCAATGTTCGGTGTTGTTGATTTTTATAAAGCTGCCAAAGAAAAAGGCATTAAGCCTATAATCGGATGCGAATGCTACGTTGCCAAAAGAAGCCGTTTTGATAAGGTTCACGGCATTGACAACGAAAGACATCATCTTGTGCTTCTTTGCGAAAATAATATAGGTTATCAGAATCTTATTGCAATGGTCAGTAAAGCATGGACTGAAGGCTTTTATACTAAACCGAGAATTGATAAAGAATTACTTGAAAAGCACCACGAGGGAATTATAGCTCTTTCAGCTTGTCTTGCAGGTGAAATTGCAACCTTGCTTGTAAGAGGGGATTATGAAGGCGCAAAACAAACTGCACTTTGGTATGAGAGTGTTTTCGGTAAGGGTAAATATTTTCTTGAAATACAGAACCACGGCTTACGGGAACAGCTTGAAATTATTCCCGATTTAATAAGACTTTCTAAAGAAACAGGAATTCCTCTTGTTGCAACCAATGACGCACATTATCTTACCAAAGAGGATTCATCGGTTCAACAGGTTCTTATCTGCATTCAGACTAACCACACTCTCGGTGAAGAGACGGGCCTTGAGTTCAGTACAGATGAATTCTATGTTAAAAGTGAAGAGGAGATGCGCGAGCTTTTCCCGCAGATTCCCGAAGCGATTGATATAACATCAGAAATTGCCGATATGTGTAATGTCGAATTTGAGTTCGGCAACACTAAGCTGCCTCATTTTGAAGTACCCAATCAGATGGACCACTTCGAGTATTTCAGAAATCAGTGCTTTTACGGTTTGTGTAAGCACAAAGGAGAAAATCCTCCGAGAGAGTATGTTGACAGACTAAATTACGAGCTTGATGTAATCAATAAAATGGGTTATGTTGACTACTTTCTTATAGTTCACGACTTTATCCGATATGCTAAGAGTAAAAATATTCCCGTAGGCCCCGGACGAGGCTCAGGTGCAGGTTCACTTGCCGCATACTGTATCGGCATAACGGGTATTGATCCTCTTGAGTATAATCTTCTTTTTGAGCGTTTCCTGAATCCTGAAAGAGTCAGTATGCCTGACTTTGACGTTGATTTTTGCTATGTAAGACGGCAGGAAGTAATTGATTATGTTATAAATAAATACGGTGCAGACCACGTTGCGCAGATTGTAACCTTCGGCACTATGGCGGCAAGAGGTGCTATCAGAGATGTGGGCAGAGTTCTCGGTCTTCCTTATGCAGTTGTAGATGAGGTTGCAAAGCTTATACCTCAGGAGCTGAAAATTACAATTGATAAAGCGCTTAAAATGTCAAGTGAACTACGTGCTCTTTACGATTCCAATGAGGATGTAAAAAAGCTTATTGACATATCTAAAAAAGTTGAAGGTATGCCTCGCCACGCCTCTACACACGCAGCAGGTGTTGTAATTACAAGAGACCCTGTTGCTTCTTATGTGCCTTTAGCTGTCAATGATGAAAGTGTTGTTACTCAGTTTACAATGACAACACTTGAACAGCTCGGACTTCTTAAAATGGACTTTCTGGGACTTCGTACTCTGACGGTTATTAACGATGCTGTTGAAATGATAAAGAGGAATAACCCCGGATTCTCAATTGAAAGCATAGATTTAAAGGATAAAGAAACCTTTGATATGCTTTCAAACGGCAGAACAGACGGTGTTTTTCAGTATGAATCAGCGGGTATGAGAAGCGTTCTGACAAGGCTTAAGCCCGAATCTTTAGAAGACCTTATTGCTGTTATTTCACTCTATAGACCCGGCCCCGCCGACTCAATAGACACATATATTCATAACAGACACCATCCCGAAGACACTGTTTACAAAACTGAGCTTGAACGTGACATCCTTGATGTTACTTATGGCTGTATGGTCTATCAGGAGCAGGTAATGGAAATCTGCAGAAAAATTGCAGGATATTCATACGGCAGAGCTGACCTTGTTCGTAGAGCAATGAGCAAGAAAAAACTTGATGTTATGGAAAAGGAACGCTATAATTTCATTTACGGGCTTAAAAATGAAAAGGGTGAAACTGAATGCTGCGGTGCTCTTGCAAACGGTGTGTCCGAAAGTGTAGCAAACGCAATTTTTGATGAAATGTCTAATTTTGCAAAGTACGCATTCAACAAGTCTCATGCTGCTGCGTATGCTTATGTTTCATATCAGACTGCGTGGCTGAAAGCACACTACCCTTGTGAGCTTATGGCAGCGACACTTACAAGTGTCCTTGATTCATCGGTAAAGGTTTCAGGCTATATAGCTGAATGTACAAGAATCGGCATTAAAGTCCTTTCACCGAATATTAACAGTAGTTTTGAAGGCTTTACTGTAAGCAACGGAAAAATTCGTTTCGGTCTTCTTGCTATTAAAAATCTCGGCAGGGGATTTATCAAAACTATCATTGATAACCGTGAGCAAGGCGGTAAGTATACATCATTTTACACCTTCTGCAAAAGAGTATATTCGAAAGAATTTAACAGAAGGGCTGTTGAAAGTCTGATAAAATGCGGCGCCTGTGACGGACTTGACCTTAACCGCAGACAGATGCTCTATATGCTTCCGATTATCATCAGTGAGCTTGATACAGATAAAAACAGAAATGTTGTAGGCCAGATAGGCTTCTTCGATGAAGATTCAGGCTTTTCTTTTGAAAGTGAAATGAAAGCACCGGACCTTGAAGAATTACCGCGGAGCGAGCTTCTTGCGCTTGAAAAGGAAATAACCGGTCTTTACATTTCCGGTCATCCTATGGATGATTATATCGGTATTTATGACAAAATCAAATGTGACAGAATAACTGATATCATTGAGAATCAGGGTACATTTGCTTCACAGTATAAAGATAATTCATCGGTAAAAATTTTCGGTATTATTACAAGTGTTCAGAAAAAGATTACAAAGAATAATTCGACTATGTGCTTTGTTGTGCTTGAGGATATCGGTGCTTCTGTCGAATGTATAGTGTTTTCTAAGCTTTATGCCGATAGAGTTAATCTTCTTCAGGCAGGAAATATTGTAATGATACGGGGTAGGCTAAGTCTCAGAGAAGACAGAGAGCCCTCTGTAATCTGCGAAAGCATTGAGTCTAATCCTAAAAATCTTTATAAAGATGACACAAAGAATGAAAAATCACTTGTTTTAAGTCTTAATTCAGCTGATAAAAAAGCTTTTGATAAAATTTCTGTTTTGCTTGAGCTTTTTGGCGGAACATTACCGGTATATTTTTGCTATAATGACAGTAAAGAAAGAGTTAAAGCCGGAGCAATTGATTTATCTGAACCGGTAATTAAAGAGATGAAAAACATTTTAGGTGATAATAATGTCGCTTTAGGTTGATTATCAAGAGTTTATGTTGGCAGAATTTGTCGATTTATTGAATTATCCTTGACTTTTAATTAATATAGTGTATAATATTTCTAAATGTTTTGAACAGTAATTAAATTCATCAGTTTGATGTTAGGAGGACGTAATAATGATTAAAACGATCGGTGTTTTAACCAGTGGCGGTGACGCACCCGGTATGAACGCAGCCATCAGAGCAGTTGTACGTGCAGGCTGTGAACTTGGTATGAAGGTTTACGGTATCCGCAGAGGCTACAACGGTCTTATGGAAGACGATATGTATGAAATGAATCTTCGCTCTGTTTCTGATATTATCAACAGAGGCGGTACGATCCTTTATTCAGCAAGAAGCTCACGCTTCAAGACTGAAGAGGGTATGCAGGATGCTATCAATACATGTAAAAAAAGAGGTATTGAAGGTCTTGTTGTTATCGGTGGTGACGGTTCATTCAGAGGCGCAAGAGATCTTTCTCTTCGCGGCATTCCCTGTGTTGCTATTCCCGGTACTATTGATAACGATATCGGTTGCTGCGACTATACAATCGGTTATGACACAGCTATGAACACGATTATGCAGATGGTTGACAGAATCAGAGATACCGCTGAATCTCATGACCGTTGTGCTGTTGTTGAGGTTATGGGCAGAGGTGCAGGCTACCTTGCTCTTTCATCGGGTATTGCTTGCGGTGCTACATCAATTCTTATTCCTGAAGTTCCTTATGATTTCGAGCGTGATGTTATTGAAAGAATGAAGAGAACTCAGAAGAGTAATAAGGTTCATTTTGTAATTATTGTTTCTGAAGCCATCGGCGGTGTTGAAGAAATGGCAAAGAGAATTCAGAGTGAAACAGGCGTTGAAACAAGAGCAACGATTCTCGGCCATGTTCAGAGAGGCGGTTCGCCCACATCAAAGGATAGAATCGTAGCAAGTCAGATGGGCTATCATGCTGTTCAGCTTCTTAAAGACGGTATCGGTAACCGTGTTGTTGCCATCAAGAAGGAAAGCATTCTTGATTTTGATATTTTCGAAGCACTTAATATGAAGAATTCAGTAGACCTTGATATGTACAAGATGGCTCTTGAAATTTCTATCTGATTTTGTATTCGTAACAAATTATGAGGTCTGTTCTTAGCAGGCCTCATTTTTATAAGCTTTACTTGACTTGTATGAGGAGATGAGTTCGATATGACCGAGAAAAAGGATGTAAAAGTTGATAAATCTGCTGACAAATCAGCTAAAAAGAAAAATCCTCATGCGGGGCACAGACAAAAGGTTCGTGACAGATTCTGCGAAGCAGGCTTCAAGGGTATGCCTGACCACAATGTTCTTGAAATGCTTCTATTTGAAGGCATACCGTACAAGGATACTAACGAAATGGCGCATGAGCTTATTGAAAAGTTCGGTGATTTTGCGGGTGTTTTGGAGGCCAACAGACACGATCTTTTAAAAATTAAAGGAATGACAAGAAATGCAGCTTGCAGTATTTCGATGATTCTGCCTCTTTATAATCGCTATATTGAAAGTCTTCAGAAAAGAAAAACTAACCTTTTTGAGCCGGAAGATATAGCTAATTATCTCAGACCGAAATATTTTGAAGGCGGTTGCCGTGAGCGAGTATTTGTGCTATGTTATGACCTTGAAAATCACCTTCTTGCCTGCAGACAGATTAATGAAGGTGACTTTAAATCAACCGACTTTGATTTAAGAGAATTTGCGAGAATCGTCCTTGAAACCAACTGCTCTAAGGTTATTATTTCACACAACCACCCGCATGCGATTCATTTGCCGTCTCACAGTGATATTGAGCTTACTAAGAAGATTCGTGACTTTCTTGAGCCTTTTAAAGTTGAACTTGTTGATCATATTATTGTATCGGATATTGATTACGCTTCAATGGCGAGAGGCAGAAGTACAATGTATCTTTTCTTCTGTGATGATGAGCCTTCTGATGACCAGACAAAGTCTATCATTGAATATGCACGCAGTAAGAGAGATAAATAATTGAATGTCACTGCACCGCTGGGTTTCAGCGGTGCATTTTAAATTTTTCACTTTACATTTAAGCTAAAAATATTGTATAATACAAACCGATAAGATAAAATTATTTCTATGAAAGGGGATTGTTATGGACTGCTTTAAGTTGGTATCTGATTATAAGCCGACAGGCGATCAGCCTGAAGCGATTGAAGCTCTTGTTGACGGACTGAATAAAGGTTATACTGAACAGACACTTATGGGCGTAACGGGTTCCGGTAAAACCTTTACAATGGCAAACATTATTGCAAAAGTCAACAGGCCTACTCTCGTTCTTGCTCATAACAAAACCCTTGCAGGACAGCTTTGCAGTGAATTCAAGGAGTTTTTTCCTGAAAATGCCGTTGAGTATTTTGTATCCTATTACGATTATTATCAGCCTGAGGCTTATATACCCACCACCGATACTTATATTGAAAAGGATTCAGCTATTAATGATGAAATAGATAAACTCAGACACTCTGCTACCTCAGCTCTCTCTGAAAGAAGAGATGTAATTATTGTTGCAAGTGTTTCCTGCATATATACTCTGGGTGACCCTATTGATTATCGTAATATGGTTATTTCTCTGCGTACAGGCATGGAAAAAAGCAGAGAGGAATTAATAGAAAAGCTCGTTGAAATTCAGTATGACAGAAACGACATTAACTTCATAAGAAATAAGTTCAGAGTACGTGGGGATGTTGTTGAAATTTATCCTGTTTATACATCTGATACTGCCATAAGAGTTGAATTTTTCGGTGATGAAATTGATAGAATTTCTGAAATTAATCCTTTGACAGGTGAAGTTAAAAACACTGTTTCTCATGTCGCCATATATCCCGCATCCCATTATGTTGTTGCTCCCGATAAGCTTGAAAAAGCTCTTGAGGAGATAAAAAGTGAAATGGAAGAAAGGGTCATAGAATTCACAAAAGCAGGCAAATTACTCGAAGCAGAAAGAATCAGGCAAAGAACTCTATATGATCTTGAAATGCTCAGAGAAACCGGTTTTTGCAAAGGAATTGAGAATTATTCGAGAATTATGTCAGCAAGAGCTCCCGGTGAGGCTCCCTTTACACTTCTCAACTACTTTCCTGATGATTTTCTGATGTTCGTTGATGAGTCGCACGTTATGCTTCCACAGGTAAGAGCAATGTACGGCGGCGACAGATCAAGAAAGGAATCGCTTATAGAATATGGCTTCAGACTGCCGTCAGCTTACGATAACCGTCCTCTTAAGTTTGATGAATTTTACGAAAGAGTCGGCCAGAAAATTTTTGTAAGTGCGACACCGGGGCCCTTTGAAAAAGAAAAAAGCTCACAGATTGTTGAGCAGATAATCAGGCCCACAGGACTTCTTGATCCGCTCATTACCGTAAAGCCTACAGAAGGACAAATTGATGACATTGTCAGTGAAATCAATACTCGGACCGAGAGAAACGAAAGAGTTTTAATTACAACACTCACCAAAAAAATGGCGGAATCCCTTACTGATTATCTTGATAATCTCGGCATCAAGGTTCGTTACATGCACTATGATGTTGATACTATGGAACGAATGGAAATTATCAGAGATTTGCGTCTTGGTGAATTTGATGTGCTTGTCGGTATCAACCTTTTAAGAGAAGGTCTTGATATTCCCGAGGTTTCACTTGTTGTTATTCTCGATGCAGATAAGGAAGGCTTTTTACGTTCTGAAACCTCCCTTGTGCAGACAATAGGTCGAGCTGCAAGAAATGCAAACGGTGAAGTTATAATGTACGCTGATAAAATTACTCCTTCAATGGACTATGCAATCAGAGAAACAAAACGCAGACGAGAAATACAGAATCAGTATAATATTGATAACGGTATTGTTCCTAAAACTATTGTTAAGCAGGTACGGGATGTTATTGAAATATCTGATAAGAAGCTTGACACGGATAAGGCGTTTAAGAAGCTTTCAAGAGCAGAAAGAGAAAAAGTAATCAGACAGCTTACCGCAGAAATGAAGGATGCTGCAAAGATACTTGAATTTGAACACGCAGCTTTCTTACGTGATAAGATAGAAAAACTAAAATCTATGATGAAATAAGAGGTATTTATGTCTCAGAAAAACATTGTAATCAAAGGAGCAAGAGAGCACAATCTTAAAAATGTTGACCTGACACTTCCGAGAGACAAGTTTATTGTATTCACGGGACTATCAGGTTCGGGTAAATCCTCTCTTGCGTTCGATACCATATACGCTGAAGGGCAAAGAAGATATGTTGAATCTCTTTCTTCTTATGCGAGACAGTTTTTAGGTCAGATGGACAAGCCTGATGTTGACTATATTGAAGGACTTTCCCCGGCAATTTCCATCGATCAGAAAACAACATCAAAGAATCCTCGTTCGACAGTAGGTACAATAACAGAAATATACGATTATCTGCGCCTTTTATATGCGAGAATCGGTATACCTCACTGTACTGTCTGCGGCAAGGAAATCAAACAACAGACCGTCGATCAGATAGTGGATAAAATTCTGTCTTTTGATGAAGGAACGAAAATTCAGCTTCTTGCCCCGATAGTAAGAGGCAGAAAAGGTGAGTATGTCAAAGAGCTTGAAAGCATCAGAAAATCAGGTTTTGTAAGAGTCAGAATTGATTCAATTATTTACGATCTTTCTGAAAATATTAAGCTTGAAAAGAATAAAAAGCACAATATTGAAGTTGTTGTTGACCGACTTGTTATTAAAGATTCAATTAAATCAAGATTGTCTGATTCAATCGAAATAGCAACTAAGCTCGCAGACGGGTTGCTTATTGTTGATGTTATCGGCAAAGAAGAAATAATGTTTTCACTCAATTACGCTTGTCCTGAGCACGGAGTGAGCTTTGGAGAAATTACGCCGAGAATGTTTTCTTTCAACAGTCCTTTCGGCTCCTGTAAAAAGTGTTCAGGCTTAGGTGTATTTATGGAAATATCACCCGAAATGATAATTCCTGACAGAAAATTAAGTCTCAGGCAGGGCGCAGTAAAGGCGAGCGGTTGGCAGAGCAAGGATGAAAACAGCATTGCAGGTATGTATTATATGGCGCTTGGCAATAAATATGGCTTCAACCTTGATACACCTGTTGAAGATTTTTCCTATGAAGCATATGAGGCTCTTCTTTTCGGTACAAAGGGTGAAAAGCTGAAGATGGAGAGAACCACAAGCTACGGCAGCGGAACTTATTTTGCTGAGTTTGAAGGTATTCTTAACAATATTCAAAGAAGATACAATGAAACATCATCGGAGTCCTCAAGGAAAGAAATTGAATCTCTGATGACAACTAATAAGTGTAATGAATGCGGCGGTGCAAGACTCAGTAAAGAAGCCCTGAGTGTAACTGTCTGCGGACTGAATATTTATGAAGTCTGTTCAATGTCCATAAGCGATTCCCTGGCTTTTGCGAAGAAATTACCTGATAAGCTTACGGAACGTGAAAAAATCATTGCCAATCTTATAATAAAAGAAATTGTTGAAAGGCTTTCTTTTCTTGAAAGTGTCGGTCTTGGTTATCTCACACTCGCACGTCAGTCCGGCTCTCTTTCAGGAGGTGAAAGTCAGCGAATTCGTCTTGCAACTCAGATAGGCTCTTCTCTTGTTGGTGTGCTTTATATTCTCGATGAACCGAGTATAGGGCTGCACCAGAGGGATAATTCAAAGCTTATAAATACACTCAAGCATCTTCGTGATATAGGTAATACACTTATAGTTGTTGAGCACGATGAGGATACAATGAGAGAAGCAGATTATGTTGTTGATGTTGGTCCCGGCGCAGGTGTTCACGGTGGCAATATTGTCTGCAGCGGCACAATTAATGATATTCTGAATTGCCCCGACTCACTTACAGGACAATATCTGAGCGGCAAAAAAGAGGTTCCTGTACCGAGTGAAAGAAGAAAAGGAAACGGAAAGTTTATTAAAATTTTCGGTGCAGCACAGAACAATCTGAAAAATTTTGATATTGAAATTCCTCTTGGTGAATTTGTATGTGTGACAGGTGTTTCGGGTTCGGGCAAATCATCACTGATTAATGAGATTCTTTATAAGCACCTCGCCAACGAGCTCAACGGAGCAAAGAAAATTCCCGGTAAGTTCAGAAAAATGCAGGGTATTGAGTATCTTGACAAGGTGATTGATATTGATCAGTCGCCTATAGGAAGAACACCCCGCTCAAACCCCGCAACCTATACGGGCGTTTTTACCGATATCAGAGAGCTGTTTGCAGGGACTGTTGATGCCAAGGCGAAAGGCTACACCGCGGGCAGATTCTCTTTTAATACTAAAGGCGGCAGATGCGAAGCTTGTGAGGGCGACGGTATAGTAAAGATTGAAATGCACTTTCTCGCTGACGTTTATGTGCCTTGTGAGGTTTGTAAGGGTAAAAGATATAATTCTGAAACTCTTAATGTCAAATATAAAGGCAAGTCAATTTATGATGTTCTTGAAATGACAATTGAAGAGGGTATGTCTTTCTTTGAAAATATACCTAAAATCTACAAAAAACTTAAAACACTTTATGATGTAGGTTTAGGTTATGTAAAAATAGGCCAACCCGCAACAACTCTTTCAGGTGGTGAGGCGCAGAGAGTCAAGCTTTCAACTGAGCTTTCAAGACTTGCAACAGGTAAAACAATATATATTCTTGATGAACCGACTACAGGTCTTCACACAGCTGATGTACACAGACTTATAAATGTTCTTCAGTCTCTTGTCGATAAAGGCAACAGTGTTATTGTTATTGAGCATAACCTTGATGTAATAAAATCAGCTGATTATATTATTGACTTAGGTCCTGAAGGCGGAGACGGCGGAGGCAACATTGTTGCCACGGGTACACCTGAAGAAGTTGCTGCAAACAACAACTCATATACAGGTCAGTATTTAAACAAAATTATGAATATTAATAATCTGTAAATATAGTTAAAGGCAAGTATTTTTAATTAAATAATACTTGCCTAAACTTTTATATTATGTTATAATTGCTAAGTTATCTGCACAGATGTTTGTGCATTTTAGTTATGATATATAAGAAAGGATCAAGGAAAAGATGAAAGTAAACGAATTATTACACAAACTTTTCGGCACTACGCCCGGTGTAGGTGTACAGCCGAAAGAAGCCGTTGCTTACGGCGTAGCCGGTTTTGGTCAGAACTTTATCTGTACAATTATCGGTTCATATCTTACTGTATTTTTAACAGATGCACTTCTTTTTGGCGCTGAAGGTGTCAAAGTAGGTCCGTTGGACGGTGCGATTGCCGTTGCAATTCTTATGCTTGCAACAAGAGTTTTCGACGCATGTAATGACCCGATTATGGGTTCAATCGTTGACAAAACAAGAACAAAGTGGGGTAAGTGCAGACCTTATCTCAAGTGGATGGCTATTCCCATTGCTGTTTGTACGATTCTTTGCTTCCTTCCTGTATATCAGGCAAAAGCAGTATGGACATTTGCTGCAATTTCAGTTCTCTATGTTATCTGGTCTGTTACTTACACTGTTGCAGACGTTCCTTATTGGGGTTTGGCAACCTGTCTTACGAACGATACAACGGTAAGAGGTAACATTCTCACTGTTGTCCGTCTTGTATGTACTGTCGGTGCAGGCATTGTTACAGTCGGTGTTCCCATTATCACTAATGCTCTTACAGCAAAATTCAAATACACAAAAGATGATTTAGCTTTAATTATGTCAGATAAAGCTGAACAGATTGCTTCGATTGTTGCTAATCAGGGCAAGACTGCTGAAGAAGCTGCAAACTCTTTTGTAGGTACAGTTATGAATGAATTTGTTCAGGCTAACGCTGATACACTCAAGTGGACATATTTCATCTGTGCAGTTGTATTTGTTGTTGCTGCTGTTCCTATGTTCTTCTACGGCTTTAAGAATACTAAAGAACACATTACTGCTGACTACGATGATATTCCCTCATTCGGCCATAACCTTAAGCTTCTCTTTAAGAATAAAGAACTTCTTCTGATTGTTCTTTCCGGCGTTCTCGGCGGTGCAAGAATGGTTTATACTTATACCGGCGGTCTTTATTTTGCAAAGTATGTTCTTAAAAATGAAGGCTTATACGGCGTTATTACGATGCTTGTTATTCCCGGAGGCCTTGTAGCATCTCTTCTCGTACCCTGGCTTACAAAGAAATTTACAAAGAAATATACATATATTCTTGTTCACTTATTCGGCGGCATAGTAATGACTGTTATGTATTTCGTCGGTTATGACGCTCCCTGGAAGCTTGCAGTTTCTGCTATCGGTCTTATTCTTCTCGGTATTCCTCAGGGTGTAAATAACATTATGAGCTATGCTATGATTGGTGACACTGTTGACTATCTCGAATGGAAAACAGGTGAAAGAGGCGAAGGCATCTGCTTTGCTATGCAGACACTTATCAATAAAATCGGTATGGCCGTTGGTGCATTCATTGGTGTTATGTCTATGAGTATTGCAGGTATTGATGCTGAAACCGGTTTTGTTAAGTCTCCCGATACACTTTGGAATGTACTTATTCTTTCGGGTGCAATCAGTATGTTTGCTTGTGCAATTCCGATGTTCTTCTACACGCTTACAGAAAAGCGTCAGAGAGAGCTTGTTGCTGAAATTGAGGCAAGAAGAGCTGCTAAAACAAATTAAAATAATTACGGGCTGTTGAAATATACAGCCTTTTTTTAATACAGGAGATTATATATGGAAAAAAGATGGTTTAAAGAAATGTCTGTTTATCAGATATGGCCCCGCAGCTTCTGCGACGGAAACGGAGACGGAATCGGTGACCTTAAAGGTATTATTTCAAAGCTTGACTATATCAAAGAGCTTGGTGTTGATGCAATATGGTTTTCGCCCCTTTTTCCGTCACCAAATGCGGACTATGGTTATGATATAGCAGATTACAGAGATATTTCAAAGGATTACGGTACTCTTGATGAGTTTAAAGTTTTGCTCGATGAAGCTCACAAGAGAGATTTAAGAGTTATTATGGACCTTGTTGTAAACCATACCTCAAATGAACACAATTGGTTCAAGGAGAGTATGAAAGGTGAGGATAACAAGTATCACGATTATTATATATGGAGAAAGGGCAGAAAACCCGGTAAAGAGCCTAATAATTGGCTATCCACATTTCAGGGAAAAGCTTGGGAATACTGCAAGGAAATTGATAAGTATTATCTTCATGTATTTGCTAAAGAGCAGCCTGACCTGAATATGGATAATCCTGAGGTGCGTCAAGAGGTTAAAGATATAATAAGATTCTGGCTTGATATGGGAGTTGACGGCTTCAGAGAAGATGTTATAACCTTTATATCGAAAGAACCGGGTTTGCCCAACGGTTTTCCTCTTCCTACAGCCTGCGGTATCGAGCATTATTCAAACGGGCCTAATCTGAAAAAATATCTTCGTGAATTTAAAGAGGTTTACGATGAATACGACTGCTTCACTGTTGGCGAAGCACCGATGATGACCACAAAGAAGGCTCTTGATTTTATTGAAGAGGGGAACAATCAGCTCCTTAATATGATGTTCCACTTCGAGCATATGAACTGTGATAACATCATCACTAACTGGATTGTTACACCTTTCAGGGTCGGCAAGCTGAAAAAGGTATATACACGTTGGCAGACTGACCTTTACGGTAAGGCGTGGAATGCCAACTATATTGAAAACCACGACCAGCCGAGAATTATCTCCCGATATGGCAGCGAAAAGTACAGAACAGAAAGCGGAAAAATGCTTGCGACTATGTATATCTGCCAGAGCGGCACACCCTTTATTTATCAGGGACAGGAAATTGGTATGACTAATCCTAAAATCCCTACAATTGAC
Organism: Acutalibacteraceae bacterium; assembly: GCA_045544175.1. Classification (GTDB taxonomy): domain Bacteria; phylum Bacillota; class Clostridia; order Oscillospirales; family Acutalibacteraceae; genus UBA6857. Next base: position 45,185 of record JAZPYL010000064.1, on the reverse strand, counting down.
CGTTATAAAGATGTATCGTCACTCAACACATATGCAATGTTCCGTAAGCTTGGATTTTCGGATAAGTTTACAATGAAATTCTGTGTGTACGCTTCAAGAGATAATGCAAGAACCCCTGTACAATGGACAGCAGGTAAAAACGCAGGATTTACCGAAGCGGATGAACCGTGGTTTGAAATTAATAAAAACTATACAGAAATCAATGTTGAAGCTGAGCAAAACAATCCTGATTCCATTCTGAACTACTACAAAAAGCTCCTTAAATTCCGTAAAGAAAACGAAATTGTTATTTACGGTAATTATAAACTCAACAAAACTCCAAAGAAGATTTTTTCTTATACCAGAGAATATGAAGGTCAGAAAATGCTTGTTATTTGTTCATTCAGTGAAAAGGAGCTTGCTTTCAAGGCTCCTGATGACTTTGATATTGAGAATGCTGAGCTTGTATTAAGTAATTACCAAAAGAATCCTCTGATCCATAAGGGCTTTATGACAAGACCTTATGAGACGAGAGTCTATCTGACAAAATAAAATGTTAACCTCCGATGATTATTCCGTCGGAGGTTATTTAGTATATAAAAATCTCCTGCCGTAAAGCAGGAGATTAATTAAATTATTTAAGATTGTACTTTGCGATATAATCGTCGATTTTCTGGATAGGATTAAGGAAGGGGCTTACTGATCTGTCATGGTTGAGTGTATCAATGATAAGCGCAACATACTTTGACATATCAACGGAATAATACCAATCCTTGTTGAGAAGCTCAGGTGTCTGATAAATAAGATTGGTTGTGAAAATCTTATCAAATATGCCTTCTTCGTATGCTTTATCAAATCTTTCAAGACCGGATGTGAAGAGTCCGAAAGAAGTGAATACAAAAATTCTCTTTGCTTTGAGATTTTTAAGCTGCCTACAAACGTCAATCATTGAGTCACCGCTTGAAATCATATCGTCGACAACAATAACATCTTTTCCCTCAACGTTTGCACCGAGAAATTCGTGAGAAACAATGGGATTTCTGCCGTCAACAATTTTCGAGAAGTCTCTTCTCTTATAGAACATACCAAGCTGCACACCTAAAACCTGAGAATAGTAAACGCATCTGCCCATACCGCCTTCATCGGGGGAAATCATCATTGTGTTTTCAGGTCTGAACTTAATATCATTATTCAGGCACTTTGCAATTGCCTTTATCATCTGATAAGTGGGGGATACACTTTCAAAACCGATTCTGATAGAGTTCTGGACTCTGGGATCGTGAGCATCAAATGTAATAATGTTGCTTACACCCATATTTTCGAGTTCCTGAAGTGCGAGTGCACAGTCAAGAGATTCTCTTGCTGAACGTCTGTGCTGTCTGCCTTCGTAAAGCATAGGCATAATTACGGTAATTCTCTTGGCTTTACCGGCGCAAGCAGAAATAACTCTCTTCAAATCTGCAAAATGATCGTCCGGACTCATAGGTACCATAAGCGGTTCGCCATTAGAATCCTTAAGGTCATACATCTTATACTTTACACTGTAGTTAAAGCAGTCGCTGATAATAAAAAGGTCATAGCCTCTTATTGATTCATTGATAACACCTTTACCTTCACCGGTTGAAAATCTCGGGAAGCTTGCTTTGATCAGATATGAATCTCTCTGATAACCTTTAAGGTGAAGATTATCGTCATCCTGCTCAAACTTGGCACGGCACTCGTAAATCTGATCGCTGACTCTCTTTGCAAGTTCCTCACAGCCTCTCATGGCAATTATACCAAGACGGCCCTGAGGAATTGTATCAAGGTACTCGATTAATGAATTGGACATTTTGTTTACCCCCAAATATTGTACTTCATAATTCGACACAAAGTGCATCTACATATATTTTACTTTTTTCTGCAAACTTTTCAATAGATTTTTGAATTTTATATCATAGAATAATAAACTATAATTATATCCTATTTTGTGCAATATAACGATTAACATACTGTATGTTGAATATAGTGCATTATTTGTTGACAATATGAACATCGAGCTGATTGAAGGGAATACATATTTTATTATTATCGAAGGCAATCTTTACATTTTCCTGCATTTCGAAATACACATCCCAATAATCTGCACCTGCACACCAGAGTCTCGCAACAAGCGATATACTGCTGGCCTCATGTGAATTAACATAAACAACAGGTTCGGGATCAGAAAGAACCTTGTCATTTGCCTTTGCAACATCGAGAATGACATTTTTTGCCAGCTGAATATCATCTGTATAGCTGATAGAAAACATAAAATCAACTCTGCGTTTATCTTCCGCCGAATAATTAATTATGTGGTTTGTTGTAATATGTGAGTTGGGGATAATGATTTTTTTGTTATCTGCAGTTTTGATAACAGTATTCATAAATCTGATATCTGCAACGCTGCCTGAAACACCGTTAAGCTCTACAAAATCACCGGTTTTAAACGGATGGTTAATGAGAATCTGTATTCCGCTTGCGAACTGAGCAACGCTGTCCTGTAAACCGATACCTGCGGCAAGGCCTGCACCGCCTAATGCAACGAAAATTGAGTTCACATCATAGAACATAGAAATTGCAAAAAGAATAAATATGAACTTAATTCCGGCTGAAACAAATCTTCTTATAAAATTATACACTGACGGGTCGACGTTTTTTGCACTAAGACCTTTAACGATAATCTTTGAAGCAAGCTTAGCGAGAAAGAACCCGACGATTATAAGAGCAACGGCAATTATAAGTGAAGGCAAAGCGGATATTATTTTGTTGACAATATCCCACTCTTCCCACAGATTGCTGATATTGTTTACAGCTTCAGATGCATCGACGAACTGTCCGTTCTCATCGAGAAGGGGATTGCTTGTAGTTGTTGCATCTGTTACTTCTTCTGCGACGGTTGTTGCAGTTAATAAAATTGATGATAATAACGTTTTCATTTTTAAAACCTCCCTTTGTGACATATGATACCATAAAAATTTACTCATTTCAATTTTATGTCGAAATATTTTTGTTGACAGAAGTAAAAAAATATATTATAATCTGAAATTGAAATTCGATTTCAGATTGAGGTGTACATATGATTACATATAACACAAAGCAAAAGCAGATCATACTTTCTTACCTGAAAGAAAACTATTCCGAGCAATTCAGCTGTGAAACCTTGTCCGATATGCTCAGAGACGCAGGTACGCCTGTAGGAAAAACTACTGTGTACAGATATCTTGAGAAGCTTGTTGAAAGCGGCGTGGCAAGAAAAATAACAGGCGGTAACAGTAAAAGCGCTTTGTATCAATATATAGATGAAGAGATGGATTGTCATAGCCATATGCATCTGAAATGTCTGAAATGCGGTGACTTTATACATCTCGGTTGCGATTTTATGCACGGTGTAAATGATCATATTTCAAAGCATCATCATTTCACTATTGATAATTCTAAAACCGTTTTATACGGTCTGTGCGAAAAATGTGCTGAATAAAGTAATAAGAGGTAAAACTTATGTCATTAATAAGCTGTAAAGACGTGTGTCTTAGCTATGAAAACACAAGAGTAATTGAAAACCTGAATTTTTCAGTCAATTCGGGGGATTACTTATGCATCGTCGGTGAAAACGGAAGCGGTAAAAGCACATTAATTAAGTCGATACTCGGACTTAAGGAGACATCCTCAGGCCATCTTCACATGGGTGACGGACTGTCTTCCAAGGAAATCGGTTACCTTCCGCAGCAGACAACCGCGCAGAAGGATTTTCCTGCAAGTGTATATGAAGTTGTTCTTTCCGGCTGCATTGCATCAAAAAACGGCAGAATTTTCTTTTCATCAAGAGAGAAAAAACTTGCGATCGAAAATATGAAAAAATTAGATATATTATCGTTGAAAAACAAGTGTTACAGGGAGCTTTCGGGGGGTCAGCAGCAAAGAGTATTACTTGCCAGAGCTTTATGTGCAAGCAAAAAAATGCTTCTTCTTGATGAGCCTGTGACCGGTCTTGACCCTATTGTTACTATTGAGCTGTATGAGCTCATCAAAAGAATTAACAAAGAGCTTGGTATCACGATAATTATGGTTTCACATGACCTGCACGCTGCCGTAATTAATGCGAGCCATATTCTTCATCTCAACAAGGAATACAGCTTCTTCGGTACAACAGAAGAATATAAAGCAAGTGAAATATACAAAAAGTTTTCGGGAGGAAATGTAATATGACAGATGTTTTGAGCTTACTCTTCTCTCAGGAATTTCTTGTCAGAGCACTTATAGTAGGTGTGCTTATTTCACTTTGCTCTGCTCTTCTCGGTGTAAGCTTAGTTCTTAAGAGATTCTCAATGATAGGTGACGGCCTTTCTCACGTCGGCTTCGGAGCAATGGCGATTGCCTGTGTAGCTAATGTCGCACCGCTATATTTTGCATTGCCCATAGTGATTGTAGCAGCTTTTCTTCTTCTCAGAATCAGTGAATCCGGAAAAATCAAGGGTGATGCTGCGATTGCACTGATATCAACGGGCGCTCTTGCTGTCGGTGTTATGGTCACATCTATGACAACGGGAATGAATGTCGATATTTACAACTATATGTTTGGCAGTATCCTCACAATGAGCGGCAGCGACGTTATGATTACCGGTATTATCTCAGCCGTTGTTATTGTTTTGTTTGTTGTTTTTTACGATGAGATTTTTGCGGTAACCTTTGATGAAAGCTTTGCAAAAGCTACCGGAACAAAAACCTCCCTTTATAATATGCTCATTGCTGCACTTACTGCTGTTACAATCGTTATCGGTATGAGGATGATGGGTGCGCTTCTCATTTCATCGCTGATTATTTTCCCGACAGTAACCTCGATGAGACTTTGCAAAAGCTTCAGAAATGTAATAATCTGCAGCTCGCTTATTTCTGTTTTCTGCTTTATATCAGGGCTTATTATTTCGATTAAATACGAGGCGCCTACAGGCGCATCTGTTGTATGCTTCAACATATTTATGTTGTGCGTATTTTCTGTTTTCAAGGCTATTATCAACAAGGATTACAAAGGAAAAGGCATATTTAAAAAAGTATTGTTATTTTCAGCCTCTGTACTCTTTTCTGCATTATACCTTACGCTTATACTCTTTGGCGGTAATTCAATTTACGTAAAAGAAAAAACTACTGTTGTAACAACGGCATTCGCACAGTATGATTTTGCGAAAAATATTGTCGGTGACAAAGCGGATGTTATTATGCTTCTTTCTCCCGGTGAAGAGAGCCACACCTTTGAACCTACACCTAAAGATATAATGACTATCAAAAATTGCGATGTTTTTGTATACGGCGGGGGAGAGTCGGAAAAATGGGTTGACGGCATACTTGAAAGTATAGACAGTGATATTCAGATTGTAAAAATGATGGATGTTGTTGAGCTTTACGAAGAAAATCTTGTTGAAGGGATGCAGGAAGATCACGGGCATTCACACAATGATGAAGGCGAACATATTCACGAAGAAGAGGCCGAATATGATGAACATGTGTGGACCTCGCCGCTGAATGCGATTAAGATTTCAAAAGCAATCTCCTACGCATTGATTTATGCTGACAGCGAAAATGAAGAATATTACACAATCAATACTGAAAGCTACATAAATGAACTTGAAAGGCTTGATAAAGACTTTGAAGCAGTGATATCTGACGCTGATAAAGACTACATTGTTGTAGGCGACAGATTTCCGTTGAGGTATCTCACCGAAAGATATAAACTCACTTATTATGCAGCTTTTCCCGGTTGCTCAGCTCAGGTTGAAGCAAACCCCGTAACAATAGCTTTTCTCATTGATAAGGTAAAGGCTGAGAATATACCTGTTGTATTCAAGGTTGATTTAAGCACAGGAACAGTAGCATCATCAATCAGCGAAAGTACAGGTGCAGATATTTTAACCCTTTATTCCTGCCACGTGATTTCTGCTGAGGATTTTGAAAACGGTGAAAGCTATATCAGTCTTATGAGAAGAAATATTGAGAATATTTCCTCCGCAATAAATTAATTTTTAACAGTCTGCTTCAATACGGCGGACTGTTTTATTAAATATAATAATTTTAAAATATTGAGTGTTGATTTAATATGATATTTGTTGTATAATCATTTGGATTATTATGATGTTAAAAGGAACTGATTAAATGGCTGTAAATGTGATTTATAAAAATATACCTACTATTGCATTAAGAGGAATTGTACTTTTTCCCGGAATGCGTTTTCATTTTGATGTAGGAAGAAAAAAATCTATCGCTGCTGTCAGGGCGGCTATGAATAACGATCAGAAAATCTTTCTTATAACACAGAAGGATATTTCAATTAATGATCCCACACCTGAAGAGCTCTATAAAATTGGCGTTATCGCCAGCATCAAGCAGGTTATAAAAGCACCCGAGACAGATTTTATGCGAGTAGTTGTTGAGTGCATAAGCAGAGCATCGGCTGAGGAGTATGCACAGACCTCACCGTATATCATTGCCACTGCAAAAGAAAAGAGAAACACCTCTGTAAGAGGTTATGATCCCGTCGAAAAAGAAGCTCTTATCAGAAAAACAAAAGATGCTTTTGAAAGCTTTTTGCAGGCTTCATCCAAAGATGTTGAGGACGTGACTGCACAAGTTTTTTTCTCCGAGGATCCGGCTGAAATCGCAGATACCATTGCAGGTAACGCAATTCACAACTTTAAGCAGAGACAAGAGCTTCTTGAGGAGCTCAATCCCATTAACCGACTTGAAATACTTTATCTTATGCTTACCAAGGAGGTTAAGGTATTAAAGGTTGAGAATGATATCGAAAATAAAGTTGAAACTCTGATGGAAAAAAATCAGAGAGAATACTATCTGCGTGAAAAAATCAAGGTAATTTCAGGCGAACTCGGTGAAACTGAGGATTCGGCAACGGAAATTCAGAAATACCGTGAAAGAATCAGCAATCTCAGATGCTCAGATGAAATCAGAAGCAAGCTTTCAGCTGAATGTGACAAGCTTTCAAAAATGCAGAGCTCAGCCGCTGACGCATCTGTTGTCAGAGGTTATCTTGACACGGCTCTGAATATGCCTTTCGGTGAATATACAAGCGATTGTCTCGAGCTTGACAGAGCGAGAAAAATTCTTGATGATGACCATTTCGGTCTCAAAAAAGTCAAGGAAAGATTTATTGAGATGCTTGCCGTCAGAATGCGTTCTGAAGACCTTAAGGGAAGCATTATCTGTCTTGTAGGACCTCCCGGTGTCGGTAAGACATCAATTGTCCGTTCTGTAGCCAAGGCTATGGGCAGAAAGTATGTCAGACTTTCCCTCGGCGGTGTATGTGATGAAGCAGAAATCAGAGGTCACAGAAAGACTTATGTCGGTGCAATGCCCGGCAGAATTGTCAATTCGCTCATTCAGGCAAAGTCCTTTAACCCGATAATCCTTCTCGACGAAATCGACAAGCTCGGAAGAGATTACAAGGGCGACCCTGCATCTGCAATGCTCGAAGTGCTTGACCCTGAACAGAATTTCAGCTTCAGGGATAATTATATGGAATTTCCTATTGATTTAAGTAAGGTTCTGTTCATTACAACCGCTAATGACGCTACAACAATTCCCAAGCCTCTCTATGACAGAATGGAAATCATTGAGCTTACAAGCTACACCCCTGAAGAGAAGTTTATGATTGCTAAAAACCATCTTGTCAAAAAGCAGATTTCTCTTCATGGTATGAACGGCAAGGATATCCGTTTCAATGATACTGCGCTTAAGTTTATTATCGATTCATATACGAGAGAAGCAGGTGTAAGAAGACTTGAGCAGACAATTGCGACTCTCTGCAGAAAATCCGTTGTAAAGCTTACTGATGAAGATATTAAACGGGTTACGGTCAATACAGATCTTGTAAAAGAATTTCTCGGTCCTGAAAAGTATAAAAAGGAGACTATTCTTTCTAAAGACCTTGTCGGTGTAGTCAACGGACTTGCATGGACAAGTGTCGGCGGAGAAATGCTTCAGGTTGAAGCTGTCACTATGAACGGTAACGGTCAGCTCGAGCTTACGGGTTCTCTTGGCGATGTTATGAAGGAATCTGCCAAAGCTGCACTCAGTTATATTAAAAGTGTGGCTGCTGTATACGGAATCGATGAGGAAGCCTTATCTAAAAAGAATATTCATATTCACGTCCCTCAGGGCGCAGTGCCAAAAGACGGCCCTTCAGCAGGTGTCACTATTGCAACTGCCTTGCTTTCTGTTTTAACGGGCAGAGCAGTTGACAGAAAAGTTGCTATGACAGGTGAAATTACTCTTACGGGACGTGTACTTGCTATTGGCGGTCTTAAAGAAAAATCAATGGCTGCATATAAGGCGGGTGTCAAAAAGATAATTATTCCCGAAGAAAACTTCAGCGACCTCTGGGAAATTGACGATGTAATCAAAGAAAACATCGAATTTATTCCCGTTAATAAACTTGATGAGGTGTTCAGCATTGCTCTTAAAGGCAGCAAAACACAGACAAAAGTAAAATTTTCACCTCACGATATAATTCTTACTGAAAGGAGAAACGCAGATGAGATTTGACAATGCTGTTTTTGAAACATCATTTGGTGTAGCTTCTCAGCTTAAAGCTTCAGATTTACCGGAAGTTGCTTTTGCAGGCAAATCGAATGTAGGCAAAAGCTCTTTACTCAATAAACTGCTTGGCAGAAAATCACTTGCAAGAGTCAGCTCTATGCCCGGCAAAACAGTAACAATCAACTTTTTTAAGCTTGATAATTGCCGCTTTGTTGACCTTCCCGGGTACGGATATGCCAAGGTTTCACACAGTGAGAAAATCAGATGGGCTGAGCTTATGGAAGCATATTTCTCCTCAGGCAGAGATTTAAGGCTCGTTGTACAACTTATTGATATGAGACACGCGCCGTCGAAGCAGGATATCGAGATGATGGAATATATGAATGCTAATAATATTCCGTTCATAGTTGCGCTTACAAAATGCGATAAGCTCAATAAAACCGAGCGTATGAATCAGCTCGAATCCATCTGCAGTATTGTTACTGAGTTCGGGAACATCAGCGTTGTACCGTTCTCTGCGCTTAAGGGAGACGGAGTTGATGAATTAAGAGGACTCATTGAAAAAGCACTTGAAAAATAAGAGGTAAACAATGAAAAATATCTTTGTAAATAAACTTAAGGAAAGTCCGATTATTGCAGCTGTTAAGGATATTAATAAGCTTGATGATGCTCTCGGTTCTGCATGTGACGTTATTTTTCTTCTCTGCGGAAATATTTTCAATTTAAAGGAATGTGTACAAAAAGCAAAAGATAAAAATAAGATTATCTTCATTCACATTGATCTTGTAGAAGGCTTTTCTAAAGATAATGTTGCTCTTAAATATATCAGTGAAGAGATTAAGCCTGACGGAATTATCTCAACGAAAAACAGTCAGCTTAAAAGCGCAAAATCATTAGGTCTTCTTACGGTGCAGAGGGTATTTATCATTGACTCAATTTCTATCGAAACTGCAATTAAAGCTTCTCAGATGATTAATCCCGATGCAGTTGAAATAATGCCCGGAATTATGCCGAGAATCACAAAACAAATCAGCTCTTCACTTGAAGTACCTGTCATTGTCGGCGGACTTGTAAGTGAAGAAAATGAAGTTAAGATGGCTCTTAAAAGCGGTGCTTTCGGCGTATCTGCATCTTCAGAAAAATTATGGGGGATGAAATTATGATTTACATCAGAAAATACAAAGAAACAGATAAGGAAAATTTAAGAAAAATCTGCATTGAAACCTCGTTATTGCCCGTCGAAACAGAGGAACAAAGGAAGTATCTGTACCTTATGTACAATGACTATTATTCAGAGGCTGAACCCGACAATATTTTTGTTGCTGCTAACGAAAATGATGAAGCGGTAGGATACATTCTTTGTGCAGAGAACTTTCGCAGATATGTTAAGGTTTTCAGAAATTTCTATCTTCCCGAAATCAGAAAATTAGGATTCAGCTTCTGGTTTTCAGCTATAAGTGAAATAGCGGGCCACAGTCTGTTTGCAAAAAAATACAGTGCGCATCTTCACATTGATATTCTAAGCGAATGTCAGGGAAAGGGGACAGGCACAGCACTTATGAATGAGCTGAAGGACCATCTCAAATCAAAAGGTATCAACTCTATAATGCTTTCCTGCGGTGCCAATAACACTAATGCGATTAAATTTTATAAAAAGAACGGTTTTAAAATTTTAAAAGAAATGTTCGGAAGCTGTATAATGGCATGTGAATTTTAATGTATAAGCATCTTTTTTTCGGTCATAATATGGATAAAAGGAGTTGAGGAAAAGATGCTTGACAAAATTGCGCTGATACTTACGATAGTCGGCGGTATTAACTGGGGACTTATCGGTATTTTTCAATTTGACCTTGTTGCGTGGATTTTTGGCAGTCAGAGCTCTATAATCGCGAGAATTATCTATACTGTAATTGCTCTTGCCGCTATTTGGTGCATTTCACTTTTATTCCACGATGGCAGAAAAGTTGTTAATGACGGTGAGTAACAAATAAAAATATTAAGCTCCGTTAGGGGCTTTTATTTTTTTATTTAATTAATTAAATAGGCATAATTATATTGATTTTTTATTCTGTTTAGTTTATAATTGATTAGATTATAAATTATAATGGAGGCAGTATATCTATGGATATTAAAAAGCTGTGTTTTGACCTTGCTGATAAAGTCGGAACCTCAGGTGACGAAAGTGCTGCGGCCGCTTTTGCGCTTAATGAGCTTAATAAATATATGGACGCAAAGATTGATACTCTCGGCAATGTAATCGGTACAATGAGAAGCGGCAAAACTCATATTTTACTTGATGCACACATAGACCAGATAGGACTTGTTGTCAGGGGTATTGATGATAAAGGCTTTGTACTTGTTGACAGAGTCGGCGGACCTGATGAAAGAGTGCTTGTTGGTGCTGAAGTGTATGTTCACGGTAAGGAGACTCTTTTCGGTGTAATTTGTTCAACACCGCCGCATCTTCTCAAAGACGATGACAAAAAAGCCGGAGTTGATATCAAAAAAATTGCTGTAGATGTCGGCCTTACAAAAGAAGAGGCACAGTCTTTTATTGAAATCGGTGACAGAATCACTCTGAAAAATAAACAAATATCTCTTCTTAATAATAACATTGTTTCAGGCGCTTTTGATGACAGATGCTCTGTTGCTGTAATTCTCAGAGCTCTTGAAATGATAAAAGGAAAAATTAATAATTTAACCGTAACAGCTCTTTTCAGCTCTATGGAAGAGACCGGCGGCAGCGGTGCGAAAACAGGAACATATTCTGTTATGCCTGACTACGCCATCGCAGTTGACGTAGGCTTCGGTGATGACCCTCATACAGAAAAGTCAGCTACCATTGAACTCGGCAAAGGCCCCTCAATCGGTATCAGTCCTACACTTGACAGAGCTTTCACAAAAGAGCTTGTTGCAATCTGTAAAGATAAAGAAATTCCTTATCAGCACGACGTTATGGGCGGAAGAACAGGCACAAATGCCGATTCCATCAATAATACAGGTAAAGGCGTTAAAACTGCTCTTTTGTCAGTGCCTCTTCGTTATATGCACACGGGTATTGAGGTAATCAACATTGATGATATTGAAAATACAGCAAAGGTGATTGCTGAATATCTTCTTAAGAAGGAGGCAGAGTGCAATGGTTGAAATGTTAAAAGAGCTTTGCCTTATTGACGGTATCTCAGGAAGAGAAGATAAAGTAAGAGAATACATTATTTCAAAGATTGACGGTAAGTGTGAATATGAAATTGACCCTATGGGCAATATTCTTGCTTTCAAAAAAGGCAAAAAAACTGCAAGTAAAAAAGTTATGGTTTCAGCCCATATGGATGAAGTCGGATTTATAGTGACATATATTGCTGACAACGGATTCTTAAAATTCACTTCTGTAGGCGGTGTTGACAGTAAGGTTGCCTTAGGTAAAACTGTTACTGTCGGTGACAACGGTATCAAAGGAGTTATCGGCCACAAGGCAATTCACCTTTGTCACGGTGATGAAGAATCATCAGTACCCAAGCTCGATAAGTTATATATTGATATTGGTGCTAAGAATAAAGAAGACGCAGAAAAAGTTGTTGAAGTGGGCTACAGTGTGCACTTTGATTCTGATTATGTCACATTTGGTAAAAACAAGATAAAAGCAAAGGCAATCGATGACAGATTCGGTTGTGCTATTATGCTCAAGATGATAGAAAGTGAAATTGAATATGATACTCATTTCGCTTTTCTTGTGCAGGAAGAGGTGGGCTGCAGAGGGGCAAGTGCTGCAGCATTCAGCATAAAGCCTGACTATGCGATTGTTCTTGAAGCAACTACTGCCGCTGATGTAGCCTTCGTCGGTGATGAAGATGTTGTCTGCAAGCAGGGGAGCGGTGCAGTTGTATCCTTTATGGACAGATCTACACTTTACAACAGAGATATGTTCAAGGGTGCATTCAGACTTGCAAAGAAAAACAGTATTCCCGTACAGACAAAAACTACCGTTGCCGGCGGAAATGATGCAGGTGCAATCCACAAAAGCAACGGCGGTATATACACGATAGCCGTATCTCTGCCTTGCAGATATATTCATTCAGGTACATCAGTTGCCGATATAAGAGATATGTCTGCTTGTTACGACTTGGCAGTGCTTCTTGCAAAGGAATACGCAAATGGTAATATCGGTTAAAGACGAAGATATAAATTCAGTGTGCAGTTTTTGTGAAAACAGTCTTCTCGGCACAAAAATTTGCTGTCATCTTAAAACCTACGGAGCTGAAAGAGATTTTTATAAGGTCTGGTTTTGTTCTTACGGGCAGAATGTATCTGCCGTAATATCAAAATTTGAAGACAGCGTAACTTTAATTTGTAATACCGATGCAGATTTAAGTGAAATTAAAGCTTTTCTTGATATGCTTGGTTTTACATCACTGTGCTGTAACGAAAGGGTTGCTCAGTCGCTTGGATATGATATAACTAGCACAAAAAACGCTTATGTTTTCTGTGGTGAAGCTGAAGCAATAAAACTTGACGATTTAACTGAAGAATGTTATGGGTCTGCCTATGAGCTTATCAGTAAAAGCATTCCCGATTCATTCGGTGACAGTGAAAACGCTTACCTGTCTTTCCTTTCGGATTTTACCTTCAGAAAGAGAAGGGAAGCAGCAAGAATTAAAGGCACATTGACTTGCGGAAAGGTTGCTTCTTGTGCTCTTACAAGTGCAGAAACAGAAAAATCTGCGATAATCAGCGGTGTCGCCTGTGATTCTGAGCTTCGCAGAAAAGGTCTCGGGAAAGCCACTGTTCTGGCACTGGCAAATGAACTTACAAGTGAAAATAAAACGGTGTATGTAATTGCACTTAATAAAACGGCCGAAGGATTCTATGAGCATATCGGCTTTAAAAATACAGAAAGAATAACGTTTATTGAAAGGAAGTAAAAATGTTTACTTTTGATAGCAGAGTTTTGGAGCTGTCTGAAAAGGCACTTGAAACAGCAAAAAATGAATTTGATAACATAGATAAAATCACCGAATACAATCAGCAGAAAATGCTCAGAGCTTTTATTGATAACAATGTCAGCGAAAACTGCTTCTCTGAAAGTACAGGCTATGGCTACGGTGACCGAGGCAGAGAAATAATTGACAAAGTATTTGCTCAGGCTGTAGGTGCAGAGGATGCAATTGTAAGACATAATTTTACTTGCGGTACACACACACTTGCAGTCGCTCTTTTCGGCATTCTTCGTCCCGGCGATACAATGCTCTGTGTATCCGGTAGGCCTTATGACACAATTCAGCCTGTGATTGGTATTAAGAAAAGCAATGAAAATATGGGTTCGCTTGCCGATTATGGTGTGAAATATGAAGAAATTGAATTAAAAGATGACCTTCTTGATTATGATGCGATTGAAGACAGACTTAAGATGGGCGACGTTAAAATGGTTTATATTCAGCGTTCAAGAGGATATAAGCTCAGACACTCACTTTCTGTTGCGGAAATCAAAAAGGTGGTTGATATAACCAAAAAGCACACCGATGCTGTAGTTATGGTTGACAACTGCTACGGTGAGTGGGTTGAAAAGACTGAGCCTACAGATGTCGGAGCAGATATAATTGCGGGTTCGCTTATAAAAAATCCCGGTGGCGGAATAGCAAAAACCGGTGGATATATTGCAGGCAAAAAGAAATATATTGACCTTTGTGCTTATCGTCTTACTACACCCGGCCTCGGAAAAGAAGTCGGAGCAACTCTCGGACACAGCAGAGAGCTTTTTATGGGCATATTTAACGGCCCTCATGTTGTCGGCGAAGCACTTAAAACAGCCGTGTTCACATCTGCCTTATTTACTCTTATGGGCTTTGACCCCACACCGTCAGTCAGCGAATCCAGACACGATATAATTCAGGCTGTGCGTCTCAGAGAAGAGAAAAATCTTATTGCATTCTGTCAAGGACTGCAGAAGGGTGCTCCCGTAGATTCTTTTGTAACTCCTGAGCCTTGGGAAATGCCCGGTTATGACAGCAAGGTTATAATGTCAGCAGGTGCATTCACTCTCGGTTCATCAATTGAGCTTTCAGCCGATGCGCCCCTTCGTGAGCCTTATGCCGTATGGCTTCAGGGCGGACTCAATTTCCACAGTGCAAAAATTTCAGTTATGTACGCAGCTCAGGAAGTTTTGAAAGTAAACGGTAACGAGGAATAAAATATGGGTAAAAATTTCAAGGGCTTCGACCCTAACGGCTTTATGCTTCTTGAGATGAATAAATTCAATGACAGCAAGGATTTTTATGAATCTGTTAAAGATGACATCAAAAGAATGTCTATAACGCCTATGCGTCAGCTTGCTATGGATTTGAGTGATGAGCTGTACGCAATTGACGATAAAATGAATCTGATTCCCACGAAAATGGTTTCGAGAATCAGAAGGGATACACGCTTCTCTAAAAACAAAGAAATGTACCGTGCGAATGTATGGTGTATGTTTATGAGGGATAAGCATCAGTGGAGATTTATGCCGTGTATGTGGTTTGAATTCTTCCCTGACAGCTATAGCTACGGTGTAGGAATGTTCCATGCCGAGCCTTCGGATTTAGCAATTTTCAGAGAAATTCTTACTGAAAACCAGGAAGAGTTCAAATACGCTCTTCGTCAGATGGATATTGTCGGTGCACTTCCGTTTATTAATTCATTTAAGAAGGATAAACCGGGCACAGAAAATATTGATAAAGATCTGAGAGCTTTTTATAATTCACGTTATTTCGGCTTCACGTACACAGACTCAGATATAACAAAACTCATTGACGGAAGCATAGAAGAAGAACTGAGATACGCTATAAGAGCATTCACACCAATGTATAAATTTCTACTTAGAATTACTGATGAAATCTATTCAAAAGGAGAATGAATATGAATTCTTACCGTCACCTTAAAAGCGGTTCTGATGTAAGAGGCACCGCAGTTGAAACAAAAGACAGTACAGTTGAGCTTACCGATGAAGCGGTGTTCAATATTACCGTCGGCTTTTGTAAATGGCTTGACGAAAACGGATATACGGGTAAAAAAATTGCAGTAGGACACGATTCGAGAATATCTGCAGAAAGAATCAAATCTCAGGTAATCAGAGCTTTGGCACAGTTTGATAAGGAGATATATGATTGCTCCTACGCTTCAACACCTGCTATGTTTATGACAACAGTAGACCTTGGCTGTACTGCTTCGGTGCAGTTAACTGCAAGTCATCACCCTTATGATAAAAACGGTCTTAAGTTTTTTACGGTTGACGGCGGACTTAATCCCGAGGATATCGAAAGAATTCTTGTTCTTGCTGAAGAAAAATATGAATGCAAGAAGGTCGAAGCAAATATAACCAAAACGGATTTTATGTCTGTTTACGCAAAAAGACTTCGTGAAATGATTAAAGAGGGTGTAAACGGTGAGGATTACGATAAGCCCTTGAAGAATTTCAGAATTATTGTTGATGCGGGAAACGGTGTCGGAGGATTTTATGCAACCGATGTACTTGAGCCTTTAGGTGCTGATATTACAGGAAGCCAATTTCTCGATAAAGATGGTATGTTCCCCAATCATGTACCCAATCCCGAAAACAAGGATGCTATGAAATCCATCTGTAATGCCACTTTAAACAGCGGTGCAGATTTAGGTATAATCTTTGACACCGACGTTGACAGGGCCGGTTGTGTAGATGAAAACGGCAAAGAAATCAACCGTAACCGTCTTGTTGCTCTTGCATCTCTTATCGCTCTTGAGAATTATAGCGGCGGTACAATTGTAACGGACAGTGTTACATCAACAGGACTGACTGATTTCATCAACAATGACCTTGGCGGTAAACATCTGAGATTCAAGCGAGGCTACAGAAATGTTATTAACAAGCAGCTCGAGCTTGAAAAAGAGGGGATTTCCTGTCCGCTTGCTATGGAAACATCAGGTCATGCTGCATTCAAAGATAATTACTACCTTGATGACGGCGCGTATCTTATGACCAAAATTGTTATTAAAATGGCACAGATGGGTAAAGAAGGCAAGAAGCTTGATTCTCTCATTGCTTCTCTCAAGGATCCTGCTGAAGCTCTTGAAATAAGATTTAAAATAAATGAACCGGATTTTAAAAAATACGGGTTAAAAGTAATAGATGAACTTAAATCTTATGCTGAAAGTATAGAAGGCTGGCGACTTGCTGAAGATAACTACGAAGGTGTAAGAGTCTATTTAGACGACAGTGAATATAAAGGCTGGCTTCTTCTCAGACTCAGTGTTCACGACCCGATTATGCCTCTTAACATTGAGAGCGATGTTTTGGGCGGCAATAATAAAATTGCAAATGAGTTTTATTCATTTATCAAGAACTGCAATAAACTTGATTTAAGTGTTATAGAAAATATTTTATAAGCGAATATGAGGTGATAAACTATGCAAAAGGAAAAAGATTGTTCCTGTAAATTTAAAACTACTGTCGGCGGACAGGCTCTTATTGAAGGTATAATGATGCAGGGACCTAAAGGCGCTGCAGTTTCCGTAAGAACTCCCGACGGAACAATTGATACAGAGATACTCGAAGCAAAGCACATAAGAGATAAAATCAAATTTTTAGGCTGGCCGCTTATCAGAGGTATTGTAGGATATATCGAGTCAATGACTTTCGGCTATAAATGTCTTATGATTTCCGCTGAAAAATCGGGACTTGAGGACCTTGAGGAAGAAAGTGAATCAAAGCTTGACAAATGGCTCAGCGAGCATCTTAATAAGAAAGTAATGGCTGTTATAACAGGCATCGCTTCTGTGCTCGGCGTCGGACTCGCGTTTTTACTTTTCTTCTATCTTCCTACTCTTGTTGTTGATTTTATCAATAAGCTTTCAGGCGAAACTTTAACTAATTTCAGAGCTCTATTTGAAGGCATTATCAGAATGGCAATATTTGTAGCATACATAGCTCTTGTATCTCTTATGAAGGATATAAAACGAACCTTTATGTATCACGGAGCCGAACATAAAACAATTTTCTGCTATGAAAACGGACTTGAATTAACTGTAGAAAACGTCAGAAAAATGTCAAGATTTCATCCGAGATGCGGCACAAGCTTTATTTTTGTTATTATTATAATAAGTGTTATTCTTTCATCTGCCGTTTCTGTTGCTTTCCCGTTTTTGAGAAACCAGACAGTGATATGGATGGCAATAAAGCTTCTTATTTTACCTGTAGTAGCAGGAATCAGCTATGAGTTTATCAGATATGCAGGAAAACATGATAACCTTTTCGTTAAAATTCTTGCAGCTCCGGGCCTCTGGATGCAGAGACTTACAACTAAGGAACCCGATGACTCAATGATTGAAGTTGCTATTGAAGCTTTTAAATCTGTTATCACCGATAACAGAGAGGATGATTCGGTATGAAATTAAAAGAGTTATATGATATTTCAGTAAAAAAGCTTGAAAATATCGATAACTGCGAAATTGAAGTCAGACATATTTTCAAAAAGGTTCTTTCTATGAACGATACTGACTTTATTTTAAACAGAATGACAGAGGTTACCCGAGAAAACAGAGAGAAAATTGATGCTATGATTGATTTAAGGCTTACCGGAAAGCCTCTGCAGTACATATTAGGTGAATGGGATTTCTGCGGTCTTACATTCAAAGTGAATGAAAATGTTCTCATTCCGAGACCTGAAACAGAAATTCTCTGCGAATTTGTTCTGGATTATATAAAAGATATGAAAGAGCCGTATGTCGCTGATTTATGTGCCGGCAGCGGCTGTATCGGACTTACTATCAAAAATAAAAGACCCGATGTATATATGAATCTTTTTGAAAAATCAATGAAAGCGGCTGAGTGTATCTCAGAAAATGCTCATCTTATTTGTCCGAATCAGTTTTTAGCTATAACGGTTGGTGATCTTTTCTATATCGACAGCTATGAAACAGTGCCGGAATTTGATGTAATCGTTTCCAATCCTCCCTATATTAAAACATCTGACCTTGATTCACTGCAACGTGAGGTTCAATATGAGCCGAGAATGGCTCTTGACGGGGGAGAGGACGGACTTGTATTCTACAGATTTATAATAGATAACTGGATTAAATTTCTCAAAAAAGACGGTTTATTCGCTTTTGAATGCGGTGAGGAACAAGCTGAAGAAATTGCTCTTATGCTGAAAAACAACGGCTTTACAGCTCAAATATTAAAGGATTACAGAGATGTTGACAGATTTGTAATCGGAAAGAGGCAGGTTATATGATTTTTGATTTAATACGTGACGGATTATCTGTTGACCTTATTATTAATCTCCTTGTCAGAGTTTTTATAATATTCTGCGTTTTGCCTATACATGAATTTGCACATGCGTACACTGCAAATAAGTTAGGCGATGACACTGCGAGACTTTCAGGCAGAATGACAATAAATCCACTTGCACATATTGACCCTATCGGTGCTCTGATGATTATTTTTGCAGGATTCGGTTATGCAAAGCCTGTGCCTGTAAATATCCGCAGGTTCAAAAACAGAAAGCTTTATATGGCTATTACAGCTCTTGCGGGACCTGTTTCAAACATAATTATGGCTTTCATCTTTACTTTTGCAGCTGTAGCAATCAGCCATCTTTCCGGTTACGGTGAATACAGTTTTATTTACTATATAATTGTGTTCCTTTTCACAGCTGCAGATATAAATATTTCTCTTGCAGTATTCAATCTTTTACCGATTCCGCCGCTCGACGGTTCAAGACTGCTCAATGTAATTCTTCCGGATAAGTATTATTACAAAATTATGCAGTATGAAAGATATATTGTCTACGGTGTATTAGCTCTGGTTTTTCTCGGAGTGCTTGACGGTCCTATTTACTTCCTCACGGGACTTCTCAGTGATTTAATTATTACTATTGCTTCATTACCTTTCGGTTTAATGTAATTACGGTGGCCTATGGAAAAAATACAGTATAAAATCGATGTATTTGAAGGTCCGATGGACTTGCTTTTACATCTTATCAACAAACACAAACTGAATATTAACGATATACCTATCTTTGAGTTAGTAGAGCAGTATACCGATTATGTCCGTCAGATGAAAGAAGCTGATATGGAGATAGCCAGTGACTTTCTCGAAATGGCTGCAAGACTTGTATACATCAAATCAGTTTCGCTTCTTCCGGTTTATGAAGAGGCTGAAGAGCTCAGAAAAGAACTTTCAGGTGAGCTGATTGAATACAGAGACTGCAAAATTATGGCAGCAAAGATAGCTGAAACTGCTGACGGCTTTGATTACTTCTACCGTAATACGATGAAAATTGAAGCAAGCAAGACCTACGAACGCCTTCACGAAAGCGATGAGCTTTTCCGTTCATATCTTTCTGCTGTCGGCAAGGGAAAAAGAAAGCTGCCTCCACCGGTTGAAGCATTTACCGCCATTGTGTCAAAAAAAATAGTTTCTGTTGCTTCAAGAGTAGGCGGAATATATCATAAGTTCCGAAACAGAACCAAAAGAAGATTTTCTGACTTTTTTGCTGATGCTTCCTCACGCTCGGAAATGGTTGCAACTTTCCTTGCTATGCTCGAACTTATAAAGGCTAATAAAATCAAGATTGAGGACGAAAACGGGGAAGCAAAGGTCACTGTGACGTCGGATACTGATCTTGATGATACAAGCTTCATCAGTGATTTTGAAGAAGAAAATGAAAATATAGAAAATCCGGACGGTGAAAACAATGGATAAAAAATTAATCGCAACACTTGAAGCTGTACTTTTTGCAGTAGGAGAGCCAACTGAAATCACCAAGATTTCACAGGCAATTAACGTTGACGTAATTGTTCTCGAAGAAATACTTGAAGTGTTAAAAGCAAAATATAATAAAGAAGACTCAGGTATCTGTCTTCTCAAGCTCGATGATAAATACCAGCTTTGCACAAAGAAGGAATATGCAGACAGCATAAGAAGCGTGATTGAGGTTAAGAAAAATACTCCTTTATCTCAGGCAGCTTTTGAGGTTCTTGCCATAGTTGCGTATAATCAGCCTGTAACCAAAGCTTTCATTGAACAGATAAGGGGCGTTGACTGTTCTGCAGTAATCTCAAACCTCTGTCAAAAATCACTCATCGAAGAAAAAGGCAGACTGGATCTTCCGGGCAGACCTCTTATTTACGGTACAACACCCGAATTTTTAAGATGCTTCTGCATTTCTTCTCTTGACGAATTGCCCCCGCTTCCCGAAAACAAGGATGATATAGCAGAAAATGAAGAAAATTCGGAGCAGATTTCCGATTAACAGTTGACGAAAAACAAATTTTGAGGTAACATATATTAGAGAAATTTTGAAAGGGTGAGAATGTGACAGGATTTCAGATATTTCTGACAGTGCTTCTTGGTATTATTTTATTATTTATCCTGATTTTATCAATTCCTGTTAAAGTTTCACTCGCTATGGATGATAAAATAAGGCTGAGTGTTAAGTATCTGTTTATTAAACTCAACATTTTGCCTATGGATACTTCAAAACCTAAAAAAGAAAAACCTCCCAAAGAACCTGAACCCGAAAAAGAAAAGGCCGAAGAAGCGCCTAAGGAAAAGAAGCCTAATCCCATTATAGAAATGGTAAAGGCGAACGGCTATGACGGTATGATGGAGGTCATAGGAAACCTCGGAAGAGTAATGAAAATCTATGGCGGCAAGCTGCTGAAAAGTATAGTTTTCGACAGAATTGATTTACATATTTCAGTAGGTACAGGTGACTCGGCTGCAACGGCAATTAAGTACGGTCAGACCTGTCAGAAGGTTTTTCCCGTTTTCGGTTTTATCTGCTCAAATAATCTTGTAAGAAAATATGATATTAATGTTGAACCCGACTTTCTTGCCAATAAAACCGAAGCTGAATTCTTTTGCGATATAAATATCTGCTTAAGAAAGATTATCAACGCTTCTATTGCTATGGCAGTAAGATTAATTTTCAAGGTGCTTATAAAATTCTTTACGGGTGCCAAGAAAAACAAAAATACAGAAGAAAACAAAAACACAAACACTCAAACAATGAAAGGATGAAATACAATGGCAGAAAAATCAGCAGGTGCAATCCTCACATCAACAATCGAAAAAATCCGTGACCTTGTAGACACAAGCACAATTATCGGTGAAGCTATCTATGCAGAAGGCGGCACAACAATTATTCCTGTATCAAAGGTTACATACGGTTTCGCTTCAGGCGGTGCAGATTTCCCCTCAAAGAGCAATAAAGAGCTCTTCGGCGGCGGTGGCGGTGCCGGTGTTACAATTACCCCTGTAGCTTTCCTTGTTATCAATAACGGTGAAGTAACTCTCAAGCACATCACAGCCTATGATAACGCAGCTGAAAGAGTTGTTAACCTTGTTCCCGAAATGTTTGATAAGGTTACCGGACTTATGAATAAAACCAAGAAGGATGTAGTTGACGCTCCTGTAGAAGAAGTGTAAGTTCCTTACAAATTGCATTAATTTTAATACAACCGCCTGCATATATTTAAATGGCAGGTGGTTGCTTTGTTAATTAAAAAATTTTTTACTGTTATATTTTTAGTGTTTATTTTAACATTTTCTGTCTTTTCAGCAAACGATGATGATATCAGTGCTTACAGCGCAATTGTAATCAACGCTGATACAAAAGAAATCCTATATGAAAAAGATGCCTACAAAAAGCGTTCTATGGCAAGTACAACCAAAATTATGACAAGCATACTTGCAATTGAGTCGGGTAAGCTTTCTCATAAAATCACCGCAACGGCTGAAGCTTTAGCCGAAGGAACGTCCATAGGACTCAAAGAAAAGTATAAGCTCACTCTTGAAGCTCTTGTTTACGGAATGATGCTTGAGTCGGGGAACGATGCAGCCAATTTGTGTGCATTATATCTTGGGGAATCCTATGAAGGTTTTGCTGATATGATGAACGGAAAAGCACAAGAAATCGGTATGTACAATACAAATTTTGTTACACCGTCAGGTCTTGATGCTGAAGGTCATTGTTCTACAGCTTATGATATGGCTTTATTAGGGGCTTATTGTGTGAAAAATCCATTATTCAGGCATATCTGTTCCAGTGAAAGTAAAGCTATAAGAATCATTGAGCCGGAAATAACCCTTAACTTTAATAATCATAATAAGCTGCTTGATAGCTGTGAAGGTGTTTTCGGCATAAAAACAGGCTTTACTAAAAAAAGCGGCAGATGTCTTGTAACAGCTTGCGAAAGAGACGGTGCGACTCTGATTTGTGTAACTCTCAACGCCGGTGATGACTGGAATGATCACATAAAGCTTTACGATCGATGTTATGCCGACTTAAACAGAAGAAAAATAAACGCAATAGATTTTGACAGTGTTAAGATTTACGGTTCAGAAAAAGAGCATATAAGTGTATTCTGCGATGACTACACTTACTTCTATAAGGACGGTAGTTCAGATGTTAAAGCTGATGTTTATCTTGACAGAATTATTTATGCGCCGATAAAGCAAAATGACATTATCGGTAAAGTGGTTTATTCGTTAAACGGCAGTTGTATCGGTTCGTCGAATATCTATGCATGCGAAAGCGCAAATGCCTCAGAACCAACATACAAAGAAAAGCTTTCAATTCTTGATTTAATAAAAAATATATTTAAAAACTGAAAGGATTTTTATTATGACAGACGGTAAAGTCAGGCTCCAGAAATATCTTGCTGATTGCGGTGTCGCTTCGCGAAGAAAAAGCGAAGAGCTCATCGAACAGGGGGTTGTCCGTGTAAACGGTCAGGTTGCGTCTATAGGCGATAAAATCAGTCCTAAAAAAGATACTGTTACTGTAAGAGGCAAGAAAATAATAAAGCAAAAAAATTACACATATATTATGCTTCATAAGCCCAGAGGCTTTATTACTACTATGAGCGATGAAAGAGAAAGAAAATGTGTCGCCGAGCTCATAAAAGATGTTCCCGGCAGAGTATATCCCGTCGGCCGCCTTGACAGAGAAAGTGAAGGTCTGCTTCTTTGCACAAATGACGGTGAATTTGCTAACGCAATGACACATCCGACACGTCATGTTCCTAAGACATACCGTGTTACAGTAAGACCCGGCATCTCCGAAGAGCAGGTTACAGCTTTGACTACAGGCGTAATAATTGATGACAGAAAAACCGCTCCTGCGGAGGTAAGAATAATTACCAGAGAAGAGGGGAGAGTTGTCCTCGAAATTATTCTTTACGAAGGAAGAAACCGACAGATAAGAAAGATGTGCGAAGAGGTCGGTCTTGAAGTTGCACGACTCAAAAGAACTGCAGTCGGCTCAATTAAGCTCGGTATGCTCAAGCAGGGTGATTGGCGTGACCTTACGGAAGATGAAGTCAGAAAGCTTATGATTGCTGCAGGAATGGAAAGAAAGAAGAAATAATTATGCTGTTTTTTAAACCCGAAAATTTAACTGATAACACTACTAAATTTATCGCTCTGGAAGATGATGCAAATTGTGGCTATTGTCTTCTTAAAATTACAAATAATACAGCCGAGGTTTATGAGATCGGTTATGCATCGGACAAGCCTTATCTTGTTGAGGGACTTCTGCGTTCTGCATTCAACTTTGCATCCCTCAGGAATGTTTATATGGGCAAGTGTTCGTGCAAAAATATAACTGAATTCCTTGACAGAATGAACTTTGAAAAGAAGAATTCAGAGTACATTAATGATATTCCTTCTATATTAATGGGTTCTTGCTGTAAATGATATGAAAAATCACCTATTTATTTGACAAAACAGATATAATAATATATAATTATAAGGATATATTGTGCTTAAAAATTTCCCATGGAGGACAAGCTGATGATTAAAAGTATGACCGGCTTCGGCAGAGCTCAGGAAACAATTGACGGAATGAGCATCACTGTTGAAATGAAAAGCGTAAATCACAGATATTTTGACTTTTCATCAAGAGTTCCGAGAACCTACGGATTCCTTGAAGAAAAGCTTAAATCATATATTCAGACTGTTGTTTCAAGAGGCAAGCTTGAATGTTATGTTCAGATTGAAGCTCTCGAAATTGAAGACTGTGTAGTTTCAGTTAATCATTCTCTGGCTTCAGGATATATTGATGCTCTGAAGGAACTTTCAGAAAGATATTCACTTACAGATGATATTACGGTTTCATCTGTTGCCAAGTATCACGATATATTCTCAGTTCATAAAAGTGAAGCTGATGAAGAAAGAATCTGGAATGCAGTTAAATCTGTTACAGATAAGGCACTTGCATCCTTCGTTTCAATGAGAGAAAAAGAAGGCGAAAAGCTTAAGGATGATATTCTTTCAAGATGCGATACAATTCTTGAAAATGTAAAATTCATTGAAAAGCGTTCACCTGAAACCGTAGTTGAATACAACAACAAGCTTCTTGAAAGAATGAAGAATGTACTCGAGGATGTTCAGGTAGACGAACAGAGACTTCTTACTGAAGCAGCTATTTATGCTGATAAAATTGCAGTTGCAGAAGAGACTGTAAGACTCAGAAGCCATATTGATCAGATGCACGAATTTATGGACAGCGATATTGCAATCGGAAGAAAGATGGATTTCCTTATACAGGAGTTCAACCGTGAGGCTAATACAATCGGCTCTAAGGCTCAGGATGTTGAAATTGCCCGTAAAGTCATTGACATCAAGGCTGAAATAGAAAAAATTCGCGAACAGGTACAGAATATCGAATAATAACGGTGAAGGAATATGAAATTAATAAATATCGGATTCGGTAATATGATTAACGCTCAGCGTCTTGTTGCCATTGTCAGCCCCGATTCTGCTCCCATTAAGAGAATTATTCAGGAGTGTAAAGAAAGAGGCACACTTATCGATGCAACTCAGGGCAGAAGAACAAGAGCAGTGATTATTATGGATAGTGACCATGTAATTCTTACATATCTTCAATGCGAAACCGTCGCAAACAGACTTGACTCTGATCAGGAGGATATATGTGAGGAGGACGGCTCCTATGAATAAAAAAGGACAGCTTGTTGTTGTATCTGCTCCGTCCGGATGCGGAAAAGATACAATAGTTTCCGGTGTTCTTGAAAAGCTTGGCGGAAATGGGTTTCTTTCTGTTTCTATGACTACAAGACCAATGAGACCCGGTGAAGCTGAAGGAATAAATTATTATTACGTTTCGCACGAGCAGTTTCAGCAGAATATCAATAACGGTGAGATGCTTGAATATGCAACCTACGGAAACAATTTTTACGGAACACCCGTCGGACCCGTAAAAAAGCTTCTTGAAGAAGGCAAGACAGTGTTTCTTGTTATAGAGGTCGAAGGCGGAAAGAACGTTAAAAAAATCTTTCCCGATGCAATTAAAATTTTCATTGTCCCGCCCTCACTGGAAGTACTTGAAGGCCGTCTGCGCGGCAGAGGTACCGACAGTGACGATGCAATTGTAGCAAGAATGGCAATTGCAAAAACAGAGCTTGAAAGAGCAAGAGAATATGATTATATTGTCGAAAATGATATTCTTGAGGTTGCTGTTAATGACGTTATGGCTATAATCAGAGCTGATCAGCTCAGAATTAATAATATGCAAAATAAGTTAAGAGAGGTAAATTAAAATGCTTAACCCTGATTTAAGAGAATTACTTAAGAACAAAACAAGCCGCTACTCACTTGTTACTGCAGTAGCAAAAAGAGCAAGAGAAGTTTCAGAAAATCCCGAACTCAGTGAAAAATGCGGAACAGAAAAGCCGGTTACTTATGCTCTGGACGAATTCCTCAGCGGAAAACTTGAAATCTCTGAACCTGAAGAAATCAGAAACATATAAAGGAAGTGAAATGATATGAAACAGTTTCTTGCAAATGTTGCAGTTGAAAATGTTGCATATCATTTTGACATTCTTTACGGATATAAAATACCCGAAGAGCTCAAAGAAAAGGTAAAAAAAGGCAGTCGTGTACTTGTTCCTTTCGGTATGGGTAAAAATGTAAAAAGACAAGGAGTTGTCTTTTCTGTTTCAGAACCCGAAAAAGAGAAGAAATATAAGAAAATAATTTCTGTTCTTGACGGTTCCGATTTCGTCAGCGATGAAATGATTGATATTGCACTGTTTCTCAAGGAAAGAACCTTTTGCACCTACTTTGAAGGCATCAAGGTTCAGATTCCGTCTGGCTTTAATTTCAGAACAGAAATTAAATACTTCGCAGTAAGCCGTGAAAAAGATATATACCTTTCCGATGATGAAAGACAGGTATATGATTATATGCTGTCTTTTGACGGTTTCCTGAGTAAAAAAGAGGTATATAACGCTCTTGGTTATTCTGCTGATTGCGATATAATCGACAGACTCTCAGCTAAAAAGCTTGTATTAAAGTCTTATGACGCAATTAAAAATGCCAAGGATGCTACTGTTAAAAACGCAGAGCTTACCGCTGATTGCGAAGAGATTTTCGAGAATTATCCAAAGCTGACTCCGAAGCAGAAAAGTGTTATAAGTGTTCTTGCTGACGTAGGAAGCGCATCAATCAAAGAGCTGTGTTATTTTACAGGTGTTACTGCCGCGGTAATAACAAACCTTGAAAAAAAGGGGATTATTTCAATCAGCGAATCTACTGTTTACAGAATACCCGAAACTGAGCTGACTGATATAAAAGCAGGTAAGGAAATAATTCTCACCGATAAACAGAAAGAAGCATATAACAATCTGCTGACACAATACCGTAACGGCGGTGGTGTAAGTCTTTTATACGGAATAACCGGTA
This sequence comes from Acutalibacteraceae bacterium, assembly GCA_045544175.1. Taxonomy (GTDB): domain Bacteria; phylum Bacillota; class Clostridia; order Oscillospirales; family Acutalibacteraceae; genus UBA6857. Next base: position 17,926 of record JAZPYL010000064.1, on the reverse strand, counting down.
GCGGAAAAACATCAGTTTTTATGTCGCTTATTGACAGCGTTATCGCTGACGGACGTCAGGTTATTGTTATGGTTCCCGAAATCTCTCTTACACCGCAGATGATGGCTCTGTTCAAGGGAAGATACGGTTCCGAGGTCGCAATTTTTCACAGTGCACTTTCCGTAGGTGAGAGACGAGATGAATATAAGAGAGTAAAAGACGGTGTTGCCAAAATTGCAGTAGGCACAAGATCTGCAGTTTTCGCTCCCTTTGACAATCTCGGTCTGATAGTAATTGATGAAGAGCAGGAGCATACCTACAAATCTGAATCCTCGCCAAGATACCATACAAAAGATGTTGCGAAATTCCGTGCAAAAAGGCACAATTCACTTTTAGTTCTCTCTTCTGCAACACCTTCGATTGAAAGCTACTCTAATGCTCAGAGAGGTGCATATAATTTCAGTGTGCTCGACGAAAGATACGGCAAAGCTGTTTTGCCCGATGTTACAGTGGTCGATATGAAAGCCGAAAGACAACGGGGGAATAGGTATAATATCAGTTCTCCGCTCCTTGAGCTTATGGAGAAAAATCTTGAGGAGAAAAAGCAGACAATCCTTCTGATAAACAGAAGGGGATACAATACTTTTGCCGCATGCGACAGCTGTGGGAGTGTTATAACCTGTCCGTCCTGCAGCATATCAATGACCTATCACTCTGCTAACAACCGATTAATGTGTCATTATTGCGGCTATTCTGCCCCATTTACAAGAGTTTGTCCTGAATGCGGTAAAGATGATGTCCGATATGCAGGCTACGGTACACAGCGAATTGAAGAAGAAATCGCGACACTTTTACCCGAAGCAAAAGTTATCAGAATGGACACCGACTCAACATCTTCAAGACACAGCTTTGAAAAAGCTCTTATTGAGTTCGGTGAAGGTAAATATGATATTATGCTCGGGACGCAGATGGTCGCAAAAGGACTGAATTTTCAGAATGTTACTCTGGTTGGTGTAATCAACGCTGATCAGCAATTAAATAATGACGATTTCAGAAGTCAGGAAAGAACCTTTGACCTTCTTACTCAGGTTGTCGGGCGTTCGGGCCGAGGCGATTTTAAAGGCGTTGCTCTTATTCAGACAACTGCACCCGAAAGCCCTGTAATAAGAATGGCACAGAAGCAAGACTATGACAGCTTTTATAATACTGAAATCATAATAAGAAAAGGTATGATTTATCCTCCTTATTGCGACTTGTGTTCGGTTTTGTTTGTTTCAACCGATGAAGTGAAAGCCCTAAATTGCTCCAAAGCTTTTCTTGACGAGCTCAGAAATATAACAAAAGACAAATATAAAAACCTTAAAATCATTGTTCTCGGACCAATGCCGCCGAGAATTTCGAAGATAAGCAATAAATTCAGATACAGATTAATAATCAAGTATAAAAACAGCAGCGAATTCAGAAATATGATTAAAGAGCTTCTTATAAAGTTCGGTAAGAATTCGACATATAACTCTGTTACTGTTGCAGTTGATATTAACCCCGAAAATCTCTATTAAGTGAGGTATGACAAATGGCAATCAGAAATGTTGTTACGGTGGGTGACCCCGTTTTAAGAAAAACAAGCCGAAAGGTAGAACGCTTCAACGAAAGATTATGGCAGCTTCTTGATGATATGAAGGACACAATGTATAAAGCTGAAGGCGTTGGCCTTGCAGCTGTGCAGGTCGGTATTCTTAAAAGAGTTGTTGTAGTTGATGTTGGTGACGGTCTTCTTGAGCTTATCAATCCGGAAATCGTTGAAACATCAGGCGAAATTGAAGATGTAGAAGGCTGTCTTTCTGTTCCCGGTCAGAACGGACTTGTAAAAAGACCCGAATACTGCAAAATCAGAGCGCAGAACAGAAATGGAGTATGGAGATTCTATGAAGGAACCGGTCTTAAAGCACGTTGCTTCTGCCATGAAATTGACCACCTTGACGGAATCATTTATACTGATAAGCAGATAAAGAGTTTAACCGCTGAAGAAATAAGAATGTTAAGAGACGGAAACTGAAAGGACTGATAATATGCGTATCGCTTTTATGGGCACACCTGATTTTTCTGTTGATTGTCTTATGGCACTTGTTGATTCTAAGCACGAAATCGTCGGTGTATTTTGCCAGCCCGACAAGCCTGTCGGAAGAAAACAGGAGCTTACTCCTCCTGACGTTAAGATTGAGGCCTTAAAGCATAATTTACCTGTATTTCAGCCCGTTTCTTTAAAAAACGGCAAGGGCGTAGAAATACTTGAAAAAATCAAGCCGGACCTTGTTGTAGTTGTTGCTTACGGAAAGATTCTCCCTGATGATTTCCTTGCATTCCCCAAATACGGCTGCATAAATGTTCATGCATCAATTCTGCCGAAATACAGAGGTGCTTCTCCCATTCATTATGCCGTTCTTAACGGTGACAAGGTAACGGGTGTTACTGTTCAGCAAATGGATGAAGGCGTTGATACAGGAGATATTTTGAATATAATTGAATGCGAAATCGGTATCAATGATACTACAGAGTATATGTATGAGGTTCTCGCTCCTCTCGGTGCAAAGGCTCTTATGGAAACAATTGATCTTATTGAAAACGGCAATCTTCATCCCGTTAAGCAGGATGAATCAAAAGCAACAAAAGTAGGTCTTCTTTCAAAGGATATGAGTCCTATTGACTGGACAAAATCCGCTTTTGAAATTCACAATAAAATCAGAGGTCTTTATTCATGGCCGGGAGCTTCAACAAAATTAGGTGGAAAAACTTTAAAAATTCATTCGTCGGTTTTATCTGACAAATCGGGGCATAATATTCCCGGTGAAATAGTTGACAATAACGGCAAAATTGTTGTTGCCTGCGGTGACAACAGCTGCGTTGAGTTAAAGGTTATCCAGCTTGAAGGAAAAAAGAGAATGGATTGCGCTTCTTTTCTTAACGGCTATTCATTAGAAAAAGGAACAGTATTAGGCTGAATTGAGGATGTGTTGTTATGTTATGGTATGATTATTACTATTTAATATTAGTTGTACCCGCAATTATTATTTCGTTAATTGCTCAGGCAAAGGTTAAAAGCACATATAGCAAATATGCTAAGATTTCTAATTCAAAAAGAATAACAGGCGCTCAGGCTGCTCAGAATGTACTGAACCATTACGGAATAAGAGATGTTCGTATTGAGCAGGTTGCAGGAAAGCTCAGTGATCACTATGATCCAAGAGCTAATGTCATCAGACTTTCACCTGAGGTCTATTCAGGTGCATCAATTGCAAGCATCGGTATCGCTTGTCACGAAGCAGGTCATGCCGCACAACACGCAGAGAACTATGTACCGATTAAAGTGAGAAACGCTGTTCTTCCTATTGCAAATATCGGTTCGTCAGCAGGCGTTTTTATTGCAATAATGGGTTATTTTCTCGGCTTCGGTATACTCGTTGACATCGGTATTATCCTTTTTGCCGCTGTTGTTGTATTCCAACTTGTGACTCTTCCTATTGAATTCAATGCAAGCTCAAGAGCTATTAAGGTAATCGATGAAACAGGTATGCTTTACGCAGAAGAACAGACAGGTGCTAAAAAAGTTCTTACCGCAGCTGCGATGACCTATGTAGCTTCACTTCTGGTTTCAATTATGTCGCTTATCCGTCTTATTCTCAGAACCAACAGAAGAAGATAATTAACGGGGAAATTTAATGATTAACACAAGAAAGGTTGCCTTTGAGGCACTTATGAAGATTGAAAAAGATTCTGCTTTTTCAAATCTTACTTTAGATTCATTTTTAACCAAAACAGAGCTTGATGCAAGGGATAAATCCTTTGTGTCTGCTTTGTTTTACGGCGTTATTGAGAGAAAGCTTACTCTTGACTATAATCTTTCTTTATATCTTGATAAACCGCTTAAAAAGCTCAAGCCTGAGGTTCTGGTGCTTTTAAGACTCGGTGCATATCAGATACTCTTTATGGATAAGGTGCCCTCATCGGCTGCAGTAAACGAAAGTGTCAAGCTTTCAAAAAAAACCTGTAGCTTTGCTTCGGGACTAATTAATGCAGTTTTGAGAAAAGTGGATAAAAACGGACTTTGTCTGCCCGATAAAAATAATCTCGCAGAATTTTTATCTGTTAAATTTTCCTGTGAAAAGTGGATATGTGAAAAATGGATTAAAGAATACGGTGAAGATGACACTGTAAATATTCTTGAAGCATGTAACGGTTCACCTGATATTTTTATCAGAGTGAATACAACAAAAACTAACCCTGATATACTAATTGAAAGCCTTAAAGCTGAAGGGGTTTTCGCTGAAAAGACGTACATAGACAATGCACTGAAAATAGTTCTCGGCGGTAAAGATATAGAAAAACTCAAAGCCTATTCTGACGGATACTTTCATGTGCAGGACCTTGCATCACAGATTTGTATCAAAGCTCTTGATGCTAAGGCAGGGGAGAGGGTGTTTGATCTGTGCTCAGCACCCGGTGGCAAGGCTTATACCACTGCCGAATATATGGAAAACAGTGGCTCTGTACTTTGCTTTGATAAATATCAGAAAAGAGTTGACCTCATTGAAAAAGGTGCTTTACGGCTGAATCTCGGCATTATTGAAGGTGAGGTATCCGATGCTCTTGTTTTCAGAGAAGATTTAGGTCTTGCTGACAGAGTTTTGTGCGACGTTCCTTGTTCGGGTCTGGGTATCATCAGAAGAAAGCCCGAAATTAAATATAAATCTGAGGATGAGCTTAAAGATTTACCCGAAATTCAGTACAGCATTTTAACCAACGGTGCAAAATATGTAAAAAAAGGCGGACGCCTGATTTATTCAACCTGTGCATTGTCGAAAGCCGAAAATGAAAATGTCTGCCAAAAATTTTTAGATGAAAACGAAAGTTTTAAAGTCATAAGACCGATTCCGGAAATCTGCAACAATGATTTTATAACACTTATGCCACATAAATTTGACAGTGACGGTTTTTTTATTGCCTGTTTTGAAAGAAAAGAGTGATTGTGTGAAAAAAGATATTAAGTCAATGACAATTGAACAATTGAAGAACGAAATCACTTCTTTGGGTGAGAAATCCTTCAAAGCAGGGCAGATTTATTCCTGGTTACATAAACACAATGTTGACTCTTTTGACGAAATGACTAACATTTCTAAAGAATTAAGAGACAAACTAAAAAATAATTATGACATTTACTCATGTACTATTGAAAAAAAGTTAGTTTCAGTGTATGATGATACAGTTAAGTATTTGTTCAAGCTTTATGATGGGGAACTGATTGAATCCGTTGTAATGAAATACAAATACGGATACACAATCTGCGTTTCAAGTCAGGTTGGCTGCAAGATGGGCTGTAATTTCTGTGCATCAGGTATTGCAGGCTTTATAAGAAACCTGACACCTTCAGAAATTCTTTCGCAAATTTATGTTGCACAGAAGGATTTGAATATCAGAATATCGCATATTGTTATGATGGGCGTAGGCGAGCCGCTTGATAATTTCGATAATGTTATGACATTTCTGAAAATGGTTTCTGACGAAAACGGGATTAACATCGGTATGCGTAACATATCCCTTTCAACCTGCGGTGTTGTAAGCGGTATATATGCACTTATGGAAAAGAAGCTGCAGCTCACATTATCCATATCACTTCATGCACCAAATGATGAAATCAGAAGCAGAACTATGCCGGTAAACAGTAAATGGAATATCGATACACTTCTGAAGGCTTGCAGAGATTATACAAATGTAACCTCGCGCCGTATTTCCTTTGAATATGCTATGATAAGCGGTGTAAATGACAGCGACGAATGTGCAAAAGAGCTTTCAAAAAGACTCAAAGGTATGCTTTGTCACGTGAATCTGATTCCCGTGAATTCAGTTAAAGAAAGAGATTACAGAAAAAGCAATCAGGAAAGAATTAATTCCTTTATTAAAATTCTTGAAAGAAACGGTATAAATGCCACCGTCAGACGAACTCTCGGCAGTGACATTAACGCCTCCTGCGGTCAGCTTAGAAGAGGCGAAAAATAATTCTCAGAAAGGGGATAGATATATGCAGATCACCGGTAGAACCGATATAGGCTCCGTAAGGAGCAGAAACGAAGACGCATTTGAATACGGCATACTCAGTGACGGAACAGCCTGGGCGTTGGTGTGCGACGGTATGGGCGGTGTTCACGGCGGTAAGGTAGCAAGTTCAGCTGCCATTGAAATAGTCAGCGACAAAATCAAAAAATGCTATAATCCGTCAATGTCTGTCTCTTCTCTTGAAAATCTTCTTCTCTCGACAATCACAACGGCCAATGTGCACGTTTTTGACAGAGGAATATACGATGAAAATCTTAAAGGTATGGGTACAACCATTGTTTCTGCTATTATAAAAAATAATGAGGCCTGTATAGCTCACGTCGGTGACAGCAGAGCCTACATAATAAGCGGAGATAAAATTGAACAGATAACAAAAGACCACTCTCTTGTACAGCAAATGCTTGACAGCGGTCAGATAACACAAACAGAATTTGAACATCATCCAATTAAAAATATTATTACCAGAGCAATGGGTGTTGGAGAAAAAATAGATATTGAATTTGATTTCGTCTGTGTAAATGAAGGGGATGCTCTTCTTCTTTGTACCGACGGTCTCAGCGGTATGATAAGTAATGAACGCATTTTAGAAATATATCAGACAACTGAATTTGACTCACTTGCAGACAAGTATATTGAAGAAGCCAACAATAACGGCGGAAACGACAACATTACTGTTGTTGTAATGAAAGGGTAAGGTAAAAGAGTATGGAAAACTACGTAGGAAAACGTCTTGACGGAAGATATGAAATAATTGAAATTATCGGCGTCGGCGGCATGGCAGTTGTTTATAAAGCTTTTGACAATATTGACCATAGAATCGTTGCTGTCAAGATTTTAAAGGATGAATTTCTTGCAAACGAGGAATTCAGAAGAAGATTCAAAAACGAGTCTAAGGCGATTGCCGTTCTTTCACATCCAAACATTGTAAAGGTTTTCGATGTCAGCTACGGAAATATGCTTCAGTATATTGTTATGGAATATGTTGAAGGCATTTCTCTTAAGGAATATATTGAACAGCAGGGAAAAATCAATGCAAGAGAAGCTATTTACTATGTTACTCAGATTCTCAGAGCACTTCAGCACGCTCACGATAAGGGCATAGTACACAGAGATATCAAGCCCCAGAATATTATGCTTATATCTGACGGTACAATCAAGGTTACAGATTTCGGCATTGCCCGTTTCAGCAGAAGCGAAACAAGAACTATGACAGACGGTGCAATAGGCTCTGTGCATTATATCAGTCCCGAACAGGCAAAAGGCAGTGTTACGGATGCAAAAACTGATCTCTATTCAGTCGGCGTTGTTCTTTATGAAATGCTCACAGGTACACTTCCCTTCCAGTCTGATAACGCTGTTTCTGTTGCTCTTATGCAGCTTCAGAACGATCCTGTCAAGCCCAGAGAAATCAATCCTGATATTCCTGTCGGTCTTGAGCAGATTATAATCAGAGCTATGCAGAAAAATCAATCAGACAGATATCAATCAGCTTCAGAAATTTTAAGAGATATTGAAGAATACAAAAGAAATCCCAACATTAAATTCGATTACTCATATTTCTCGGAAACTAAGCCCAAACAGGTTCCCGAAAGTGATAATGATATAAAAATAGCTCCTCCCTCTGTAACTAAATTTGAAGCTGTCGCTAAGGAAGAGCAGGAAACTGAGGAAGACGACTTTGACGAATCCGATGTTTCCAAAAAGAGAACTATTGCCGTTCTTTGCGGTGTTCTCGGAGCTCTTGTTATTTTTGCGGTAGTTCTTATTTCAATGTTCTTACCCAACTCAGGAAAAATTGATGTCCCCAATGTTGTAGGTCTTAATTTCTACAATCAGGTTATGAATCAACCTGAATATAACAATTTCATATTTGAACCTGTAGTTGATGAAGAAAGCACCGCTGAGGCGGGTACAATTCTCCGTCAGTCACCCGCAAACGGAAGGGTTGATAAGAATTCAACTATTGTAGTTTATATTTCGGACTCTGCTTCTCAAGTCGAAATTCCCGACGTCTACGGTTATGAATACACTTCAGCTGAATCAGTAATCAAGGGACAGGGCTTTGAGGTCAAAGTTGAAAAGGAAAAAAATGAAGAAGCCGAAATCGGTACTGTAATCAAAACTTATCCTGCTAAAGGTGAGATGGCTGCAGTCGGTTCACTTGTAACAATTTATGTTGCGACAAGTGAAGAGGTTGAGCCTGTGGAAGTGCCTAATCTTGTAGGTATGACTATAGCTCAGGCGAGGGCAGCTCTTGCAAATGCAGGTCTTGCCTTAAATACTGCCGGCACTCAGTACAGAGGAAGCGCCGAACCCGCAGGAACGATCGTTGGTCACGAGTATATAGGCGAAAAAGTACTTCCGGGCACTGCAGTTGCCATATATGTCAGCACGGGTACGATTCCCGAGCATGAACACGAATTAGAAGATGTCGAAATTATTGAAGAAGCTACTTGTGAGAAACCGGGTAAGAGCAAAGGTAAATGTAAAACCTGTGAGGAAATTGTTGAAGAGGAAATCGAAAAGCTCGATCACACTAAGGTTAAAGAAAAGGCAGTTAAAGCAACCTGCACTAAAGCGGGCTCTACAGAGGGTGTAGTATGCTCCGAATGTGGAAAGGTTCTTAAGAAAAAGAAGGAAATTCCTCCTCTCGGTCATAAAGAGGTTAAGGATCCTGAGGTTCCCGCAACATGTTCTTCCGTAGGTAAAACAGAAGGCTCACATTGTTCTGTTTGTGATGAAGTTCTCGTAGCACAGAAAGAAATTCCCAAGCTTCCTCATACTCAGGTTACTGATTCAGCTGTTGCTGCAACCTGTACCAAAACAGGTCTTACAGCAGGTGCACACTGTTCTTCTTGTAATATTGTAATCACCGCTCAGGAAATTGTTGCTGCAACAGGACACACCGACGCTAATGGTGACGGTAAATGTGATACCTGCTCAACTGCTATGGCAACAGAACCGACCGCTGAAAAGGAACCGGAAAAAGTCACAGAAGAAAAAACCGAGCAGCCTCAACCCTCTGCTGAAAGTGAAAGCGAATAATATGCAAACGAACGGTTTAATTGTAAAAGGTATTGGTGGTTTCTATTATGTAGAGACCACCAATGGTGTATATGAATGCAAGGCTAAAGGTAAATTCAGAAAAGAAAAAATATCTCCTCTTGCAGGGGATAAGGTTACAATAACCGTCAGAGACGGTGAAGAGAATACTATTGATGAAATTCACGACAGAAAGAACCGACTCATCAGACCTCCCGTTGCCAATATTGACAAAATGGTTATTGTTGTTTCTGCAACCAAACCGCAGCCTAACTATCTTATAATTGATAAAATGACGGTTCTTGCCGAAAAAAATAACATTGAGCCTATTATTGTTATAACTAAAACAGACCTTGCTGATTACAAGGAAATTTATGACACTTATAAAACGACAGGTTATAAAGTCTTTTTGTTTTCCAGTGTTAATGACAGCTCAATGCTTAATGCCATAAAAAGCGAATTATCGGGTCATCTGACGGCTTTTACCGGGAATTCGGGTGTAGGCAAGTCTACGCTCATCAACGCCTTAAACGGCGATTTAAACCTGCAGACAGGGGAGATAAGTGATAAGCTCGGTCGCGGAAGACATACCACCCGACAAGCTGAAATCTTCCATATAGGTGACGGTCTTGTAATTGATACCGCCGGCTTTTCAAGCATTGATTTTTCAAATGATAATATCATATTTTCCAACGAGCTTGAGAACTATTTCACTGAGTTTCAGGAATATATCGGTATGTGCAGGTTTACAGGCTGTGCGCATATCGGTGATAAGGGCTGTAAAATATGCGAAATGGTTGAAAAAGGTATTATCAGTAAAAACCGACACAACAGCTATGTATCCTTTTATAACGAACAGAAAGATATTAAGAAATGGAATTTATAATCTTTCACACATCAAAATCTTTTTCGTATAATAATATTGAGCTTCAGCTGATTTTAATACGAAAGGGATGATAGCATGGCAAAATCACGCTCCTGTCCGAAAACTCTCGTTTTTACTGCCTTCGGTGCAGGTATACTGATTGCGTTATGTATACCTGTGAAAGTTCTGCTTTTCATCCTCGCTGTAATGCTTGTCATTTTAGGAATAACCTGTTCCTTTAGATGAAACGGTATTAATGTTTGGAGGTAAGTGCATGAAGGTCGTTGTTGTAAAAAGCCCAAAGGTTTTGAGAGGCATTCTGAAACTGATTTTTAATATTAAAGATAAAGAGAGTTAAAGCGCAATAAAGCAGCAGATTGGTTTTAACAGTCTGCTGCTTTTAAATTAGATTCAAAGAGGTGAATAGTTTGGAAAAGCATATTGAAGTTGAACGCAGTATAATTAAAAAATATCGCAAGGAAATCTGGAAAAGATTTATTGCAGGCATCAATGAATATGAAATGATTAAACCGGGAGATAAGATTGCCGTATGTATATCCGGTGGAAAAGATTCAATGCTTCTTGCTAAATGTATTCAGCATCTTCAGAAGCACAGCGACTTTCCTTTTGAAGCGAAATATCTTGTTCTTGATCCCGGCTATTCACCCGAAAACAGAGAGAGAATAATACATAATGCTGAGCTTCTTGATGTGCCTATAGAAATATTTGATGCAAAAATTTTCGATTATGTTGTGGATGTTGAAGATTCACCTTGCTATCTCTGTGCAAGAATGAGAAGGGGACACCTCTATAAGAATGCGCAGAAATTAGGCTGTAACAAAATCGCTTTGGGTCACCATTTTGATGACGTAATCGAAACAATACTTCTGAGTATGATTTACGGTGCTGAGATCAAAACTATGATGCCGAAGCTTCACAGCACAAACTTTCAGTCAATGGAGCTTATAAGACCTCTTTATATGGTCAGGGAAGCTGATATAAGCTCATGGGTCAGGTATAATGATTTGCATTTTCTTCAGTGTGCCTGCAAATTCACTGAAGCTTCAGACAAGGAGCAATCCGATAAGGAACTGCTATCAAAAAGAAAAGAAATGAAGGAGCTGATTTCATCCTTCAGAAAAATCAACTCCAACATTGAAATGAATATATTTAAAAGTGTACATAATGTTAATCTTGAAACAGTCATCGGTTATCATAAGGGTGATATGAAATACAATTTCCTTGATGATTACGATAAAATAGATTAGTCTTCTTTTAAAAGATATTTTTCATAATAACCGCAGAGTTCATCGGCACGGTGCTCAATAAATGTCATTATGTGGTCAACATCTTCTTTTCTGCCTGAGAAAATGTGCCATCTTATAATGCCGACAAAAGCTCCGGAATAATAACTTGCAACAATAGCAATCTGGTTTAACGGCGCCGAAAGGACTGCATTTAACTTTTCATAACAAAAGTTATTTATAGCAGATGCGAAAGAAGAATTAAATGTACAGGATTCCTTGCCGCTGAAAGCAGAAGTAAACAGTATGCGGTTTTCATCAATGAATTCGAGCACGCTGTAAACGAAATGTAATATGTTTCTCTTAATTATATCCGGCGAAGAACCTTTTTCCAGATTGTCAAAAGAAATACCCTCAAGTTTATTTTTGAAACAAAAGTTCAGGAATTCATATTTATCATTGAAATGATTATAAAAGGTTGCTCTGTGGACACCGGAAGCATCACATATTTCAGAAACAGATATTTCATCAAAGTTTTTCGTTAACAAAAGTTCCATCATTCCGGCAACTAACTGATTGTATGTTCTGAGAACACGCACATCGTCTTTTTTCATTTTAAACTCCCCTTATTGTTTCTCTTCGCCCTCATAGATATTTGCTTTTATATCGTCAATAATTCTTCTGAGCTTATTAAACTTGTTTTTTGTCAGTCTTTCAAATGACGGATTGTTGTAAAGCAATCTGTAAGGAAGGCTGTTTTTATTTTCCTTGCTTTTTCTTTCAGGTGTAAATAATCTCTCGAAGTCTTCGAAAACATCATCAATCTGATATTTCAGATCAACAACCTTATCCGTCTGCTTAATAACAACCTTCTGTATAATTGCATATTTGTCTTCTACAGTTGATCTGATAATTGAAAGCTCAGAAGAGAGTGTGTCGGTAAGTTTATTGATTTTTATCTGAATTTTTCTGATATCAAGTGCTTTTCTTACAGCGTTTATAAGGTCAATGACAAAAATAAACAGAATAGCAACGAGAATTATATTAATGTATGAGCCATTGATTTTGCTGTAAAGATTTTCTACAGAAGGATGAATAGTATTTACAAAAATAACAGATATTACACCCCAATAAAGCGTATGCTTAAGACAGATTCTGCCTTTAATATTGAGCAGCTCATAAGTGTAATCCCACCATCGCGCGCTGAAAAGCTTTTCCATAACAAAGCTTGTAATATATTCAACAATATCACAAAAAAGCATACCCAGTAAGAAAACATATAAAGGCTTATCTTTAAATGGATTATATATTAAAACTATAAGTACAACTGCCGCAACTCCGTAAATAGGACAAAGAGGTCCGGTCAAAAAGCCTCTGTTTACAAGTCTTTTTTCGCCGATTGAGCAATATACTGACTCAAGACACCAACCGGCAAAGCTGTAAAAGAAAAACATAATCGTATATTTAATAATGTGATCCATAATTATATTCCTTCAACATCGTTTAAAAATCTCTTTTTATATTTTTTGCTCAGTGAATACATTAATTCTCTTGTTGCACAATATTTATCGGCAAAGATAAGCACATAGCCGACCTTATGTCTTGGAAGAGTAACTGTAAGAGGCCACATATGCCTTCTGATTGCATCATCTTCAGCATCCGTGAGGTCAGGACAAAGCTCCTTAGCGTTAAGACAGGCAAGTGACGGATGCTTATAGCCATGACCGTGATGCCAGGCTCCCGTATCACCTTCACGCCAATCGTAATATACAAGATCGTGCATTACGCCGCTTCTTGCTGCCGCAACATAATCCCATCCAAATTTCTTTGAAATAATATAAGCAATATAAGCAACGCTTTTTATATGCTGAAAACGGTTAATTTCAAGATGCTGCTCATATTGTTCCAATGAAAGCACTTCCTCAGTATTCAGCAAACCACCGACTATATCGTAAAAACCGTTTGAATTCTCTTCGGTTAATTTGTATGTTTTCAGAAATTCTTTATATAATTTACCCATTTAAAGTCTCCAGATAATGATTAAAAATAAATTTGGCAACCGAGTCATCAGTATTCGGACCTATAATATCAGTTGATGCTTTTTTAAGCTCATCACAGGCATTAGAAACAGCATAGGATTCATCAGCTGACTTAAACATATCAAGATCGTTAAGATTATCGCCAAAAGCAATTATTTTTTCTGCGCCTGTTAATTCTTTAATATCAGATAAGCCTGAAGCTTTTGAAACACCTTTAGCAAAAATCTCGAGAAAATGACACTCAGTATAATTATCCTTATAAAAAGCTACATTGATATTTTCAATGCTCTTTAATTCATTGTACAGTTCAATAATGTTTTCATATAAATCAAGTATTACAAAATAAATAATTTTATCTTCTTCACTGATTGTGAGGGAAGGGGAGTGCACAAACATTTTTCCTTGTGAGTGATTTCTTTTATTTACATATGCCATCTGATACTCGTTAGAAAAGCTGTCATATTGAATCTCAAGGCAATCACCTTTGTCGTAGTACACAAGAGGGGAGAGATTTTTATTTTTAAAAACATCAAGCACTTTTCTTGCGGTAACCGAATCAATGCTATGACTGTAAACAGATTTTCTTTTTATCGGGTCATAGAGCATAACGCCGTTCATAAGAATCAAAGGAAAAGCAAGATTAATTCCCTTGAACATATCAATCACAGTTGCAAATGTACGGGCAGTAGCGACAGTAAAACATGCGCCTTTATCAATAGCGTCATTTAAAAGTTTACGGGATTCATCCGTAAGCTCAGCATTTTCATTAAGAAGGGTACCGTCAAGATCAGTTACGTATAGCGTTTTCATATAATTAACTCTCAAATTTTATAAATTTACGTCATTATAGCATTTTTTGTTCCCCATTACAATAAAAACAAAAAAATTTTAGACAAAAGTATATTTTTGAATTAAAGCTATTGAAATATTCTGAAAAAACAAGTATAATTACTCCATATTATTCTGTGCAGTGTATAAAGGGTTAGCCTTTTATTCCTTATACTGCATTTTGTGAAAAGGGGATAACAAATGTTAGGCAAATTTGTCAAAGTACGCGTTACATCCCCAATGCATTCCTACAATAACCGTTTCGGCTTCAAGTATAAGCTCAATTACGGAATTATGGAAGGCTGCAAAACAAGAAAAAATACTGTTCAATCTGCATATATTATGGGAATCAATCATCCCGTAAGGAATTTTGACGGTAGAGTTATTGCAATTGTAAGAAGACATGGCGGTAAAGGCGTCGTATGGGTTGTTGCACCTAAAAGTACGCGTTATATTGTCAATGACATCAAGGAAGCAATTGATTTTGCAGAAGGTCGCATTGGGTATAATATCGAATGTTTATATGAGAGCTCCTGCGGGGCAGTGATTTTCAGAAGAGAAAAGAATGATAAGAAGATTCTGCTTATAAGAAACCGCCGCAGTGCTCACTGGGGCTTTCCAAAGGGTCATATTGAGCCGGGCGAAACCAAAGAAGAGACAGCTATAAGAGAAGTTCTTGAGGAAACAGGTCTGAACGTAAGTATTGTTCCGGGTTTTGTAAAAAACTCTGAATATACCATTCAGGGAAAAATTGAAAAATCTGTATCAATCTTTCTTGCTGAAACTGATGAAACAGATTTCAGACTTCAGGAAGAAGAAATTGAAGAGTGCGGCTGGTACAGCTTTGATGAGGCTATGAACACCCTTAATTATGAGAATGATAAGATTATTCTCACAGAAGCACAGCAGTTTATATTGAAAAATAATCTTTAATAGGAGTAAATACTATGTCAGAACGTATTGCGGAGTACCTTGTTGCGACGCTTGGTGACAGTTTTTCGCCTGAAGTAGTTGCTTTCATCGTTTCTATGCTTCCTATTCTTGAACTAAGAGGCGGTCTGATAGCTGCAAAATTAATGAATATAGAGTTTTTCAAAGCTTTTGCTATTTGTTATGCAGGTAATATTCTTCCGATTCCGTTTATACTTTTGTTTATAAGAAAAATTTTTCAGATTTTGAAAAAATTACCCAAGGTTGAACAGATTATAACTAAGCTTGAAGCACGTTCATTGAGAAAAGCTGACAACGTCAGAAAATACCGGCTTTTAGGTTTGCTTCTTTTTGTCGGTATTCCGCTACCCGGTACAGGTGCCTGGACCGGTGCTTTGATTGCTGATTTGCTTGATATCAGAATAAAGCATTCATTTCCAATAATATGTCTTGGCGTTTTAATCGCAGGAATAATAATGTCAATTGTTTCATACGGTTTGTTAGGTTTATTAGGTTTTTAAAATACTACAGCAGTAACCTTTGTTTTTTGGTTACTGCTGTTTTTTATTCACTTAAGCTTTCCCACTCTTCCATTTTCTCTAAAAGCTGCATTTCTGTCTCATCAATTTTTTCCTGAAGTTCAGACAGCTTAATATAATCTGAAATATTTTCATCCTTATTAATCTCAGCCTTAAGTGCTTCGAGCTCTTTTTCAAGTGAAGCTATTGCATCCTCAGCTTTTTTCAAAGCTCTTTCCTTTTTTGCTTTTTCCTTGGCGGGTGTTGTGTAGTTCTTTTTTTGCTTTGGTCGAATCTCATTATTATTCTGAACAGTATTATTTGCTTTCGAAGATGCCGAATCATATTCATCATAACCGTATTTATACCACTTTGTCTGACCGTTTTCAAATGATAAAATATGATGAGCTACTTTTTTAACAAAATATCTGTCGTGAGAAACAAACAGGAGAGTACCTTCATAATCAGCAAGCATATTCTCAAGCGTTTCCTTGCTGAGAATATCCATATGGTTAGTAGGCTCGTCGAGAATAAGAAAATTAGGCTTTCTTTTAAATATTTTGCAGAGAGCAAGCCTTACTCTTTCACCACCTGAAAGCATATCTACAGTTTTGAACACATCATTTCCGCTGAAAAGAAAGGCACCAAGAGCGCTTCTTGCTTCAAAAGAAGTGAGAGAAGGAAAAGAATTCATAAAATCGTCTAATACAGTCTGTCTGCCGGTATACTGTGCCATTTGCTGATCAAAATAACCAATCTTGACGCCTCCGCCGATAATAGAAGTACCGCCTAAAGAGGGGATAGCACCGACAATTGTTTTAAGCAGTGTAGATTTTCCTAAACCGTTACCGCCGACAACGCCAACGTGCTGACCTCTTTTAATATCAAAGCTGACAGTTGAAAGAACGTCATCGTAGCCAATTTTCAAATCTCGAACAGTCAGTACATCATTAACGCTGCGGGAATCAAGTTCAAACTCTGCACGAAAAACTTTACTGTCATAGGACTCGGGGGCTTCAATCAATTCCATACGCTCAAGATATTTAATTTTAGACTGTGCCATTGCAGCTTTGTTTGCTTTATATCTGAATTTTTCGATAATATCATTGACCTTTTCTATTTCTTTTTGCTGCTCAATGTACATCTTTTCCTGTTGGGCTCTCTGAACCTTTTTTTGCTCAACAAAAGAAGAATAGTTTCCGACATAGCGACTCGTTTTACCGTGTTCTATTTCGTAAATGATATTTACGGTTTTGTCAAGAAACATACGGTCATGGGAAACAACAGCGATTGCTTTTTTATAACTCGAAAGATATTCTTCAAGCCAGGAAACAGCATCAACATCAAGATGGTTAGTAGGCTCGTCAAGAAGCAATAAATCGGGCTTTGAAAGCAAAAGCTTTAAAAATGCAATCTTTGTTCTCTGACCGCCGGAAAAATCAGACAAAGGCTTTACTTTATCTGCATCAGTAAAGCCAAAACGTTTAATAGCCGCCTCATATTCTTTTTCGTAATAAAAACCTCCGAGATTAGTAAAATAATCAAGAGTAGAGGTGTAAGAGGCGATAACGTCATCAGAAGGATTGTTTTCCATCTGAATGCTAAGTTTGTCAAGTTTAACCTTCAGTTCAATTATATCACTGTATGCACTGCGTATTTCCTCAATCATAGTAACACTGTTATCTTTAAACGCCATCTGAGAAAGCGTACCGATAACGGGCTTGCCCGAAACTATATGATAACTTTCAATCTCAGGATTATCCTTTGAAATAGAAAGCTCACCGGAAAGCAGACGAAGAAGCGTTGTTTTTCCGGAACCGTTTCGACCGACAATACCAATTTTACTTTCAGTATTAATTTCAATGTTAATATTTTTAAGAATCGGCTGACCTGAAAGGTCAACAATACCGTTTTGAATTTTGATTTGCATTTTATTTCCGTTCCTTGATGTATTTTCATTTCTTTGAGGATTATATCATATCAGTGCTTAAAATACAATGTATGTAGAATGTTATTAAATTTAATTTTTATAAAAGTGGGGTAGTGTTGAACTTTTATAATCAACTATACAAAATCAATCTTGAATGTATCGTTGTTTTTATGATTTATTTACCACTTTAGTAATTAATCGGGTGGGGTCCGCGGGTCGTTTTTGTTCGTCAGCTATGCTGACATGCGTAGCATTTGAAACAAAAATTGCCGTAGGCAACCTTTGGCGATGGGCGGTTTTTTTGCTTGTTATTGAACTTTGTGCACTTTTTGAAAGTGCGTATCAAATGATTTATCATTTGATTTATATAATAAAAGCTCCTCTGAATAGGGGAGCTTCGGTTTATTTTAATTTATTTATTATCCATATAATAGGAACGAATA
>JAZPYL010000063.1:0-57139 GCA_045544175.1 Acutalibacteraceae bacterium | reverse complement strand
AAGGAGTTGCAAAGCTGTATTGTCTTCCTAAGCCCGCTTGGCCTCCCGACTTGCGGCGAGCCGCACCTGTGCCTGCGAAGCAGTGCACAGGTCAAATGTGCGGCTGTGCCACTCATTTGGAAAATGCCTCGGCTGCGCCGGGCATTTTCGCGGCTCGCCGCCGCCCGTTTCTACCACCCCGTAAATTTTTATTACTCCCCTTCCCTCCACATATAATTGACGGACATATATTCTGTATCTCTCTGCTTTTGCGGAAACCGGCAAAAAATAAAGGCCGCAGTTTATCCGCGACCTTTATTCTACATTTAAAACAAATTACTGCTTTACTGTGTGGGGAAAACTTAACTTTTACAGCACTTTCAAAACGGCCTTGGCCCTCGGCCCTGAAAAAAAGACTGTCTTTCGACAGTCTTTTTATTTATCAGTCTGCATTCTCTTCTTCAATCTTATCTATAACTTCCTGGGGAACGGCTTCACCGTGCTTAACGAAGAGGATAAGAATGATTGCCAGAGCGAACATAATCGGGCTGTAATAGAACAGCGACATATAGGTTCCCGCAAACATACGGATAAAGCCGTAAACGATGGGAGAAGCAATCTGTGCTGAGAAGGTTGCTGTGTAATAGTAGCCCGTGAAGGTACCGACCTTTTCAACACCGCCGATTTCAAGAACGAGGGGAAGTGTATTAACGGTGATGAACATATTTGCTGCACCGCCGAGAACAAGTACGGGATAAATAAGAACACGGAGAATAGCCGTAACACTGTCAACGGTTTCAACGATAGCGGCAAGTGCTGCATCAAAGGTTGTTGCACCGGTGGAGAGAACATCGTTGGCAACAGCTATTACATCATTATATATACCCTCGCCGAGAGTATCTGTAAGGTGAGCGTCATAAACCTCGTAGGAAGCAGTAACGGCTTCTGTCTGAGCTTCGCCGCTCTTATATGCCAGATAGCCTTCAATGCTGAGAACCTCTTCGTCAGCAAGTGCTCTGCCTTCCTCCTGTGCCTTTGCACTGAGGTCAGCATTATATGCGTTGATGTTTTCGTCAATTGTGATGTAAGCATTGTTAACAGTAACATAATTGTTGATGGAAAGGTTTTTGCTGCCGAGCATACCTACGAATACGCCGAAGAAAACAACGAATGCTGCAAGGAATACAGAGAGACCTGCAATGATAGTCTTCTTTCTGCCGAACTTTGAACCCATCTTACCTGCAGGGATTGCTGCAGCACCTGAGCAGACGGCAAAGATAAGCATAATAAAGGTTGCTTCGGAGGTAATCATATGAAGGATTTCCTGAGCGAAGAGTGAGAAGAAGGTTGTGATAGCATTGGATGCACAGAAGAGGAAGAAGAGTGTACCGAGCATAAATGCAAGACTCTTTCTTTCGCCCTTTGAAAGCTTGATAGCCTTAAGCTCAGCCTTTTTCTGCTTAGCAGCTTCCTTCTGAGCCTTCTTGAGAGCCTTCTGGTCAGCATACTGGTTTGCGTCGCCCTTGAGCTTGATGCTTGTATCCTGCTCCTTAACGAAGAAGAGGAGAACGAGCATACCTAGAATCATAATAACAGAGCCTACGATGAAAACATAGGGGAAGGAAACGGTTTCGTCTGCCTTGATTTCTGCCTTGCTGTAGCCTGCAAAAATGGTGCAGAGCGCAATACCGATTGTACCTGCAACCATACCTACAGCTGAACCGATACCGCCCATAAGGTTGATGATAGCGTTACCTTCACTGCGAAGCTCGGGAGGTGTAAGGTCGGGCATAAGAGCAACAACGGGAGCTCTCCAGAGAGACATAGAGAAAACAAAGAGGATAACTGTCAGCATTGTAAGAGGAAGCTGAAGTGAGCCGCTTGTATTGAGAGCAACGATAGGAATAAGTGTAAAGAGAACTGCCGAAATGGGAGCGCAGGTCACGATAAAGGGACGGCGCTTACCGAGCTTAGAATGGCAGTTATCGGAAAGCTTACCGAAGGTAGGCTGGAAAATAACGCCGAATATGTTATCGAAGGTCATAATGATACCGATGAAAAGAGGTACCAGTGAGAAGCCGCCTGTTGAAGAGATTGTACTCTGTCCCTGAGCCTCAGCGAAATCACCGATCCAGGGAATTGCCTTTGCAAGAGAGGCACTGAGATTTGTAACCAGCTCGCTTTCGGAAAGAATTTTGTTAAGAATTTTTGTGATGTACGGGTCATATATAGCCCATGCTATTGAAGTAGCCATAAAACCGAAACCGGTAAGTATGGTTTTTTTGACATTAAGCTTTTGCTTTTTTTCAGCCATGTCATAACCCCTTTCTGTAGTTAAGATTGTCAAAATACGACAAATACAATTATATATGCATTTTGAGCAAAAAGCAACCGAAAGAATAATTTTTGTCATTTCACACAGATATTATTATGCAATAAGACAAAAGGAGATATATATTTAGTTTTTGTATGAGGAAGAAAAATATTAGATTATTCTTTTACATTGTCGATATAAAATATTTATAGGGGCGTATGCGATCGCATGCGTTCGCATATTTTTTTGTACCAAAAAATGCTGATAATGATAATGAAAAGGATAATGAAAATAATAATGAGAAGGATAATGTATATGATAATGATGCTTTTAAGACACATACAAAAAAGCCGCCACAAAATGCACGGATGTGCTAAGGATAGATTATAAAAACAGACATTGTACATGATATATTGCATAAGAAAAAAGCCAAAAGAGAATGACATCTTTCTTGACTTTTATAATTTTTGCATATTTAAATTTTCTATTAAACGTTTAACTGACAGAACAACATTTATTCAAATTAAAAAATTCCACCTAAAAGCTGATTCGTTTTTTTATCGTAAAGCTTGCCGTCTTTGGAATATGCCCGGTTGTTTTCTTGTGAACATTCATATTTTGTTTCAACGATATATACAACATTATCGTTTGCATCCATATAATAATCTTTATATGTGAACATTTCAAAATTTTTAATATTTTTTCCAAGATTCACTGTAAAACTATAGGTAACCGTATATTCATTAACGGTGCCAATACAATCTTCAGATTCTGTACAAGAAACAACTTCCGGATGCAAAGATTCGGGTACCATAATAAAAAATAATGTAGGAGTTCCCTTGCCGACAAAACCGCCCAGAGATTTTATTTTCATTCCTTCATATTCGTCAGGCACTGTAATTGTCATATTTTCAGTATTTCCATCCCATTCAAAACAACCTGCAAGACAAGATCTTGTAACCTTACTATAATAAACATCTAAATTATTTATTTTTGTTTCTTCCCAGGATGTATAATATATTGCTAATAAAAAAGAAAAAGTAAAACATACTATAATAATTGATGTTATAATTTTAATTATAGTCTTCATATAAATTTCACCCCATATAGAAATTATAGCATTTAGAGATAAACTCGTCAACAATCTTTTGCTCTTTTTGAGGTAGCACCTTTGGAGGTGAAAAGTGAGCTTTTTATTATCCGGATTGTTTTATTAATATTGTTGCTTGGGCAAGTGTTTTATTGAATCCTGAGGTTTCAGTATAATTTTATTCGCCAACAAAACAGCCGAGTGTCTTTACAAACACTCGGCTAAAGTGACAGCTCTTTTTATTACATTATATTACGGTAAAATGAAACCGCATTTTTTCATTGCCTTTGAAAGAGTTCTGTTTGCGATTCTGTTTGCACTTTCGGCACCCTTTGCTGCAACCTCTTTAAGATAAGCCTGGTCCTTCATAAGAATTTCGTATCTCTCTCTTACGGGACGAAGCTCTTCGACAACAGCCTCACCTACAGCCTTTTTGAAATCGCCGTAGCCCTTACCTGCGAATTCATTCTGAATCTGCTCATAGCTGAGATTAGTGCAGGCTGAGTAAATGCTCATAAGGTTGTTTACGCCGTCCTTGCCTTCGCCGTAGTAAACACCGCCCTCAGAGTCGGTAACAGCGCTTCTGATTTTCTTCATAATCTGTTCGGGAGTGTCGAAAACAGAAACATAGCTCTTGGGGTTGGGGTCGGACTTGCTCATTTTCTTTGTAGGATCCTGAAGAGACATAACTCTTGCTGAGCCTGTCTTTGAAATGTATGGATCGGGAATTGTGAAGGTGTTGCCGTAGATACCGTTAAAGCGGCTTGCAATATCTCTTGCAATTTCAAGATGCTGCTTCTGGTCTGCACCGACGGGAACAAGGTCAGCCTGATAAAGAAGAATATCTGCAGCCATAAGCACGGGATAGGAGAAAAGACCGACGTTTACGTTATCTGCGTGGGAAAGAGATTTATCCTTGAACTGAGTCATTCTTGACATTTCGCCGAACTGGGTGTAGCAGTTGAGAATCCATGCAAGCTGTGAATGTGCAGGGACATGGCTCTGGATAAAGACAATATTTTTTTCGGGGTCAAGACCGATAGCAAGAAGAAGAGCAAAAACCTCCATAATCTGCTTTCTGAGCTTCTGGGGATCCTGTCTTACGGTAATGGCGTGAAGGTCGGCAACGGCAAATGCGCTGTCAAATTCATCGGAAAGAAGCTTCCAGTTTTTAAGGGCGCCGAGGTAATTGCCCAGAGTGGGAATACCTGAGGGCTGGATACAGGAAAGTATCTTTTTTCTTTTTTCGGGAGCATCAGTCTGAGGAGTGATAATTTTTTCTTCCATTATATATCTTCCTTTCAATTGTGTATATAAATAAAAATACCCGTCCCAAAAGGAACAGGTAATCTGTTTGCCACCTTGTTGGTTTCACGCACGTTTTATGCGCTCTCATCATAACGGTCAGAGTTTCCGTCGACGCCTACTTTCAATAAATTTCGGGCCGCCCTCCCGGGTCCATTCGCAAAAAACTCCCCTGCCGCCTTCCACCGTCTGCGGCTCTCTGTAAGCTTCATTTTTTGTTACTACTCCCGGTCATCGGTTTAGTATTGAATTACGGTGCTATTATATTCCAAAGGTAATAATTTGTCAAGATATCACCGCTTGGGGATAAAAAAAGAAGGGTACAGTGACCCCAACATATCCATAATAACAAATCTGAAAGTGAAAGTCAACAGTTTTTATGCAACTTTCATAGTTTCTCTGAAATATACGAAAAACTTAAGTTAAGTTTGTACAAAAAGGATATTGCAATTCCCGATTTTCTGTGTTATATTATAGACACAGAAAGGGAAAGGTGATACCGATGTACAGGTAAAACTTAAAAAAGCTCTTTAAGAAGGTTAATTGAAAAAGTAAAAAAAACTAAATTAAATCAAAATCAAAAAACAACTAAAAACAAAAACAAAAACCAAAATAAAAAACTGATTAACCTGAAAAAATTAAAGAGCAAAAGATTTCTTCAATAAAGAAAACATCAGGCATTGAAGATATATAAAAAAATTTAAAAACAAAGAAGATGCCCGATGAATTCTGAAAAAACGAAGAAATTTCCAATCTGTAGAAAGTGAGGATAAAAAATGATGTTAGATACAAAGAACGATCAGAAATAACCCCCCGGACCAAAAAAGATGTGTGAAGAAACATCGGTCCCCGGGGGTTATTTCATTTTAGGGAAGAAGTAAGAGGGAAAAGTGAAGAGGTTGATGAAAGAGGAATGTTTGTCCGCTCAATATGACAAACAATATGTCATCCTGAGCCTTTGCGAAGGATCTTAAGATTCTTCACTGCGTTCAGAATGACAAGCTGCGTTCAGAATGACAGGCTGCGTTCAGAATGACAAGCGAACCGAAAACTTAAAGGTAAGTCGCAGAAGGCGGCTTTATTTTTTTGCTCTTTTACGGGAATTAACATCAGGCAGACTCACATAATAAAAAGGGTGATAATTATGTGTACTGCAATAAGCTATAAAACAAAAGATTCTTATTTCGGAAGAAACCTTGACCTTGAAAGGTCTTACGGTGAGAGCGTTGTTATAACTCCCAGAAGCTTTGCCCTTAAGTTCCGCTGTGTGCCGCCGATCGAAACTCACTTTGCCCTCATAGGTATGGCGGCAGTTGCAGAGAACTATCCTCTTTATTTTGAGGCAACCAATGAAAAGGGTTTGTCTATGGCAGGACTTAACTTTCCCGACAATGCAGACTATAAGGATATTGACAAAAATAAAACTAATGTCTCCCCTTTTGAGCTTATTCCGTATATCTTAGGTCAGTGCGCAGATATAAATGAAGCGAAGAGGCTTTTATCAGAGATAAATATAGCGAAAATCAATTTCAGCGAAGAATTACCCCTTTCCCCTCTTCATTGGCTTATAAGCGATAAAGAAAAATCTCTTACGGTGGAGAGTGTAAAAGAGGGGCTAAGGATTTACGAAAATCCCTATGAAGTGCTGACAAATAATCCTACCTTTGATTATCATCTGACTAATATCAACAACTATATGGGACTTAATGAATATCTCGCTGAAAACAGACTGAGCAAAAAAGAGCTGAAAAATTATTCTCTGGGTCTTGGTGCCTTCGGTCTGCCGGGAGATTTTTCCTCTGCTTCAAGATTTGTCCGTGCCGTTTTTGTTAAAGAGAAATCTGTTTCGGGTGAAAGCGAAAAGGAAAGCGTAAGTCAGTTTTTTCATATTCTTTCTTCCGTTGCAATGCCTAAAGGCTCCGTTATGACAAGGGACAGAGAATATGAATATACAAGGTACTCCTCCTGCTGTAATGCAGATAAGGGTATATACTATTTCACTACCTATGACAACAGCACCATAAGGTCGGTTAATATGAATGAGGAAGACCTTAACGGTAAAGAGCTTATAAAAACTGATGTTGACTAAAGAAAAGGCTTTCGTTATAATTTATGTAACGAGGTGATATGTATGGTAAAAACAATAGGCATTGTAAGTCTTTCTCACGGAACAATCGGTGAAGATTTCGTAAAGCACGAAGTTAAAATCGGCCTTGAAAGACTGGAAAAATACGGAGTAAAGGTAAAATTTATGCCCAATGCTTTAAAAGGTCATGCTTATCTCAAAGCTCATCCCGAAAAAAGAGCCGAGGACTTGCTTGCGGCATTCCTTGATGATGAAGTGGATATGATTTTATCTGCAATCGGCGGTGATGATACCTACCGTTTATTACCGTATCTTTTTGAGAATGACGAACTGAAAAAGGCAGTAAAGGAAAAAATATTCCTTGGCTTTTCCGATACAACAGTAAATCATTTAATGCTCAGTAAAGTCGGGCTTAATACTTTTTACGGTCAGTCTTTTCTTGCCGATATCTGTGAGCTTTCCGATGAAATGCTGCCCTATACAAAAAAGTATTTTGAAGAGCTGATAGCTACGGGAACAATTAAGGAGATAACACCCTCTGAACTGTGGTATGAGGGAAGAACGGATTTCAGTGAAAGTCAGATTGGAAAGTCTTTAGTTTCACATAAGAATAAAGGCTTTGAGCTTTTGCAGGGCAGACCTGTATTCAGCGGAAAAATTCTTGGTGGCTGTATTGATACCATATTCGATATTTTTGACGGTGAAAGCTATGAGGATATGCCCGTTCTCTGCGAAAGATACGGACTCTTTCCTACAAAAGAAGAGTGGAGAGGAAAAATTCTCCTTCTTGAAACAAGTGAAGAAAAGATGCCTCCCGAAAAATACAGAAAAGCTCTTGAGAAGCTGAAAGAAACAGACATCTTTGATGTTATCAGCGGTATATTGGTCGGCAAGCCTCAGGACGAGGTTTATTATGAAGAGTATAAGAAGTCTCTTATTGATGTTATCGACAATCCCGATTTATCTGTTGTATATAACATAAATGTCGGCCACGCTATGCCGAGATGTATTATTCCTTTCGGTAAAGAAGCGACAGTTGATACGGAAAAGCAGAAAATAACATTTATATAAAAAAGGATATAAAAATGTAACCTGACGGGGCGGGTGAAACTTACCCTCTACTACTCCGTCAGGCGCAATTCTGCATTTTGCACTCTGCATTCTGCATTAAAAAAGGGCTGTTTTGCACAGCCCTTTTTGTTATCCGTTTGAAGAGCCCGAATAGTTGGGAGCTTCCTTGGTGATTGAAATATCGTGAGGATGGCTTTCGATAAGACCTGCGTTTGTGATTCTGATGAACTGAGTCTTTTCCTTGAGCTCATCAATTGTTGCACAGCCGCAGTAGCCCATACCTGCACGAAGACCGCCCATCATCTGATATACGGTTTCGCTGAGAGTGCCCTTATAAGCAACACGACCTTCAACGCCTTCGGGAACGAGCTTCTTGTTGTTAGCCTGGAAGTATCTGTCCTTACTGCCCTGATTCATAGCGGCAATAGAGCCCATACCTCTGTATACCTTATATTTTCTGCCCTGATAGATTTCTGTGTCGCTGGGTGATTCCTCACAGCCTGCAACAAGTGAGCCTACCATAATAGCAGATGCACCGGCAGCAATAGCCTTTACGATTTCACCTGAATATTTGATACCGCCGTCGCCGATAACATTAATACCGTGCTTAGCTGCTTCATTTGCGCAGTCATAAATAGCAGTAACCTGAGGAACACCGATACCTGCAACGATACGTGTTGTACAGATAGAGCCGGGGCCGATACCTACCTTAACGCAGTCTGCACCTGCATCAATAAGAGCCTTTGTAGCTTCAGCAGTTGCAACGTTACCTGCAATAAGGGAGATATTCGGGAATGCAGCCTTGACCTTTTCAACAGCCTTGAGGATGTTACGGCTGTGACCGTGAGCTGAGTCGAGGACGAAAGCGTCAACGCCTGCCTGAGCAAGAGGTGTAGCTCTGTCAAGAACGTCTGCTGTTGCACCGAGAGCTGCAGCACAGAGAAGTCTGCCGCCTGCATCACGGGCTGAGTTAGGATACTGAACAGCCTTTTCGATATCCTTGATTGTGATAAGGCCCTTAAGGTATCCGTTTTCGTCAACAAGGGGAAGCTTTTCAATTCTGTGCTTCATAAGAATGAGCTTGGCTTCATCAAGAGTTGTGCCGACGGGACCTGTAACAAGACCGTCTTTAGTCATTACCTCGCTGATTCTGATATTGTAATCAGTAAGGAAGCGAAGGTCACGGTTGGTAAGAATACCTACAAGCTTGCCGTTTTCGCAGATAGGAACACCTGAGAAGCGGTAAGTATGCATTATATTTTCAGCTTCATAAACAAAATTGTCGGGAGCAAGGAAAATGGGGTTAGTGATAATTCCGTTTTCACTTCTTTTAACACGGTCAACCTCTTTTACCTGATTTTCGATTGTCATATTTTTGTGAATAACACCGAGACCGCCTTCACGGGCAATGGCAATAGCCATTCTTGACTCTGTAACCGTATCCATAGCGGCAGTCATTACGGGGATGTTAAGTCTGATACCCTTGGTGAGCTGTGTTTCAAGAGAAACATCTGCAGGTAAAACATCTGACTCGGCGGGAATGAGAAGTACGTCATCAAAAGTGAGACCTTCTTTTACAAATTTGTTGTTGTAATCCATAATCATAATCCTTTCTTTTAAGTTTATTCAGCTTGGTTTTGTGCCTGAAAAATATATTGAGTCATTATAACATATTGTTTCTTTCATATCAAGTCATTGGCAAAAGTTTTTTTGTTAATTTTTGGATTATGAAAATCGGAAAAGCGGGTTTGTAAAGTTATTTTCTTGCCGCGAAAATTTGTTTGTGGGGAGATTTTCAACTTTTCAACAGTCATTTAAAAATTTTATGAAAGTTTTCAAAGAGCGAAAAGCCAGTGTTTTAGGGCGGTTTTTAACTCTTTCCACAGAGTTTTCCACATCTTTCGGTTAAAAACTCTGTGGAAAACAAGGAAAATAAAATTCTGTGAACTTGTTACAAAATTTTCGGAGACAATTCTACATTTTTGTATTTTGACTGAATTTGAGCTCTGAAGAGTAAAATGCCCCGAAATGAATTGCTATTTTTCCGATTTTGTGGTATAATATATAGGTTAGCGAAAAATTATGAAATGGAAGTGATTTATTATGATCAGTACTAATAATGTTACTCTCCAGTACGGAGGAAGAGAGCTTTTCAAAAGTGTCTCCATTAATTTTACAAAAGGCAACTGCTACGGCCTTATCGGAGCAAACGGTGCAGGTAAATCTACATTTTTAAAAATACTTTCAGGTGAGATAGAGCCCAATAAGGGCTATGTTACAATTACTCCCGGCGAAAGACTTTCCGTATTAAAGCAGGACCATTATGCCTATGATGAATACGATGTAATCAGAACGGTTCTTATGGGTAACCAGAAGCTTGTTGACATAATGGACGCAAAGGAAGAGCTTTATGCCAAGGAGGAGTTTACCGAAGAGGACGGCATCCGTATAAGTGAGCTTGAAGAGGAGTTTGCCGAGATGGACGGCTGGAGTGCTGAAAGCGATGCAGAAATTCTTCTTAACGCACTGGGCATCCACAATGAATTCCACTATACACTTATGAAGGAGCTTACAGGCGAGCAGAAGGTCAAGGTGCTTCTTGCACAGGCCCTTTTCGGCAACCCCGATATTCTTCTTCTTGACGAGCCCACCAACCACCTTGATGTTGCGGCTATCAACTGGCTGGAGGAATTCCTTCTTAATTTTGAAAATACCGTTATTGTTGTCAGCCATGACAGACACTTTCTCAATAAAGTATGCACTCATATTGCTGACTGTGATTTCGGCAAAATCACAATGTATGTAGGTAACTACGATTTCTGGTATGAGTACACTCAGATGGCACAGAGACAGCTCAGAGAGCAGAATAAAAAGACCGAAGCCAAAATGAAAGAGCTTCAGGAATTTATTGCCCGTTTCAGTGCCAACGCTTCAAAGTCAAAGCAGGCAACAAGCCGTAAAAAGCTTCTTGACAATCTTGTTTTAGAGGATATGCCCGTTTCATCAAGACGCTTCCCCTTTGTTGAGTTCAAGCCCGACAGAGAAATCGGTAACGATATGCTTATTGTTGAAGGACTTTCAAAGACAATCGGTGACAGAAAGGTTCTTGACAATGTGAGCTTTACCATAAGACCCGGTGAAAAGGTAGCCTTTGTAGGTACCGACGCTGTTGCGAAGACAACCTTCTTTAAAATTCTTATGGGCGAGCTTGAGCCTGACGAGGGCACCTTCAAGTGGGGTATTACGACCTCACAGGCATATTTCCCCGCAGATAACTCTGATTTCTTTGACGGTGTTGAGGACAGTCTTATTGACTGGGTAAGAAAGTATTCTGATTTACAGTTTGAAACCGATGTAAGAGGCTGGCTTGGCAGACTGATGTTCTCAGGCGAAGAAGCAACAAAGAAGGCTCAGGTTCTTTCCGGCGGTGAAAGAGTACGCTGTATGCTCTGCAAAATGATGCTCAGCGGTGCTAACGTGCTTATTCTCGACGAACCCACCAACCACCTTGATCTTGAATCAATTACATCCCTTAACAACGCACTCATTAAGTTCAAGGGCTCAATTCTCTTTACCTCACATGACCATCAGTTCGTTCAGTCAATAGCTGACCGTATTATTGAGTTCAGACCTGAGGGCACATATGACAGAAAGGAAACCTACGACGAATTCCTTGAAAACAATGAATTACTTATTACAAGATAACAGGAGGCAAATATGACATATGTAATCGGCGACATTCACGGAAACAAGGAAAAATATCTTCAGATGCTCGAAAAAATAAGCCCTGCGGAAACAGATGCTGTTTTCATTCTGGGCGATGTAATCGGTATGGGAGATGAGGGCATCGAAATATTAAAGGATATGATGTACAGAGCCAACATTTTTCCGATTTTAGGTGAGCAGGAATATATGGCAAGAGAAATATTTCCTCTTATTTCTTCGGCGAAGACTGTGGATGAAGCAAAGAGCCTTCTTGAAGGCGAAAAGGCTGAGCTTTTTGAAAAATGGCTGACAATGAAAAGCGAAAAGACCGTATCGGATTTTCTCTCTCTTGACGAAGAAAACAAAGAAAGTATTATTGACTATCTTTCTGAGTTCAACGCTTATGAAGAGATAGAAGCCGGAGGGAAGACCTTTGTTCTGGTTCACGCAGGTATAGACGGCTTTGAAGAGGATAAGCCCCTTGAGGATTATGACGAAAAGGCTTTTGTTTTTGCCGCAACCGATTATACCAAAGCTTATTTTTCCGACAGCTATCTTGTGACGGGACATACACCGACGGCCCTTATTGACAGACAGTGTACAGGTAAGGTTTATGCAAAGAAAAGACATCTTGCAATTGACTGCGGCGTAGCCTTCGGCGGCAGACTTGCGGCGGTGTGTCTTGAAAAATTAAAGGTATATTACTGCTGATAAAACAAAAGGCTTATGTTCCGAACAGAAACATAAGCCTTTTTTATATGGTGTTTTTTGAAATACGGGGTTTTACAGCTTTTACTTTGCAGGGATTGACTGAGTTTTTTCGAAGGGCAGGATGTTGTAGGATGTGCCGTCCTTGTCAATCATACTTATGGGGATATCCGGTAAAAGAAGATGGATAGTAGAAATAAAGTTGTTGCTCTTTTCGCCGGGAAAGCCCACAACAAGAGTCAGGGGTTTTCTTTTTGCTATATGTGCACTTACGGTAATGATAGGGTCGTTACTGAAATAGACTGCCATATCTCCGCCTTCGTTTTTTGCGCTTTGATAAAGCTTTTCAAGAATTTCCGGTTTCACAGGGTTTTCGCTTTCGCCTATGGGAAGGACGGAAACTACTTCAAGTGATGCACCGAATTTGTCAGATAAAAGTTTTCCTGCCTTAACGAGAGTCTCAGATGATTGCTGCGCGGTAACGCAAACGAGAACAAGTCGGTCTTGCTTCATGGAAAATTTACCTCCTTTTCTGTCTTAAGTGTATAACGACAAGTTTAATATTACCTAAAACAATATATTTCTGACGGCTTTGTTTTAGTCCTGTTTTTTTATTTTTTGGTTATTGTAAAAATACTGCATGTATGGTATAATTGATTGAATATATAAGAAGGAGGAGTTCGTTTGGCAGGTAAATCCCCTATGAGCGGTTTTATAAACAACTTTCTTAAGTACCGTCATCTGATTAAGGAATTAGTCAGTAAAAATATAAAGCTTCAGTACAGAAATTCTGTTCTGGGTATGTTCTGGAACTTTCTGCAGCCACTTCTGACAATGATAGTTCTGGTTTTTGTTTTCAACAATCTTTTCGGAAGAGATTCGTCAAAGGTAGTCAATTATCCCGTATATCTTCTTTGCGGAAGACTTTTACATCAGTTCTTTACCTCTTCCACTAAAAAAGCCATGCATTCAATAAGGGCAAAGGCTTCCATTATAAAAAAGGTATATGTTCCGAAATATGTTTATCCCCTTTCGGCAGTCCTTTCCAATTTTGTAACCTTCCTTATATCCCTTTCCGTTCTTGTTGTGGTTATTCTCTATTTTAATATAGCTGATAAAAATCCCATAACAATCACGCCTAACATTGTATTTGCTGTTCCCGCAGTATTCGTTCTCTTTTTGTTTACTCTGGGCGTAGGTATGATTCTTGCTACCTTAAGCGTTTTCTTCAGAGATATTGAAAATATTTACGATGTTTTCTGTCTGCTTCTCTTCTATGTTACACCTATCGTTTACACTGTTGACCGTTTAGGTTTTCCGGAGGGAAGTACAGCAGCTTTTATTCTTAAGCTCAACCCGATGTACGGCTTTATTGAAATGTTCAGAGGCGCCGTGCTTCACGGAGGAGAGTTTTTCACTTACTTTGATATGAATTTGTTCTGGTATTGCTGCGGCGTGACGGTGGTTGTGCTTGTGGTAGGCTTTGGGCTGTTCTACAAAAAGCAGGATAAGTTTATTCTGCATATTTAACCCCTTTAGGAGATGAACTGAATGAGTAAATATGCTATAGAGGTAGATCATGTCAGCATGCTTTTCAATATGAGCAGTGAAAAGGTTGACAGCATAAAAGAATATTTCATAAGACTTGCCACAAGAAAACTCAATTATAATGAGTTCTGGGCACTTAAGGATGTAAGCTTCAAGGTTGAAAAGGGTGACCGTGTGGGCGTTATGGGCTTCAACGGTGCAGGTAAAAGTACCCTTCTTAAGGTAGTGGCAGGAGTTCTGAAGCCCACAACAGGCTCAGTTAAGGTAAAGGGCGTTATTGCTCCTATGCTTGAGCTTGGTGCAGGCTTTGATATGAACTATACGGGCAGGGAAAACATTTTTCTTTACGGCGCCACAATGGGCTTTTCAAGAAAATTCCTTGAAGAAAAATATGACGATATTGTAGCATTTTCTGAGCTGGGCAAATTTATAGATACGCCGATGAAGAATTATTCTTCCGGTATGAAATCCCGTCTGGGCTTTGCGATTGCCACATCGGTAAAGCCGGATGTTCTTATTCTTGATGAGGTTCTCAGTGTAGGCGATGCCGCTTTTAAGGAGAAGAGTGAGCAGAGAATTCTGGACCTTATGGAAGACGGTGTAACGGTGCTTTATGTTTCACACAGCACCGAAAGAGTCACAAAAATATGCAACAAGGCCATTATCCTTACAAAAGGTCAGCTGGTAGCATCGGGTGATGCAGAATCCATCTGCAACGTATATAAGGAAATGGTAAACAGCAGATAATCTTCAGACTGCGGATAAAAGCACAAGAACGTCTATGCGGAAATAATGTGTTAAACAGATATTAATGAGACAAGTTTATTAAAGAAAAAAGGTCGGGACATCGAATCCCGACCTTTTTCGCATAGACTTGCTCTTTTTTTACCCTCTCGGAGTACCTTAGTACGCCTTCGGGGTAAAGAAAAGAGCATCTTGCACTCTTCTCCGCAGTCTGAAACAGCTTATCTGAAAGGCACAAGAACGTCTGTGCGGAAATAATGTGTTAAACAGATATCAATGAGATAAGTTTATTAAAGAAAAAAGGTCGGGACATCGAATCCCGACCTTTTTCGCATAGACTTGCTCTTTTTTTGCCCTCTCGGAGTACCTTAGTACGCCTTCGGGGCAAAGAAAAGAGCATCTTGCACTCTTCTCCGCAGTCTGAAACAGCTTTTTGAAAGGCACAAGAA
This sequence comes from Acutalibacteraceae bacterium, assembly GCA_045544175.1. Taxonomy (GTDB): domain Bacteria; phylum Bacillota; class Clostridia; order Oscillospirales; family Acutalibacteraceae; genus UBA6857. The sequence continues at coordinate 42,140 of JAZPYL010000063.1, read as the reverse complement.
CGTCTGTGTGACAATAATACGGCAGGCAGGTATTGACTTACTACTGTATTTCGGTACAGTGGCTTTTTATTTTGCAAATTAAACAAAAACAATTTATGTAACGGACTGAAAGAGGCCTTATTTATACACACTGAACAAAAAACAATGCACAAAATTAGTTAATAATCCGTTGTTTTTTTGTGTAATTTATGATAAAATCAATAATGTTATCGCCGAAACAACACTTCGGTGAGGCGAAAATTTGGAGACCGTATAAGATAAAATGAGGTCTAGGAGGTTTTGGAATTGAAATCATATTCAGTAAACAACATCAGAAACGTCGCTATTGCAGGTCACACAGGTAAAGGTAAGACCGCTCTTTCAGAAGCAATGTTCTACGTTGCAGGTATTACAGACAGACTCGGCCGTGTAGCAGACGGAAATACAATTATGGACTACGACGCAGAGGAAAAGAAGAGAAAGTGTTCAATTTCTTCAGCTACGGCTTCCTTTGAGTGGAGAGATACAAAGATCAATATTCTTGATGCACCCGGTAAGTTTGACTTTGCCGGCGGTATGGCAGAAGCTATGAGAGCTGCTGACTGTGCAGTTATCGTTACATCTGCAGGCTCAGGTATTGACGTAGGTCTTGAAAAGGCTATCAAGGCTGCTGACCAGAGAAATATTGCAAAGTTCTTTGCAGTTACAAAGGTTGACTCTGAAAACAGAGATTTCTATAAGACATTCGAAGCACTTAAGGAAGAGCTCGGCAACAAGCTCTGCCCCGTTGTTGTTCCCTATATGAACGGCCCCGTTTGCGAAGCTTTCGTAAATCTTTGCTCAAACAAGGCTTTCAAGTATCCCAACGGCAGACCCGTTGAGGTTGACATTCCTTCCGATGCCAACATCGAGGCTATGAGAGCTGCTCTTGAAGAAGCTGTTGCTACAGTTGACGAAGAGCTTATGGAAAAATTCTTCGAAGGTGAGCCTTTAACTAAGGAAGAAATCATCAAGGGCCTTACCCAAGGCGTTGAGACAGGTGAAATCTGGCCCGTATATGCTTGCTCTGCAACAAATGTAGACGGCTGTGATATGCTTATGGACGCTATCGTATATTCTGCTCCTTCACCCGACAAGGCAAAGCCCGAGCTTGCAACTGATGCAAACGGTGAGCCTATTGAGGTTAAGGCTGATCCCAACGGACCTCTTGCAGCACTCTGCTTCAAGACTGTTGCTGACCCCTTCGTAGGTAAGATGTCCTTCATTAAGGTTATTTCAGGTAAGATTACTCCCGATACACCTGCTTACAATGCAAGAACAGGCGAAAGCGAAAGAATGGGTAAGCTTGTTACGGTAAAGGGTATCAAGCAGGAGGATATAAATGAAATTCCCTGCGGTGATATCGGTGTTATCACAAAGCTTAACGGCCTTTCAACAGGTGACACAATCTGTTCGGCAAAGAACATAATCAATCTTGCTCCCGTTGATTTCCCTGCTCCCTCACTTTCAATGGCAGTTGTTGTCAAGAAGAAGGGCGAAGAGGATAAGGTTGCTTCAGGTCTTCGTAAGATCATCGCTGAAGATCCCACAATCACATTTGTTTCAAACGAAGAAACAAAGGAAATGGTTATTTCCGGTCTCGGTGAACAGCATCTTGATATCGTTGTTACAAAGCTTAAGACTAAGTACGGCGTAGATATCGACCTTAAGATTCCGAAGGTTGCTTACAGAGAAACTATCCGTAAGAGCTGTCAGGTTCAGGGCCGTCATAAGAAGCAGTCAGGCGGTTCAGGTCAGTTCGGTGATGTTTGGGTACGCTTCGAGCCCCATGACGGTGACGAGCTCATTTTCGAAACAGAGGTTGTCGGCGGTTCTGTTCCCAAGAACTTCTTCCCCGCAGTTGAAAAGGGTTTCCAGGAAGCTATTCTCAAGGGTCCCCTTGCAGGTTATCCCGTTGTTGGTCTTAAGGCAGTTCTTTATGACGGTTCATACCATCCCGTTGACTCTAACGAAATGGCATTCAAGACTGCAGCAAAGATTGCTTATAAGAACGGTATGGCACAGGCAAGTCCCGTTATCCTTGAGCCTATCGGTGAATTAAAGGTATATATGCCCGACTCAAATCTCGGCGATATTATGGGTGACATCACCAAGCGCCGCGGACGTGTTCTCGGTATGGGTGCCGCTGACGAGCCTAAGATGCAGGAGCTCGTAGCTGAAGTACCTATGGCAGAAATGGGCGATTTCGCTATAACCCTTCGCTCTGTTACAGCAGGCAGAGGCTACTTCACACTTAACTTCGCACGTTATGAGGACGCTCCCGTTCCCGTAGCTCAGAAGGTTATTGAAGAAGCTAAGAAGGATATGGAAGACTAATCCCAATACCTCATTTATAAATTCCAAACCAAAGACGGACAGAACTCAGTTCTGTCCGTCTTTGGTTATAAGTGTATGAAATTATATCAGCAATTGCAAAGAGGCTCAACGTCTAAATATTTCATAACAATGTTAAGAATTATAAAAATCAATCTGAGCAGCTTATGTGTATGACAAAGACAGTCACAATCTTCGCCACAGTCTTCTTTTACATTTTCATCTGTGGTTTCTTCGTCTTCTGTTACATTTTCATCTACAAGCACATAAAGGCTGAAATGGTCTGTAACGAAAACCATATATTCTCCGTCACGGTAAGCATTCATATTTGTGAGAGTGCCGTTTTCTTCAACTCTGTAAATTGAGAAAGGACCTTCTGCATCACCGACGGGAAGCTTAACCTTAACGGTAGATTCCGGCTGAACAGGATTACCCTCGCTGTCAATCATTTTTATATCGTAAAGTCCTGCAAGACCACCGTTTATGAGGCTTTCAACAAGCACATAGTCAAGGTCATTTTTATCCTCTATTTCTACTACCGTAAAATCAGCTTCATCTTTTGTTTCGAAGATTATGCCGCTTTCATCATCGGTAACAGTTTTATCAATTTCACTGCCGCAAACGTCACAGATATAATCTGTGTTTTCATCGGTGTGAGTGCTTGCCGCTGTGTAATCATCCTTATAGGAGTAACCGCACTCACATTCATAGACGGTATAGCCCTCTGAAGAACAGGTGGGAGCTACAGTTTCGCCTTTCACAACAGTATGCTTATGAAGAACACCGTTAAAGTAAAGGTTGGCATCAAAGAGCCACTTGTTATAGTCGTTATCTTTATCAATGTTTATTTCTTTCCACTGCTCATAAGAGCCTTCGTAGTAGACGTTTTCAAGATTATAGCAGCCAATGAAAGTAGCTTCATCAATCTGTACCACTGATACGGGGATTGTAATGTTTTTGATTTTTGAATACCGGAAAAGGTATGTCTCGAGAATTTCTATCGTATCGGGAATATCAAAATCTTCAATATCAATAAGTCTGAAAGTATCAAAGCCTAAAATTGTAAAAGCTGAATCTTCGCTGAAAGCAACCGTGTCAAAATAATTATTATAACGGCCAACATCTTTACAGCTCAGTTGACCACTGCCGCTGATAATTGCAGTGCCGGTGCTTCTGTCAATAACAAAATGATTTCCGTTTTCATCGTAACCCTCAAAAGCAAAGCACTCACAAAGCTCATCACTGCCGATAATTTTATGATTTACAACATTATTTCTGCAATAATTATGCTGTTCAGATTCTTCAAGGCAGTTAATGTAAAAGCTGTCAGGACAATATAAGGTTGCTATCTCATATTCCCATTTTTGAACAGCCTCGTTATATTTTTCATCAGTGGAAGCATCAATACCGAATACCGATGAAAAAGCTTCCATCATCAGCTTATGTTCGGTTATTCCCTCTTTACCGGCTCTTTCAGCTTCAACTGCTAATTCAACGAATTTCTGGTATACTTTAAAAAATTTGACGTACTCATCATCCAGATATTCCCCGGCTTCATCTACATCAACAATAGCGGTAGGTGAGTAATTTACAATATTCTTTGTATTTGCATTAATTATAACTATATTTGCGTCGCCGACTTCCTTCGGAATAATTAAATTTTCCATATATGCTTCAAAAAGCCATACTTCACCAGTAATATTTTTCGGAACTGTTAATGTATCTAACTCAACACCGAAAAAAGCCTGTGTGCCTATTCCCTCAATTGAATCGGGTAAGTTAATTTTACTGAGATTTATACAACCCAGGAAAGCCGAACTGCCTATTACTGTAAGCGTTTCCGGTAAAACAGCTTCTTTAAGGTTAAACAATCCCGAAAAAGCCGATCCGCCGATTTTTGTAATTCCCTCACCGACAACAAGCTTCTCAACCTCTTCATAAAAGCCGAGCCAGGGGGCTGATGAAAAGTTGTCATAATCGGGCATTTCACCTTTACCGTTTACGGTAAGAGTTTTTGTTTCTTCGTCGAAGCTCCATTCGATATAATCTTCAGTTTCTTCCGTTGGCGGATTTTCGGTAGTTGAATAATCTTCATAGCTCACCGAGGCGTTTTCTTCTGTTGTTCCCTCGGTAGCAAATGCACCTGTAGAGAAGCAAGAGAAAACCATTGCCAATGCAACAATAAGTGCAAGGTATTTTTTTAAAATTTTTTTCATTGCTTTCACTCCTAAAATCAATAATTTAGTTAAAAATTAACTACAAAATAATTTTAGTTACTTTTTAATTAAAAGTCAATGGTTTTAGTTAAAATTGATATAAACTATATACTATAACATATAACTAAAAGCGGAGATATTATGGATATAGGCTCAAAAATACGTGATATCAGAGAAGATGCTGACCTGTCTCAAAAAGAAATTTCTTCAATGATACCTATGAATCAGTCCAACTATTCAAAGATAGAAAGAAATGTACAGGAGCCGAGCCTTTTTCAGCTTAAAAGAATAGCGGAAATTTTGCACATAGACTTGAACAAGCTTTTTGAAATTGATGATGTAATTGATCCTTTTGCAAAGGATATTCTCTTTGCCCGTAAAATTAAAAGTGCATATGAAGAAATATATAAAGATTAAGACACTTCGGTGTCTTCTTTTTTTGCCATTTTCCGACTCCTATTTTGTGGTATATTATTTTTCTGTGTACAAAATATAGTGTGGCTTATAACGATGGAAAACAACAATAAATCTTCTAACAAACTGCACAAATAATATGAATATTTTTTTACCACCTTGTAACAAAATGACAAAAACTATTGAAATTTGATTTGAGGAGTGCTATTATGTTATATGTAGGATTGTAATGGTGGGGAAGTATGACCTTTTCTGCCCCCAAGCCTAATTAAAATGCAAAGAGGGTGTATTAATGGCCGAAAAGAAACAACGTGGCGATGACCTTGCTCTTTATCTGTTCCATCAGGGTAACAATATGAAGGCCTATGAATATATGGGCGCTCATAAGGTAGAGGGCGAAGAGAATCTTTACTCCTTCCGTGTGTGGGCTCCTCACGCAGTGGCTGTAAGCGTTATCGGTGATTTCAACGGCTGGGACGAAAGCAAAGGTACGATGAATAAAATCAACGATGCAGGTATGTGGGAATGCTATCTTCCCGATGTCAAGGAGTTTGATAACTATAAGTTTATGGTTACATCTCCTAAGGGTAAGAAAACTGCAAAGAGCGACCCCTATGCTTTCCATAGCGAAACAAGACCCGGTACGGCATCAAAAATCTATGACCTTTCAGGCTATAAATGGGGTGACGGCGACTGGCAGAGGAAGAAGGAGACAGTAAATGTCTACGAGTCTCCTATGAACATATATGAGGTGCATGCCGGCTCCTGGAAAATCTACGGTGAGGAGGCTCCCTATTCTTACCGTGACCTTGCCAAAGAGCTTATTCCTTATGTCAAGGATATGGGCTACACCCACATTGAGCTTATGCCTCTTTCGGAATATCCCTTTGACGGCTCCTGGGGTTATCAGGTAACGGGATATTTTGCCGCTACTTCAAGATACGGCACACCTAAGGATTTTATGTACTTTGTTGATATGTGCCATAAAAACGGAATCAGTGTTATTCTCGACTGGGTACCTGCTCATTTTCCCAAGGACGAGCACGGCCTTGCCAATTTTGACGGCGATGCCTGTTATGAATATAAGGATGACAGAAAAGGCGAGCACAAATCCTGGGGTACAAAGGTATTCGACTTCGGCAGAAACGAGGTTGTATCCTTCCTTACAAGCTCTGCTAATTTCTGGCTGGACAAATATCATATTGACGGACTCAGAGTGGATGCAGTTGCTTCGATGCTTTATCTCGACTATGACAGAGACCACGGACAGTGGGTCGCCAATAAATACGGCGGAAATGAAAACCTGGAAGCTGTTGACTTTCTGAGAAAGCTCAACGAGGGTATTTTCCGAGAGCATAAGAATCCTCTTATGATTGCCGAAGAAAGCACAGCATGGCCCCTTGTTTCCAAGCCTACTGATATCGGCGGTCTGGGCTTTAATTTCAAGTGGAATATGGGCTGGATGAATGATGCTCTTAAATATTTCTCAATGGACGGCCTTTCAAGAAAGTATAATCATAATCTGCTTACCTTTTCTTTCTTCTATGCTTTTTCCGAAAACTTTATCCTTCCCATCTCTCACGATGAGGTAGTTCACGGAAAATGCTCACTTATCGGCAAAATGCCCGGTGAATATGAAGAAAAGTTCAAGGGAATCCGATCCTTCTTAGGCTATCTTATGGCTCATCCCGGTAAGAAGCTGACCTTTATGGGACAGGAATTCGGACAGTTTATTGAGTGGAAATATGACAGCGGACTTGACTGGGTGCTTCTTGAATATGAAAAGCACAGACAGCTTAAGGATTATGTTAAGAAGCTCAATCATATTTATTTAAAATATCCTTCCTTCTGGGAAATTGATTACAGCTGGGAAGGCTTTAAGTGGCTTGTAAGTGATGACAACAGCAACAGCGTTATCGCTTTCTCAAGAAAAGATAAAAACGGCGGCGAGATCGTAACTGTCTGCAACTTTACACCGGTTTACAGAGAGAAATACTCCTTCGGTGTTGAAAGAGAGGGTGTATACGAGGTTATCATCAACTCCGACAGTAAGGAGTTCGGCGGTGAGGGCCTCGGCACAAAGACAAAGGTTACATCCAAGAAGATAGGAATGCACGGCTTTGAAAACAGCATTACCGTTGACCTTCCCGGTCTTTCTTGTGTAATGTTTAAATACAAGCCGAAGCCTCAGAGAAAAAAGGCAGCCACCGATAAATCCGAAAAACAAAAAAAGCCGGAAAATAAACCGACAAAATAAATCAATTATATATAAAGAAACGGAGGAAAACACAATGGTTAAGAAAACAGAATGTCTTGCAATGCTCCTTGCCGGCGGTCAGGGCAGCAGACTCGGTATCCTTACCAAAAACATCGCAAAACCCGCAGTTCCCTATGGCGGAAAGTACCGCATTATCGACTTCCCCCTTTCCAACTGCATTAACTCAGGTATTGAAACTGTAGGTGTTCTCACCCAGTATCAGCCTCTCGAGCTTAACGATTATATCGGCAACGGCCGTCCTTGGGACCTTGACAGATCCTATGGCGGTGTGCACGTGCTTTCACCCTATCAGCAGATCAAGGGTACAGAATGGTATAAGGGCACAGCCAATGCTATCTATCAGAATATCAACTTTATTGACCGTTATAATCCCGAATATGTAGCTGTTCTTTCAGGTGACCATATTTATAAAATGGACTATAACAAGATGCTCAGATTCCACAAGGAAAAGGATGCAGCCTGCACAATCGCAATGCTTGAGGTACCATGGGAAGAGGCATCACGCTTCGGTCTTATGTTTGTAAACGAAGACGGCTCAATCAGCGAGTTTGAAGAAAAGCCGAAGAACCCCAGAAGCAATAAGGCTTCAATGGGCGTCTACATCTTCACCTGGAGCAAGCTCCGTCAGTACCTTATTGATGACGAAAATAATCCTGATTCAGGTAACGACTTCGGTCATGACGTTATTCCTGCAATGCACAATAACGGTGAGAGAATGTTTGCTTATCAGTTTGACGGCTACTGGAAGGACGTTGGTACAATCGACAGTCTCTGGGAGGCAAACCTTGACCTTCTCAATCCCAAGGTTGACCTTGACCTTTCCGACAACAGCTGGAAGATTTATTCAAGAAACCCCGACGCACCGCCTCACTATGTGGCTGCAGATGCCAAGGTTGAGAATTCAATGGTTGGCGAAGGCTGTTATATCGGCGGCGATGTTGACTATTCGGTTCTCTTCTCAAATGTTACTGTTGAAGAAGGCGCAAAGGTAAGATATTCAATTATTATGCCCGGCACAACAATCAAGGCGGGTGCTACCGTTGAATATTCAATTGTTGCCGAAAATGCAGTTATCGAAGAAAATGCAAAGGTAGGTCAGAGCCCTGAAGACAGTTCTGATCGTGATGAATGGGGCGTAACAGTTATCGGTGAAAAGGTAACAATCGGTAAAGGCGCTGCCGTTAAAGCAAAAGAAATGATTGATACAGATGTAAAGGGGGTTAAATAATATGTTTGCTTCAGATGTATTGGGTATTATATATTCAAATGTTTATGACGATCACCTCAGTGAGCTGACAAGTGTGCGTACTATGGGTTCAGTACCCTTCGCAGGAAGATACAGACTTATTGACTTTGTCCTTTCAGGTATGGTTAACAGCGGTATCACAAAGGTAGGTATAAGCACAAAGGCCAACTATCAGTCACTTATGGATCACTTAGGCTCCGGTCAGGCATGGGACCTTTCAAGAAAAAGAGACGGTATGACAATTCTTCCGCCCTTCAACCTTTCAGGCAGCGGCGTTTATCAGAGCAGACTTGAAGCATTACAGGGTATGCTCGGTTATATCGAAAAATCAGATAAGGATTATGTTGTTCTTGCTGACTGTAATGCAGTATGCAACATTAGCTATAAAGACCTTCTCGACGCACATCAGGAAAGCGGTGCGGATATTACTGTCGCTTATAAGAGGGGCGTTGCTCCCAAGCTTAAGAACATTATGACCTTCGAGCTTGACGGAAACGATATCAAGAAGGTTACCGTTGACCAGCACGGCGAAGAAGCCTGCAACTATGCACTTAACATTATCGTTATGAGCCGTGTTCTTCTTCAGAGAATTATCAGTGCAGCAGCTGTTTCTGGCGCAATCCGTGAAAGCTTTGAAAATGAAGCAATTGCAAAGAATATCGGTAAGCTCAGCATCAAGGGCTACAAGGTTGATACTTATGCAAAGACAATCGACTCTCTTCAGAGCTATTATGATATCAGTATGCAGCTTCTTTCAGGCGAATACAGAGAGCTTTTCTCTAAGGAAAATCCCGTTTATACAAAAGTACGTGACGATATGCCCGCTATTTACGGCGTATGCTCAAAGGCTTCCAATTCTCTTGTAGCTGACGGCTGTATCATAAAGGGTACAGTTGAAAATTCAGTTCTTGCAAGAGGTGTTCAGGTTGCAGAAGGCGCTGTAATCAGAAATTCAATCATTATGCAGGACTGCTTCATCGGTGCAGGTGCAACCATCAACTGTGCAATTCTTGACAAGGATGTTGTAATCAAGCCTAACCGTGAGCTCAGCGGTGCAGAAAGCTATCCTATCTATATCGGAAAGGGTACTACCGTATAAAACCCGGAAAGGAAAATATATACTATGAAAGTTTTATATGTATCAAGTGAAGCTCTTCCCTTTATGGCCAGCGGCGGACTCGGTGACGTTGCCGGCTCTCTGCCTCAGGCTCTGAGAAAGAGACTTATCGGCTGCCGTGTTGTAATGCCTCTTTACGACACCATCAAGCAGGAGCTTAAGGATAAAATGACCTTCATTACGAACATTTCTGTTCCCGTTGCATGGAGAAGACAGTACTGCGGTATTTTCCAGGCAAAGCATGAAGGTGTTATCTATTATTTCATTGATAATCAGTATTATTTCAAGCGTGACACCATCTACGGTCATTATGACGATGCAGAGAGATTCACATTCTTTGCCCGTGCAGTTCTTGAAATCTTACCTGTAATTGACTTTAAGCCTGACATTATCCACTGTAATGACTGGCAGTCAGCACTTACACCCGTTTTCTATACTACCTTCTACAGCAAGGACCCTTGGTATCAGGGAATCAAGACTGTATTTACAATTCACAACATTCAGTATCAGGGAACCTACGGTCTTGAGCTGGTGAGTGATGTGGTAGGTCTTAATCCTGAGGATACATCAATTCTTGAATACGACGGCGATGTTAACTTTATGAAGGGTGCGATTGAATGTGCCAACAAGGTAACAACAGTTTCTCCCTCTTATGCCAACGAGATCCTTGATCCCTGGTACAGCCACGGCCTTGACACAATTCTCCGTGACCGTCAGTGGAAATTACAGGGTATTCTTAACGGTATTGATGTTATCAACTACGATCCCGAAAAGGACAAGAATATTCTTCAGAACTATACTGTTAAGGACGTAAAAGAAGGCAAGGCAGCTAATAAGAGAGACCTTCAGGCCGCTATGAATCTGCCCCAAAGCCCCGATACACCCATTATCGGTATTGTAACCCGTCTTGTATCTCATAAGGGCCTTGATCTTATCAAGGGTATTCTTGACGAGCTTCTTTACACTACCGATGTGCAGATTGCCGTTCTCGGCTCAGGCGACTGGCAGTATGAGAATTTCTTTAAGGAAATGGCTGCCAAGTATCCCGATAAGGTCGGTCTTACTCTCGGCTTTGTTCCTGCTCTTGCAAGAAAGATTTATGCCGGTGCAGACTTATTCCTTATGCCCTCTAAGAGTGAGCCCTGCGGTCTTTCACAGATGGTTGCTCTCCGTTACGGTACAGTGCCCATCGTCCGTGAAACAGGTGGCTTAAGAGACTCTATCTCCGACAGCGGCGACGGTCAGGGTAACGGCTTTACCTTCAAGACCTACAACGCACACGATATGCTCGGTGCTATCAGAAGAGGCCTTGACGCTTATGCAAATAAGGAATACTGGGATGAGCTTGTTGTCAGAGCAATGGAATGCGATTGCAGCTGGGGCAAGAGCGCCAACGAGTATATCAAGATGTATAAGGAAATCCTTAAGTAAAGGGCCAAGGGCCGAGTGCCCAGGGCCAAGGACGGGGAACAGTGCGGAAGGATATAGCTTCTGCCCGCCCCGTAAGGTTTGACAGTTTAAAAGGGACACGATTTGGAATCGTGTCCCTTTTTTGAAGTAAAAGCTTGGTTGACGAACAGTAAATCGTGTGTTAGAATATAAAAAACAATGAAAGGAGAACGCAATGCTCAGCAAAGAACAAAGAATAATATTATCAATCGTTTTGGGCGCTCTGCCTATTGTTGGATTTGTTTGTCTTTACGGTTTTACAATAGGCGGCGAATACCTTTCCGTTAAATATGTGCTTTATTGCCTTTTTATATCCTTCGTGATAACAAACTTGGCATTTATGTTTATTTATAAAAAGAAAGTAATCAAAAGCTTTTACAAAGAAGAACTTTTTTTGATTGTAATTGCAGTAGTTGTGGTTTTGCAGATGTTATTATATCAACCCCTTAATCTCCTGACCACCAACGATAAAGGTGAAGAGAATGAGGTTGTAATAACAGATTGCGACAGATACTATCAAGTATACTTTACAGACAAAGACGAAATTCCAAGAGAAATGAATGCTTCATTAAAATATATGCTTTCTTTTAATGACAACGAATTATGGCCGGAAAAAGGAGGCAGAATGATTGTCAGAGAAACAACAGGTGGCTTTAACTGTAAGCACTTCACAATTATAAAAGTGACTTATGTACCCGAAGAACATATTAGTTAAAATACAGCAAAACGGACAGGCTTTCACCTGTCCGTTAATTTATGTTTATTTTGCGGGAGAAAAGGTTGTTTCTTCCACTCTTTTCCCCGTCCTTGGTCCTTGGCACTTGGCCCTCGGCCCTCAAATAAACACTCCGTGTTTATTTAGCGAGTGCGCCGATTTCAAGCATAAATCCACCGATCTGTGCACCGAATTCGGGGCCGCCGTCCATAACAAGACGTCCTGCCTTTGTTGCTTCGAGCATATCGTCGATACTCATAAGAATACCGAGTGCGCTGTCAAGGTTGTTGAAGCGAAGAGTGAAGAAAGGCATTGCTCTCTTGTATTCGCCGCGTCCTGCACGGGATTTACCTGCTTTGATTCTGATGAAAGCAGAAACCTGAGGATAACCGTCAACTGCAAAAGCATAAACACGGTCGGGGCTCTTTGTAGTCCAGTCCTTGATTTCGGGATGTCCCATTTTGTTGAGCTGGCTGATACCGCTTGAAAGAAGATAGAAGTAACACTTTACAAGTAATTCCTTTGTCTCTTCATCCTTGGGAGGTTCGGTTGCACCGAGAAGGTTTGCCATCTTGAGAAGTACCATAACAAATGATACGAGGATACCGGCCTTTTTTATACCCTTGATTTTGGGAATGCCTGCCGGAGTGATGTTGCCCTTGAAGAAATCGTTGAGAGCTTCCATTGACTTGAAGGTGAGCTCGATATCGGGATCGGGATTAAGGCAGGTGTGAACAAGCCATTCGCCTTTATTTACGATAAAGTGCATACCCTGCTTGCCTTCTGCACATTCGGGATCCATACAGCTTACCTGAATGATGGTAGCGTCTACATTTTCAAACTTTTTCTTAAGTGAGGGAACGTCATTTGCAATAACCTTTACAAGCGGCAAAGCTGCATTAAGGAAAATTTTGTTTGAGTATAAGGCTTCTTTTGTATGAGCCATAATCTTTGCCTCCTTGTATTAATTAGAATTCGTCGTCCCAGTTGTCGTCTTCTTCAAAGTCTGCGTTCATTGTTTCACGAACAGCAGCGATGATACCGTTAGCGTCGATGCCTGCATCAGACATAATATCTTCCTGAAGACCGATCATTGCAAAGCTCTTGTGACCGAGCATCTTGAATGCACAGCCCTTACCGTACTGAGCGATAACCTCAGAAACAGCTGAGCCGAGACCGCCTGTAACAAGATGGTCTTCAACTGTGATGATTCTTCTTGTATCAGAAATAGCCTTCTGAATAGCCTCAACGTCGATGGGGCTGATGGTGTGCATATTAAGAACGCGAACGCTGAGTCCGTCTGTGTTCTTAAGGAATTTAGCAGCTTCACGAGCCTGGAATACACAAGAACCGCAAGCAATAACTGTGATATCTGTACCCTCATGAACCTCAACTGCCTTACCTACTTCAAAGCCGTAATCCTGATTGTCATAAAGAACACGGTCAAAGCCACGGTTGATTCTGATGTAGTAGGGGCCGAAGTTTTCGTAAGCAGCGTTAACTGCGTTTGCTGTTTCAAAGCCGTCAGCGGGAACGATAACTGTAAGGTTGGGCATTGCTCTTGTGATTGCAAGGTCAGTAATAGCGTGGTGAGTTGAACCTGCCTGACCGAAGGATGTACCTGAGTGAGTTGCAATGATTTTTGCATTTACGTTCTGATAGCAGATATCAGTATGAAGCTGGTCACAAGCTCTCATTGATGTGAAAGCAGAGAAGCCTGAAAGGAAGGGAACCATACCTGCTCTTGCCATACCTGCGGCAACACCGAACATATCCTGTTCTGCGATACCTACGTTGATAACTCTTTCGGGGCATACCTTAAGAACGTCACCGAGCTTTGTTGATTTTGCAAGGTCAGCTGTGATAGCAACAACCTTGGGGTCTTTTAAAATAATATCAGCAAGAGCCTTACCGTAAATTTCAGCTGTGGAAAGCTCAGTCTGGTCAACTGCTGTATAAACAAATCCGCCTGCCATAATTATTTGCCCTCCTTTTCTGCACGAGCACAACGAGCCTTATAGTCTTCTTCAAGCTCTTTGTTGAACTTTTCAAAGCGTGCATCGTCAATTGCACCGTAGTGCCATGTGTAATCGCCTTCGATTGATTTGATACCGGCGCCCTTCTTTGTATCCATAAGAATACATGTGGGAGCACAGGGCTCTTTAGCTCTTTCGATAGCAGCATCGATAGCATCGCAAAGCTCACCGATATTGTTACCGTCAACAACGATTGTATTGAAGCCGAAAGCTGTCATCTTGTCAGCAAGAGGCTCGAGCTTCATAACATCTTCTGTATTACCGTCGATCATATTGTGGTTTCTGTCGATGAACATAATACAGTTGGAAAGGTTATAGTGATTCATTGTCATAAAGCCTTCCCAGCATGAGCCTTCATCGAGCTCACCGTCACCGGTAACAACATATGTAAGATAATCTTTACCGAGAAGTCTTGCTGCAAGTGCAGTACCTGCTGCAATTGAAGGTCCGTGGCCGAGAGAGCCTGTTGATGCGTCAACGCCCACAACCTTGTTTGAGTCAAGGTGCATACCCATCTTTGAACCTGAAAGGTTGAAGGATTTGAGCATTTCAACATCGTTGAAGCCCTTGTCGCAGAGCACGGGAGCATAAGCAACAGCTGCGTGGCCCTTTGAAAGGATGAAACGGTCTCTGTCTTCCCACTGGGGCTCCTCAACCCTGATGTTAAGATACTTGTGATAGAGAACGGTAAGAAGATCCATAACGCTCATACCGCCGCCGAAATGTCCGCTGCCTGCCCATACTGTTGTCTGAACAGTAAGCTTACGGAGCTCATAAGCCTTCTTTTCAAGAGCAAGCCATTCGTTTTTTGAAAGTGGCATAATAAATTTCCTCCATATTTAATATAATTTCAATCTCCTTCAAACAGAGATGATTTTCAAAATTTATCTGAAGATCTGGGGATTGTTCTTTGCAACAATACCGAAGCATTCTTCAGCAACTTCGATTGTGTGCTTGATATCCTTATCGGAAAGAGCAGCATTGATGAAATGGTTGTGGTGAGAAGCAAGGAAAATACCTCTTGAAACCATTTCTGCAATCCATTCCTGATGAAGAAGCATACTGTCATCGTTAGCTATTCTTAAGTAGAAGAGAGCAGGTGCGCCTGAAACAACAAGGTCAACGCCGTGCTCGTTAGCAGCCTTTACAAGACCGTTGCAGAGCTTTTCACCCTTCTGCTTGAACATTGTGGGAATGTCAAGAGCCTTCATCTTGTTGATGTTGGCAATACAAGCAGCAAAAGGAACAGCTGAAAGCCAGTAAGAGCCTGTATATGCAAGAGCACTCATTGAGCCCTTAAGGAATTCCTTACCGCAGATAGCTGACATATTGTAGCCGTTTGCAAGAGCCTTACAGAAGCAGATAAGGTCAGCTTCAATGCCGAAATAGTGGTCTGAACCTGCAAGGTCAAGACGGAAGCCTGCACGAACGTCATCGAAGATAAGAACGATATCGTTCTTGGTGCAGATTTCTCTTACCTTAGGCCAGAAATCTTTTTCGGGGAATGCGTTGTCGTGGAAGTTACCGTGATCATAGGGCTGAGCTATGATACAGGCGATTTCATTCTTATTCTCTTCGATTGTCTTCTCAAGAAGAGGAATGTCATTCCAGGGAAGCATAATGTTGTTGGCAACATCTTCGGGAAGTACGCCCGGATAGTCAATCTTCTGACACCAGGGTGAAACACCGTGATAGTAGCCGGAGAACATAATGATCTTCTTTCTGTGTGTGTATGCTCTTGCGCACATAATAGCGCCCTGAGTAGCATCGTTACCGTTCTTTGCGAAGAAAGCCCAGTCAGCTGTATTAACAGTGTCAACAAGAAGCTCTGCACATTCAACCATAACCTTACCGGGCTGAGTTGTACAGTTACCGAGAGCTGTCTGCTTTGCTGCAGCAGCGTCAACGTCGGGATCGCAATAGCCTAAAACGTTGGGGCCGTAAGCGCACATATAGTCGATATATTTGTTGCCGTCAACGTCCCATACGTATGTACCCTTTGCCTTTTCAGCAAACATGGGCCACTTTGTAACGGGGATGAACTGACCTTCTGCAGGACCGAGATGGCCGTAGATACCTGAGGGAATTACCTTTGTAGCTCTTGCGAACATCTCTCTGCTTTTTTCGGTGTTATATACGGGAAAACTCATATCAGTACCTCCTTATGCAAGATAGAGTGCAACTCTGTCAAGAATTCTGTTTACGTTATCAATCATATTGATAAGACCGTGCATTTCAACCTTGCCTTCACCGATAGCAGCAATAGCATTGATTTTGCCGTCAAAGAGAGCTCTTGCAGTACGGATGTCGCAGAACTGCATCTGTGAACGGTATGCGTCGGGCTTTTCCTTGATTGTAACAAGGTGATTGTCCTTAACGATGATGTGTGAATAAACGCAATCCTTGATAGCAATTTCAACAATACCGTCAGGGATAAGGCTTGCACTGAATGTACCTATAGCATCATTGTTGCCGATCTGTGAAAGAGCAACGGAGATAACATAGAACATAAGCTTTGTGCTGATTTCGAAGAATTTGTCGTCCTTGAGGTCTTCCTCAGTAGCACGGAGATACTTTGAGAGGATATCCGTAAGAGGAATGAACTTCTTGAGAAGGAACATTACCTTGGTAAAGCCCTTTGAGGGAAGAGCTGAGCCGGTACCGTCAACCATTGCGTTGAATTTTTCGGGTGTTGAGAAGGGAAGAAGAACGTCACAGCCCTTTGTGCCCTGTTCCATTCTGCATCTTCCGTTTGCGAAGGTAAGAGTTGCGCTGGGGCCGCCCTTAACTTCGAGTCCTATTGACACAGGCTTCTTTGTTTTTACAAGCTCACTTGCCTCTTTATCAAGCTCACAAAGATTTTCCAATGCGCCGAGGACAGCATACATGTTGATGTACGCCAGAGTTTTTGCATCTGTCATAAAAAATCCTCCTTATATAAGTTATTAAATACCTTAACTGCATTTTATAACCGAATGTAGTTGTTAATATTTTACCAAAAATACACCTTTATGTCAATGGTTATGTGGACTTGTTACAAATAAATAATAATTTTTTATATACTAATTTCAAAGGATTTATTTAAAGATAATTTTTCTTGACTTTTAGGGCAGTTTTGTATTATCATATCACTATATCGGCAAAATGAAGGGAGTAAAGAAAATGCTTTCAAATAACGAAAAATCAATGGAAAAGCTCGTTGCCTTATGTAAGGGCAGAGGCTTTGTTTATGCAGGCAGTGAAATTTACGGCGGTCTTGCAAACACATGGGATTACGGCCCCTTGGGTACAGAGCTTAAGAATAACATCAAAAAGGCATGGCTGAAGAAATTCGTTCAGGAAAACCCCTACAACGTAGGTCTTGATTCGGCTATTCTTATGAATCCTCAGACATGGGTTGCATCAGGTCACCTGGGCGGCTTCTCTGATCCTCTTATGGACTGTAAGGAATGTAAGACAAGACACAGAGCTGACAATCTTATTGAAGATTTTGACGGCACAAATGTTGCCGGTTGGTCAAACGAAGAAATGACAGCTTATATTAACGAAAAGGAAATTCCCTGCCCCGATTGCGGCAAGCATAACTTTACTGATATCCGTCAGTTCAATCTTATGTTCAAGACATTCCAGGGTGTAACCGAGGACAGCAAGAATGAGCTTTATCTCCGTCCCGAAACTGCACAGGGTATTTTCGTAAACTTTGCAAATATTCAGAGAACCACAAGAAGAAAGGTTCCCTTCGGTGTTGCACAGATAGGTAAGTCCTTCAGAAACGAAATCACACCGGGTAACTTCATTTTCCGTGTCCGTGAATTTGAACAGATGGAGCTTGAATTCTTCTGTAAGCCCGGAACAGACCTTGAATGGTTTGACTACTGGAGAAGCTATTGCCGTGACTGGCTCTATTCACTCGGTATGAAGGAAGAAAATCTCCGTCTGCGTGACCACAGTGCAGACGAGCTCTGCTTCTATTCAAAGGCAACAACAGACTTTGAATATCTCTTCCCCTTCGGCTGGGGCGAGCTCTGGGGCGTAGCTGACAGAACAGACTATGACCTTACACAGCACTCAAATACATCGGGCAAGACTCTTGATTATTTCGACCCCGTTACAAACGAAAGATACATTCCCTATGTTATTGAGCCTTCTCTCGGTGTTGAAAGACTCTTCCTTGCAATTATGACTGAGGCTTATGACGAAGAGGTTGTTGATGCAGAAAAGAATGACACAAGAGTTGTTCTTCATTTCCATCCCGCTCTTGCTCCCTACAAGGCAGCAGTTCTTCCTCTTTCAAAGAAGCTCAGCGAGCAGGCAACAGAGGTATTCCGCTCATTACAGAAGAAGTTTATGTGTGAATTTGACGATGCAGGCTCAATCGGTAAGAGATATCGCCGTCAGGACGAAATCGGTACACCTCTCTGCATCACTTATGACTTTGACTCTCTTGAAGACGGCTGCGTAACAGTCCGTGACAGAGACACAATGGAGCAGGAAAGAATCAGGATAGAAGACCTTGAGGCTTATATCGAAAAGAAAATTCAGTTTTAAATTTTAAATGAAAAATCCGACGGTTATCTGTCGGATTTTTTTTGTTTCTTTTCATTTTTGAATAACGGGTAATATAACGTCAATAATAAGCATAAGGTTATACCGAGAGAAAGTGCGGAAAAAGCCGCTCTCAGTTAAACATAAACAAAGATAAAAGGAGACTTTTCTATGAAAAAAATTCTGATTCTTGCACTGATTTCAATTTTTGTTCTTTCAGTGTTTGTTGCCTGCGGTTCGGGCAATAAGGATGATATGAAGGATGACATCACAACTATGATGGATGATATGTCTTCCGCTATGAGCGAAATGGACGAAGCTCTTACACAAGGCGGAAACATTACCTCAGACAACAACGGCACCACCGGGGAAAATCTTCTTGAGGAGATTATGCCTGAAGATGCTACTACTGATATTATTGACGAAAATGAAGCCGATATCAGTGGAGAAACAACAACTGACGGTGCTGTAACAACTGAATAAAAAGAACAAAAAAATTAAGAGCTGTTACTTATCGGAACAGCTCTTTTTTATGTTATTCTGTCAGTTAATCTTTCCGTAAAGAGAAACCTTTTCTGCACCGGCGTCGGTTCTGGGAGCTCTTGTGGGAGCATCCTGAACGGGAGCACTGTTGCTTCTGCCTCTGCCACCACGGTTGTAGCCGCCTCTGCCGCCACGACCTCTGTTATAACCACCCTTTGAAGGATGTGTGGGCTTTACGCCTTCAGCAAGAGTAATAACAACTCTTCTGCTTGCATCTGAGCCTACAGAGTGTGAGGAAACGCCTTCGATTTCCTGCACTGCTGTATGAATAATTCTTCTTTCATAAGGATTCATAGGCTCGAAGGTAACATTTCTGCCGTACTTGAGCACCTTTTCAGAATTCTTCTTAGCAAGCTCGCGAAGAGCATTCTTTCTCTTTTCACGGTAATTGCCTACATTGATTGAAAGTCTCGAATATTCATTTTCAAGCTTGTACTTGTTTGCAACAAGTCTTGTAAGATACTGAATTGAATCAAGTGTTTCACCGCGTCTGCCGATTACAATACCGTAATCATCACCGCAGTCAAGCTCAAGGATAATCTCATTTTCCTGAGTGCTGTATGCATCGATTTTTACATCGGCAACACCCATGCCCATAAGGATTTCCTTAAGATATGAAACAGCTGCCTTAAGGCTTTCGCTCTTATCGGTTTCTACTGCTGTTCTTGTCTCCTTAGCTGCCTTTTCAGCCTTTTCGGGCTCTGCCTTTGCGGGAGCAGCAGCCTTAGGTGCCTTTGCGGGCTGAGCTTTCTTCTCGGCCTTAGGTGCCTTTACGGGCTCTGCCTTCTTGGGCGCATCGGGAGCTTCATAATATGCTTTTGCTTTCGCTGGTGAACCGCCGAAAAGACCGAGAATCTTCTTCTGAGGATATGCAACGATTTCTGTGTGAACGTCTGCATTTGCGGGAGCGTTAAGCTCCTTGATGGCATTCTCTCTTGCCTCGTCGATTGTTGCACCTGTTCCGATAGCTTCAATTTTCATTATTAGTTTTCACCACCATTTTGTTGGAAATTAAATATAATTTGTGGTTCCGTTAAGTCAAATCATTCTTCGAAATCTGCTTTTTCTCTTGCGGTCTTTTTCATCTTTTCATAGGCGCGGCGGTTGATAGTCTCTTCAACCATAACCTTTGCAAGCACCTTTCTCGGAGCATAGAAGTGACCGATAACAAGTGTCTGGAAGAAAGCAAATACGTTTGATAAGATCCAGTACATACCCATACCTGCGGGGAACTGGAAGGTAAACCATACTGACATCATAGGCATCATAAGCATCATACAGCCCATCATCTGCTGATTATCCATATTGGGATTAGCCTTTTTCTGTCTTACCTGTGAAAGCACACTGGTTAAAAGTGATGTGAGACCGGATAAAATGGGGATAAGAAGAAGGAGCTTTGCCTGAGTATCCGATGCAGCAAATGCTTTGAAAACGCCGACGTCGGGGATAGCACCAAGGTCAATACCTAAAATAGTAAAGTCAAAGTTGCGGATTTTCTCAAAAGCCTCGGGATATGTTGTAACAAGATCGGGGTTTGCATTGGCAATAGCCTCGATGTTTGAAATGATTGTTGATTCAACATAAGCCGCTGTTTTTGTGGAAACATTTTCAAGTGCCTGTGCAGCAGTTGTAAGTGCAGCTACAGCTTCATCCTTGATGTTGAGAACATAGGTAAGAGGCTGACGGATAATACCGTAAAGACCCCAGAGAATAGGAAGCTGAATAAGAAGAGGCGCACAGCCTGCTGTTGCCGCAGAGTAACCTTCGCGCTGATAAAGCTCGTTGGTCTCCATCTGAATTTTCTGATTTCTCTCGTTGGGAGCGTAGTCCTGATACTTTTCTCTGATTCTTCTGAGCTTGGGCTGGAGTCTTACCTGCTTGGCAGTGCCCTTCTGCTGCTTTACGGCAGTGGGTAAAAGAATAAGTCTGAAGAACAGTGAGAAAATTACGAGAGCAATTCCATAGTTACCTACTATGTCAAAAAGAATTCGGAAAAGATATCCGAAGGGGACATAGAGGATTTGAAAAAAACTGTTCATAGTTTTCCTCCGTAAAATTATTCCGTTTGTATTAAAGAACGCTCTTCATTCATTTATGCTTGTCCTTTTTGGGCGGTACGGGGTCGTATCCGCCGGGGAAAAGAGGGTTACATCTGAGCAGACGCAGTGCGGCAAGAATACTGCCTTTGAAGGCACCGTGAAGCTCAATTGCCTCAATCGCATAAACTGAACAGGTGGGATAAAACCTACAGGAAGCGGGAAGGTGCGGAGAGATACGGCGACGGTAAAATCTTATAAGGGCAAGAAGCACTTTTTTCATTTTATAACACCGACATCTTTCATACACTCAATCATAGCTTTTTCTACCTGAGGGCTTTTCAGGTATTTGGTCTTATTTCTTGAAACAAAGACAATATCAAAATTACCCGAAAGCTCATAATCCCTGAATACAGACTGACAAGCTGCTCTAATAATCCTACGGGAGCGGTTGCGTTCAACTGCGTTACCTGTTTTTTTGCTTGTAGTAATTCCAACACGACAAATACCCACACGGTTTTTTAATGCATAAACAACCAGTGCAGGTTTAGCTGATGACTTCCCGCGGTAATAAACCCGCTGAAAAGCCGTATTCTCATTTAAGGAAAGGTACTTTTGCAAAAAAATCAAACCCTAACACTATATTGAACGAGTGCGTCTGTTTACTTTTTGTCGGTCAGTCCGCCGACAAACCAGCTCTTAATCAGTATGTGAGCTGCTTTCTGCCCTTTGCACGACGGCGGGCGAGAACCTTGCGGCCGTTCTTTGTTGCCATTCTCTTACGGAAGCCGTGTTCCATTTTTCTGTGGCGCTTCTTGGGTTGATAAGTTCTTTTCATTGCATTAAACCTCCTTTAAGTAATTTATAAAACGGGACATATTGCATAGGAGTATAGGTGTAAAGCAATATGGTGTCCGACGCTTTCAGCTTTAGCAAGACATAACTTGCAGAGAAACATTATATATCAAACACATCGGTTTTGTCAATGTTTTTAAGGCTTTTTTGTACCTTTTTCTTGTCAGCTTTCTTTTATTTTCAGGGCATTTGTGGTGTCAGATTAATCTGTATACAAGATAGTGTGTCACAGGCAGAAGACTTGTTCTGTCTTTAAACTTATTCTTAGGCTTACAGGTAATAATATTCTGCATAGCGGACTAACTTGTTGTTGCATTTTAGTATAAAGAGTGATAAAATAAGTTGATTAATTAAAGGAGGCGCTTGATTTTGAAAGAATTTGAAAAAGATGAAATTCTCGAAGAAGAGGAAGCAGATGCCGTTTCTCAGGCTGAGACTGAAGAAGCTTCCGAGGATGTGAGTCAGCCGGAAGCGAACGGCAATGACCTTACAGAAGAGCTTGAAAATATCAGAGATATGTTTCAGGAGGAGCTTGACAAGGCTTCTCGGGAAGAGGAAGACGGTATTATAATTCAGGAGCTTGAAGACGTCAGCTACGAAGAAGAAAATGAGGAGGAAATCTCCGAGGAAGACCTTTGTGAGTGCTGCGGAGAAAAGGCGCGCAGTGAAGAGTACGGTGAAGACTATCCCTACTGTGAGGACTGCCGTAATCTTATGAAAAAGTATCCGCTTCGCTCGGGTGCAATAATAATGGCGTTACTGATGTTTGCGGTGTTTATAGGAAGTGTTTATTTTTCATATCCCTATATGAATGATGCTCTTACCGTAGCTGATGCATCATCATACTATCAGTCAGGTCAGATTATGAATGCCCTTCAGAGCTATTACGCATATTTCAACGGCGGCAAAAGCGGTGATGCAATTTCAAAAAGAGCCTTTAATGAAGTTCTTGACGGATATGTAAAGACGGGCTATCAGACAGATGCTGCGACTCTTATTCAGACTTACTATGATGAAGACGCTTTAAGTAAGCCTTGGAACAAGAAATATGCAGATATTGTTAAGGAAGCTACCGTTCTTTCAGAAACATATAAGACTGTATATGATATAACCTACGGCGCTCTTTCGGGAGAGGAATTCGATTATGATGCAGTAATGGCTGAGCTTGATGCTCTTAAGGATGTAAATCCCACCGAAGAGGGTACCAGCACCGTTACCGAAAAATACAACGAGGTGTTCATTGAATACTATAAATATGTGGTTATGAGTGTCAACGGCGAAAGCGACGAGACTCAGCTCGCTCAGCTTAAGGCTGTTGATGCAGTCGGTGAAGGCTATGAATGGGTATATCTTGCAAATTACTGTGCTGTCGCTGCAAGGTGTGGTGACGAGGAAACAGTAAACAGCACCTTTGACCGTCTTGTTGAGATTAATGCTCAGGACCTTAACGCATATACTGCAAAGGCTAATTATTACCGTTATCTTGAAAAGCCCGATGCAGACAAGATGATTGAAATCTGTCAGCAGGCTGAAGAGGTTGCTCCTGCGAACGATGTTTCTTATAAGCACGCTCTTGCAATTGCCTACATCTTAAAGGGCGAGGGCGCACTTGCTCTTGAGCAGATTGAAGCGCTTTTCAGTGCAGGTGCATACACTGTTCAGAACTGTAATCTTTATGCTCTCTGTGGCCTTTACACAGGCAACGAGGCAATTTATGATGATATGGTATCTCTCCTTGAAGGCTACGGATATGAAATCAGTGACCTTGTAACCGAGTATAAAGAAGGCAAAATTACCGTTGAAGAAGTGCTTAAGGACAAAGGAGGCGATATCTGATGACTACACTTTATATTATTGTAAAATATCTGACCTTCCCCGGAGCTTATGTAAGATGTATGTGGGAACAGATAGTCTGCCGGATCTGTAAGGTGCCCGTTGAGGATAACCGCTGTTTGAGAAAAGACGAAATGGTAAGCCATATTGAGCACGAATTTATGCCTACGGCACAGGGTGCCTTTGCAATATGCTTTGTACCTGCATTTATGAATGCAATCGGAGCTCTTTTCCTTTGCATTGCACCGATTATGCTCACTCTTTTTGCACAGATTAACGATGTGACAATGACAGTGGTAAATCTTATCGCATACTGGTTTGCGGCATCACTTATGGTGAACTCTTATCCTCTTATTGAAGATGCACTTAATATGATGGAAAAAATCTATAAGAAGGGCAATATTCTTCAGAAGATTTTATACGCCCCCGCAGCAGCACTTCTTTTCATCGGTGCTTATGTAGAAAAATACTGCATCAGCTTTGTTCTTGCAGTTGCCTTTACGGTTGCAATACTTATTATATAATAAGGGCCGAGGGCCAAGTGCCCAGGGCCGAGGACGCTTCGGTGTAAGGTATAGATAAGGTTGTACCCGCACCGTAAAGCAGATAATTATTTTCAATAAAAAGGTCGCCCTTGCGGCCTTTTTTTTACAGAAAAACAAGGCACCCATCGGGTGCCTTCAGAGTAATGACAAACCCCTTATTTAAATTGGGGTTCGTCAAAATAACTAAACAAAGATAAAAACTGCCTTGATTTTACTGAATTTCAAGACAGTTTCTTATTGTTTTATAAGTTTAATTTGTGCAATTTAACAAGCCATTATTTTTATATGGACTTTGTCAGCAAGCTGAAGGCACCCGTTGGGTGCCTTTAATTCTTGATAGCCTTCCGTGCGGAAAACGGCCTTTCCTTTGTCGTTCTTTAGAATGTCCTCGGCCCTTGACCCTGGGCTCTCGGCCCTTATTTCACGGCTTCCGCAACAGCCTTTGCAAGCTGGTCGGGGCAGGATGTGCCCTTGAAGCCGCAACGGATACCTGAAAGCTTACCGATAATATCTTCTGTGGTCATGCCCTCAGCAAGAGCAGAAACACCCTGAGTATTACCTGAGCAGCCGCCTGAGAAACGGATATTCTTTACAATGTTATCCTCTATATCAAAAGTAATTTTTCTTGCACAAACGCCTTTGGGTATAAAAGTATATGTCATAGTTGAACCTCCTGAATTTTACTGTAATCATATTATTAAAAATCCCGTGTTTTGTCAAGAGAGAATGTATAAAAGGGCGATAGTCAATATGGGATCGGATTTTTCTCTTTGCAGGAGAAGAATGAGGGCAAGAATAAGGGCAGTGTCGTTATCTATGTTGAAAGAAAAGCCTTTTTGTCCCTCTTTTCTCTGAGGAGACTGTCCGCTGTCTCTGTTCCAGAAATCTCTGTGCATATCAGGACCCCCTGAGTTCATCTATCAGCGGCAGAAAGGAAAGAAGAGACATCATTTTGATTGCCTCGTCAACCTTGCCTTGTCTCTTTTCCGTAAGCATAGGCTTAAGAGCTATGAGAAGATTGCATCTCGGATCCTGAGGCTGATGCCTGAGCTTTTCCATGAGGGACATTATTTTTGTAACGGTTTCAAAATCAATATTAAAGCCGTCAAAAATATTTGTTTTTGTATTGCTTTCCTGACGGCTTTCTCTTTTTTCTTCCTTCTGACCCATAGACGCAAACAAGCCCTCTGCCGCATTTTTAAGCATTTCCATATCTTCACTGCTCATTGAGCTGATAATATTTTCAATATTTTCCATATTCAATGAGCCAAGGTCCATTGTCTTACTCCTTTTCCTGATTGCTGAGCTTTTCCATGAGCTTCTGAGCAAAAGGTGAATTCATAATCGCTTTCAGTCTTTCGGGATCACTTAAAAGTGATGAAAAGGCCTCCTTCTGCTTTTCGTTCAGATGTCGGTTCATAAAATCATTAATATTTATGTTTTCCTTTTTATCGGAAAGCTCCTGTTTTATGGAATTAATCTGTTCTTTTGAAAGTTTTGCTTCATTATCCATTGAAAAACCACCTGACTTATGATAAAATAAATATCAATAAATTTTATGTCTTGTGTGGGAGGTTTATGAATGAAAATTTTAGTATATTCTGACTCTCACGGCTATAAGAATAAAGTAGTTGCTATGCTCGAAAGAGAAAGCGACAGCGATTTCTGCTTCTTTTTAGGTGACGGAATGAGAGAAGCCGAAGAGGCTGCAGCTGTGTACCCGAAGATTAAATTCATTTTAGTAAAGGGTAACAATGATTTTTACTCCGACAGAGAAAAAATTGCCTACAAGCATATTGACGGACTTACCTTTGTTGCCTGTCACGGCGATGATGTCAATGTAAGATACGGTCTTTATGACCTTATTGAAAAGGCAAGGTCTGTAAGAGGGCATATTGCTCTGTACGGACACACACATTTAAGAAATACATATAATGATATTTCGTCAGGTGTTTTCGCCCTTAACCCCGGTGCTATGTGCGAAGGGCAGTATGCTGTCATTACTACCGATAAGGGTAAGTTTGATATTGAAATGAAGCTCATCTGACATAAAAAAGGTATTAAGCCGCCGGCTGAAATATAAAAATCTGAAAGAAAGAAGGAAAACTGTAAATGGATGCAATTTTTGATTCATTTTTAAGCTTTGACCTTGGTGTCTTCCAGTGGGTTCAGGGCATTCAGAACTCTGTTCTCACAACAATAATGGTAGTTATCACCACTCTCGGCGATGAAGGTATAATTTTTATCGCAATGGGCCTTGTGCTTCTTTTCACTAAGAAGTACCGCAAAATCGGTTTTACTATGCTTATGTCATTGCTTGTTATGGTTATCTGTAACAACCTTGTGCTTAAAGAGATTTTTGCAAGACCGAGACCTTATTATATTTTCAACCTTGATGCACTCCTTGCCGATAAGCAGATGTTCATTGATGCAGGCAAGGAAGCAAGATTCGATATGCTCGTTGAAAAGATTTCAGCAGGTATTGAAAGATATCCCGACCTTGCTGCAAAATGGGTAGAAGGATATCACTTCCCCAATTTTATCGAAAAGCTTACAAGCCTTTCATTCCCCTCAGGTCACACCTCATCAGCCTTTGCCGCTGCAATTGCTGTTTTATGGTATGACAGAAAGATAGGTATTCCCACAACAATCTTTGCCGCACTTATGGGCTTCTCAAGAATCTATGTTCAGGTTCACTATTGCTCAGATGTTCTCGGTGCTGTTGTTGTAGGTATCATTTATGCTCTTGCAGGTGTACTTATCGCAAAGCTTCTCTTCCCTGTTTTCGAAAAGGTGCTCAATGCTGTTCTCGGAAAGCTTAAGAAAAATAAGACTGAAGCATAAACATAATTTACATAAAATGAGGTCACAGTTTTTGCTGTGGCCTTAATTTTTATTCTTTTTACAATAAACCTGTTGACATTTACCTAAGGTTAAACTGTAATATAAGTGTACCGAAAGAAAAAGGGGGGTACATTTTTTGAAAATTAAAGATGTTATTAAAGAAACGGGACTTACTGACCGTGCAATAAGATTGTATATAGAAAACGGTCTGGTATCTCCTGAGTACAAAGAATCCTATGCAGGGAGAAAAAGTATTGAGTTTTCAGCTGATGATGTAACGGAGCTCAATAACATAGCGGTTCTGAGAAAGGCGGGCTTTTCCATAAGTGAAATAAAGCTTCTCAGAACAGGTGATGAATCCTGCCGAAAAACCTTGACAGAGTTTATGAAGAAAATCTCACAAAGAATTGAAAGTGACAAGGATGTATTGGAAAAGCTGGAAAGCGTTGCAGAAGGTGAAACAGTTACGGTTCAAGCAATATGTGACAGCCTTAACAGTGTGACAAAAGAAAAGGAGGTTCCCGAAGCTGACATAAAATTATCCTTGAGCGAAAAGGCTGAAAAATATTTTTTCAGCTCCTTAGGTGCAGCAGGTCTTCTTTATATGTTCGGCTGCATAGGGTATGTTGTTCTCATCTGCAGGCTTAATTTCAATTATCTTTATCCTAATGTAAGGGCTTTTGATATATATTTCTTTATAAAGCTCTTTATTGTTCTGATTGTGGTTACGGGCAGTATATATTTATTAATTACCTATCACAAAAGGGTGCTGTTTTCACAAAGGAAAAAGCGGCTGAAGAGGAATATTCTTATTTCAGCTGTTTCAATACTTTCAGCTGTTCCGTTTTTCTTCTTTACTGTAGGCTCGGTTTTTTCTCCTAACGCCTGTTCTAAAACCGAATCACCGAAAAATTATCTGGTGATTGATGAATATGCAGATTCTGATGCTGTTACAGACTTCTTTCCGAGCAAAATTCACGGATATGCAGCATATAGGCACAGTATTCCCGGATTATTACTGGATTTTCCCGACACATATCCCAAGAGCACAAAATATTACTATAAATATTTTGACGAGTTCTTCGGCGGTGATTGTTTCACTGAAATTAGTGCCGAATGGAAGCTTATTGACAAATATAAAGAGAATGACGATTTCAAGGAATACTATAAAGAGTACAAGGAAAAATATCTCAGAATGGAATTTGACCGTCATATTACCGTAAAAACCAAGGGTGATTGGCAGTGCGTTTATTATGACGATTCTTCCGAGGATAACTGGAACAAAAATTACATTTACAGGATTTTTGCCTATAACGATAAAACCGAAACTGTTCGTTTTATTTATGCTGACCGATATATCAAAGACCCTGTTCAAGAGGGAAGAAAGATTGTTCCGCATTATTTAGACCTTGATTGGTAAAAAAATAAGCTCTCAGCCAAATCGGTTGAGAGCTGTTTTATCTTTAAAACGCCTTGCTTACCTTTTCCAGTATTGCGGAAATTTCTATTTTCTGCGGACACTTTGACTCGCATCTTCTGCACCTGATGCAGTCTTCGGGAAGAGCATTTTCCACCGCTTCTCTGTAGGCAGCTTCACCCTTTTCGTCACCGTTGATTTTCTGATTGTATGCGGTGAAGATTTCAGGAATGGCAATCTTCTTTACGCACTCCTCGGCACAGTATCTGCAGCTTGTACAGGGGATAGTTTCACCGTTGGCAATAACTGAGCCTGCTTTAAGACAGAGTGCCTTTTCTTCTTCGGTAAGAGGAAGAAAATCCTTCATATAGCTTATATTGTCCCTGAGCTGATTCATATCGGACATACCGCTTAAAACCATAAACACTCCGTCAAGACTTGCCGCATAGCGAATTGCCCAAGATGCTACAGACATATCTGCATTCTTTTCTTTGAACATATCGCCAACGATTTTCGGCACATTGGCAAGCTTGCCGCCTCTTACGGGCTCCATAACAATAATGGCCTTGCCGTGCTTTCTTGCTGTTTCATAGCAGAGTCTTGACTGTACCTTTTCGTTTTCCCAGTCAAGATAGTTTATCTGAAGCTGAACGAATTCCATTTCGGGATGAGCAGTGAGAATTCTGTCAAGAACATCAGCTGTGTCGTGGAAGGAGAAGCCGAGAGTTCTGATTTCTCCCTTAGCTTTTTTATCGCTGAGATAATCGAATACACCGAATTTTTCTGCCTTTTCAAAGTTTTCCGTATTAAGGCAGTGAAGAAGGTAGTAGTCAAAATAGCTGACACCGCATTTTTCCTTCTGATCAAGGAAGATTCTGTCTGTGTCCTCTTCCTTTTCGAGCATACCGACGGGCATTTTGTCGGCGAGATAATAGCTTTCTCTGGGATATCTTTTTACAAGGGCTTCCTTTACGAAGCATTCGCTTTTGCTCTTGTGATACATATATGCAGTATCAAAATAGGTAAAGCCCTCTTTTATGTATTCGTCAACCATTTCCTTGGTTCTTTCAATATCTACCGTTGAGTCATCCTTTTTGTCAATAAGGGGTAATCTCATACAGCCGAAGCCTAATTTTTTCATCTTATATTTTCTCCTTTCGGTTATATATGGTTTTACTTTTTTATAACGGGAACCGTAGCTTCCTTTCCTTTTGAATAAACATATCCAACGGTTTCTTTTATGACGGAATAAGCCTCTTCCTTATCGCTGATGTTTTCCGTAGCCTTTTCAACGGGGCACATACCGTCACCGTTTCTGTTTATAATGTAAGGGGCAAGGGTATCATAGTAAAAGGGGATTCCGTAAAGGTCAAAAATCTCCTTCGCCTTTTCGCTCAGAACAAGAGCGTAGACCTCTTTTATGTTCATTTTTGCATAAAGCAGAGCGGCGCCTCTTCCGACAACCTTGTCTGCCGCTGAAAAATCGGGGAGATTGTGTTCTCCGTCCTCTATAAGATTTAAAAGAGAATATACTCCTCGTACATCGCTGCTGTATACTGTATTGCCGTCGGTAAGGACGAGCTTACTGCTGTTTTCCTTAAGAATTGTAAGGGCGTTTCTGAGGTTTCCTGTCATAATATCACCTGCCGTATCTATCTAATCATACGGAAAAAGGACTCCCGTGTCAATAAAATAAAAGTAAACCTCAGGGAAAAATAAAGCACAGCTGAGAAATTTAATGTGATGTCACAATAATTAACGGAAAAACTATGGTAAAAATTATAAGTGTATGTTATAATAATTTATTGTGAAATAATCGTACCGAGAGGATTTATATATAATGAAAAAACTTAACCGTATACAGAAGCTTTCAAAGGGCCACGAAATAACCTGGTGGGTATGCAGAGGTCTTTTATTTGTCTGGGGCGTATGGGGTATGCTTCACGGCTACACATCGGAATTCATTCAGGCAATCGCCGCAATTATATTCACTCACTTATGGGATATGTTCCAGCTTTTAGGCGGAAAATCCTTTATTACAAAGTATCCCGCTTATCTGCAGACAATGCTCAATGTGTTTATCTGCTTCGGCTGTGTGGTGGGTACAACCCTTAACACAAGAACAGATTTTACGGGCATAGATATTCCCGAGCATATCTATGCAGGCTATCTTGCCTGTACGGGTGCCTTTGTTCTTATTGAAATTATGCAGGGTGAAAGGACTCCTGCAAAGATTTCCGTTAAAGCGATTTTTGCCCTTGGCGGCGCACTTTTCGTTATAGTCGGCTGGGAGTTTTATGAGTTCACTATGGACAGGCTCTACGGCTTTGTTATGCAGCACGGTCATATGGATAACAGCTACGGCCTTACAGATACAATGATTGACCTGATGCTCGGCTCAGGCGGTGCTCTTCTTGCTATGTTTATCGAATCCTTCAGACGAGTGGGCATTATCGGCGGCAAAAACAGACACGAGCTCAGAGAAAAGTATCGTGCTGAAAGGGCAGAAGCAAAAAAATTTAAGGAGATGCAGCATGAAGCTCACTGAGATTTTAAAGGGAATTTCATACAGTTGCGACAGCTTTTCTGAAAAAGAGATAAAGGATATTGCCTACGACTCAAGAAAAGCAGGTGAGGATATAATCTTTGTCTGCCTTACGGGTGCATTTGCTGACGGTCATAAGTTCGCACAGAGTGCCTACGATAAGGGCAGCAGAGTTTTTGTCTGTGAAAAGGATGTGTCTCTTCCCGAGGATGCGGTTATTATCAGAACGGAAAACACAAGAGCTGCTCTTGCAAAAATGAGCTGTAACTTTTTCCGTAATCCCTCAAAGGAATTTGATGTTATCGGCATAACGGGAACTAAGGGAAAAACAACAATGGCGCATATAATAAAGTTTGTTCTTGACAGTGCAGGTATAATGACGGGCATTATAGGAACAGTGGGTGCAGGCTACGGCGACGTTGTCATTCCGACGGTCAATACCACTCCCGAAAGCTATGAGCTGCAGAAAATGCTTCGTCTTATGGCTGACGGTGGCTGTAAGGCGGCGGCTATTGAGGTTTCTTCCTTAGGACTCAAGGCTCACCGAACGGACGGAATTGATTTTGCTGTCGGAGTTTTCACTAACCTTTATCCCGACCACATCGGCACTAACGAGCACGAAAGCTTTGAAGAATATGCCTTCTGGAAAACTCAGCTTTTTCCTATGTGCAGAAAGACTGTGTGCTGTATTGACGACGCATTCAGTGAAAAGATTATAGAAAAATCTGCAGGCGAGGTTATAACCTACGGCTACGATGAAAAGGCAGATTATATTCTGGGCAAGTGCGAAAAGGTTAAAAAGGGCAACGTGCTTTCAATGACCTTTGATGTTCACTCTGAAAATAAAGACAGACAGTTCACAATAGGTATTCCCGGTGAGGTCAACTGTCACAATGCAGTTGCCGCCGTTGCAATAGCTGACAGCTACGGAGTATCCGAAGAAAAAATTGCCGAGGGATTATCTAAGGTTTATGTAAAGGGCAGATGCGAAATCGTAAGAGAGTGCGAGGACATAACCGTAATTATCGACTATGCACATAACGGCGTAAGCCTTAAAAGTGTAATCGAAATGGCAAGGGAATATGAACATAACAAGATTATAACTCTCTTCGGATCAGTTGGCGGAAGAACCGAATGCAGAAGAGAAGAGCTCGGCACGGTTTCGGGTGCTTTAAGTGATTTTTCGGTAATAACAAGTGACGATCCTGACTTTGAGGACCCTCAGAAAATCTGTGACGAAATCGGCGACTACTGCGAAAAGGCAGGAGGAAAATACGTTAAAATCACTGACAGAGCAGAAGCAATAGCCTATGCCGTAAAGAATGCCGAAAAGGGTGATATTATCATTCTTGCAGGTAAGGGTCACGAGGAATATATGAAAATAAACGGTGTCAAAGAACCCTTCAGTGAAAGAGAAGAAGTATTAAAGGCTTTAAAAGAAAGAAAAGAGGCTTGAAATGTATACATTCAGAATTGAAACTGACTTAAAGAAATACGATGAATTCATCTGCGCAAACGGTGGACAGTATATACAGTGCTCCAACTGGCAGAACGTTAAAACTACCTGGAACTGCAGATATTACTGCGGATATGAGGGCGAGAAAATCGTTCTCGGTGCTCTTGTTATGGAAAGAACTCTTCCCGTTGCAGGCAAAATATGGTATGCATCGGGCGGCGCAGTCTGCGACTATGAAAATACAGAGCTTCTTAAGGAGTTTACGGAATTTATAAAGAGTGAGGTCAAGAAAAACGGCATAACCTGCTTTATTATGGACCCCCCTGTATCCCTTCGTATTAACGGCGAAAGACAGGAAAAGGGCCACGAAATGCACAAGACCCTTATTGACTTGGGCTATGAGCTTAACCCCTCAATAGAAAACTACACCTATAAACAGCCCGTACAGCTTTTTGTGCCTCTTAAAACGGCTGAGGGCGAAAGCCTTTCAGCTGAAAAAATTCTCAAAAAGTGCGACAAGGGCGTAAGATACAGTATCAGAATCGGTGAGCAGAGAGGCCTTGTTGCTAAGAGCTTCACCTATGAGGATGTTGAAAAAAATCCTCAGATTATGGAAGATTTTATGGCAGTTATGCGTGACACCAGCGAAAGAGATAATTTCGTTGAAAGAAACGGCGACTACTGTACAAAACTCTTAAGAGAATTTAAGGATACAAGTGATTTAAAGCTTGTATATTATGATAAGGAGCTTGACAAAAAGCTTCAGGCAGAAAGACTTAAGAAAAAGGAAGAGGCACTTTCTCAGCTTGAGGGCGCTCACGAAAAGAAAGCCCGTCAGCTTAATGAAACCATCACAAGTGTGGATAAGCAGACCGAGCATTTCGAAAAGAGAATTGCCGAAGCCGAGGAATTTACCTCTGACAGCACAATCTGTGTTGCGGGCGGTCTTTCCATTTACTATGCAGGTATGGGCAGCTGTCTTTTCGGAGGTACAAGAAACGTTATAAGAAATAACACCCGTTCAAGCCATTATCTTAACTATCTCCGCCTTTGCGAAAGCGTAAAGAGAGGCTGCGATGTTCACGATTTAGGCTATGTTATTGTTAAAACTCCCGTTCTGCAGGAGGACGGAAGCCTCGGCGAACTTGAGCCTCAGGATAACTTCAAGGGCATTTATGATTTCAAAAAGAGCTTTTCAGCCGATTATCATGAATTTATCGGTGAGTATATCTTAGTCGGCAATAAGATGAAATATTACTCTTATGCAAAGCTTATGCCTACAGCCAAGAAGGCTAAAATCAAGGCTGTAAAAATGCTCAGAAGATAAGAAAAATCAGGGCTATCCGTTAAGATAGCCCTTTTTAAAACAGGTTAAACTAATCTTGAATTGTCATCCTGAGCGTAGCGAAGGATCTTAAGATTCTTCACTGTGTTCAGAATGACACTTAAACGATAACACTTCTTTAAAACAGGAGACAAACTATGCGTATTTCAGGTATACAAAAGCTTACACTTCTCGATTATCCGGGAAAAACCGCCTGCATCATTTTTTGCTACGGGTGCAATTTCCTCTGTCCCTTCTGTCACAACGCTCTTCTTGTAACGGAGAAGGCAGAAAGCTTTATTTCCGAAGAGGAGATACTTGCTTTCCTTAAAAAGAGACAGGGTATTCTCGACGGCGTGTGTGTAACGGGCGGTGAGCCTACACTCCAGAAGGATCTTAAAGAATTCCTCGGTAAAATCAAGGCTCTCGGCTATAGTGTAAAGCTTGACACCAACGGCTACAAGCCCGATACTTTAAAGGAGATTATCGACGAAGGCCTCTGCGATTATGTTGCAATGGACATAAAGAACACACCCGAAAAATATGCCCTTACCGTCGGCAGAGAAATCGAAACGGATAAAATCTCCGAAAGCATTGCCGTATTAAGAGAAGGCAAGGTGCCTTGCGAATTCAGAACCACCGTTGTAAAGGATTTTCATACAAAGGAAGATATAAAAGAAATCGCTGAGCTTTTAAAGGGAGACATTCCCTGGCATCTTCAGCAGTTCAAGGACAGCGGACAGCTTATAGAAGAGGGCCTTTCTGCTTACGGAAAGGAAGAAATGAAGGAGCTCGCAGAAGCGGCAAAGGAGATTAAGCCGAATGCCAATCTCAGAGAGAGCTGAAAATCTCCTCTGTAAGAATATCTGTGTAGTCATTGAGGGCGTGAAAATCCATTGCCTCAATATAATCTTTTTCAAGCTTGTCGTGTACGGCTTTTGCATTTTTCAAAGAATTTATGCTTTCACTTATAAGGTGGGAGCATATTTTTTTTGACCAACGGATTTTCTGCTTGTAATTTTCTATTTCCTCGTGCATAAATCTTTTTGAGTGTATTATTCTGTCGCAGTCAAGGTCAATTCTGTGCTCCTTCTTAAGTGATATGAGGGCGAGATTTATTTCCGGAATAATTATATGCTCACAGTCTCCCTTGGGCTTCATCGGACACTGACAGAAGATAACATCATAGCCGTTTCTTACAGCAAGCTCACCTATTCTCTGACACAGCAGGGGAGAGACTGCACCGTATTCATCTCTTATACCTATTATCCTCGTAGCAAGAGCAGAGACGGTTTCAGTGAGGAATACAACACCGTCGGGGGTTATACCGCTGATAAAACGGCGTGTACGCTTTCCGGGAGAAGAATTTTTCTTTTTCGGAAGCTCTCTTGCGGCAAATCTGAGAGCAAAGCCGTTTATTTTATCCTCCTTTATAAAGGAATGGGCAAGTCTGATGTTTTCATCATTTACAGAGCCGGCCGCGGCAAGATACCTTGCACTGCGGCGGTGGTGAATAGAGTTTTCGAGAGTCAGGGAGCGTATTCTGTCGCTCTTTTCACTGAGCTTTTTCTTATCCCAGAATTCACCCGTATTGACTATATTTTCAACAGCACCGGGGAATTTCGGCTCAAGGACGTGGGGAGAGGTGCCGTCGATAACGGAAACATTAAGGTCTTTCACTATTATTCCGTCAAGGCTTTTCGGGTCCGAGGAGCAGTAAATAAGCTCTGTGTCGTAGCCTTTTTCTATAGCTGTGCGGGCAACCTTTTTCATAAGGGTTGATTTGCCTGTACCGGGACCGCCTTTTATAATGTAGGGATGGTGGTTTTTATATGGGTTGTAGATTTCTTCAAAAAATGAACAGAAGCCTAAGGGTGAGTTAGCACCCATAAAGGAGCTTGTTATCAGGGACATAGACAGTTCCTCCTTAAAAGTTATCATTATCAGTTTATTCGTCCGAAGAAAAAATGTCCCCGGTTTTTTAGGTTTATATTGATTTTTAAGGCATAAATAGTGTATTATATATGTAATAAATGCGAGGTGGTAAATATGATATACGAAAGCATTACAAAATTAGTTTCCTACGGTATTGATACAGGTCTTATCGAAGAAGAGGATAAGGCTTATACCGTCAACAGAATTCTTGAAATTCTTCGTCTTGACGAATACGAGGAAAGCGAAAATTCACAGTGGGAAAGCCTTGAAGAAATTCTCAGCGATATTCTTTCATACGCTGTAGAAAAAGGTTTTATCGAGGACGACATAACAAGCCGCGACCTTTTCGATACAAAGGTAATGAGTGCTCTTGTGCCCAGACCCAGTGAGGTTATCTCCAATTTTGATGCACTTTACGAAGTATCTCCCGAAATGGCGACAGATTATTATTATAAGCTCAGCAGAGATACGGACTACATAAGAACCTACAGAGTTGTCAAGGATATGAAGTGGAAAACTGACAGCGAGTACGGTGAAATTGATATTACAATCAATCTTTCAAAGCCTGAAAAGGACCCCAAGGCTATTGCTGCGGCAAGAAATGCAAAGCAGAGTGCTTATCCCAAGTGCCAGCTCTGTATTGAGAATGAAGGCTATGCAGGAAGAATCAATCACCCCGCAAGACAGAACCACAGAATTATTCCCATTGAAATTGACGGCGAGAACTGGGGCTTCCAGTATTCTCCCTATGTTTATTATAACGAGCACTGCATTGTCCTCAACGGCAAGCACGTGCCTATGAAGATTGATGAGAAGGCATTCAAAAAGCTCTTTGATTTTGTAAAGCTCTTCCCTCATTACTTTGTGGGCTCCAATGCTGACCTTCCTATTGTAGGCGGTTCGATTCTTTCACATGAGCATTTCCAGGGCGGTAATTACGAATTCGCAATGGCAAAGGCTCCCGTAGAAAAGACCTTTACCTTCAAGGGCTATGAGGATTTGCAGGTAGGTATCGTCAAGTGGCCTATGTCTGTTATAAGAATAAGCGGTGAGGATACAGAAAGAATAGTTGCCTTGTCTGCAGAAATTCTTGAAAAGTGGAAGGGCTATACTGATGAAGATGCATTCGTTTTCGCAGAAACTGAGGGCACACCTCACAATACAATCACTCCCATTGCAAGAAAAAGAGGGGACAAGTACGAAATCGACCTTGTTCTCAGAAACAACATAACCACCGAAGAGCATCCCGACGGTGTATATCATCCCCATAAGGAATTACACAACATCAAAAAGGAAAACATCGGTCTTATTGAGGTTATGGGACTTGCAGTTCTTCCCTCAAGACTCAAGGCTGAGCTTAAAAAGGTTCAGGAATTTATTCTTGAAGGTAAGGATATTGCTTCCGATGAACAGATTGAAAAGCACAGCGAATGGGTGAACTCCTTTAAAGATAAATATGCTTTTACAGAGGAAAATATTGACACTATCATAAAAGCTGAGGTCGGAAAGGTCTTCACAAAGTGTCTCGAGCACGCAGGTGTTTACAAGAGAGACGAAAAGGGTATGGCGGCCTTTGAAAGATTCGTGAAATTCTGTCAGTAATATAAATAAAAAGCAGATTGCCTGAAATGTATACAACGGCAATCTGTTTTATTTATATCCTTTTATACAGCAACAGCCGTAATATAAACATTGAGAGAATTTTTGAAGGTTAGGGCAAGTAAAACATTCTTTTATTGTTTTAGCATTGTTGCGAAAGTGTAAACACAATAAATTTAACCAAAATTATTATGTTTTGTTATAGATTTTTATGTGCATTTTTGGTATAATGGCTACACTAATTAAAATGTCTTTACCCTAAGGCATTTTTCAGGAGAAAGGAAGAAAAACTATATGACAAAAGAAATCAAACCCTTTGGCATAAAAGACAAACTGGGATATATGTTCGGTGACTTCGGAAACGACTTTACATTTATCCTCTCTTCAAGCTTTTTGCTCAAGTTTTACACCGACGTTATGGGCGTTGAAGCCGCTGTTGTCGGCATAGTGATGATGGTAGCGCGTTTTGTTGATGCCTTTACCGATGTTGCTATGGGCAGAATCTGTGACAGAAGCAAATACACGAAGAACGGCAAGTTCAAGCCTTGGATTCTTCGTATGTGTGGCCCTGTTGCTATCGCATCATTCCTTATTTATCAAAGCTCCCTTGCCGATATGTCAATGACCTTTAAGATTGTATATCTCTTTGTGACATATATTCTTTGGGGCTCAGTCTTCTACACATCAATCAACATTCCCTACGGTTCAATGGCATCGGCTATTTCAAATGACCCCGGTGACAGACAGTCTCTTTCAACCTTCCGTACAATGGGCGGTATGCTTGCAGGTGCATTTGTATCCGTAGGTATCCCCATGGTAGTTTACGATAACATTCCTAAGCTTGACGAAGCAGGTAATGCTCTCTTTGATGAGGCTACCGGTGAAGCACTTACGGTAAGTGTAATGAACGGCAGTAAGTTTACCCTGATTGCCGGTGTGTTCTCAGTTCTTGCCGTTCTCTGCTATCTTCTTTGCTTCAAGCTTACTACCGAAAGAGTCAAGTCGGTCGCTTCAACAGAAGCACAGCAAAGCAATAATGTTTTTGTTATGCTTAAGAATGCAGTCAAAAACCGTGCTCTTATTTCAATTGTTGCAGCATCAATTGTTATGCTTCTTGCACAGCTTACAATGCAGCAGATGGTAAACTATGTATTCCCCGACTATTACGGCGACGGCTCAAAGCAGGGTATTGCTACTCTTGCTATGGGCGCCGGCATGATGATTGCCGCTGTTGTTGCAAAGCCTCTTGTTAAGCGATTCGGCAAGGCGGAAATCAGTGTTGTTTCTAATATTTTTGCAGGCGTAGGTTCCTTTGTGCTTTTCCTTGTCCGTCCGCAGAGCATCTGGGTTTATGTTGGATTTCAGGCAATTGCCTGGCTCGGCCTCGGAGTATTCTCAATGGTTTCATGGGCACTTATTACCGATGTTATCGACTATTCGGAAATTAAGAACGGAATTCGTGAAGACGGTTCTGTCTATGCTCTTTACTCTTTTGCAAGAAAGCTCGGTCAGGCGGCTTCATCAGGTCTTTCCGGTGCTCTCCTTACAATGATTGGCTATAACGAGCTTGCAGCACAGCAGGGCCTCGGTCAGACAGACGCAGTAAGAGAAGGTATTTTTAACATCTCTACTCTTGTTCCCACTGTAGGCTTTATCCTTCTTGCACTCATTCTCTGGTTCTGGTATCCCCTTAAGAAAAAGGTTGTTGACGCTAATGTCGAAACACTCAGAATCAAGCATGAAAACGAAGCATCAGACATTTGATAAATGGCAGCCGACGGATTAAACCTCCGTCGGCATGACTATAATACATTAAAAGAATATCATAGGAGAAATTTTATGCGAGAAATTATTAATATTAACAGAAAATGGTCATTCAGAAAGGGCAGCGGCGCTGTTGACGCTATACCTGCCGATTGGGATTTTGTAAATCTTCCTCATTCATGGAATGCTATTGACGGTCAGGACGGCGACAATGACTATTACAGAGGCACCTGCTGTTATGCTAAGGTGCTCAGCAAGTCTGAATTCCCCGAAGCAGAGTGCTATTACCTTGAATTCAAGGGCGCAAACTCAATTGCAGACGTTTATGTAGGCGGCAAGAAGCTCGCTCACCACGAAGGCGGCTACAGTACCTTCAGAGTTGATATTACAGAAAAGCTCGGAGAAAACACGTTGGTAGTTGTTACTGTTGCTAATCCCGACGGTGTAGCTGTTTATCCTCAGATGGCAGACTTTACCTTCTACGGCGGTCTTTACCGTGACGTTAATCTTATTGCTGCTTCAAAGAGCCACTTTGATCTTGACTATTACGGTGCCTCAGGTGTTACCGTTACACCTGTTATCGACGGTAAGGATGCAAGGGTTGAAATTGAAGCATTCATCACAAACGGCAAGGCTTCACAGAATATCTCCTATTCAATCAAAGATGCTGACGGCAAGGTTGTTGCAGAGGCTGAGACAGCTATTGATGAAAAGACAATTATTACTATTGAAAACGCAAATCTCTGGCAGGGCAGAAAGAATCCCTATCTTTATACTCTTGAAACTCTTCTTATTGAAGACGGCAAGACAATCGACAATATAAAGGTAAGATTCGGTTGCCGCAGCTTTGAAATCGATGCAAATAAGGGCTTCATTCTCAACGGTGAGGAGTATCCCTTAAGAGGTGTGTCAAGACATCAGGACAGATGGGGCTTCGGCAACGCACTTCTTCCCGAGCATCACAGAGAGGACATCGAGCTTATCTGCGAAATGGGTGCAACAACAATCCGTCTTGCTCACTATCAGCAGGATCAGTATTTCTATGACCTCTGCGATGAGAAGGGCCTTGTAATCTGGGCGGAAATCCCCTATATTTCAAAGCATATTCCTGAGGCAAGAGCAAACACCGTAAGTCAGATGAAAGAGCTGATTGCACAAAATTATAATCACCCTTCAATTGTTGTATGGGGACTTTCAAATGAAATCACAATGAACGGCTCTGATGAGGATTTGCTTGAAAATCACAGAATTCTCAATGATCTCTGTCACGAAATGGACAAAACACGACTTACAACAATTGCCTGCGTTTCAATGTGTGATATCAATGACCCCTATGTTCAGATTCCCGATGTAGTTTCATACAACCACTACTTCGGCTGGTACGGCGGGGAAACATCAATGAACGGTCCTTGGTTTGATAACTTCCATAAGACTTATCCCGAAATTCCTATCGGTATCAGTGAATACGGCTGTGAAGCTCTTAACTGGCACACCTCAAACCCCACTCAGGGCGATTACACAGAAGAGTATCAGGCATATTATCACGAAGAGCTTATCAAGCAGATTTCCGAAAGACCTTATATCTGGGCAACTCACGTATGGAATATGTTTGACTTCGGTGCTGACGCAAGAAACGAAGGCGGCGAAAACGGACAGAATCACAAGGGTCTTATCACCTTTGACAGAAAGTATAAGAAGGACTCCTTCTATGCATATAAGGCATGGCTTTCTGATGATCCCTTTGTACACCTTTGCGGCAAGAGATATATTGACAGAGTGGAAGATGTTACTAAGGTAACTGTTTACTCAAATCTTCCCGAGGTTGAGCTTTTCGTAAACGGAAAAAGCTTTGAAAAGAAGAAGGCAGACAAGTTCTTCTACTTTGAGGTTCCCAATGTCGGCGAAACACACCTTATTGCAAAAGCCGGCACCTTCACTGACGAAAGCACCATAAGAAAGGTTGACACCTTCAACGAAAGCTACAGACTTAAGGAAAAGGGTGCAATCCTTAACTGGTTCGATATTACTGAGGTAGAGGGATATCTTTCACTTAATGATAAAATGAGCGATGTTCTCCGTGCCGAAGAAGGCAAAGCACTGTTTATGGGTATGATGTCTCAGGCAGGTATCGGCGAAGGTGCATCAGCTGCAGGCTTTGAAATGAATGAAGGAATGATGCAGATGATGGGTGGCTTCACCGTTATAAGACTTACATCACTTCTCGGTATGACAGGTCTTAAAATGACAAAAGAACAGCTTTTAGGACTTAACGCTCAGCTTAATAAGATTAAGAAACCGTAAAGCCTGACGGCTTTCTGAATGCAAAATGCAGAGTGCAGAATGCAGAATTGCGCCCGACGGGAGCAGTGAAGGGTAGGTTATAGCCGCCCCGTTGGGTCGTTAAATGAATATTATAAGGTCGCGGGTTTTCCGCGGCCTTTCTTTTTTTTGCACTTTTCCGCAGAGGGATAGGGTTGTGACGGGGAAATCCGTCGATTGTATTTCGTAGGGACACGGCGTGCCGTGTCCGTGTGCGTAAAAGATATTTCGGTATTAATTATAAAGGTCCGTCTTTTCTGACGTATCGGGAAAGTTGCCTTTGTCATTCTGAGCTTTGCGAAGAATCTTAGGGCTTTTAATATTAACTTGAAGGTGGTTCTTTTGATATTTATACGGATGTCTCTTTCAAGTTCTACTCCGCTCGAGCCGCTCGGGCTTTTCCTTTGGCTCAGACGAGCACCAAAGGAAACAAAATGCCCTTCTTTTTTAGTCGGGAAAAAAGAGTGCTGTTCCTTTGGGTATGCTTTGGCGAAAAGCTCTGCCTTTCACTAAGGCACTGCTATTGGCTACTTTCCCTCAGGGTGCGACCGTGGCAGGTCGCAAGACAACCGGTTATGCGGTGCTTTATAGGTATGTGGTTCTTGGCTTTGTGGAGGGGAGGTTGTGATTTTGCTTTCAGGTGGCGGTAGAGGGGCGGCGGCGAGCCGCACCTGTGCCTGCGAAGCAGAGCACAGGTCAAATGTGTGGCTGTGCCACACATTTGGAAAATGCTCCGACTTCGTCGGGCATTTTCGCG